>CAWUTG010000010.1:0-61971 GCA_963925135.1 uncultured Verrucomicrobiales bacterium | reverse complement strand
CCCCTTTCCTCGCGAGGTCCTTTTTTCTTCTGCCCTTCTCCATCGTCAACTGGCTCACCAAGGGACTCCCGGGCTGGGTCAAGTGGCCAGCCCGTGCCGGACTCTCATTGGGAGTTCTGGGAGCCATCTTTGGACTCTTCATTTCCGTCATCTACTTCGCGCTAGCCTGCACTTACGATCTCAAGGACGTCGAAATCATGCCCGCCCGGACCGAGATTCTCGATCGCAACGGCAATATTTTGAAGAATACCCAGGGACGTGAAGTTGGCTACCTCCATGGGAAAAACCGCCTCATCGTCGATTACGATGAAGTGTCACCCTTCTTCGTCAACGCCCTCATCGCCCAGGAAGACGCCCGCTTCCGCAATCACGGCGCCGTCGATTTTCGATCATTTGGCCGGGTCGCCTATCGCGCCGTCACCCGGGGCAAGCTCGAAGGAGGAGGCACCATTAGCATGCAGCTCGCCCGGAGTAGCTACGTCCTCAAGAAACCCGGCGAAGACCTAATTCGCGGCATTCACCGCAAGGTTCTCGAAACCTTCATCGCCGTTCGCATCGAGTCCAAGTTCGAGAAAAACGAAATCCTGCAACACTACATGAACCGCATCTTCTGGGGAGGTTCCATCCGGGGCATCGAGGTGGCCTCGAAGACCTATCTTGATAAACCCGCGAAAGAGCTGACCCTTTCCGACTCAGCCCTTCTTGCCGGCATCATTCGGGCCCCGAATCGCTTCAACCCTTTCAAGGACCTCGAAAGTGCCACCCTCCAGCGGGATTGGGTAGTCACCAAAATGCTCGAGAACGGCTTCATCACTGCCCATGAAGCCGAGAAAGCCCGCGCCACTCCTCTCAATATCGCCACCGCCAATAAAAATCTCCTCGCTGGAAGCTACGCCCTCGATGCCATCCGCCGCGATCTCGACCGCATCCTTGAAGAAGAAAACATCCGCGATGGGGGCCTCATTATCCAGACCACCCTCGATCCCAACATCCAGGAAATCGCCGAAAAATCGGTCGAAACACGGCTCGCCCAAGTCGAACGAACCCCGGGCTTCCCCCACCAGAAGCGGGTCGCGTGGGACCGGAAAGGGGCTCCTTCCTACATCCAGGGAGCGGCCGTCGTCATCGACAACAACACCGGTGCAGTCCTTGCCGTCGTGGGAGGCCGAAATGCCACGGAGTCCCAATTTAACCGCGCGCTCCAAGCTTCCCGCCCGGTTGGCTCCATCTTCAAGCCCTTCATGTTTCTCGCGGCCTTCGACAAGGGCATCAAACCTTACGATACCGTGAGCGACGCCCCCATCCGCCCCGGTGAAATTCCCGGCGTGACCGGTGATTGGTCACCACTCAATTCTGATGGCAAATACTACGCCGAGATTCCGGTCTCCAGAGCACTCATCGACTCCCGAAATACCTCCTCGGTTCGTGTCGCAAGCGTCGCCGGATTCGATCGGGTCTTCTCGGTCGCCCGTTCTGCGGGATTCGATATCGATAAGATCGAGCGCGTCCCCTCTTCCTTCCTCGGCTCCTGGGACGCAACTCCCGAAGCTGTCGCGAGCGCCTACACCATTTTCCCCAACGGCGGAACCCGCTACCGCCCCTATTACATTCAGTCCATCAAGGATAGAGACGGCAATATTCTCTTCGAAAACGGCCCCATCCCCTACCGCGCCACCGAGGCCGGTCCCGCCTGGGAAGTTTCCCGCATCCTCGAGGAGGTCAACCAACGCGGCACTGGTCATGCTGTGCGCTCTACCTATGGCTTCAACAGACCTTCCGGCGGTAAAACCGGCACCTCAAACGGCCCCAACGACGCCTGGTTTGCGGGCTACACCTCAGCCCTGACCTGTGCCGTATGGGTCGGAATGGACCAGGGCGACGTCATTATTAAGAATGGATCCGGATCCAGCCTCGCCCTGCCCATCTGGGCCGATATCATGAAGGCTGCCGACCGGCTTCCCGGATATGTAAACGGGTCCATCGCCCCCGGTCGCGCCGTCTTGGTCCGCCCGGTTGAAGAAAACATCCCGAGAGCCGTGCCGGTCGACGACATCCCGGAGGCCCTTCCCGGCGATTAGTCTCCGCTCGCAAGAAATCCGGCAACCTTCTTCAACATCGCCTCCTCGTAAAACGCCCGACCACCGTGCTGGCCACCTTTTACCGTGATCAATTCACCGTGGATCTTTGCATCCAAACAAGCGGCAAGGAGATCCTTCGATTGTTATTTGCTTCCCGTTAATTCGGAACCCTTTGGCATGAGCCCTTAGAAAACGAATCGCCGCCTTGATGTCGTGAACATTTGCGGGATAGGGAGCAACGGTCGTTAACCGGCAATCCACACTGGCGATCACAAAGCCCATTCCGACCAGCTTCTTGATGGGCAGAGATTCCCGGTTCCCCGCCCGCCAAGCCCCTCCATGGACCCACACGATCAGTGGTTTTGTGGTCAAAAGATCGTCAGGTGAATGCAGGTCCAACTTGAGGCTCACTCCGTCAACCCTGGCATACTCTACCGTCCGGGGCGGGACTTCAGAAGCTCCGAGCCAACCCGCTAACAACGGCAGTAATAGGATGACGATTTTCATAATCTTTATTTCCCCAAGGGAAAGTCGCACACGCTCACTTTTCGACCACTCTGGCCTCCCAGATTGTCGCGTGATCATGGCAACAAAAAGTAATTGATCTCAGCGGTTCATCGAGCGTCCCATAAACTTCTTGGAATTGCGGACGTATTTCTCCGCCCAACTCTTAATGGCCTGCTGGTCCTTCAAATCGAGAGTCTTCACGACCTTCGCCGGACTTCCCAGCACCAGAGAGCCCGGAGGAATGATCATCCCGCCCGTCACAAGAGCATTCGCGCCGATGATTGATCGCTCGCCAATCACCGCGCCATCCAAGACACAGGAACCCATCCCGATCAACACCTCGTCCTTGACAGTGCAGGCATGCAGAATCGCACTATGCCCCACCGTCACCAGCTCACCCACATGGCAGCCGTAGTCATCGGCCAAATGAATGACGGCATTATCCTGCACATTACTCCTCGGCCCGATCGTGATCTCGTTAATATCGCCGCGAAGGGTCGCATTATACCAGACACTGGATTCCTCGCCGAGCGTCACCCGGCCGATCACATCGGCACTCGCCGCGATAAAGGCCGATTCCGGAATCTCCGGCCAAATTTCCTCAAAAGGTTCAATTGCCATTGCCCGACATTATAAAAAATTACCGTTTTCGCAAGAGAAGGCACGAAATCCACTAGCAATCTCACGAAACTGGGGAAGAGTTGGCTTCACGCTGAAAGATCTAAATCGCTATGCCCGAATTCCTTATTATCCTTGCCTGTATCATCGTCGGAGTGGCCCTCCGGTCGTGCAGGACCATTATGTTGAGGAAAATCGGAGCCCTCACTTTCCTCGTCGCCTCGTTTTTGACCTTCTATTTCCTCTGTGCGAGCGTTTGTGCAGGCGTCATCGGGGTGGGGCTCTGGTTCCTTCTCCCGTGGATCGATCTCATCACCCGGATTCGGCGACTGCGCTTTCCTCTCAGTAATCGCCTCCAGCTGGTGAACGCCCCATCGGAGGATCACTTTCCCAACGCGGCCCGTCTGATCAGCGAGATTGAGGCAGCCGACTTTGATCACGTCATTGACGGCGGATGGGATTGGACCGGCATGCAGCAATATTTTCACTTTTTTTGGCACCCGGAAGCCAAGGCCGTCGCCGCCGTCTGCCTCTGCGAGCATGAACAAATTGCCTTTGCTTTTGTCACCTTGAGCTCCACCACCGCCGACGGTCGCGCTATTCACACCACCAACTACCCCTTCTCCCCCACGCTCAAGTCCGCCCCGGGCAACCATTGGAGCCACCTCCCTTGCGAAAAAAACCGCTTCAACCTCATCCTTCAGGATCACCAGCGACACTTGGCCAAGCTCAACCTCGACCCCAACGAGCTCTTGATGCCTGATCCGGACGCCTTGATCCCCAAGGTGGAACGTGAAATGCGGCAGCAAATCGACCACAACGTCGATTGTGGACTCATCACCCTCACCGGAGACGGAAGCTTCCGCTATTCTACGAAAGGGCTTTTTTTCCTTTGGTTCCAATCGATGAAAGACATGATTCGACTCTGTTGAATTATGTCCATCAGCGAACTCCTCTCCACTACCAACGAAACGCCACTTGAGGCAGGTTTCGGTGGTCAAATCCAGAACGTTAAGCAGAAGGAAACGAAGGGGGGCAAACCCTATCTTGAGTGGACCGTCGCCGACTCCACCGGGAACATTACCCTGAAGATCTGGAACAATCATCCCCAGTGGAATATTGCCACCGAAGTCCCCCGGGAAACCCTCCTGCACTTCTCAGGCGACTGGACGCAAAACCAATACGGCATTGATGGCAAAGCCTGGAAATTCCGCAAACTCACCGAAGAAGAAAAGCGGGACTTCCTCTCGGGCGACCCTGAAATCCGGGCGAAACAAAATACCGACTGGGAGGATATCTCAGACCTCCTTTCCCAACTCGCTGATCCACGACTCAAAGCCATCTGCGATGACTTCGTCGACCAGTTCGAAGATCGCTTCCGCCGCACCGCCGCCGCCCGCCGGAATCATCATGCCCGACGCGGAGGCCTCGTAGAACACGTCGCCCAAATGATGCGCTCCGCCGATGCCATTTGCGGCGTGTATCCCTACCTGAATCGCGACCTCATGATCGCGGGAGTTCTCTTCCACGATTGCGGGAAGCTTTGGGAAAACACGTATCCTGAATCCGGCTTCAACCAACTTCACCTCATGCACGGAGAAATGCTCGGCCACATCCCGCTGGGCCTGGAGCTTGTCAACAAGCTCTGGCGCGACCTACCGCTCGAAAAGTGGCGCGAAATCGAACCCGCCAGCGAAGACGTGCGCCTCCACCTCCTTCATCTCATTGCTTCCCACCACGGGCAATACGACTTCGGCTCGCCTACCCTTCCGCGCACTCCTGAAGCCCACGCGCTGCACTACATCGACAATCTCGATGCCAAGCTCGAGATGGTCAAAGACGCTTACGCGACTGCCAACGAAACCGCGCCCGGAATTTTTGAGCGTCAGTTCCCCCTCCCCGCGCCCCTCGTCACTCCCTTGCCGCCCTTCGCCAGTGATAGTGCTCCGGAGGTCAAGGAAACCCCGCAAGGTCCGCGCGACCTTCTTTTCTAACAGCAACCGATCTTTTCATCCGCCATTGTGTTCACAAGGCGACACCGCTAGACTCCGGCTATGATCATTTGGCTCACGGGATGCACCTCGGGACTTGGCCGCGCGCTTGTTCCTGAATTTGTCAAGGCCGGGCACACCGTCGTAGGCTGCGGGCGAAACGAAATCGCCCTGCAACATCTCCGCGACGAATTTCCAAAGAGCTTCTTCCTCGCTGCTGATGTTTCGTCCGACGAAAGCGCAGGCGGGTTTTGCGGTGAGGCTCTCCTCGCGACCGGCACCCCGGACCTCCTGATCAACAACGCCGCCATCATCAACGACCCCATGCCTTTGTGGGAAATCCCCGCTGATGAATTTGATGAACTCACCTCGGTCAACATCAATGGCGTTGCCAACATCCTGCGCCATGCCATCCCTTCCATGCTTGCTGCCTCCAAGGGCATGATCGTCAACCTATCCTCAGGCTGGGGCCGCTCCACCTCGCCGGAAGTCGCCCCCTACTGCGCCAGTAAATGGGCCATCGAAGGACTCACAAAATCCTTGGCTGAAGAACTTCCGGAAGGCATCGGCGCAGTCGCTCTTAATCCGGGTATTATCGCCACCGACATGCTTCGAAAGTGTATGGGAGATGACGCCGAAAGCTATCAAACTGCCGAAGCCTGGGCCACCACCGCGGCGCCTTTTCTTACGCAGTTAACGCCGAAGGACAACGGACAATCGCTCACCGCACCATGATCCTTCGCACTCCCGGCCGGGACATCTATTTTCCGCGGCGCCCACTCCTCATGGGGATCGTCAATATCAATGACGATTCATTCTCCGGTGACGGAACTCTTGATGCCAGCGAAGCTCTCGAAAAGGCCCGTGCCCTCATCGCCGACGGAGCCGACATCATTGACATCGGAGCCGAATCCGCCCGCACCAACCGCGAAGCAATTTCTGTTGAAGAAGAAGTCAGCCGACTGCGCTCCTTTTTAACAGGTTGGCCTGAGCTTCAAAAGAAGACCGCCGATTCGGAGCAACTTTCGCCCCCTCTTTTGTCCATCAACACCTGGCGACCCGAAGTCGTGGAACAGGTGATTTGCGAGCAAATTGACATCCTCAACGACATGTCAGCCCTCCCCGATGATCGCAACGCCCGCCTCTGCGCCAAGCACGGCGTTACCTTGCTCATCATGCATTCCGTCGGCGAACCCAAGGTCGCCCACACCCATCAGCAATGGCCCGACCTTATGGGCTCCATGACTTCATTTTTTGAAGAAAAAATCAACATCGCCAAAGCTGCCGGCCTACCAAAACAACAAATCATTCTCGATCCAGGTCTCGATTTTGCGAAGCAGAAGGATGACAACATCCTCCTTCTTAAGGAACTCCATCGTATCATCGAATTCGGGTGCCCGGTCCTCCTTCCCATCTCTCGAAAGACCGTCATCGGAGATGTCCTCGGTATCCCCGACCCCAACAAGCGCGACCCCGGTACCATCGCCTTGCTCACCCACGGCTTGATGGCAGGCGCCCACATTTTTCGCGTTCACAATGTTCGCTCATGTTGGGAAGCACTCAAAGTCATGAGCCCTTTCATTCCGGGTTCCTTGAAAATCATCCTCAACTTCGCCCTCACCGCCGACGGAAAGATTTCAACAACCTCGAGGTCACCCGCCCATTTCACCTCCAAGAAAGACCTCGAACGACTTCACGAAATCCGCAGTCAAGCCGATGCCATTCTCGTCGGACTCGGAACCCTTGAAGCCGATCAGATGTCCCTCACCACTCCGGGTAAAAACCCTTGGCGTTGTGTCATTTCCGAAAGCGGAAAACTTGATCCCGATCACAAGCTATTCAATTCGGACGGAGGACCACGCCACGTCATCACCAGTAAGGAGTCCCAACTTCCCGACCTCCCTGCCACCATCCACCGGATGTCACTTGCGGAGTGGTTGGAAAACCTACGCAAGAGACCGGAGATCCGCGTCCTCCTCTGCGAAGGCGGCGGCGAACTCGCTCACAAGCTATTCGAACTTGATGTCGTCGACGAAATCAATCTCACGTGGGCTCCTCATACCCTCTTCGGCGGAAACAAAGCACCTGGCATCACGGGCATCCCCGGTAAATTCCTTCCTGCATCACGCCACTACCGCCTCATCGAGAGTATTCCTGGCGGGAATGGTGAGACATTTCTAAAGTATCAAAAATGTTAAAGGAATTGCCCTTCACCTTTGAGATTCATGGGCTAACTTCATGACGAACCCCGACGACGCCATGCGACGACGACGTATCATCCTCATTTTTCTCCTCATGCTGGCTGCCTACACTGGCGGCCAGCTTTGGGATATCCATCGGGTAGGATATTTGGATCGCGATCGTTCCGCTGATTGCGCGATCGTTTTGGGCGCGGCAGCCTGGCATGACAAACCCTCCCCGGTTCTCAGAGAGCGCCTCAACCATGCCATCGACCTCTTCAAAAGCGAACACACCAAGTCCCTTCTTTTAACGGGCGGTAAGGGCAAGGGTGCCGATTTTGCAGAGTCCGAAGTGGGATTGCAATATTGTGTCGAGCAAGGGGTCCCCCGCAGTAAAATCCGGGTCGAGGACGAATCAGTCAGCACGGTTGCAAACCTCAAAGAAGCGAAGGAAATCATGGATGCAGAAGGCTGGAAAACAGCGCTCTTAGTGAGTGATCCATGGCACCTCAAACGGGCCAGACGCATGGCTTCAGATCTCAACATCGCGGTCTTCCCTTCCGGCACACCGTCCTCCCGTTTTGAATCAACCGGAGCCAGAGCCAAGTTTCTTCTCAAGGAATTCTATCTCTACCACTACTACCTCCTCACCGGTGAATAGACCCGGCTAAGACAGCCGGCCATGCAGCCAGCGAAAAGGCAAGACCCCTGCCCGGGCCGCTGCCGAGAGAGTGGCACGCCCGGCATCATTCACGAGGCATCGATGAAGCCAAAGGGCCAGCCTCACCCTCGCCCGAAATCGCCCATCAAGAGCCTCGGTGATCGCATCACAAGTCTGCCTCCACCCCAGTTTCCCCTTGGCATATTCCACCAAAGGATCAAGAGCGCACTCAGCCGATTCAAACGCCATCGACATTCCGTTCCCGGTAAAAGGAGGAATCATCCGCTCGGCATCTCCAAGAGTGCACAGACCCTCATCCACTTGTTGGCTTCCCAATTCAATTCCGCTGATGCCGGTCAAAGACTTTGGATCCATCGTCGCTCTCTCAAGCCTCTCCGCAAGATCCTCAAGCCCGCTCTTCCGGAGTGCTTCCACAATCGGATTGCCACCTTTCGCGTGATCATACTTTTGAAAAAGCCCGCAAACATTCACCCGCGAACCATCTGCCTTGATCGGAGTCAGCCCAATGTAACTCCCGTCTCCGATATGCATCTCGAGGTAACCATTCAGCTCCAACCCTTCGAAGTGCGCTTTCAATCCGAGTAAAGAACTCTCCTTATCGAGCCGGCGCCCTGCCGTCCAAACCAAGCCGTCCGCAGGCTCACGCCGGACCCGGTCATTTGTGCTCAACTCCCCCCCCGAATTCTCAAACTCGATCCGCAAACGTTCATCCATCAGCCATCGTGACATTCCCAGAGCCGGCCTCGGCAGCCGTGCTTCTAAAATCCGCGTCGATCCCATCCACCAGCGCGTCGATCCATGTCTCAAGGCATCCTCAAACAAAGAATCAATCCCGAGATTCACCAGCGTGTCATGGGTCACCCCGTTGACAAATTCCCCGCAAACCCGGTGACGCGGATAGCTCCCCGCCTCACGGATCAAGACCGGCACTCCCCGCCTCGAAAGCGCGATGCCCAGCGAGAGTCCCGCCAAGCCTCCACCCGCAATGGTAATCCTCTTCATCGCCGCCAAGCTACCACACGCAGCCCACCTAGCAATGACACCTCTTCACGCCACTCCCAATCCCTCCCCAATTTCAAGAGCTCGGGAAGCTCCCCCTTTTGAAAACCGGCTCGGATGCTGACCATCATATCGTGCTTGGTCACTCTGTTAATCAGGGGCCAAAGCATGGCCCCTTCGACCAGGGAAAGACGGGACCTCCAGGGCTCGACCGCCACGAAACGCCGCCGGGAACGAATCAACAACCCAAGCTCCTCGAGTTGTTCATCTTCAAAATGATGCAGAATTAAATTCGCGACCACCACCTCCCCATCAGTCTCCGAAAAAGTCTCAAAAAGATCTCCCGCCTTCCAATCGCACTGAAGCCCCTCCGGCTTCTCCTGTAAATCCAACCCCGTCACTCTTCCAAAGGCGGCCAACTGCCGGGTTAACTCCCCGCTCCCGGCTCCCAATTCTATCATCGTCCCTCCCTCAACCTTCTTGAGAATCCAACGCTCGTTCCCCATCAAAAAATTGATCACACGCAGATCCCGACGACTCCGCAATGCTTCCGGATCATCCCCAGGCAGGGAATCTAACAACTCCGGCCGGACCACGCGTTTCATCAAGCTTTTCATAAGCCCGCATTCCCGATGGTCAAGGCCCAGTGCATTGATTATGGTCCGCTCATGACGAACGCCGCCCAGAAAGCCTCCGTGCTCATCAAGGCCCTCCCTTACCTCCAACGCTTTCGTGGAAAGACCTTTCTCATCAAGATGGGAGGCTCTGCCATGGACCATCCCGAACTCGTGCGCGACGTCATGCGCGATATTGTCTTCCTGGAACTCGCAGGCATCAAACCCGTCGTGGTTCATGGAGGGGGCAAAGCAATCTCAGCCGCCATGGAAAAGGCCGGCCTTGCAGCGAAATTCATCGGCGGACTCCGCGTCACCACACCCGAAGCCATCAAGATTGTCGACAGCACCTTGCACGGAGAAATCAATCAGGGGCTCGTCGAAACCATCAACGAGTTCGGAGGCAAGGCCACTTCTATTCACGGCACCTCGGTCTTCTCGGCCAAGCAACTCTTGGGCAAAGATGACAACGGACACCCCGTCGATATCGGCCGCGTCGGCCAGGTCACCCACTGCCATTGTCAAGATGTTCTCTCCGCTCTCAGCACCGGAATCGTCCCCGTTATTTCGCCCCTCGGTCGACACGAAGACAGCGGCGAAACCCACAATATCAACGCCGACATCGCCGCAGCGGCCTTGGCCTGCGCTCTCAAGCCCGCCAAGCTCGTCTACCTTTCCGACGTTCCCGGGCTCCTCAGTGACCCCAAGGACCAAACGACCCTGATTGAATCCGTTACCGGCGTGCAAGCCCGCGAACTCATCGCCGACGGCACCATTTCCGGCGGCATGATTCCCAAGATCGAGTCCGCCCTTGAGGCCCTCGAAAGCGGCGTCGAAAAAGTCCACTTCATCGACGGCCGCGTTCCCCATACCCTCCTCCTGGAAATTTTCACCCAGTCCGGCATCGGGACCGAGATTCGGAGCACCCCAAAGAGCTCCTAACAAACCAGCCTCTTACTCAGAGTGACTTCGCGTGAATGCCCGTGAACGCCGAGGCATTCTTCCCGGAATCACCGGAGGAACGCCGCACTCCAATCGCACCGCTTGAAAAGTCCGTGGCCCCAAATTCAATCTTTGGCGTCTCCATATCATCGACGAAAACACGGATGGAAGTCCCCTCTGCCACCACTCGCAGCAAATGCGGGCTATCAGCACTGGTTCTGGGGACCGGCAAAACCTCGCTATTCACTCTCGCTCGTTACCGCGTCGATACGAAGCTCACGTAGCTCAAACACCGCATCTTCCGACGGCGCCGCATGGATGGCAAACCCAAGGCGTCCTGACGGATGCACCTTGGACTTCGCGATGGCGCCGATGGCCTGGAATCGGCTGATAAGGAAGCCATTGATCCAAACAGTGATTTCTGGCTCGGCACCGACACAGCGGATCTTAACGATGTTCCAGAAGGCACCGTCCCATTCCCTGAGAAATTCGTCGATTCGACAGTGTTCGAGCAAGTGGTCGCTGGCAGGGGCATGATCAGCATTCAAACGCCCATCGTATTGAATGTGGTGGTGCCTGTCTTTGCCAACGCCACGCGTCTCGCGGGTTTCGAATAGCATGAAGGGCTTGGAGGATCCGGCGGCGGATCTCGGAAAACCGATGATGCCTTTGTCCAGGTGATCCAGACTCACGGCAATGCCGTCTCCCTTCTCAGTGGCTCGAAGCAAGAGACTGGCAGAGATTCCCCAAGTGGAACGATATTCAAAGGAGAGTTCGAAATCCCTGTAGCTCGGCTCACTGAGCAACGTTTCTGAAGATGCTGAACAGGAGATCACACCCTCCTTGATCACCCAAGCTGGGGACGACGCTGACCAGCCTTTGAGACTGTCGCCATGAAACAAGGCGTTCTCCTTCGCGGCCTGGTTGTCGAGTTTCTCGATGCGGTCAATCCACATGATCTGACTGCCCCGCATGGCGGGTTCCTCCAAGAAATTGTAGACGTACGCGGCCTTGGAATAGTTGCCAGTGATGCGAATCGGTTTGTCATAGAGGATCTTGCCGTCTGCGACCATGCCAGCCGTGGCCAGAGTGTCCCAGATGTAGTACATGTGTGAGAAGTAATACAGGCCTTGATCTGATCGGAAATGGATCAGCTTGTCATCATCCACGTAGAGCCTGCCGACCTCCGAGAATGCCTTGCCGTCGATTCCGCTGCGCACGACCAACGGTTTTTCCTCGGCCTGGAGCGAGAAGAGGGCAATGAGAAAGAGCGCGCTGACAATGTTAGAACGGGTCATACGAAGACTTCGCTGAGAGGGCCTTCCTGCACGCCATGGTCTAGCCCGGGGATCGTAAACCCAAAGTTGTTTTCGGGACGCCCGCTGGCATGGAGGAAGGTATTGTGGATGGTGTTGACCGTGCGGTGGCCTTTGTTGTTGAAGTCAGCGTAGGTCAGGCAGCGCCCACCCAGCTTCAATCGAGGATGACCACCTAGAATCACGTAGGGCCACTCGTCGCACTTGGTGTGGTGTTCATTGGCGGCATCGCTGAGATAGACGATTAGGGTGTTGTCTAACATCGTGCCATCACCCTCGGGAATGCTATCCAGTTTCTTCAGCGTGCGTGCGATTAGATCAAAGTGGAAGGTGCGAATCTTTTCCGAAGCTTCGATCGCGATCGGTTCACTATTGTAGAGGGCATGACCGATAGCGTGTTTCTCCAGGCCCACGCCGAGCTTGTCAAAAACGATGGAGAAATCCTGATGTCCCACTCCTGACGCGATCGTCGCGACATTGGTAAGACCGGCAACCAGCGCGGAGGTGGCCATTTCGAAATGACAGTCCAGGCGATCCACCGGATTGCTAGAGCCGTAGTTGTCGGTGATCGGAGTCACGCGACTTTTCACTTCGGGGTCCAGGGCAGCGATGGCGGCATGGCGATGGCCAATTTCTTCGTAGGCGGAGAGGTAGCGATCCAGCTTCTCCTTCTCAATCGATCCCAACCGTCTTTGCACGGATCGGATATCGTCTTTCACATAGTCTAACAAATGCGTTTTGACTGCCAGATTCTTCTGATCTCCGATGGGGGCAAACATGCGTTTGTAAGCGGTCTGCGGATTACAAATGGTCGCGATGGGACTGTTAGCGCCTGCCGCTGAACTGTTGAAGACGATGTCCAAATTTGCTCTTTGTGAGATCCCCAGAGAGATGTTCTTGAAGAGCGTGGGGCTAGAACGGCCGAGTTCGTAGTCGATCGTCGGGCCGAGCACGTGCTTGCCCTCGCGGGTGTTGAAACAGCCGAGGGCTCCGAAGTAAGTGGAGTGACCACCGCCGCAAATGCGCCCGGAAATCCCCTGCAAGATGAGCATTCGATTCACATAATTCTTAACAGGCTGCAACACCCTGGGGAGATGCTCGGCTTCGAAGGTCTCCTCGACCGTCTGCGTGCGCTTGCCTCTGGGTGTGAGCTTCAGGTTGGTCGGATGGACTTGGTTCGGCGGGCACCCGTTGCCTTCCATGACGAAGAGAAATCGGGTCGGCTGCGGGCGCCCCTCGACCTCTGCAGCGAGTTTACCAACGAGCGGATTGAGCAGTACGGATCCGGCAGCGGACAGGCTTAGGCCGCGCAGGAATTCCTGGCGGCTGTAAAGATGAGGGGCATTCTTATTCATGATTTTGAATTCATTCGGTCGGTCGTGCGTTTCGGCGCTGGATAAAGGAGTCAGAAACCAGAAGTTCTAACAGGCTCTCTTTGAGGCTGCCTTGGTGTTGGTGATAGGCACTTTCCATGTTCCGTAGCGTTTGGGCATCACCCAGTGTTTCATTGCGGCCGCAGAAGAAGCGGAAGACGTGTCGCAGGAAGACTTGGTTTACGAGTTTCGATTCGGCGAGGCGATGGAGCATCTCGATAGGATCTTTGATCGGCTCGCCATCCAACTCGCCGGTGGTGTCAACCGGTCGGTCCAGCTCAGTCGTGCGACGCTTGCCAAACAAGTCGAATTGCTCAAATGGCAGGCCGAGAGGGTCCATGCGTCCGTGACATTTCCAGCATTCTTGTTGACGAACCACTTTCATCTTCTCACGGAGTGTTAGGGTGGGGTCTTCCGGGAATCTTGCGTCCACTTCGACCGGAATGTCAGGGATGACGCCACCCAGAAGTTTGGTCCGAATCCAGCGACCACGCTGGATGGCGTGATTCTTGGTGTTGTCGGAGAAGGCAATCAGCCAGGCCGGGTGGGTGAGGACACCGGCGCGTTCGTTTCCATAGTCGCGCCACTCAGCGTCTTTCCCCAGATCTTCTTTCTCTAGGTTGTAGCAGTCATGATAGAAGAGATGACCATTGGTTTCATCCTGATGCCATTTCGGAGCGAGCTTGCTGTTGAAGGCGCCACGAGCATTCAATTCGCTCGAGGTGAGTAGCTCTTTCAGAACATCCTGATCGCGTTCGATGATTCTGGATACGAATCTCTCCACGTCTTCGATCATCCAGCCCGGCCGGTAACGCCGATGATGCTTGTCCTTAAAGACGGAGGCCGCATGACCATACTCGAAGTACTCGTCCATGAATCGCAGCAGGCGTTGATGCGCTTCCTGGCTTCCCAGGTAGGGACGAATCAAGGCCTTGAGCGCTGACTTGTCTTTGTTCGGATAGCCTTCGAATGCATGGACCATCTCCGGCCCGGGCCCCGTGCGGTTGAGCGCAAATCCGATGGCATAGGCAAGCTCTAACGGTGAGAGAGGCGAACGCGCATCGGGCTCAGAAGCGGCTCCTCCGATCTCGAAGCGGAAGAGCGATTCCGGTCGCAGGTAGGTCGCCGAGATCATCGTCTGGTTGGCGGACTCAATGTCAGATTCGGCGGCGACAGTCTTCTGAAGCGCCAGCAACGATTGCTTTTCCGTGTCCGTGGGTGTTCTGCTGTAGAGTTTCTCGAACTGCTCATCGAGGAGATGACTCCATTCCGTGTCACCTGGCGGCAAATTTCGGTAATCCCGGAGAGAGCCTGAAGTGAATTGAGCCGTCGCTAGTTCTTCTGCCAGGCCTATTAAAAGCTCCGTTTCCGTGAGGCCGAAATCATGGATGTTCGCATAGTCTTTGACGGCGTGGGCAGGGCCTTTGTAAGGGAAGGCGGGATGCTTGAGGCCTTTCTGCGGCACGGGAAAGGTGGCGACTGGGACAAACTTGACCACCCCGTGACCGGCAATGCGATTGACCCGTTCGGAGAAACTCTCCGGGCTGTATCGCCAGATTCGTGGCGAAGCCGCCGGCGGCATGGCGGGAAGTTTCTTCTCAAAGAGCGCCTCGTGATCCACGTAATTACCATAGCCAGGGAGCGCTGTTTTATCGATGATAGACGCGCCACCCGCGTGAAGCGCCTCGGTCAAGAACCCAAGCATTTGCAAGCGTTCGTCCTTTGTTGGCTGGTCTTCCTCTTCTGGAGGCATCTCGCCGAGGCTGAGTTGGTCATAGACGGAGATCAACAGCGCTTGATCGACCGCTCCCTTTTCTTGGAGAAAGGGTACGAGATTGATCTTACCTTTCTGCTTCTGGTCATTGTGACAGTCGATGCAGTTAGCTTGGACGAACTCACTCGCTGCTATTCCTGACGCTCTTTGATCTTGCGCCTTTGAAACGAGCGTGCCTAACACGACACCGAAAATCGTCGTGAGGATGGTTTTCATGTTCACTTGGTGGCTCTTAAGGATGGACTGGTCATACTCGCATTTACTCCGGCTGCGGTCGCCATGGAAGTATTTGTAGCAGAATCGCTTAGCCCTTCGCAATCATTCCTTCGCCGTAGTTGGTTGCAAGACGGCGTTTCTCGCCAAGTCTCAGCCCTTCAATAAACCCATTCTCCAGCGACTCGGGGTGGAGACCGACGCCTTCGGCTCGAACACAGGAAACCTTAACGGGGCTGGCCTAACGAACTCTCATCCTCAGTCCACACCTCACAAAATGGACTCCACCCCCTGGCTCGCCCTCTCTGCGAGCTGAGACCTGGACGCCAATCACCGAATCGTTGCAAATCCAAGCGACCATATCCGAGGGGAAACCGGTGATTGTATTCCCATGAGATCTGAAGGGCATCACTCTGATGCGCTTCAAGATCCGGTATTGGTCAGGCTATTTCTGCCACCACCCCGCTATCACAAAAATTGAAGTCAGTTATGGAAATGGCTTAGCCCTTCCCCGGTGCCGCCTTTTTGAGCGAACTCAAATACTCGACGAGATCAACGAGCTCCTCCGGGGTCATGAGGCGGTGAAGGCCGGGATACATGAGGGACTGGGGATACTGATTCTTCGACGCCACCTCCGTTTTCAGGACAGTCCGGTTCGCGCCGCCAATCATGGTGAGCGTCAGGGATTCCTCCGACTCGGTAACGATTCCAAGGAGGGAAGTTCCGTCTTTCAGAGTGACCTCCCAGCCTTCGAATCCCATGCTGATCCCGGCGTTGGGCTCCATGATGGCCTGGTAGAGCGCTTCCTTGTTCAGCTTCTCACCAATTTCGGAGAGTCCCGGACCGAAGTTGATCCCGACCTCGCCCGCCTGATGGCAGACGGTGCACGTCTTGGTGGCGAAGAGCTTCCTCCCATTTTTCACGTCGCCCGTGCGCTTGACCAACTCCGCCACCTCCGGAAACTCGCCCTTCCCACTCGCAAAGAGAGACTGGGCTTCCTCGCGCACCTTAGGATCGCGAGAGAGCATGAGAAGGTCCGAGGCGGTTTGCTTAAGATCATCAGCGAGCTCACCCGCTTTCACCATGACCAGAAGCTCAGGATGCTTCCCCGGATTCGGATCGTAGATCGCCTTCAAGGCCGCCGAACGGACCTCGGCGGGCCTGGATTGATCCGCGAGCACCTTCGGCAACTCGGCGAGAAGAATGGGATCACCGGCCAGGGAGATCGCTTTGGCGGCGCGGGCGGCCACCGTGCCATCTTTACCCTTGAGGGCTTTCACGAGCAGGTCGCCGCTACCGAGATCAACGAGTGCCGAGGCGGCCTCGGCCCCAATCGGAGCATCCGACTTTTCAAGGGCGAGCCGGAGCACCCCGGGAGCTTCCTTCTTTAGTTCGAAACGCCGGATCAGATCGAGGTAGCGGTCGCCGGCCCAATTGACCTTCAGGTAGCGGGCCACCGCCCCCTGCGCCTTTTCAGAATTTTCCAAATTGAAATCATCAAGCCGGAGGATGGTCTCTACGATGAGAGCATCCTTCGCCTCGTCAGCGAACCCGGAGGGCGCAAGCAAGAGGAGCAGAATTCCGGCGACGCGGAAATGATAAGCGCGCATGGAGGATGTCGGGTTAGAGCTCGAGCAAGCTCTCGAGGGCCTTCTTCTTTTCCTCTCCGCGGTGGAAGTCGAAGGCCCGCATGTAGCGCAGGGAGTCGTGGTCTTTGAGCGACTTGTCCTTGATAATCTTGACGAGGTATTCGGGCGCGCCCTTTGAACGGCTGCGCCACACGATGTCACGGCCCCCATCCGACTTCCACTGGTCACCGGCCTTTGCCAACCAGGCGGCGAATCGGGCGTCCGCGTGGAGATCGGATCCGATTCCCAGAGCCTCAAGGTACCAACGATCGCTTCCATTGTGTTGGAGTGCGAGTTCAGTCCAGAGTGCGTTGGCCTGATCCGAGCCATCGAAACGCAGGGCGATCGCGGCCTCCCGGAGGACTGCCGGAGACTTGTCTTGCACGACCTTGGCGACCGTCTCTGGAATGCTAAGCCCAAGCTGGCGTGCGAGACGGATTCCCACAATACGGATGTCCGGATCGGAATCGGCGAGCGCCAGATCGACGGAAGACTGGCCCCTTCCGGCAGACTTTCCAAGCACCCAAAGGGCACGGGCACGGTGCCGGGGATTCTCGCTTTTCCAGATTTTCTGAAGCGCGGGAACGGCCTTGTCCCCCATCTTGTTTAGGGCCGTCCACGCAAGATAACGGGTCGCTCCATTGGGACTCGTCAGCGCCGTGGCGGCACCATCGGGCGTCGAAAAATCGGCCTTGGGAACCGAGGACTTCGATCCGGGAACCGCGACCCGGAAAATCCGGCCCCGTTTTAAGTCACCCATGGCATGTCCGCCCACCCCGGGATCGTACCAATCCGCGACCAAGAGTGACCCGTCCGGAGCCACGCAAACATCGGAGGGCCGAAACCACTTGTCCCGGGAGCCTTGCAGAAGGTTAATCATCTTGGCGGAGTATCCTGCTCCTTCAGTCTTCGCCGGGTAGGCGCGGGTTACGTTGGGTCCCGCATCGCAGTGGATGACTTGATTCCAGAAAACGGAAGGGAGAACGGAACCCTCGTAAACAACAATACCGGTGGGAGATCCCTGGCCGGTCTGGAGGAAATTTGGAACCACGCCGGGATCGTTAAGATGCCAATGGCGGAGCGGGATTTCCTCCTCGATGTTGGTGCGTTTGTCACCCCATCCCGCTCCGGTGATTTCGTCGCGGTAGCCGTAGTTGCCATATTCCATCACGAAGTTGATCCGCACGCCCTTATTGCCGTCGTCATCGTTGTCGCTCTGCCAGATTGTCCCGAAGGAATCGACACAGACCTCCCAGTTGTTACGGAAATTCCAGCCGAGAGTCTCGACGTTCGATCCGTCGAGGTCACAGCGAAACACCATACCCTCCTGGTAGGGCTTTCGATCAGCTTTGACCAGGTTTCCGGCTTTGTCGGTGATGGTCTCTCCGGACGCGTTCGCGAGTTGCCGGGAAGCATTGCCAAAGTTGAAGTAGAGTTTCCCGTCGGGACCGAACGAAAAGGCGTGGATCCCGTGATCATGTTGCGCACCCCCGATCTTGGTGAAGATCGCTTCCTTCTTGTCGGACTTGAGGTCGCCGTTTTCGTCGGTCATGACAAAGACGTTGTCACCCGCAGAGACGATCACTTTGTTGCCGAGCACGCAAATCCCGTGAGCAGAATCGATGTCCCGACCCTGGTAAAACACCGTCGACTTGTCCGCCGTGCCGTCCCCGTTGGTATCTTCGAGGACCAGGATACGGTCTCCCTCAGGGCGTTTTCCGTTATGTCCGCGATAGTTAACGACCTCACAGACCCAGACTCGACCGAGATGGTCAATGTCGATGCTGGACGGGCTCAGCATCATCGGCTCGGAGGCAAAGAGGCTGGCTTCCAGGCCCTCCCCCACATCGAGGCCGGCAATGGCTTCAGCGGGGGGCACTTCCGCGAATCCCGAACCGATGAGAAGGAGGCCGGCACCGAGGCCGCCGGAATATCTGAAGAGTGAATCTTGTCTAGCGTGTTTCATGGTGGCAAATTGATTAAACGAGTCTTTGTTAGAAACGCGGCAAACTGCGGCAATCTATCTTTCGACCCAATGTGCGCTGGCGTCGGGTCGCAGTGAGAAAGAAGAACTGGGGCAGGATGCCCATCTTGCTCTCGATGGCGATCATACGACGCGGCACTGACTGGACAGAGCTCGGCAAGACGTGGAGCAAGGTTTCCAAGGTGAACCCGCCAAGACGAATCCCGGTTCTCTTCAATGATCTCCATTACCTTGGCTCCGGGTATCCGAGATCGACGGCAAGGAGGACGAGGATATTCGCTTGTTCGGCACCCCGATTGTAACGAGCGGACACCACAAGCACGACAAGAGCCGTGTCATGTCTTTTCAGGATAAAACTATTCGCGTCCATGGAATTGTTCTTCGCTTGGAATGGCCACCACATTCCAGGCGGCTGGAAAAAAGCGAATCACCCCGCCCGGTCGATAGCCTTCCAGCAACATCCCGCACTCCACTTGAATTTGCAGCCCGCTGCAGCCGGGGCGAAGCGGGACTTTGCTCCGGTTCACGATGTTGCCGCCTTTGCGATCATTGACGATGTCGTAGGTCATCAAGCACTCCCGAGATACCGCGATAGTTCCCTTTGGTTTGAGGTCGTCCTTGGCACCACCGGATGTAGGCCAGCCGAGTGGCTCGGGCACGATAATGTCGAAGTCCTTGAACAACTCCCGGTCGACTCCATCGAAAAAGGTCAGGGTTACGATCTGGGTCTTGTCATCGACGGCGTCCACCCACCCGGGAATCCCTCGTTCACGAATGTTGCTGCGATGGCGTTCAAGTTGACGGGCCGAGGCCAGCTCGCGGCTTTTTTCATCGAGCCAGATCTGAGTCACGCGGCCCGGTCCGTAGAGTGTGGCCCAGGTTAGATTCATCTGCACCGTTTGTCCGGGCTTGATCCTTTCGAAGGTTCCAAAGCCAGAGCCTTCGTAAATCACAGTATGGGAAACGAGATCAAAGATCTGGGCATCGCCGGGGGCTTTCCCGCCTTCTTGCAACGTCGCGGTGAGCTTCTTTGTGGTGAGCTCGACATGGTCAACTTTCCAAATCTGATTCCGTCGGGCATGGTAGGAAAAATCATCCTCCAAACGCAGGCATCGCGTGAAGTCGACCTCGGGCGAAGCCCGCACATCGTTGACATTGTGGGGTTGTCCATCTCGAAGAGTCCAATGCTTTGTCTCACCCTTGGGTCGTTCGTAGAACCAACCATGAAGATGCGTCCCGATGGGGATGTCCTGCAAGGCCGCGGGTTGATTCTGATAATAGATCGATCCATAAGGCAGCATTGACGCCGTCAGCGGATAGTCCATCAAGGCACGGCCCTGGCTATCGTTGCGATCAACCCGGAGAATCACTTTTCGCTCCGGGTGATCGAGACCAATCAACTCGCCAGAGACATAGTGCGGGGAACCTTCCGGGGGGAACTCACCTTTGATCGGCTGAAACCACGGCAGACTCTCATCTTTGTTTACGTCCGTCCGATAGGCTTCCTGCGCGAAAGTCGGAACGATGATTGCGGCGAGAAACAGTATTTTAAAAATCATCATCACGCTACCACTTCGGAGATGACGCCCAGGCTGTCCTGAAACGCTTCGGTTTCGACATCGACCCGTTGCAACATCGTCAGAAGAAGATTGCTGAGCCGGGCCTCGGCATCGACCGGACGGCCGCAGATTTTGTAATGCGCATTGGCATCGGCCACGGTGTATTTCCCGATCGTCGGCAAATTAAAATCAACATGCTGGCCATGCTTCACGCCGAGATTTTTTCCGCCGGCATAGATCGTGGGCAGGTTCGCGTTTCCGTGACTATGCCCGTAGGCCATGCCACTGCCCCAGAGAACTTGAGTCGTGTCCAACAAAGTCCCACCCTCTTCCTGATGCCCCTTCAATTGATCGAGAAAGTAGCTAAACTGCTCAATGAGGAAGGCGTCGGTCTGGGTGAGACGACGAAGCTGCTCAGGATCACCATTGTGATGCGAGAGACCATGCCGCGCCTGCGAGATGCCAATGTCCGGGATTGCTCCGCCATTCGACTCGCTACAGATCATACAAGTAATGACGCGCGTCATGTCGGTGCGCAAAGCCAGAACCATCAAGTCATAGAAGAGGCGATGGTAATCCTGAACCTGATTCTGATCCATCTTCCTCGAGAATTTTCCGGCCTCGCCGGGAGCGAGTTCAGGCCGGGGAACATCCAGCCAGGCGTCGGCGCGCTCGGTGCGAACTTCGACCTGGCGCACTGCGGTGAGATACTCATCGAGCTTACTCTGATCCTCGGTGCCCAGTTTGCGATTCACCCGTTGGGCGTCATCCAACACCGCATCAAGAATGCTCCCGCGTCGATTCAAGCGTCGGCGCACCGCATCTTTACCACCCTTTTCGCCAACGAACATCCGTTCGAAAATCGACTTCACATTCCGTTCCGCCGGAAGCTGAATGCCATCACGTGACCAAGCGAGCGAATGACCTTCAATCGCCATCTCCAGTGAAGGAAACCGCGTGGAAACGCCCTGCACTTCGGCCATCAATTGATCTACTGAGATGGTATTTCGAAAAGCTCCCCCATTGCTGGGAACATCGGCACCGGTCAACCACACCTTGTCGCAATTGTGGTGTTTCCCCAGCACCATGGGATGATGCAGGCCACTGATCGGCGTCACCTCCTGGCGATGTCGCTCCAGTGATCTCAAGGGCAAAGTGAACTCGTAATCCGCGCCCGCCTTCTCAATCTGCCAGGTGAGCGTGTTGACCCCATTGGGAATATACAGAAAAACGCTGCGCTTTGGCTTCTTCGGCTGCGACCGGGTGGCTGCCATGCAATCGAGCATGGGCAGCGCGATACTGGCACCGAGCCCGCGGAGCATGTGACGACGGCTCATTCGCCAGTTGTTGCTTTGTATATTCATCGTTTTTGGAAGAGGTCTGAGAGAACGAAGGCTTCGAGGATATCACGAACACGGTAATCTTTCTCACGTCCGATCTTCTCGATCGATTCTAATTCATCGCGATCATCGTAGGTCATCGTACGGCGCGTGCCATAGATTGCGAGCTTCTCGATAAAGGTCGCGTTGAAGGCATCCAGGTCCGACATGAGCAATTTTCGAAATTCCTTGGTGTTTTGGAAAGTTCGCCCGTCCGGTAGTTGTCCGCTGGCATTGACCACCGGGTCGTCGCCGGTTCCCTCCACCCTTTCGTGGGTGCGCCATTCGCCGATGGCATTGTAGCTATCGAAGGCCAAACCATAGGGGTCGATACTCTTGTGACACGAAGCGCAGTTCGGATCGTGAATGTGAGCCTTGAGCTTCATGCGCAAGGTCGCCTTGGGCTCATCCAAGGGATTGGGCTCAATGGGATCGACATTAGCCGGAGGCGGAGGAGGCCTTTTGCCGAGAATGGCTTCGGATACCCATACTCCACGATGAACCGGACGATGACGGGTTCCGTCCGAAGTCAGTGATAGCACCGAGGCATGCGTGAGCAATCCTCCGCGCTGGTCATCGGGTCGCAGAGAGACGCGCTGAAATTCATCTTTAGTCACGTTGGGAATCCCATAAAATCTCGCAAGCCTCGGGTTCACCATGGTCCAACTTGAGTCGATGAACTCGCGCAAGCTCAGCCCCTGATGCACCACCTCGCCAAAAAATTCCTGCGTCTCGCCCACCATGCTTTGTTCCAAATGATCATCGTAGTTTGGGTAAATCTTCTTGTCCGGCGGAAACATTCCCACCTTGCGCAAATGCAGCCATTGGTTGGCAAAAGACTGCGTAAATCGCTCCGCACGAGAGTCCGCCAGCATGCGTTGGAATTGCGCCCGCAATACCTCCCGGTCGCGAAGCTTGCCGCTCTTCGCCAGCTCAAACAGTTCCTGATCCGGCATGGTGCTCCAGAGGAGAAAAGACAAGCGGGTAGCCAATTCCCAATCATCCAAGCGATGGCGGTGTGTGTTCTCGTCGCCCTCGGCAATGAACAGAAAACTCTTGGAACATAGAATCGCGATCATGCCCGCCTTCACGGAATCTTTGAAGGACTCTCCGGCTTTCAATTCGGCTTCGACGATGCCGACATAGGTATCGAGTTCGCCCTCATACAAGGGACGGCGGAAAGCGCGCCGAGCCATCTTCTCAAGACCTTCGCGGACCGCCTCGATAGATTCCTCAACGGCCATGTAGGAATCACGACGTTTCTGTTCTTCCGAGGTAATGATCGGACCGCGCA
The DNA here is from genome assembly GCA_963925135.1 of uncultured Verrucomicrobiales bacterium. GTDB lineage: Bacteria > Verrucomicrobiota > Verrucomicrobiia > Verrucomicrobiales > Akkermansiaceae > SW10. The sequence goes on along the minus strand of CAWUTG010000010.1, from coordinate 38,840 downwards.
TGGAAATGGAATCGATGATCAGAATGGGAAAGCGTGGCTTGCCTTCCTCATCGGTGATCTTCATCTGCCAGGGCGCCCGGGGATACGCGGTGGTGATGAAGGGAATGCGACTGGCCTCGTTGGTGCGGGGATGACGCGGGAGTCCATTTTGATTGAGCACGTGAATCTCCGGGCCCCAGACATCCGGGAAGTGAACGCGGAACGTCACCGTGATCGGCTTGTCCTCCGGCGCGACAATATCCTGCTCGAACAAGATGCGGTCCAACTTCTGTTCGTAGACCTGCATCCGGGGAGCCGGACCACCTGCCGGAGTGATGCCGCAAACTGTGTAGCTGATTTCGTAAATCCCCGCGCCAGGGAAATTAAATTCCGGTCCCCGGTAGGGATTCGATCCTCGGAAAATCTCACCAGAAGTCGTCAGAGGAACCCGTATTTTATCGAGGAGCCCATCTGCTTTCAATCGCTCGTAGTGACTGTCGTGTTCTCCCAGTTCGGCAGCGCGTTTGCTGACTTCGAGATAATTGAGGGGTTCATCGGGATAAGCCTCGTCCAGCACGACTTCGGCGGCCTTGATGTATTTCTCGATGTGCGTCGGCGAAAGCGTCAGAACAGAACCGATTCGCTCAAAGCCATTCCATTCCGGATCTTCCAAAAGCCCGCCCGGATCCGTGGCATCATACTCGACCCCAATGAGGTCACGCACCGCGTTGACATATTCCTCACGGGTCAGTCGATGATACGAAACCCGATCCCGTCGCGCCATCCGTGTCGACTCGCCCTCTCGAAGCCGCGCGGAGATCCAATCGACTATCCGGGCGCTCTCATTGGCGGCAGGGAGATTTTCTTCATCTTCCGGCGGCATTTCCCCGGAACTAATTCGCTCCATCACCTCGGCCCAGAGAGGAGTGTCGTGCTCTCCCACTTTTTGCGAAAGCTCATCGAGCCGGAAATCGCCCTTCTGCTTCTTTTCGCCATGACACCGGAGGCAATGCTGCTCGAGATAAGGTTGCAGATCCTCTTTGAAAGAAGGTTGAGCAATCGCAGTAACGACCGTCCCGAACAGCCAAGCGAGAGGGATCAACCGAGAGAGACAGTGCATTGAAAAACAAATACGGAGGTTAGCTCCACCGGTTTTCAAGGAATTTCCCCATGAGCCTTGAGATACGAACTCCCATTTGTTGGGGTATAGCCCCCCCGACAAGTCGATTTTTTCGCTTCCGATGATAGGACTGTTGGATACGACCTGTAGCTCTTAAGCGCTCACCCCAAGCAATCGCTGCCAAAATAGATCTTAGCAAGAGAGCCCGAAAATTTACGCTCTCAAGCAATGAAAAAAGTCCCAAAATCTCCCGATCCTGAAAAGACCTGTTCAGGGCTTTTTTCAAGCGAGACACCGCTCTCCGACACGCATAAACTACGGTGTCCGTTTCTCCTTTCTCCCCCTTCTGGTCCGGTCCAACTGCTGCTTCAGGAACCTACCACCAAAAGGAAATTTTCAGCAGTAGCATGACCGCGGTGGTATCAGCTTTGATCGTGTTCGGGCTCGCGGCGTTGGCGGAATGGCTTCATGGCCGGCGCATTCGAGTGGCGGAACGGCTGGCTTTCGGGCCGGCGGGAGCCCGGCCTTGGACGCGCTTGGTGCCGATGCTGCGGCCAGTGAGCCTGGCGGCATTTACATGGGGGCTGGCGACGTTGATCCTTCTGAAGACGGGCGGGGACGATGATCTCGCGGATGAAAAGGACGGCGAAGCAACACGGCTGGTGTTTGTGGCGGATCTTTCGCCGAGTATGTATTTGCAGGACGCGGGACCTGAGGGCTCGCTGACCCGTCAAGCTCGGATGAGTGAAGTGGTGGAGGCCATCCTTCAGAGGGTCAGCGGAAATCTTCGCTTTGGTGTGATCGGCTTTTACACCGAATCATTGCCGGTCGTGATGGAGGCGCGTGATCCCGAGCTGGTGCGTAATGTCTTCAATGGCCTGCCGATCACCTATGCCATGCCGTTGGGAAAAACGGATCTGGGCCGGGCGGTGAACGAGACGCTGGAACTGGTGGCGGATTTCCCGGAAAACAGCACCCGGATCATCCTGTTCACCGATGGGGATTCGGTGAACCTAGTGCCGATCGCTCAGCGGCCGAAGTCAGTAAAGGAGGTGCTCGTGCTTGGCATCGGCAATCCGAACAAGGGCCTCTACATCGACGGGCATCAGTCGCGGCAGGAGGCCGGAACGTTGCGCAGCGTGGCGGCCTCGTTAGGCGGTGCGTATAAAGACGTAAACACCAAACATCTCGCCACCACAACGCTCGGCGACCTGGTGGTTCCGCTGGCGCCGTTGAAGAGAGGCCTGAACCTCGAGCAGATCGCGATATTGGCGATGGTCCTCGGCGCCTTAATCAACACATTCCTGCCAATCGTCCTGGACTTCTTCGGCAGCGACTGGAAAGTGAATTCAAAAAAACGCCGAGCCACGAAGGCTCCTGTCATCGTGGAGGGGACGACATCATCATGAGAAAGTTTTTCACCCTGCTCTGGCTGCTCTGTCCGGTGGCGGCGCTGTATTACCACTACAACGAGGGGCAGGATCAGCTCGCCCGGATGGAGGCCCAAAAGCATGTGGCGGAAATTCGCGAGTCCGAGCAGGCCGCGGAACCCGACTGGGCCCAGATCATCGAGGATTACGACAAGCTCGACGGAAAATTGCCGAGGGACGAACGCCCGCTGGTGCGGCACCAGATTCAGCTGGCAAAATCGAAGGCACGTCTGGAGATGCTCGAAGTGGCGGCGGCCGCGGAGGAGCTCACGCTCCTACTTCAGGAGACTGCCCAGACGCATGGCGAGAATGCGGCGATCACCCGGGCCACACGCGAGACGCTCGGCAAGGCGCACTATTACGCGGCCTATCTCCTCAAGACCAGCGGCGCGGCGGAGTCAGAATGGCGGCCTCATGCCGAAAGAACTCGGCAAATTTTCCGCTTCCTAGCCGAACATCAGGAGCCCGGTGCGCTGGCGAACTATGAAGACCGCGTGGCGGCCGAGTTTCAAAAGACAATCAATTCCAAGTCATCCCCATGAATATTTCTCCTTCGATCCGAATCGGTCTTGCCGGCTTCATCCTCGCGCTAAGCCTGGCCATGACCCAGGAGCAGGATAAGAAACCGTCGACGGTCATCGAAGGCGTCAAAGGCATCGAACAGGAGGCCGTGGAGAGCGTCAAAAAGGTCGAACCACCGACCGCAACTCCGGTCGCGGAAAGCAGCGCGGTGGGCGTCAAGAAGGTTGATGGTGTCAACTCGATCGACGGCGTGAAAACCCCGGCACCGAATTCCGTCACGCCGGTGCCCCCTCCCCCGCCCGTCGGCGCCGCCGTGAACAACATTCGCGCCGTCAAGGGTGTGCAGGGCATCGTCGTTCCGCAGCAACGGAATCTGGAAGCCGCGCTGCTGATCGAGGCAGGTGCAGGTCCAAGCGGACCGGCAGCAGCGGCAGCAGCCGCAGGACTTTTTGGACCGCCGGGACTCGCGCCAGGACCGCCAAGCAAGGAAGATGGCCGCCTTGATTTTCAAGAATTCGAGAAGCAGGATACGCCTGGTTCGTAATTGGGTAACTCGCCTGTTTTTTTACATGAAAACTTATTTCCATCAATCCATCGCGGCTTCCGCAGCCATGGCTCTCGCACTCGCCTTTTTCGTTCCCGCCTCTGCGAACGCTCAGGAGCCGCCCCCCTCCCCCGAGCCGCCCGTCGTGGCTGATCCTGCAGTGCCTCCGCCGCCTGCCGAGCCGCCTCAGCCAGACCCAAAGCTCATCAAGGAAATCGAACAGATGCTCAAGCAGCGATACTCGCGGGATCCGAGCGATCTGCTGCATCATCTTGATCGCGTCGGCACGACCGATCCGGCAACCTTGACCGTGACGAACCGCTTCAACCATCACTTCATCACCGGCGATTGGAATCGCCTCCGCGAGGAGTTGGCGCAGATGCCGCTGGAACTGCCTCGCAAACTTTATGACAAGGTGCTGGCAGACTTAAGTCAGAACCAGAAGCCTAACATGCAACTTGAAGACGTGCTTGGTCTCGCCGACGCGGTGCCCGGAGAGTTCACATCGGACAACCTGCACAAGCTTGGCCAACTTATCAAGATAGCGGTGCCTGTGGGCGAGAGCTACTGGTTGGTGGATCGGTTGAGGAAAGGTTCCGACAAGGTCGGCGGCCTGGATCCGGATACGCGGCTCACGGCCGCGCGTATTCTCATGGCCGCGAACTTCAAAGACCTCGCTCGCGAGTATCTGCCTCCGGTGGCGGACATCGAGAAATTCAGCGACGAAGGACTGCAGCGGGAACTGCTCAACTTCGTCGCCACCCAAGAGGAACGCGTGAACGCCCAGCGTGCCGATGTGCAGCGGGTCTGGGACGAAAATATTTCAGAAGTGCTCACCCCTGTATTGGACCAGGGGAAGGCGTGGGAAAAAACCCGGGCGAGCGACGCGATCTCGAAGGTTCTAACTCAGGTGCCGGTCAGCACTCTCGAATCGGTTTTGACAGAAGCTGCGAAGACTAATCCCGAAGGGGCGATGCGCTTGGTCAGTGCCTTTACGCAGAAGGTGCAGAATGAACACAACCACGCGGTCGAGATCCGCACCGAAAACCTCGCCGCGCAGGCTACCATCGCAAACCTCCTCATCGGCGGCGTGAAGCCGGGCGAGCAGCCGTGGAACCGGATCTTCGAAATGATGGCCGATCAGTGGATCGATCAGGCGGACACCACCCATACGGAGATTTCAAAGCAACACCCGGGCAAGTATGTCGAGCCGGAGGAATTGCTTGCCGTCGCACCTGCCGGAAAGTGGGCGGCGGCGCTGCCATCAAGCATGCGTGATCGGATCGATGTCAGCATGTCGCGCCTCATTCTCACCGGCTCCCGGTTTGATCAAGCGGCGGATCTGATTGTCGAGATTGGGAAACGGAGCCCGGCCGCAGGCGCGGCGCTGGCCGAGGAATTCCTGGTGGTCTGGGCCAAGAGCCACAACCCGGAAATCCCTGAAGACCTGCGCCGGAAGTACGGGCTGCCCGAGGACGCGCGCATTCCGGTCACCCCAATCATGATGGAGAAGAACATCAACAGCCTCGCTCGCATGATGACGCTCTTCCGCGACACGGGTCTCGCGCCGGAGGACTATTCGCAGGTCGTCACCGCATTCGACCTGGCCTACAGCGCGGCGGAAACCTATCGAACTTCCCATATCGAAAAGGTCTTTGGCCCGATGAATCAGATGGATGAACCCATTTTTTCGCTCATCCTCAAGCAGATAAACGCCAACCTCGGTGAGCGCTGGCGCACGATGGAAGTGCAGCAGGCCGGACTCACCCGGCGTGATGAATCGGAAACGCTGGAGATGGTCCGCATCGGGTATGACACCGCTCTAAAACTCATCGACAGCTGGCTGGAAGGCCACCCCGATGCCTGGCGCCCGTTGACTCTCGCGGGTACCTTGCTGGTGGATTGGGGCGATTTCGAATACTTTCAGGACCTCGTCGCCAACGATCCAAAAATGCGAATCTTCGGCTTCAAGGAAAAGAACCTGCGCGCACAGGATTACTTCAATCGCGGGGCCGCTGCTTATGGCAAACAGGTGGCACAGCTCCCGGCAGGCGAATACACCGTCGAACCTTACTTGGCCTGGTTCAACGGGCTCCTTGGGATCGGTTCGAACGACCAGCTCAATCTCTCCAAGGCGATGAACCGCGCGGCTCTGACAAAGATTCGCAAATATCTCGAAGTCCTTCCGGACGGCGCTGCGGCGGCCCACATCGGCCTCTTTGCCAAAGTCATAAAGACACGCCTCGATGATACCGCCACCCCGCTACACGAAGACCTCCGCTATCGTTACCTCGCGGGCGCGACGGTTATCACCAAGGACGATCCGTTCACTTTCGGCGCCGCTAAAGATCTCGCTTACTTCGATGAGCTGCTCAGCGAAGTCCGCTTGGAAACCCGCGTCGATGGCCCGAACACGGTGGGACGGGATCAGGACTTCGGCATCATTCTCAGCATCATCCACACCGAGGCGATGGGACGAGCGGCCAAGTTTGGTCAGTATCTCACCAATGACCCCGCCGCCGGAGTGAACAAGAGACCGTCGCCCAAGGTGCAAACGATGAGCCAAGCACAGGGGCCGCGCGACGAGCTGGAGTTAAACATCCGGGAGGCGATGACGCCCTTCTTCGAGATCAAGACGATCACCTTCGCCTCCACCGATGTGAAGCCACGGCCTACCGAGCAGCCCGGCTGGGAAGAAACCGTGCTCGCCTACCTTCACGTCCGCGCCAAGGACGCCAGCGTCGACAAGATCCCGCCGATCGAGCTGGCGCTGAAGTTTGTCGATATGACGGGCCCCGTCAGTATTCCGGCCGAGTCCGCCGAGACGCTCATCAAGGTCGCGACCGATACCGTGCCAGCACGCCCCGCGAACCAGATCACCATCACGCAAACGCTCGACACCCGCCAGTTGACGATCAATGGCACGCTCTCGCTCGAGATTGCCGTGACCGCCACCGGCCTTGTTCCGGATCTGGACCAGCTGCTCGATCTTCCCAACGACGAGGCCGCGATCGCAATCCAGCATGTCAATCCCCACGAGAATTTGCAGATCAAAGAACTCAACACCTGGGGCGATGAGATCACGCCAACTTCGGAGCGTCTCTGGACTATCACGCTCGACGGCGATGCGGTGCGCGCCGCGACCGGGCCACTCGAGTTTCAATTCCCGACCCCGAAAGCGGCTGACGCCACCGTCACTTACCAAAGCTACCGGGAAATGGATCTGATGACCCTCTCGGAACCTCTCGTGACCCTCGGTCCGGCTGCCGCAGGCAATGCCGCCGAACTCCTCGCCAATCCCGCGAAGTATCCACTCCCCTGGCTCATTGGGATCGGCTGCGGCGTTGTCGGGATCGGCTTGCTTTTCATCATCTTCCGCAGACGTGGTCGTGAACGACCACTGCGGGCCCGCGACGTTTTCCACATGCCATCCGATGTCGACGGCTTCGCGGTCGTCGCCCTGTTGCGCCGCTTGCGCAGCAGTCCGCTGGTTCATCTCAAGGAGGAGCAGCAACACGAACTGCAAAGCGATCTTGAGAGCATCGAACAGTCCTACTTCGGCGCCGAAAGCACCTTGCGGGAAGACGACCTCCGCAAAATCGCTTCGAAGTGGCTCCGCTGTGCTTCTTGAATCAACGACCACCATTTATTTTCTCATAATACGTCCGCTTCTTATGTCCACTGCACCCGCAAGCCGCCCCGGCCGCACCCAGTCCCCTCAGGAATTCGTCTCCGGAGTCCGCGAACGCGTCGCCAAAATCGTCGTCGGTCAAGATATCGTTGTTGAACGCGTGTTGATCGCCCTTCTCACAGGCGGGCATCTCCTGCTGCAAGGCCTGCCCGGACTCGCGAAGACTCTCCTCGTGAACGCCCTCGCCAAGGCGATCCATCTCGATTTCAACCGCGTCCAGTTTACCGTCGATATGCTGCCATCCGACATCATCGGCTCGGAGATCATCGATCAAAAAAGCGGCGAGTTTAGAATCCACCGCGGTCCGATTTTTACGAACCTGCTGCTCGCAGATGAGATCAACCGGGCCGCGCCGAAAGTCCAGGGTGCGATGCTCGAGGCGATGCAGGAGCGCAAGGTTACGATCGGCGGACAGTCTCTAAGTTTGCCGGTGCCGTTCCTGGTCATCGCGACGCAGAATCCGGTCGAACAGTCCGGCACCTTTGACTTGCCGGAGGCGCAGCTCGATCGCTTCATGCTCCTGCACCGGCTCGATTATCCGGGTCGCGAGGACGAGCAGCAAATTCTTATGAACCAGCTCGCCATGGGCCTGAGGCGCGAAGGCGGTGGTGCGGTGCCGCGCTCGGCTTTTGACATGATCGAGGACGACGCCTGTGGATCGAAAGAGGACCTCGTGGCCGCGATGGAGGCCGTGCAGGCTGTGCATGTCAGCGAGGTGTTCGTGAAACATTGCGTCGAACTGACGCGCCGCACCCGGGAATCGAAGCACCTCGACTTTGGCTGCAGTCCGCGCGCAGGCTTGGCCTTGATCAATGCGGCCCGGGCGCGGGCGGTGATGCACGATCGCGACTTCGTGACGCCGGACGATTTGTTTGATCTCGCCGAGGACGTGGTCCTGCACCGGATCCGCGTCACCTTCGAAGCCTCCGCCGCCGGCCACACGGGGCCGCAAGTATTAGAGGAAATTCTCGCCGGCCTCGGTTAACATGAAACGTAAGGTAAAACTCAGTGACGATCCGGTTGATGCCCGGCAGTTCGAAGTGACAGTCAACCAGCTGGCCAACAGCTTGAGCTTCGGCCAGGACGAATCCGTCTTCCACGGTGGCGGTCTCGAGTTTGCCCAGTCGCGGGCCTATGTCGCGGGCGATCCGGTGAAATTTATCGACTGGAAAGTTTCTTCACGCCTCGGAAAACTCTACATCAAGGAATTCCAGGAGCCGAGACAGATCCCACTCTACCTGCTCGTCGACACCTCGGCCTCGATGTGCGTAAGTTCGCAGGAACTTAGCAAGTATGCTTGGGCCGTGCGCATTGCGACCGGCGTGGCGCTGGCAGCGCAGGAGACGATGACGCCGGTGGGAATGCTCGGCTGCGGCGCGCGCGAACTGCATGTGCGCCCTTCGCTGTCGCGTAATCTCGTGATGGAATGGTCGCACAAGCTTCGGCATCACGACTTCATGGAAGAGACGACGCTGGCCCAGCGAGTCCGTGAATTAGCACCTTCGTTAAAGCGCCGGACTACGGTCATCGTGCTCAGCGACCTCCATGATCCCGACGTCTTCGCCGCGCTCCAGGTGCTCGGACAGGAACACGATTGTCTGGTGCTGCATCTCCAGGATCCGGCCGAGTTGCACATCAAGGGCGCGGGTCTGTTTCGCGGCGCTGAAGCGGAGTCGGGCCGTGCATTTGTCGGCCATGGCCGGCGCGCTTTCATCGACAGCGCTGGCTGGAAGAGCGAACTCACGCGCTTCGGAATTGACTACCTTTCTCTTCGCACCGACCAGCCGATTCTCGGCCGCTTGCGACATTTCTTGAACCGCCGTGGCTTGGGTGGCAGCGCTGGACGATGACATGAAGCGAGGCTCCCATTTCAAACGCAACGCCACCCTCACGGTGATCGCCGCCGTGCTCGTCGCGGTGGTGACTTACTTGAATTGGAATCGGGATCCGGAAATCGACGGTCCTGGCGTGCCGCTCGGCGTGGAGCAGGCCGCGATCGTGACTTATAGCGGACCGCGGCTCTCGGTGGCGCCCTACAAGTGGGGAGTCGCGGTGAACGTACGGATCGCCGAGGTGACGGAACAAGCTGACCGGCGCATCTACGATGTCCGTTACATTGTCAATCGCGCGGGCACCTTCGACCTCAGGGATTTCTTGGTCGCCGCTGATGGCAGCGAGCTGACAGGCTTGCCTCCCTTTCAAATCATCGGCAATTCCAAGCTGTCAAAAGATCTCGATACCCGCATTGAAGAAACCGAGGACCTGCGGATCGATGTCGGCAGCCATTACTACGAAACGATGGCGGTGCTTTTTGTTTTGTGGATCGTGTGGCTGCTGATGCTGATATTTTTCAAGCGTCCGCGGACGGTGACCGAAGCAGACGCAGTGCCCGCCGGGCTCACCCTTCCCGAGATGCTGCGCAACTTCATGACGAAGTTGGAAGCCGGCGCCCTGACTTCCGACGACAAGGCCCGGCTGGAAATGCTACTACTCCGCTGCTGGCGCGATGAACTTGCGCTTGGCCCCATGCCCATGCGCGCCGCGCTGAACGCGATCTGGCGCGACGACAAGACGACGGTATCCTTGCGTAAACTCCAACATTGGCTGCATCATCCAGCGTCATCGGTTGCGCGCGAAGAAATCACCGCACTTGTCGCACCGTATGCGGCGGACGCCAATCCCCGGGAGGAGGCCGCGCCATGACATTTCAACACCCGCAACTTCTCGCCCTCCTTGCTGTGCCGGTGATCCTCGTGTTCTGGGAATTTGTCCGGCGAGGGCATTCAATCGTGATGCCTTTCGATCACGGTGAACAAGGACGCGGCTGGTTCCTCCGCATTCTTGTTCTCCTCGCGAATTGTCTGCCTGCCGCTTTGCTTGCCATCGCGATCCTTTTCCTGGCGCACCCGATGAAATTCGAGCCCCCCGAGGTGGAGCGGCAGCTCACCAACATCCAACTCCTGCTCGATACATCCGGAAGCATGGCCGAAGCGCACGGGTCACAAGCCGACGGCCGCCATCGGCGCTTCGATTCGGCGATGGACGCCATCGAGCAGTTCGTCAACTACCGGCAAGGCGATGCCTTCGGTCTCACCATTTTCTCGCGGCACTACATCCACTGGCTGCCGCTCACCCTCGACACCCAATCGATCCCGCTCTCCAAACGATTCATCCAGCCCGACAATCCGAAAATTGATCCAGTCGAGATGGGCCGACACGGCCTGCCCGACCATCTATGGGGGATTACCTTCATCGGCAAGGCGCTCGGTGGCGCAACCGAACTCCTCGCCGAACGTCCCAACGGTGACCGCATGATCATTCTTTTGACTGACGGCGAGAGCAGCGACATCCTGCCGCCGAAAGACGCTCCAATCATTGCACGCCTGAAACAGGAGCGGATCACCGTCTTTGCCATCATGCTCAGCGGCGACAAAATTCAACCACAACTCGCCAACATCGCCCGTGCCACAGGCGGCGAAGCCTTCAACGCCGTGACCGGCGAAGCCCTGGAGATTGTTTTTCGCCGCATCGATGAGATGAAGAAAGTCACCGTGTTAGAGAAGCGGCCGCAGCTCGTTGACTACTACGATCCCTTCGTGATTCCCGCCTTGAGTCTCCTCGCGGCGAGCGTGTTGGTGCTGTTCGGATTGCGTTTCACGCCATGGTAATGCGACGGATCATTGTTACCACGAACTCAAGACGATCGCTGCAACTTTTTCATTCATCAGCAAGTATGCAAATAATGCGATCAATCGATTTTCAGAGGCATGGCACCGCCCTCTTGGCCTTTGTCATCATGACTGTTGCGGGCTCTCCCCTGCTCGCGGAAGATTGGCCTGGATTCCGAGGGCCAACCGGAATGGGAGTGAGCTCGGGAAAGAACCTCCCTCTGGAATGGGGCGACCCTGAGTCCAAAGCGGTCCTTTGGAAATCCCCCCTGCCACCAACCCTCCTCAAAGGTGAGCCAGACCACAATCAAAGTGGCCCCATCGTGATCGGAGATCGGGTGATCGTCACGACCGCGCATTGGAAGCCTGGAACTGACCGAGCGAAGACGCAGCCCGAACACCACGTGAGCTGCTACTCCGCCACGAACGGTAAACAGCTTTGGGATCGTATCGTCGAGCCAGGTCCTTGGGTCATGAGTGATCTTCGCGGAGGCTATGCCGTGCCAACCCCGGTCGCTGCAAACGGACGGATCTTCGCCGTCTTCGGTTCCTCCATCATTCACGCTCTGGACCTCAACGGGAAGCCGCTATGGTCGCAGGTCATCCCCGATCACGAAAAATTCGATGTCGCCCTCGCCACCAGCCCGATTGTCTTCAAGGACACCGTCATCATGGCCTTAGACAAGCGATCTCCGGCCTCGACCATCATCGCCTGGGATTGCGCGACCGGAAAGCAGCGCTGGGAACAGAAGCGCCCGGAAACTGACTTCAGCCACAGCACGCCCGTGCTCATCGACGCTGGCGGCAAACCTCAAATGCTCGTCTCCGCCACCGATGCCCTGCAAGGCCTCTCCCCGGAAAGCGGCAAGACCCTTTGGTCATGCAATTGGGGACGTTCCATCTGGCCCGTGTCCTCCCCTGTGATGGCTCGAGGGCTCGTGTTTGCAATCGGAGGGAGAGGCGGACAACCCGGGATGATCGTCGACCCCAATGGCATGGGCGATCTCACCACCACTCACCTCAAATTCAAGATCCGACCAATGTCGGAGGGGCTTTCGTCGCCGGTGGCCTTCGAGGATCTCGTTTTCCGGGTTCATTCGGGCGGCTGGCTCCGCTGTTATCGCATCACTGACGGCGAGGAATTATTCCAGGTCAAATTTCCAAACGCCGACCCTTCGGTGAGTCCGATCGTGACACCGGAAGGCCGGATCTATTTCGCCTCGGCCGGAAAATCAGTAGTGATTCAAGCGACAGCCGAATTGAAGATTCTTGGCGAATCGGACCTCGGCGATCCGTCGGTAGCTGCTCCTGCCATCGCGAACGACCGCATCATCCTCAAGGGTCGGAATTTTCTCTACGCCATTGGCAATTCGAAATAATGAGAACACTGCTTACCGCCCTCCTTACTCTTTCCGCCGTTCTCTCTGCGGACGAAGGGATCAAACCCTCCGCTCCCGCCACCTCCAAAGTCAAACCTGATGACCCTAAACTGATTGTGGCCGTTGATAAGCAGGGACTGAACTGGCCTCAGTGGCGCGGTTCAAACCGGGATGCCAAAGCCCTCTTCAATGCCCCCGAATTCTGGCCCGCAAAGTTTACCGAGCAATGGCAGGTCACGGTGGGCAATGGTGTCGCCACCCCTGCCCTGGTGGCGAACAAGCTCTATATTTTTTCCCGCGAGAACGATCATGAGGTCACCCGCTGTCTCGAGGCGGCGAGCGGTCAAGAACTTTGGATCGACAGATTCAAAACCAAAGGCGCCAGTGGTCCCGCCCACGGCTTTCCGGGCCCCCGCAGTTCTCCGGCGGTTGCCGAGGGAAAGATTGTCACGCTCGGCGCCCGTGGCATGCTCTCTTGTCTCGATGCGATCACGGGCAAAAAGCTTTGGCGCAAGGACGAGTTCGAAGCCTATCCCATGTTCCACCCCTCGTCATCGCCCCTCGCCGCGGACGGGCTGTGTATCGTTCAACTTGGGGGAAAACATAATGGCGCTCTTGTCGCTTACGATTTGGTCAGCGGAGAGCTGAAATGGAAATTGTCGGGTGGCTGCCCCGCCTACGCTTCACCCGTGTTCATGACTGTCGGTGGCACCAAATTGGTCATCGCGAAGATCGAGAGCCGCATCGTAGCGGTCGATGCTGCGGACGGCGCCCTCAAATGGGAGATGCCCTACCAAGGTGGGTGGATCACCTCCACTCCCATCGTGGGACAAGACACCCTGTATTTCTCCGATCCCGATCGGGGAACCAGCGCGATCACGCTGGAAGCAAGCGCAGAAAAAGTCATATCCAGGGCGCTTTGGAAGAATGAAGAGAAATCCGTCCAGTACAACACACCTGTTCTAAAAGACGGGCTCTTATACGGAATGACAAAGCACAACGAGTTCTTCTGCCTCGACGCCCGGAATGGCAGGACCGTTTGGGATGCTCCCTCGGGAGGCGGAGGTGATTATGGCTCGATTGTGGATGCCGGCTCCGTTCTCCTTGCCCTCACTCCAAGTGCCCAATTGATCGCGTTCGAACCAAGCGACCGGGCTTATCTCGAACTGGCTCGCATCAAAGTGGCCGACAGCGACACATACGCCTACCCCGTCGTCTCCGGCAACCGGATCTTCATCAAGGACAAGAATACCGTGAGGCTTTTGACCGTCCAGTGACGGAGAATACGAACAGACAGAAGGCAAAGGTCCAGTGGACGCACGGACACCTTCAAATGCCTGGCTGCCGGATACCCTCTTTCCCTTTAACCCAACGAGACGTCTGGCGATTATCGTGCTAATACGAAAGGGCTTGCCTGCCCCATCGGTTATTCTCAAGAAAAGACCATCAGGATGCTATGGCGTGAATGAGTCCGGGAGAGATCGTCAGGGTGTGCTTACCGGAGTGGTTGGGCCGGATCGGAGGGGGTAGAAGGGGGGGTGATCGTCGTGGCAAAAAAAGTCAGCAATGACTCACTTTGCCATGAGTGGATCGAGGAACTTGTAGAACGCTTCGGTCGCCGAATCGTCGGGCTTGCCGAGATCATTGTTAAGGCGACTGTGATTGGTATCGCTCTTACCAAAAGCCCTGACAGGAATCTCCTCTACCTTCAGATTGGTTGCGAGAATCTCCGCCTGCGCTCTGGTGTCGGGATTGCCGGAAAAGTAGAGGAGTAGGAATGGAGGAATACCCTTGCCCTTCTCCACATGCGTCACCGCAGAAAAGTCCACATGCTTCTCCGGATCGTTCCCAAATTTTTGTCGATGTCCGAAGGTATACATCTTTCCTCCATAAAGTGTCTTCCGGTTCTCCGCAGTCATGATGATCTTTGGAATATCGTAGGTGTCGCCATCGACCGGCACGCACCCCTTGAGGACGTCGAAGATGACCCCCTCCTTTTTCAGGTAGCGGTCATCAGTACAAATCAATGCGGCAAGTTGCGCTCCCGCAGAATGTCCACCCACGAAGATCCGCTTCGGATCTCCTCCATGCTTTGCAATGTTGCGATGCACCCAGCCCAGTGATTTGGCAACATCGCGAATGAGATCATCCATTGTCACCTCGGGCAGGAGTCGATAATTGGTCGAGACGAAGACGAAGCCTCGCTGGGTCAAGACCTTGGGCTTGAGGCCAACATCGCTCTTGTCACCGGCTTGCCACCCTCCGCCGTGAATCCAGAACATGACGGGCAGGCTCTTCCCTTCCGCGTCTTCGGGCAGGTAGATATCGAGCACCTGGCGCTTGTGCCCATCTTCCACGTAGGGAATGTCAAGCGTGAGTTTTTGTGCAGATGCGTCTTCGCAAGAAAATAGAATCGGGAACGCGATGGCGGGAATAAGTTTTCGTAGCATGACTGAAACGGATGAAAGCGGATCAGCATGCCCGAAAACGTGATCCGCTCAATCCCCAAATCGAATCGCCTCGCTCGCTCCCGCCATGGAGCTCTGAACTGAAACAGTTGAGAAAACCTGGACGATGAGAACGTTTTGTATCAACCAGTCATGCAAAACAAACCCAACCGACGCCGCTTCATTCAAACGGCCGCAGCCACCACAACCGCCGGACTTTGGACCTCGGTCTCCCAAGCCGAATCGCTGAGAAAACCTGTAAGAATTGCCTGCATCGGAGTGGGCGGCAAAGGATCCAGCGACACCGATAACGCGGCGAAATACGGTGAGATCGTCGCACTCTGCGACATCGACGACAATCGACTGAAGCAGAAAGCCAGGAAATACCCCAACGCGAAAACATTCCATGACTATCGCGAGCTCCTGAGTGTCATGGCCGACAAGATCGATGCGGTGACGGTCAGCACTGCTGATCACGCGCACGCCGCAGCCAGTGTCATGGCAATGCGGCTGGGAAAACACGTCTACTGCCAGAAACCATTGACGCATTCGGTATCCGAAGCACAACTGATGCGCGAAACGGCACGGAAGTTTAAGGTGATCACTCAAATGGGAAACCAAGGAACTTCACACGATGGCTTCCGTGCCAACGTCGAATTAATTCGCAGCGGAGCAATTGGTACCGTTCGCGAAGTTCACGTGTGGACCAACCGGCCCTTCCGGAACTGGGAGAAGGGAGAGATGTATTGGAAGCAAGCGCCGGATTTGACCAGCCGTCCGACAGACAGCCCTCCGATTCCGGAGCACATCAAGTGGGATCTCTGGCTGAACGCTGCCCCTCAGCGCCCTTATCATCCGGCCTATCTTCCTCACGACTGGCGTGGCTGGTGGGATTTCGGCACCGGAGCGCTCGGAGACATGGCATGCCACACCGCGGCCATGCCCTTCATGGCACTCGAACTCGGCCTCCCGACCCGGGTTTCCGCAGAAAGCTCCAAGCTGAATCCCGAAACCTATCCGGCCTGGGCCACCATCACCTATGAGTTTCCGGCTCAGGGAAATCGTCCTCCGGTCAAACTGGTGTGGCACGAGGGCGCCGAGAACGGAAAACGCAATCTCCCAAAACTGAAGCTTCCCGGTGGCCAGACTCCGACCGAAAGTGGATCTCTCCTGATTGGAGACAAGGGTCGCCTCTACTCTTCGGGAGATTCTGGAAATAATCAGGAGCTTGATGGGATTGCCAACGTCAAGGTTCCGGAGCATTCGATCCCCCGGCTGGGAACAGATACCGACCCAAATCAAATGCGCGAATGGATCGAAGCGATTCAGGGAGGCGACCCGACCTTGAGCAACTTCGACTTTGCCTCCGGGCTGACGGAATCAATGTTGCTCGGAAATGTTGCGGTCCGCTTCGGCAAGTCTCTCGACTATGATGGCAAGACCGGCACCGTGACTAATATTCCAGAAGCAGCCGCCATGATCGCGAGGACCCGCCGAAAGGGTTGGGAACTGTAGTCACGATTCTCGGTATGACTTCTAATCCCGCTTTCCCATGAAGAACACACCCTCCAAGAAACCCCAGCAGACAAGGTGGATCACCTCATTGCGCATTGCGGCAATCATCCCTTTACTGCCTGTGTCTCTTCGAGCTGCCGAATGGACACCCGTCACTGACGCCCTGCTGAAACGAGCGACCGCACAGGACGAGAAAGAAATCTGGCCGGGCGGATGCGCTGGCGTGGTGACGAACCGCTTGACTGGCGACGTCACCGTCAAGGTGGTTGGCCACGGATTTTGGCGCAGCGCTAATCAGGGAAACACTTGGGCGCGGCTGGACAAGAAGGTCGTTACCGGACGCGACGAGACGGGTTGGGCAACAAACGTTGATCAAAATTCACCGACGAGGCTCGCCAGCTTTTCACTCGATGGAACAGCCGGCTGGACCACCGACGGAACAGCATGGAAGAAGTTTGCCGACCTCGGGCGGAACTGGGATTATGGATCTGTCGACTGGGGAACGAAGAACCCAAAGGTAATCATTGCAGTCAAACATGAAACGAACCCACCGGGAGAGGTCTATGTCACCAACGATGGTGGGACTGCCTGGAATCAACTGCCAATCCACGTACTCGAGGATCGGGGAAAACCATCAATGGTCGGAGCCTTGGGCGGAAACGTGCTCATCTATGGTAAAGGAGAAGGCATCCATCGCAGTTCCGACTTGGGCAAGACCTGGACCGAGGTTTCCAAGGTGAACCCGCTCACTCGAATTCCAGTTCTCTTTAAAGGCGTCCATTACCTTGGAACCGCGAAGGGCCTGTTGGTGAGCAAAGACCAAGGCTCAAGTTGGCAGGCTCAAGGCTCCCCTGTGGATATCTGGCAAGGCCCCTTCTTCGGTCGTGATCAAAAGGAAATGCTCGTCGTTGGCGAATCAGGCATTCACCAGAGTAACGACGCAGGGGAAACATGGCGTCGCGTGGCCGACCTCAAACCAAACACGGACGGATTTAAGTTCACTGCCGACTGGTTCGGTTGCTACGCTTGGGATCCCGTGAACGAAATCGTCTATGCCTCCTCGATGGGGAATCCCGTCTTCAAACTCGCGCTCGGGAAGTAACCTGAGACAACACCCCAAATCAACACGAGCACAAATCAGCACATGAACAAGACGATCACCTTCATCCTCTCAGCCTCTTTCCTCATCGGACAGGCCTCCGTCGCTCAAGACACGGTCCGCAAGGACATCGCCTACGACGATGAGCACGCAAGTCAGATCCTGGATTTCTATCCGGCCAAAACAGACAAACCGGCGCCGGTCATGGTTTTCTTCCATGGTGGTGGCTGGCGAGGCGGCTCGAAGAAACACCTTCCCCGGTTTTTGACCAAAGCGAACGCCGACGGCTG
Organism: uncultured Verrucomicrobiales bacterium; assembly: GCA_963925135.1. Classification (GTDB taxonomy): domain Bacteria; phylum Verrucomicrobiota; class Verrucomicrobiia; order Verrucomicrobiales; family Akkermansiaceae; genus SW10. Next base: position 21,156 of record CAWUTG010000010.1, on the reverse strand, counting down.
GCTTGCCGTGGTCTCGGTCGAGTATCGCTTTACCAACGTAGCCCCCCACCCCGCCCAAGTTGATGACTGCGCGCGAGCCATCCAATTTCTTCGACAAAATGCCAAAGAGTGGAATATCGACCCGGAACACATCGGAGTCACTGGCGGATCGGCTGGCGGGCACCTCTCGGCATACATCGCCCTTCAGGATGATGAGGCAAAACCAGAATCCGAAGATCCCGTTGAGCGGCAATCCTCGCGCGTTTCATTCGCAATCCCGTTCGCCGGCCCAACGGACTGGGGATTGCTGGGCACCGTCAAGCACGACCACCCCGCATATCGGCAACTCCTGGGCTACGAACCGGGCACTCCGGCGGATAAGATGTCCGCGAAAAAGAAGAACGACGTTTCGCCTGTGCACTTTGTTTCCGCCGATGATCCTCCCATCCTGATCGTCCATGGCGACGCCGACACGATCGTCCCAATCGAGCACGCCAAGGCTCTCGACGCCGCTTTGAAGGAGGCGAAAGTATCCAGCAAACTGTTCATCGTAAAAGGTGGCAATCACGGAATCGCAGGGGCCAGCCATCCAGCGGCGGTGAAACGAGCAAGCGCATTCATGCGCGAACACCTGCTGGGCGACGGGTCAAAAACGAAGTCCTCAACTTCTTCAAAATAGAAACCCCTGAACCAAACCGCCCCCTCGACATGAGAATGAGAAATCTGAAGCGCCGACAGTTTCTTCGCAATTCTGGCTCTGCTCTCGCCGCAGCAGCCACCCTTCCCTTAAACTCCAATGCCGCTGAAACAAAAGGGCCGCGTTTTCAACTTTCACTCGGCCAATGGACCTTTCATCGCGCGTTTCGAGGAGCGCCAGATGTTGAGGAACGCGACCCCCTCGAGTTTCCCACCATGGCCGGCGAACTTGGATTTGAAGGCATTGACTACAGCGGAATCCTACTCGGAAACGATCACGCCAATCCCAAAAAAATTGCCGAACTGAATCGCCGCGCCGCCGATGCAGGAGTTCAAAACCTCCTCATTCTCGTGGACCTTCATGACACTCTGGGCGCCGCCGATGCGGGCAAGCGAAAGAGCAATGTCCTGAAATACCTCCCCTGGTTGGAAACCGCAGCCGCCCTAGGTTGCACCGGTATTCGCCTCAATCCAATCAGCGCTCCCGGCTTGGCCGCTGAGGAGCAGGCCCGACTGCTGGCCGACGGGGCATCCCAACTCCTTAAACACGCCGACAAGTTCAAGCTCGACATCATGTTCGAGAATCACGGCGAAGGCCTCCAATCCAACGGTCCTTGGATCGCCTCGGTCGTCAAACAGGTGGACCACTCACGCTGTGGAACTTTGCCCGATTTTGGAAATTTCCAGAAGGACAGCGCGAGTGGTAAGTTCCACGATCGCTATGCCGGAGTCGCAGCCATGCTACCGTTTGCGAAAGGAATCTGTGCCAAGTCCCACGATTTCGACGCCAATGGAGAAGAGTGCTTTTCCGATTACGGTCGCATGCTCAAGATGATCAAGGACTCCGGCTATCGGGGCTGGATCGAGGTGGAATACGAGGGCCCGCATCGGGGTCCGGGCGGCCCTGCCCGCGAGCGCATTCCTGCTGGTCCTCTGAGTGAAAAGGAAGGTGCCCTCGCGACGAAAAAGCTGCTTCAGAAACACCTCGGTGCGGATCTAAAGAAGTAACATGTCGGCCCTCCCAAGCTTGGGCTAAATTTTCACGCCATCGACAAGCCCGTCAGGGTCCCCTTGCTCGACCCGAACTGATCCGCTTCGATTCCCAGACGCTGAAGCATGCTCAGGTAAAGGTTGCACAAGGGCCGAGGGTCCTTCGGATCGAAGTGCAGATGTTGCCCGTGCGTGAATCCACCGCCCGCTAGAAACACGGACAGATTCCTGGTCGAGTGGTTGCTGGCATCTCCGAGATTGCGGCCGAGAAACACGGTCGTGATGGCCGAGATTGACGCCGTCAATCGGAAGCGCGGCAGTGGAACCGGCGAGCTTGTCACGATCCTCGCTTCCGAGGCCCTAACTCAAAAATTCAGCCTGCCCGCGAACGTCATCGAGGTTGCTGCGTCCGCCCTCAAGATGTCGCATTTGTTCCTGCTTCTGGGCAGGGCTTCCTTCAAGAAACAACCTGTCAAAAACTCCCCCCTCCGGTCCAAAGGCGACTTCAAAGCCCTTCCACCAAAAGCAAATTCCTAGCAGTAGTTGAAAACTCGGGCGAGGCATTCTCGTAGTTGCCTGATATGGTTCGTCTCTTGTTTTCTGCCTGCCTTGTGGCACTCGGAGTTTTTCTTCCGATCCCCGTGCTTCCTGCGGCGGAGATCACCTCCGGGGACATGGAGAAGGAAGCCGTGCGACTCGATGCGCTCGTCAGCGCTGTTCTTGATCATTCCGGAAAAAGCGAACCCGCTCCCATTGACGACGCCACCTTTCTCCGGCGTGCCTCGCTGGTTGCGATCGGACGCATCCCCACCCTCGCCGAAATCCAGGAGTTCACGAACGATTCCGCCGCAGACAAACGCCACGGGCTTGTCTCCCGACTCTCTCAATCAAAGGGCTATGAAAGCCACATGAACAACTGGTTTTACGACCACTTGCGACTCGACGAGGTGAAACTGCAGGGCGGGTATTTCAGCTCCAACACTCCGCTCATCAACTGGACACGTCGGGCCGTGCGTGAAAACAAAAGCTGGAAGGTGATGACCAAAGAGTTGCTTTCTACCCGCGGCAACGGATGGACCGGCTCGGGTGCCTCCCACTACTACACCCGGGACATCGGCATGCCCCTCGACAACTCGGCCAACACCATGCGGGCTTTCCTGGGAATCCGCATGGAGTGTGCCCAATGCCACGACGACCCGGGCTCAACATGGGAACGGATCGACTTTTTTAATCTCGCGGCCTTCACCCACGGCAAAAGCAACTACGGCCAACTCGCCTTCCTTAAAGGGAGAGGGCTCTTCATCAACATGTCCTCTGCCAAAGAATACAATGTCCCCGGCCTTCATCATCTGCACTTTTTCAGCGATGCCATTGGGCAATACGCCGCCAGTGGCATCGAGCCCGGCAAGGGCTCCGGACGTATCAAACTCCCCGATGATTACCAATACGCCGACGGCGATCCCGGCGAATTGGTGGCAGGGCGGACCCCCTTTGGCGGGAAAGTAATCCTCGATCCCAAAGAACCCACTCCCGATAGCCTCGAAAAATTTGCGGCCTGGGTGGTCGGGGACGAGAACCCCACTTTCGCAGGATCCATCGCCGCGCGGATGTGGCTGCGGGTGATGGGCGCGGCGCTCCATAAAAATGACAATGAGGAGTTTCTCGACCTGAAGGACCCCGTGACGGGCGAGCTCGCCAAAGGCCTCGTGAAACTGATGAGGGATTACGACTACGACCTCAGGGCCTTCCAGCAAACCCTGATGCTCACCAAGGCCTTTGCCGCAAAATCCGTACCGGACGAGGAAGCCTCCTTCCACGGACTCCTGGGCCGCCCCATCGAGCGCATGACCGCCGAGCAAATCTGGGATTCCCTGATCACCCTCATTCTCGAGGACCCGGAATCTGCGCAGCGAATCGAGGACATGGAATACCTCTACCTCCACGGACGCTACATCGGGCGTCTCGATGACATTATTAAAAAGGTCCATTCCTTCAAGACCGTGAAGGAATACCAGGATTGGATTATCATGAAATACGACGAAGCCCGGGATGGCACCGGCCCCGAGGCACCAAAGTCACAGCCACCCACCTATATCGCGGGACACGGACGCCTGATGACTTCCGCGATCCTTGGCAACGCCCGGGCCTCGGAACTTCCCAGCCCCGCATTGCCCAACCATTTTCTCCAGAAATTCGGCCAATCCGACCGCATCAGCATCGACGGTGCCACCAGGGAGGGCAGCCTCACCCAGACCCTCCAGCTGCTCAACGGAGCCACGCAAACTATCGTCGTTACTCCCGAGGATACCGTAATTCGCAAGATCCTCCAAGGCCCCGGGTCAAACGCGGACAAGGGAGCCCTTCTCTTCCAATCGGTGCTGACCCGACAACCCACCGCTTCCGAACGCGCCTTGTGCGCCAGGGAACTTGACGAAAGGGAAGGCAAGGGCTTCGCTAATATCGTTTCAGCACTCGTCTGCACCCCTGAATTTCTCTTCATCTACTAATGAACCCACCATCTCTCAACTCCACCGATGAATTCTCTCGTCGTGAATTCCTCCGCGATGCCTCCCGGCGATTCCTCGGCGTCAGTCTCGCCCCCATGCTCGGAGGAACCCTCGCCTCCCAAGCCTTCGGTGAGACCACCTCGACGCCGAGACCGGGCGCTGCCACCAACGTTATTTTCCTCAACATGGCGGGAGGGATGAGCCATATCGACACCTTCGATCTCAAACCCGGACAGGATGTCCAGGGGCCCGTCAAAGGAATCCCCACCACCGCCGACGGACTCCAAATCGCCAGCTATCTCCCCCGGACCGCGGAGATCATGCGGGACGTCTGCACGATCCACTCGATGCAGTCGAAACAGGGGGATCACGACCAAGCCAGTTATCTTCTCCACAAAGGCTACACCCAACTCGGAACCATCGTCCACCCCGCCTTGGGAAGCTGGGTTACGCGACTGAAGGGCACGGAAAACTCCACCCTCCCCGGATACATCGCCGTCAACAGCCCCGCCAATATGATCGGTGCCGGATGGATGGGTGCGAAATATGCACCCGCCGTGGTGACGAATCCGGAGAAGGGACTGGAAGGAACCAGCAGAGATCCTTCCGTCAGCGAGGAGGACTTCGAACGCCGTCTCAGCCTTGCCGATGCCGTCAACGAACGCTTCCATCGCGAGCATCCTTCACCCAATGCCAAAAACTTTGGCACCTTGTTCGACGAAGCAGTCCGCGTCATGAAGAGCGAGGACCTCGCCGCTTTTGATCTCACCAAAGAGAGCCCCGAACTCCGGAACCGCTACGGCCGGGACGCCTTCGGACAGGGATGCCTTCTGGCCCGCAGACTCGTCGAACATGGGGTGCGCTTTATCGAAGTCACCCTCGGTGGCTGGGACACCCACTACGACAACTTCACCGGGGTACAGGCAAATTGCCAACTGCTCGACTCCGCCTACAGCTCCCTCATCACCGATCTCAAGGAACGAGGTTTGCTGAACTCCACGCTCGTCGTCCTCAGTTCGGAATTCGGGCGCACCCCGGAGATCCAGAAAGAACATCTCAACGGGCGGAGCCACCACCCCGGAGCCTTCACCAGCCTCCTCGCGGGCGGTGGAGTCAAAGGAGGATTCATTTACGGCAAGACCGATGAACAGGCCCGAACCGTGATCGAAAATCCGGTCACCTTCTATGAATTGAATTCAACCATTGCCCACAGCCTTGGCATCGATCACGAGAAGGTGATCCACTCACCGAGTAATCGCCCCTTCCGCATGGCTGGCCCCGACAAGGAAAAAGCAGGTCCGATCACCGCGATCTTTGGCTAGCCCGCCCTGGCAACAGAGGAACGAGCGGACCGAGCGCACCAGTTGCCCGCGCTGCCGGCTGATGGCACGCTCCCGCTCTTCTTCCTCCCTGGGCACACGCACCTAACAACCCATATCACCTAGCAGTTCACGATGACAAGGGCCGACTCTTCAAGACTATCGACGTTGCCCCCGATCTTAAGAGAGCTAACTAATGTGCGCGCCCTTGGTTTCCGTATACATCGCGTAGACCGATGTGCTCGCGGTCATGAACAATCGGTTCCGCTTTGAACCGCCGAAACAGACGTTCGAGCAAATCTCCGGCAACAGAATCTGACCAATCCGCGCGCCGTCTTCAACGCCGAAGATGTGGACGCCGTCGTAGCCCTCGCCAACCCAGCCGGCGCTGGACCAGATGTTGCCATACTCATCCGCGCGAATCCCGTCGGCGAAACCGGCTTTGACCTCGCCTTCAATATCCAAGTTCATCGAAGCGAACTCGCGGCCGTTCTTCAGCGTCGTCCCTTCGATGTCCCAAACCTTGATGTTCTTCGGTGCATCCGGGTAATGACTCGCTCCAGTGTCGGCAACGTAGAGCTTCTTGTAATCCGGCGAAAAGCAGAGGCCGTTTGGCTTGAAAATTTCGTCGGTTAGCTTCGTGATTTTGCCATCCTTCGCGTCGATGCGATACACCGCCTCCTTCTGATACGGCTGAACCGAGCCAGTTGTCGCGCGCGTCCCTTCGTAATTCATAAGGCCACCATAACCGGGATCCGTGAACCAAATCGCGCCGTCTTCCGGATGAACAACCGCGTCATTAGGGGCGTTGAGCGACTTGCCTTCAAACTCCTCAGCCAAAACCGTCACCGTCCCATTGTGCTCATAACGAACGACCTTGCGCGGGCCATGCTGACAAGAAATCTGGCGGCCTTCGTAGTCGAACGTGTTGCCGTTGCTGTTGCCGCTTGGATTCCGGAATTGCTGGGTAACATGCCCGTCTTCCTCAAGCCAACGTAGCTGCACATTGTTCGGAATATCGCTCCAGAGCAGGTAACGCCCGACTCCGTTCCAAGCCGGCCCCTCGGCCCAAAGCATGTCGGGGCTATGATAGATGCGTTGGATCGGCGTATTACCGAGCTTTAGCTTATCGAAGCGCGGATCGAGGGAGACAATGTCAGGATCCGGGTAACGCGTCGGAATCACCCCCGTCCAATCGCGCGGCGTCTCAGCAGCAGCTGGGCGAGCGGCCATTGCGGCCGCCATTGCAGCGGTGGCCCCGGCGAGGAATTTGCGGCGGCTCGAGGAAGTGGATTCGGTCGATTCGGGGTTTAGCTTCATGGGTCGAGTTATAGGAAACCTAGGGAAGAGCATCAACCCCCATTCTCCCCCATTCTCCCCCATCCGTTCCGACCCAACGGCTGCATCAGGGACCTCCCACCTCAAAAATAAATTCCTGGCAACCCCATGCATGTCGGTTCATTCGATGCTACATTTCCCGCGGTGAATCGCCCTGGCTGACATCCCGTATTGGTTTGTGGGTGTCTATTTATTGCTCATCACTTCCGACCTCGTAGATCGAGGGCCTCGTCAATCTTGGTAAGATCAAGCGAGATTTGAACACTCGGTTTCATGGTGAATTATTGAGAATGTGTAGACTCAGAATTGACTCTCAGTCTTTTTGGGTTGGGGTGTCTTGGGACCGTTTTCGAAAAGATGGAGCCGATCTTTGTCCCAGAAGATGGCCAAGCGATCACCTGACGCAGAGTCGACAAAGCGTGAAGTCGGCAAGTGCAAAAAGTCGGCTCTCCTTTTACCTTGAGCCTCTCCCAATTCCGCCGATGATGTGAGGCTCACGAGAATGTGGAATCAAAGACCAACTCCCGCTCGATCATTACGAGAAGTAGCGGTGTTCACTCGCATCGTCATGCTTACCGCTACGATATCGGGTCTTGGTTTTTTGTGCGCTGAAGAAAGTGACTCAGGAAAACTGTGGTCTTTGCAAGCGCTGGGAAATCCGACGCCTCCTCCGGTTGAAAAGGGCGCTTGGGGACGCAACGCAGTCGATGCCTTTATCCTCCGAGATCATAATGCCAGGAACTTGAGTCCGGGCGCGCCAGCGGATCGGCGCAAGCTGATGAGACGGGTGAGCTACGGATTGAGCGGACTGCCGCCGGCGACTTCTCAAGTCGAGAAATTCATCGCCGACCCGAGATCAGATGCAGAAGCGTTTCAGACAATCGTTGAAGACCTTCTGGCATCAAAGCACTATGGCGAACGTTGGGGGCGGCATTGGTTGGACGTGGTGCGCTATGCCGACACCGCGGGCGAGAACAGCGACCACCCGCTTCCCCACGTCTGGCGCTACCGCAACTGGGTGATCGACGCCTTCAACCAGGACAAAGCCTACGACGATTTTGTTCGCGAACAGCTGGTGGGTGATCTCCTTGCAGGAAATAAAGCGCCGCAGGAACAGTCAGCAAACATCATTGCCACCGGATACCTCGCCCTGGCACGCCGCTTCGGCCATGACATCGACCAGAGCATGCATCTTACCTACGAGGACGCGATCGATAATCTCGGCAAGGCTTTTCTTGGACTCAGCATTTCATGCGCGCGCTGTCATGACCACAAGCACGATCCGATTCTGATGCGCGACTACTATTCGCTCTACGCGATGTTGGACAGCACACGGTTTTCGTTTCCTGGATGCGAGCCAAAGCAGCAACCCCGCGACCTCATCCCGATTGGGAATGCTGAGCTCCAGACGAAGCGTGAAGTCTGGGAAAAGACTCGCCGTGAGCTGCAGGCACTGGCAGATGCCGGTGGGGCGGCAGAGACTCAACGGGTCAAAGAGCTCTCTGCGAAGGGTTCCAAGATTCTCTCGCAAGGGGACGTCCCGGACGGCGGATCGGTCCACGTGACGCCGGAGCCAATCACTCTTTCGGTGAGAAAGGGGGAAGCGATCCATCTTTCGATTCTCCCACAGGCGAACTACGGCGCGGACACCACCATTCTCGATTTCACGATCACTTACCGTGCGGCCGAGGGAGAGATCCACTGGTCGCTCGCAGATCTGATCGACAATCTCACCCTTGGGAATCCGCACGACGCGAAGCTGGGTGCCCAATGGTGTTTTCTAAACACCGCCAACGACGAACCTCACTTCCTCACCGGAAGAATGGAGAACGTTCAGGGGAAGCCAGCACTGCGGGCGTGGGAAGACGATGCTCCCCCGTCCATTCTCGTGAACACATCGAAGGATCCGGTCATGGTGTGGACGACACTTCCGGGGCGCACATTTTTTGTTCACCCCGGACCCGAGGGACCGGTGGCGATTGCATGGCTGAGCCCAATCAACGGACAGGTCGAGATCGATCTCAAGGTGAGCGATGGTCATCCCGGCGGAGACGGGGTGGGATGGCAATTGGAACATTTTGCTGATCCAAAAATCTCGGAAGCGTATCTTGCTTTAGCAAAGAGCACTGCCAGTCGGAGTAAGCACCTCACCGCGCTGCGTGAACATGACGCGATGGAACCGCAGATGGATCTGGCCTATGCCGTTGCCGAAGGCGAACCAAAGAAAGCGCGATTGCAGGAACGGGGAGATCCGGAAGTTCCAGGGGAGAGCGTGCCGCGCGAATACCTGGCCATTCTGGGAGGCGGCCCGCTCGGCGACGGGCGAAGCAGCGGCCGGCTCGAATTGGCGGAGCGAATCGCGAGCGCCGACAATCCACTCACCGCTCGCGTGATGGTGAACCGGATCTGGGCATGGCACTTTGGCCGGGGCCTGGTGGCCACGCCGAACGACTTTGGCAACCACGGTCAAGCGCCGAGCCATCCGGAATTGCTCGACTACCTCGCCCGCTACTTCATCGAACACGACTGGAGCGTGAAGGCCATGCATCGCCTCATTCTATCGAGCGCGACCTATCAGCAAGCGGCCAGCGACGGGATCACGCCAGGGACGTTTTCAGCGTTTACGCACCACCGCCTCAGTGCGGAGGAACTGCGCGACACTTTGCTGATCGCCGCCGGGACGCTCGATCTCTCACCGGGTCAAAGCCACCCGTTCCCTGCGGAACAGAGTTGGTCATTCACCCAGCACGCGCCGTTTGTAGCCGAGTATGCCAGTAATCGACGCAGCATCTACCTCATGCGCAAGCGCAACCGGAACAGCGCCTATTTTGCCCTCTTCGACGGGGCGGATCCAAACGCCAGCACCGCAGAACGGGGCGTGACAACCCCTCCGACTCAGGCACTTTATTTCATGAACGATCCCTTCTTCCACGATTGCGCCGAGCGCTTCGCGGTGCGGATTCGGGCAGCGGCACCCGACACTTCCGGTCGGCTCGACTTCGCCTGTCGTGAGCTCTTTTCTCGCCCGGCCAGGGGTGAGGAGGTCACCGCGTTCGAGGAATTCGCGGCAACCTTGGCCTCGGCGATTCAAGGGGACGCGACGGCGATCGAGATCGAGTCCTGGTCGGCCTGGGCACGAATCCTTCTTGCGAGCAACGAACTTCTTCACACCGACTGAATGATCAAATGAGCCGATCTTCAAACATGCCCGATCGTCGCAGTATTCTGCGCTCATTCGTTGCCGGGTCGACGCTGATGCCAGGGATCCTCCGGCAGTTACAAGCGGAGGAAAGTGGCGGCCTCGATCCACTCGCCCCGAAACCGCCGCACTTTCCGGCCAAGGCGAAGAACGTGATCTTCCTCTTCATGACGGGCGGAGTCTCGCACGTCGATACCTTTGATCCGAAGTCCAAACTCAGGGCAGATGTCGGTAAGGAAGTGAAACTGGACCACCCCGAAATCAAAGATCGCGCCGGCTACGAACGGATCTTTTTGAAAGCACCACAGTGGGACTTTTCGCCGCAAGGTCAGTGCGGCACCGAGGTGAGTTCCCTGTTCCCCCATGTCGGTGGGTGCATGGACGACATCGCGCTGATCCGGTCGATGCACACGGATCACTCGAACCATTACAACGCCACTCTTGGGATGCACACGGGTTCGTTTGCCTTCGCACGACCGAGCCTTGGGGCGTGGGTCAGCTACGGACTGGGCAGCGCGAATCAGAACCTTCCTTCATTTGTCACCATCGCCCCGGCGCAGACCTATGCCGGGACGCAGGTGTATGCCAGCGACTTCCTGCCGGGCGCGCATCAGGGGACCCTGGTGGTCCCGGGGGGGGAACCGATCGCGAACGTGAATCCTCGGATTGAGACAAGCAAGCAGCGCATCGAACTGGCGGCACTGCAGAAGCTCAATCACCAACACCTCGCGCAGCGCAGCGGACACGCCCTTTCCGAGGCCCGGATCAAAAGCTTCGAGACCGCCTTCGGGATGCAGATGGCGGCACCGGAAGCGTTCGACTTTTCTAAAGAGAGCGACGCGACCCACGCCCTCTACGGATTAGAGCGAGGCAGCACAAAGGGTTTCGCCTGGCAGTGTCTCGCCGCCCGACGCCTGGTCGAACGCGGGGTGCGCTTTGTGGAACTGATCGATACCGGTTCGTCCGGGAACTGGGACTCGCACGGAGACATGAAGGACCACGAACGTCTTGCGAAGAATGTCGACCAGCCGATCGCAGGCTTGCTGAAGGATCTCAAATCACACGGCATGCTCGAGGACACCCTCGTCGTCTGGACTACCGAGTTCGGGCGCACGCCCTTTAACAATAGAGCCGACGCGCTGGGGCGCGAGCACCACAACTGGGCCTTCAGTTCGTGGATCGCCGGAGCCGGCGTGAAGCCAGGGATCGTCCACGGCGCCACCGACGAATACGGGATCAAGACGGAAGTCGATCCGGTGCATGTTCACGATTTTCATGCCACGATCCTCCACCTGATGGGGCTCGATCACGAAAAGCTCACCTACCGCCACAGCGGTCGTGATTTCCGACTCACGGATGTGTTTGGAAACGTGGTCACGGAAGTTCTCGCTTGAGTGAGCCCGTCGAACCTGCCGTCCGAGAAGGCCAAGCCCAGCTCGACCGCGATCGTATGCGATTCTCTTTTCAGACCCAAAACATGACGACCGCCCAGATTTCCCTCGCCCCGCCGTCATTTTTCTCTGAAAGTTCATCATGCCCCAATTTCAGACCTCCCGCCGTCGGTTCCTCAAGACCGCCGCCACCGCTCCATTGATCTTCAGCGATCTCCTCGCCGCGCCCTCCCCGAATGGAAAGCTCAACCACGCCGCCGTTGGCGTCGATGGCCAGGGTTGGAGCGACCTTTCTAGCATCGCCTCCCATGCCAACGTCAATGTCACCGCAATCTGCGACGTCGATACCGCACGCATGGCAAAGGCCGCCGCGAAATTCCCCGACGCCCGCCGGTATCAAGATTGGCGCGAAATGCTCGAGAAAGAGGGAGACAAGATTGACTCTGTCCAGGTCTCCACCCCTGACAATATGCACGCCCCGATTTCCATCGCTGCGATGGAACGCGGAAAGCATGTCTACTGCGAGAAGCCTCTCGCGCACGAAGTTGCTGAGACCCGCGCCATGGTCGAAGCCGCTACCAAATCCGGTGTCGTCACGCAGATGGGCAATCAGATCCAGTCGACCATCGAATACCGTTCAGCCGTCGCACTCATCCAGCAGGGCGTGATCGGTAAGATCAAAGAGGTACACGCCTGGGCCGGCGCTTCCTTCCCCGGCACAGGTCGGCCCGAGGGAGCCGATCCCGTGCCCGAGACACTCGACTGGGACAAGTGGCTCGGCGTCGCACGCAAGCGCCCCTATAAAAACGGAATCTACCATCCCTTCCAGTGGCGCGCCTGGCAGGATTTCGGCACCGGTCCGTTGGGAGATTTCATGTGCCACATCATGGACTCCCCTTTCAAAGCGTTGGAACTCACGGCACCCACCAGCATCAAAGCCACCAGCGTCCCTGCCGATTGGGCATCGAACGAAGCCGCCTACACCGAGAACTGGCCCGCGTGGGCGACCTACGAGTATCTTTATCCTGGGACAAAATGGACCGCCGCCGACACCATTAAAACTTTCTGGTATGACGGCGGCAAGCAGCCCCCACGCGAAATCTTCGGCTTCACCGACGATCAGCAGAACCCTCCGGGCGGCGGGAGTCTCTTCATCGGTGAGGGCGGCAATCTCTTGCTTCCCCACATTGGGAGTCCCCAGCTTTTGTCCTCCTCAAAGAACAAAGATCTCAAACGCCCGGAGCTCGAGGCCCGAGACCACTACCACAGTTACGTCGACGCCTGCCTCGGCCGCGGAGCAACCACCAGTCACTTCGCCTTCGCCGGTCCTCTCACCGAAGCCACCCTCCTTGGTAACATCGCCAACCGCCATCACGGCAAGGAGCTCAAGTGGGACACCGCCGCACTCAAGATCACCAACAACGCCGACGCCAACGGACTGGTGAAGCGCGACTGGCGGAAGTTCGCATAAGCCACACCCATCCCTGATGCCAAAGTTGGGCATCCTTTTTCCGGGGTTCCGAAGAGATACGGCGGAATCCGCCGCCTCATGGATTCGCAATCTTCACCTTATAGAAGGTCGCGGTCTCTCCGGGAGCGGGGTCGGTGACGGCAAGGGAAAAAGGGGGTAGGAAAAAAGGGTCACGCACCTCCATCAGACTGGACGAGCACCGCCTTGTAACGGCCACCGAAGAGAGGCCCCCAGACTTTGTGTTTTACCTTAAAACGCCGCGTGTAGGTGTTCTGGAACCACTGCATACCGTCCACGAGGTTCGCCCTCGGGGTCTCTAGCACAAGATGGTAGTGACTATCCATGAGGGCGAAGGCATGGATCAGAATAGAGGTGCCTCCGGCCATCTCACCCAGAGTGTGCAGGAACATCCAGCGGTCGTCGTCACCCAGAACAATATTCTCCCGTCGATTTCCCCGTGCCATGACATGGTGGAAAGCTCCAGGGTATTGGATAAGAGGCGTTCTAGGCATGGGAGGATGTTGGATAAGTCAAGTTCTCGGCTGTAATTCCTCCTGTTCGCATGCCGTGAGCAGCGTGCAATCGTGGCCGCTCAAAGCAAAGCTCCCTGCCATCTCCAGCAAAACCAAGGCCTTTTGCAATGCCCGCCTGCGACTCCCGTTGGCCTTTATCGACTCGGTGTCAAGGCAGGTCCTCAGCGTGCTCAATACCCGGGTTCGGAGCAAGGATCTCTGGCACGGATTCATCGTCAAATCCGTCGCTGGAAGTTCCACTCAACTCATGGACACCGGAGAAAATCAAAAGGAATTCCCCCAGCCGTCCAACCAAAAGAAACACTGCGGCTTTCCCGTCATGAAATTTCTGGGACTGCTCAACCACAGCACCGGAGCGTGGGAAAAACACCTCACGGCCCACCCCGACGAGCATGACGCCCGCACCATGAAAAAGCTCATCAGTCACCTGACCGAACGCTGCCTCCTCCTGGCCACCACCCTGCTTGACACCCGAAAATATGACTGGATTGAGATTATCAATCTTTACGCCACCCGGTGGGAAATCGAGCTGCGTCTGCGTGACCTCAAAACCACGATGAAGATGGAAGCCTTGAATGTGAAAACGCCGGAAATGGCCAAAAAGTCACTCGCCATGGCCCTGCTGGGATACAATCTGGTGAAAGCAGTCTCGCAGGAAAAATCTCGAAGCGAAGGCGTGGATCTGAAATTGATCAGCTTCAAAGGAGTGCTCGATTGGATCAGCTCGACCACCTCGCTCTTCCACGAAATCAAAAATCAAACGTCCAAGGTTTTCAAAAACCTCTATGCCAGCTTCCTGGAAACTGCCGCGACCAAGCTCATTGATCATCGTCCCTATCGATGGGAACCACGAGCAATCAAGAAGCGCCCCAAACCCTTTCCAAGACTCACCGAATCACGATCATCGCTAAGAGAAAAACGTGAAGCCGGAGATCTCATCCCTGCCTAAAGTTGGTACCATTCGCCTAAAGTCAGAGCGAGTCTTGAAACTCAGACCGGGGAATTTCATCCGATCAGTGGTCAGCTCGCTCTTTTGATCAAACTCATTTCATCTGGAAATCGCGGCCGAGAAATGATCCATTTTTCTTGAGGTGCCCAAAGAGGCGCTCAATCCCCCAACGTTTTTGATAGATCGCGAGCGCTTCTTTTCCTCCAAATCGATTGCTGATCACCATGAGGTGACTCTCACGGCCTCCTCGTTGGATTCGCTTGCACCCGAAGAAGAGTTCGAACCCGAAGATGCTCATCAATCCCCTCGGTCGGGAACCTCGGCTCCGCGCCCGTTCTTCAGCAGTTTTGTCTCCAACCCAGACGTTTTTCGAAAAAATCGCAGCCATCCCGCCAAGGGAAATCTCGCTCATGCCAATGGATTTTCGCATCAAAAACGAAGTCGGGAGACCCCGCGAAACCAAAGCTCACAGCGAGCCCTAGGGACCGCAATTCGCCTCAATAAGGGACCGTGAAATCAGGACTTTTGGACACCGATGAATCCTTATCGTGTCTTCCGTCTACCAGCCGCGACGCCCCCGCGCCCCACCCCTCTGGCAACTCGTCCACCACGGCTGGGACGACTTCCTTGCCGACTACCAAAAACACCACCGCAAATCCCTCGGCCCACTCCCAGCCTCTGCCGTCGCCACCATCCAATCCTTTCTCCGCTGCGGCGACCTCGCCTCCGGCTTCACCTTCTTGATATGAAAATCACCTGGAACGCCGCCAGCAAGACCGTCATCTACCGCTCCAAACGCCACTACAACACCAAGCGGAACTTTGAGATCTTCAAGGCTCCCGACTTCATCGCTGCCGCCCTCCTTCACCTCCCGCCCAAGGGCCAACAAACCGTCCGCTACGTGTTATTTGGCAGGCCATCAAGGGATGGATCCCCGACGACGAACCCGACCTCGACTGGTTCAACCGTCCCCGGAATCCATCAAACCCGCCCCCTGAAGACTTCGACCAACGCCCCGCCTGGCAGCCCGAAGAAATCCCCCTTGGCGACGGCCGGACTCTGGTTCTCGAAGTCACCTGAGGCCTCAATCGCTCCGTCCAAACAACCGCTGCCCAAAGAAATCTTGGCAAGGCGGCCCGGAAAGCTACGCTCGCGATCAATGATTTCCGGTCCGAAATCTCCTCATGCCGCCAGATCCCGGCCAACTCCGGAGGATTTCTCACCGAAACACCGCCCACCGACGCACCGAATCACCGGCTCGGCCCCCTTTTCCCCCGCAACCCCCATTTCCCCGCCCTCCGGTCCGGCCCGACGGCTGGCTCAGGGGCCTCCCGTCAGAAGCAAATTCCTAGCAGCAACCATCTCCTGGCAATTTTCGACGAGCCACTGGGAGCGGGTGCGGACGGTCTTCCAGCCGGAGTAGTTGTCCTTTTTTCCGTAGTCCGGCAGGGGATCGGTGGCGCGGATCGTGGTCCCCTTGCCGTCGATGGTGATGCCCTTGCGGTCTTTCAGGTGGAGTGTTCCTTCGATGCGGTAGATCGCTTTTTCGGGAAACGCTATGGTGGAGCCGTCGGGCGCGCTTTTGAGAAATTCGTTGAGTTCCGCTGTTACCCCCTTTTCCAGGCCGGTAGCAATGGTGGCGGGGACGCTCAGGGTTTCAGCGTGAAGGGTGGCCACCAGGAGTGAGGCGAGAAATGCGGGCTTCAATCTCCTGGGTTTCAGTCGGTGGGTCTTTCGGATTCCGGGATCTCGATGGCAGTCATGGCGACGCTTTGGAAGGGGGCGCGTTTGGATTTCTCAGGAACCTTGTGTGCGCCGTTCCAGGTTACAAAAAGGGTGCTGCCATCCGCAGAGAGCGCGGAGCTGAAAGTCCCGATGGGGATGTAGCCAGTGGCCTTTTCCAAAGCGGGATGGAGGAAGCAAATCACCTTTTTCGATTTACTACGGACATCGTACTGGACGATGGGTGTGCCATCGTTTTCCGCGCCGCCGTGGGCACCGGGGATGTAGTAGAGGTAGCGTCCCGTCGGGTCGGCATCGAGACTGGTGATGTAGTCCCTAGTGGCGACGACGGTGTTGCCGAGGGATTTTGCTTTTTCCGTCTTCACATCGAAGGCCCAGAGTTCGTCGCCATCGAGGGTGTAGATGATCCCTTGAGGAGTTTCCTGGCTGGCGGCCCGGAGACCGACCTTGGTGCCGGTTTTTTCCGGTTTGCCCGGCTTGCGGGGATCGAAACGGTAGAGTTCGCGCTCCGCCGAGCGGCTTTTGCCTTCCGGCTCGGGGCCACCTTGGAAATACATCACGCCGGTGGAAGTGGACTGGAGCATGGCGCGGTAGGGGCCTTGCCCATCGGAGTAGACGGTTTCGGCTTTCGCTATATCGTAGGCGAGGAACTGGGGGGGCATTTCGTTCAGCCCGTCAGCGCTGCCCGCGTACCAGATCATCCTTTCTCCATCGAGCATGCCGGTGGGCAGGCATTGCATGGCGAGCGGTTGGGCGGCGACCACCTCCGCTTTCCCGTCCGCCGGATTCACTTTCATGATCCAGTCGCCCTCGAAATGGTTTTTCGGATCGAGTCCGACCTTGGTGGAGCCACGGTGGGTGGAAAAATAGATCCAGCCGTCTTTCCCCATACCGAGGGCGCTGTGGATCTTGCCGGGAGTGTAGTGCCCGTCGGGCCGGTCGAGAACGGAACGGAGGTCGGTGAGTTTGCGGAGGTTGCGCGATTCGGGATCGAACTCATAGACGTAGGCGTTGCCCTCGGGGCTGAGGTGGTCGCCGACTGCCGAGTAGTATTTCCCGTTCGCCACTATGCCATCGCCCCAAACGCTCCACGGTTTACCCGCGTAGGTCTGGCAATCGTAGTAATGGAACTCCACGCGCGGCGGAGTTTTCGCGATGGTGACGCCTTCTTTCAGATCGCCTTTTGGTTCCAGCAGTTGCTTGCCCCCGATGATGACGCTTGTCTTTCCGCCCGGCAGTTCAGGTGGCCATGGGATTTCTTCGGCAGCTCCCGCAGGTAGGAGCATGGCAAACAGTAGGGGTAGGGTCGGGTATTTCATTCTTTGATTGTCATCAGTTTGTTCACGTCCCTTACCGATTCGATCCGGCGGGTTTGTCCATTCGGAAACACCAGCTCGATATCGACTTCCTTCACATCATCGCCCAATCCGAAATGGCAGCGCACGATCTGGCCACTAGCGTAGCCATAACCGGTAGTCATTTCCTGTGAGCCAAGCAATTTTCCACCGGACATGATCCTGATTTTCGTACCGATGCCCTGTCGGTTGAAAGTTTCTCCCCGCACTTCGATATCCAGCCAGTTCCCCGAGTCGCTCACGTTGTGCATGAGTCGTGAGTGGTTCCCACGGAACCAGTTGATCAGGAAAATGTCCGTCCGCCCGTCGCCATCCACATCGCATGAGGGACCGGCGGGATAATAGACGAGCTTGTCGCCTTGTTTCAATTTCCGTGTCGCCTTGAAAACGGGGATGCCATCCCCCACGCCGGTGTTGCGATAGATCAGCGGTTCCACCGATCCGTCGTCCTCCATCCAGGTGGTGGAGAAATAGAGGTCCGGCCAGCCGTCGTTGTCGAAGTCACGGATCTCTACGTGCGGGGATTTTTCCGGAACCGAATCGGGCAGCCCGGCCTGCTTCGTCACATCCCGGAACCGTGGCACGCCGTCTTTCGCCCCTTCGTTCAGGAAAATCCGGTTGCGTGCTTCGACGTGGTGGATGGACAGGACCAGATCTGGCAGGCCGTCGCGGTTGAGGTCACCGAAAGCCGCCCCGCAGGGCCAGTCCTCGTTGTCCATCGGCTCCCATGCGAAGACTTTGTTCAACTCCGCCGACTCCTTGTAGCCGTTCTTTCCAGTGGAGAAGAACATCCGGTTCGAATGCCCTACGAAGAAGTCGGGGCGTCCGTCGCCATTGACATCACCCACTGCCAGACCGAGGCCGAAGATGTCATCAGGCAAACCGACCTTCGCATTGGCTTCTTCAAATTTCATCCCGCCGAGATTCCGGAAAAGGATGCTTCGCGGTTCTTTGGTGAAAAAGTCTTCCAGCACCAGGAGATCAAGGAGGCCGTCGCCATCGTAATCGAAGACGCCAATGTTGCGTGCGGTCCACAGTTCATCGGGACAGGCACCGGATGATTCCGAAACATCGACAAGCGTGCCGTTGTCGTTGCGGAAAAGTTTCGAACCGGTGAGCTGGGCGGTGCGCTGCGGTTCTTCCTTATTGTTGGATTTGCCCTTGGTGTTGTTTGCGACGTAGAGATCGACATCGCCGTCGTTATCCAGATCCGCGAATACCGCTCCGCTGGTCCGGGAGTGGAATTCCACGGCTTCCTGTTTCCATACTTCGAATTTGAGTCCGCCGAGATTGCGGAGCAGCACGTTCGGCATCGGCCCGTCCGCCGGTTCGTATTCCCCGTCCGGTCGGTCTGCAAAGCCGCCGACATACAGATCGGGCAATCCGTCGCCATCGACATCTCCAAAGGCCCCGCCATGGCCCATGATCCCCTTGAGGGGTTCGATGAGTCCTGCCTTTTGCGTAACGTCCTCAAAACGGATCTCCGCGCTGGAGCTGCCGTGGAATAAGAGGAGGAAAAATCCGGAGAGTTTCAACATCAGGAATGATACCCGCTGAGTCCAAGGTAACTTTCAAATGCGGAAGCTAGCTCCCCCTGTGCCTCTTGAAAATCGCAAGCGTGCGTTCCCGCTCGGTCTTGTGATCTACGCAGGGGAGGGGATAGCCGTCGGCGAGGGGCTTGCCGTCCTCGGGTGGGGATTGGAATCTCTTCGGATCAACTTCTGCTAGTTCCGGAATCCAGCGCTTGATATATTCGCCTTTGGGATCGTGCTTCGCGGTCTGCGACCATGGGTTCTGGATGCGGAAGTAGGGAGCGGCGTCGGCTCCAGTGCCGGCGGACCACTGCCAGCCGCCGTTGTTGGAGGCGATTTCCCCATCGGTGAGGTGCTGCATGAAGTGAGACTCGCCGAGTTTCCAATCGTGGTGAAGATCCTTGGTGAGGAACATGGCGGTGATCATGCGGACACGGTTGTGCATGAAGCCGGTTCCCAGGAGTTGGCGCATTCCGGCATCGACGATTGGAAAGCCGGTGGTTCCGCTTTTCCATTTTTAACCCCCATTTCCCCGCCCTCCGGTCCGGCCCGACGGCTGGCTCAGGGGCCTCCCGTCAGAAGCAAATTCCTAGCAGAATTCCTAGCAGTCTGACTTTTGACCTTCAAATCCCCTCCTCACCTTCTATGGTGATGTCCTATGAAAATAATCGTCGCCCTTTTAGGAAGTCTTGCAATCTCCAGCCTGGGATTCGCTGGCGAGTCTTCGAATCTTGTCAGCTACAACATCCGCTTCGCCGCGAAAACCGATCTTGGGACCCGGGCATGGGATGCCCGCAAGGAGCAGGTCGCGACGTATCTCTCTGAATCCAAGTGTGACATTTTTGGACTGCAAGAGGTCCTTCAGCACCAATTGCTCCATGTCCAAAAAGCTCTCCCCGAATACCGCTACATCGGAGTGGGGCGGGAAGACGGAAAAACCAAGGGAGAATATTGCCCGCTCTTTTATGACCTCGCGAAATGGACGGCTGATACGGATGAGCAAGGCACCTTCTGGCTCTCGGAAACGCCGGATATTCCGGGAAGCACATCCTGGGGAAATGAAATCCCGCGTGTGTGCTCCTGGGCCCGCCTGGTGAACAAGGACGGCAAAGGGATCTACGTTTACAACAACCACTTCGATCACCAGAGCCAAAACTCACGTGAGCAATCAGCGGTTCTCATGCTGAAAAAGATCAAGGAACGAAAGCATTTGAAGGAACCCGTTGTGGTCATGGGCGATTTGAATGCCTACACGACCAATCCCGCGATCAAAACCCTCCTTGAGCCCGGGGACTTCATCGATCACGGCGGTGCCAAGCAAATGTCGACATCGAGCCGCTGGTTGCCCGCTTTGGTGCCGGGCATGCGAATCGACCACATCTTTACCTCTCCTGGAGTGAAAGTGAAAGAATTCAAAGTGGAGTCCAATGGAGACCCGGTGGCCGGCTCCGACCACCACCCGGTCATTCTCCGGGGAGTCGCTTTCTGAGAGAAGCTCATCCAATCGATCTCATCCGACTCCACTCCGGTTCCCCGAGTGAACATCTTCATGTCGAATCCTGCATTAGGGAATTTCACCAAGTGAAACGATCGCTCGGCTTTTTCAAGTTCATCGAGGCGTTTCTCGATTTGTTTCAAGATCGCACGAATCGCCTTGATCGCCTCCAGGGTTTCCTTCCGTCCTGCATCGTTCGTTCCGGCCATTTTGGGTTGCTGCTTTGGAGCAACTTTGATCTTAAAAGTGGAAAAGGGGTCAGGTGATCAATCTTATAATGCTCTGCTTAACATCTCGCCATTTTTTACTCCTTGGTATGGCTTGCTTCATTTCCTTGGCCAGTTTGCTGACATAGGGGGCACTGCCCATGTGAAGGGTTTGCGTCAGAGACGGTCTACCTCGATCATTTTCAATGACGATTCCGAGGTTTTGGCGGGCTCTTTTGGCTTCCGCGGCCCTCTTCACCTTCATTTTAGGCCATCAGAATGAGGTCCTTTTCCGGGCCTTCTTCCAACTTCTTGATCGGGCTCCGCCGCTTCGCTATCTGCCAATCAATGCGCCCGGTGGGATCTTCCACTGCGGTTTCTTCCCGCTTCTCAACGCCCGTATATCCAGCATCAGCATGCACCTGAGTCTCTTGCCCATGCAGAAGTTTATCG
>CAWUTG010000009.1:0-132852 GCA_963925135.1 uncultured Verrucomicrobiales bacterium | reverse complement strand
CCCTTACATTCAAAGAGTTAGGAGGATTATTGGAAGAATAAGAGCCAAGCCTGATTCGCTCGTATTTGTGTAAATTCGCGCTCATTTGCGTTAAATCCGTGTAACTTCTGTGTAACTCGGAACTCAATGAGCCATTGCCCTATTGCGGCATCATTCTCCGATCAATGCGTTTGCCATTGAAACTGGCTCCTCCTCGCTTACCAGCCCTTCCTCTTGAGGAAGTCGTCAATCAATCCGTCAATCACTTCGCTGGACAAGACGCTGGGTTTCCAATTTCTAGCCAGCCGTTGAGCTTCCGCGATTTGCTCGCCAGTCATTCTCTTTTCAAGTTCCTCTCGAAACCTCCTTGCATGTTCATTACCTGATACCGCCGCGAGATTGACCCACATATAGGCAAGAACATCATCCTTCGGAACCCCGAGACCTATTTTATAATAGGAACCCAAGCCACACTGACCCTCGGCATTGCCCTGCTCCGCTGCCTTGCGATACCACTTCACAGCTTCGGAATGATCTTTATTGGCGACACCTTCGCCGGTTCCATAGCAACTCGCCAGCTGAAGCTGGGCCTCAACATTTCCCTGTTCCGCTGCTTTACGGAACCACTCCACAGCCTTTTTTGTCCAGCGACGCCAAACTCATCAGTCCCTCCAAACTTGCCAATCTCCTCGCCTGGAAACACTCCGGCTTCAATATCCACAACGGCGGAGAACAACCCGTCCCCGCCCACGACACCGCCGGTCGCAAGCGCTTAGCGGAACCGCAGCGCAGCGGAGATAGAGCACCCGGAGGGTGGCCCCGCGAGGGGTGAGCGCAGCGAGTCAATACCTCCTCCGCCATCCCTTTTCCCTCCAGAAAATCACCTGGAACGCCGCCACCAAGACCGTCATCTACCGCTCCAAACGCCATCACACTACCAAGCGCAACTTCGAGATCTTCAAAGCCCCCGACTTCAGCGCCGCCGCTCTGCTCCACCTCCCACCGAAAGGCCAGCAAACCGTCCGCTACGTGTTATTTGGCAGGCCATCAAGGAATGGATCCCCGACGACGATCCAGACCTGAACTGGTTTAACCAGGAAAGGGACCCCACCGGCGCAGAGCCCGAGTCCTTCGACCAAAGTCCCGCCTGGCAACCCGAGGAGATCCTGCTCGACGACGGTCGCATCCTGGTCCTCGACGACTCCTAAAAGGTCGATGCCACGCCCCCCAACGAAAAAACCGCTGCCAAAAAAGATCTTGGCAACGCGGGCTGGGAATCTACGTTCTTGGATCACGAATTTCGTGCTTGAATCTCCCGGTTCCAGTGAAATACGGCGTGGACCGGGGACTTTTCCTGCCGAAATCCCCGCAACAGCCAAACCAAACCACCGTCTCCGCCCCTCTTTCCCCCGCAACCCCCTTTCTCCCCCCTCCGCTCCGGTCCAAGGGCGGCTTCTAAGCCCTCCCGCAAAAAGCAAATTCCTAGCAGCAGCGGTAAAAACAGGTTTGGCCTGGAACTAGTTCACTTCGCGGACGCGATAGAATCGCTTGGTCGCATCGACAGGGATGTTGATGTCGGTAAAGATCGTCACATCTCCACCTGAATCGACATCGTCCGAGATCTCGCCCCAGTCACCGGACAAGGGATCTCCCTCTTCCAGAGTGGTGGAAACCTCGACCGCGTAGGTCCGACCGGGAACGGAACTCCAGGTGAGGACGGCCTCATTGGCGGTGCGATTGACTTCGATGTCGGTGATGACGAGAGGTGTCGATGTCGCCAGGGTCACGACGAGATTGTCAATGAGGACCGTCTCGGTAGCTCCGCCCGTCCGCGCACCGAATCCAAAGACGAACTCATCCGAACCGGTAAATCCTGGCGTCGGCACTTTGTCGAAAATGGGTCCAGCTTCGGAAGAGGACATGCTCGCTCCATCGACCGGGTCCCAGGTGAGCGTCACGGTGGCGATGATCGACTCACCATCTAAAATGGGCACTCCCGGAATGCTCGCAAATTCAAGATCGGCGAAGTCGAAGGCTCCTGCAATGGCAAAGCCGGACTCGGGGGCATCCACGTTATTTTCCCAGGTATCGATCTCGAAGGAAAGGTGATCGACAGCCCCCCAACCTTGCTCGGCATTTCCGTGAGCATCTGGTGCTGCCTGGTCAGTCTGCAAGGGATCGAAGGCCGGGATCGCTCCGTAGTTGAAGCTAAAACCATCGGCCGGGGCTCCCGCTCCGGCACCATCGATGAGGCTCAGATCGAACGTGGCGGTCCAACCATTGGAAGAGCCTTGCACGGCGGGAATCCGGAAAGAGCTGTACATCCCTCCACTACCATCGAGAGTCAGTTGGAGCGCATCATTCACGACAATGCCATCGGGAGAATTGCTATGCAAATCACTCCCATCGAAAAGATTCATCCCGACGGTCCCGTTCGGGTATCCGTCGAAGTCCTGCTCGTAGCGGGTGGGTCCGGAAGTATTGACAAACTCGGCGGGGTCGAGGGGATTGGTCCCTTTGAGAATCTCGCGACGGTCCGGGGTGGTGTCGGAATCAGTATCGACTAAAATGGGGTTGGTTCCGGGATCGGCGGCGCCATTGAAAGTTCCGCTGTTGGTCTCCAAAAGGTCATCGAGTCCGTCGCGGTCAGTGTCGGCAAGCCTGGGATCGGTGATCGGGCGGAGTCCTGCGAGTCCCTTGGCTTCATCGCCATCTTTCAGGGTATCACCATCGGTGTCGGGATTGTCGGGGAGAGTGGTCGCCAGCAATTCCTCCAGATTGGTATAATTATCATTGTCGGGATCTCCGGAGGCTCCGTTGTTGGGATCACCCGCGACTCCGTTGTTGTTGGGGTTTTCCCCGTTGTCGTTCTCATCGAAACCGTAGGCGATTTCCCACTCATCCGGGAGTCCGTCGCCATCGCTATCCGCAGCTCCCGTGGTGATGACCAGGTTATCGATCAGGACTTCCTCATTCGCTCCTCCGGTGCGGGCCGCAAAGGCGAAGGTGTAGGCGTCATCGCCGACAAAAACGACGGGAACATTTTTGAAGTCGGCATTGGTGACGAGGCCGGTCGTCGTGAAACTGGCTCCCACTCCGGGATACCAGGAAAGAGTGGCGGTGCCCGTCGCAGTGGTATCTGACTCCACCAGATTTCCATTGGTAAAGCCCCCGGCAAGGTTGTTGTTATTAAGGGCGACTCCTACTCCGACTTCCGTCGTGCCGTTTTCCCAGGTATCGATTTCAAAAGAGAGCAAGGGCGTGATATTGGGCCAGCCTTCCTCAGCGAGGGTCGAGAGCGTGCCGGGTGGGATCGGTCCATAGCTGAAGGAGACGCCATCGGCCGGATTTCCGCCGATGCTCACGATGGTGAAGCCGAAGGTGACCGCAAATCCCTTCGAGGAATCAGGCACCGCCGGAATGTGGAAGGCGCCATTATTGTCATTGGTGTTCGTGGAGAGCTGGAGGGCCTCGCCCACGATTTGTGCTGTTCCCACTGAGCCGCCGGGATCCGTCGCAAAGTCATAGCTGAGGGAATCAGCGAACACCGCCGAGGTAAAGAGGGCAAACAATCCGGTGAGGCTCCGGACAACAATTTTTCGCCCGATCGCGTCGAGTCTTTTTCGATTCATCATTTCTATTAATTTTTAGAGCATTCACGACTCTAGCAATGCCCTTTGTGATCTCAAGAGGTAATATTTGCGCCCCGAAATTTTGGGTGGACCGACCGCCCTTGGAAATTTGATTCCGGTGGTCATCTTCCTTCCCATTTCATTTGAAATCAGTCACTCTTCCCGGATGAGGAGAAGCTTGGGAATCATTATTGCAACAGCCACGATGGCTGTCGCCGGAACAATCGAAAACATGAAAGCAGTGGTTCATGAAAAAGACGGAAAATCCCTCCCCTATCGTTGGACCAAGACTGGCGAGTCGAAATCACCCGCCCTCGTTCTCTTTCTGCACGGAGCTGGAGAACGTGGCACCGACAATGAGGCCCAGCTGAAGCATGGCGTGCCCGATCTTTTGAAATGGCTTGAGGCCAACAAGGAGAGCGCCGTGGTCATCGCTCCTCAATGCAATCCGGAAGTCTGGTGGGCCGATTTGAGTGGAAATTTCCGGGAACCCGGAAGCGGCACCCTCAGCGAAAAACCCTCCGCGATGATGACGATGGTTTTCGAAATCGTCGACAAACTCGCCAAGGAGAACAAGGTCGATCCTTCCCGCATCTACGTCACCGGGCTCTCGATGGGAGGTTTTGGAAGCTTTGGAGCCGTTGGATACCGTCCTGATTTCTTTGCCGCGGCGATCCCGATTTGTGGCGGCGGCGACTCCAAAACGGCCGCAAAAATAAAAAAAGTTCCCTTCTGGGTTTTCCATGGTGGTGCCGATGACGTCGTCCCGGCCGCCTGCTCCCAGGCCATGGTCGAGGCCCTCAAGAAAGCCGGTGCCAAGGTGAAATTCACCGAATACCCCGGCGTGAATCACGATTCCTGGAGCCAGACTTACAAGAATGACGAGGTCTGGAAATGGCTCTTTGCACAGAAGAAATAAGCGAGCCTTATCCTGAGACAAAGAAACGCCCCACTTCGATCAGTGGGGCGTTAAAAAAATCCGGACTTCAGTGCGGGGTCCTAGGCGCGGCGGCGACGAACCATCAGAAGGCCGCCGGCGAGGCTCAGAAGAAGAGCTTCACTTGGCTCGGGAATGGCAGTGGCGGAGAGATCGACGTTGTCGAAATACTGGAAAGCATTCCGACCGCCGGTGCGTCCGGCGAGCGCGAATTGCCAGCCAGCCTCAGGAGCCCAACCGGCGATGGAGCCACTTCCGTTGGTGACGGGGGAGCCATTGTAGCTCACATAGAGAGCACCGGTAGGATCGACCGAGAGGGAAACGTTCCGAAGCTCAAGGGTGTCCGTCGTAAGATCCACCTGGGTCGTAAAGACTTCCGAATTGTTGTAGAAGATCGAGATCGCTTCATCGGGACCATCGCCCAAGCCGTTATTTTCGATGTGGAATCGAAGCCGGAGACCGCTGACCAATCCAAAACCATCTTGAACGACGGTGGTGTTGTCAGCAAATGCTCCGAAAAAGAGTGCCGCTCCATCAGCCTCGTCAACATCGGATCCGCGTGACTGGTTGATGTCAAAGGTCGCAGTGATAGCCCCCACTGCCATTCCCAGCGTAAGATCAGGAACGTAGGCGGTGCCAGATTGGTTGTCGACATCCGCTGTAATAACAAGCCACTCATTGGTTGCAGCGATCACCCCTCCTCCGCCTCCTCCGACGAGGTTGGCAAAGGCATCGTCATCGACACGGGTCTAACACTCCAAAGGTACCTGATGTATCACAGAGCCTTACCGTTGGCTGAGAACACTCAACTTGGATAGATTTCAATGTGAATGCCCTCGAAAGGGCCTCTGGAGTCAACGCTGAAGCATTTTCGACCTAGCAATAAGGCCATCACCCGTCAGCCGGAAAAACTACACAAGGAAGCGAAGCGACCGTCTCCCAAAAAGACCCGATCTCCGAACACAAGATCCTGGAAGGACAAATTAGGCTAACTCCCTGATTTTAGGAATTTTCCGAAAATAGCCGTGATACCTTGGATACCTTTGGAGAGGAACACCCGACACCATCGAAGTTGCTAATCCAGGTCGCTCCGGAGGCCGGAACAGCAAGGGACAACAATGTCAGAGGGAGAAGTGAACACGTGGGAAGGTAGAAATTTTTCATAAGAGTTAGAAAAGTGGACACGGTTTTCGACGAATTTCTCTCGAGACGTCAAGAGCGGAAAATTGCTGTGTCAGGAGAAGAAATGGTGGGCACTCTTCTTAGGCAGCCCGCCCGGGAGTCTGCGGAAGCAAGGGGTCGGTCGGTTCGGGTTCCGGAAGGAGCGGGACAATGTCGGGATTTTCCAAAGGAGGGAGACCGTGGGCGGCGCGGGCTCGATCGCAATCGGGATTGTGAATGCCCTGCTCCCAGGAGGGAGGAAATTCACGACAAACCGCAGCCCGAAGCGGGTGAATGGAACATCCCACGCAGGTGCCAATTTCGCCCGTGAGCGCGTGGCACCGCGGCTTCTTTTGATTGGTCCCTTTCATAACCCGCCGATGGTGGGTGAGCGTCTCGGTCAGCTCCACGGGCACAGTGCCCCAAGGCGAATGCAACCCCCTTTCGCCCCCCTCCGCTCCGGTCCAAAGGTGGTTTCAAAGCTCTCCCGCCAAAAGCAAATTCCTAGCAGCGAGGCACCGAATTGGGATGCTCTCAAAAAGGATGAGTTCACCGGATTGTATCATACCCCGGATAGCCCGAATCCATACACGGGATGGGTCAAAAAGCTCCACGGCAACGGGAAGGTGGCGCTGCTGGGCGTCTTGAAGGACGGACGGCCAGCCGGATTATGGACCTGGTGGGACGAAAACGGGCTCAAGGAGGACGAGAAGCGCTATTAAACCTTGGAGAAGGATCTTCCGGGCCGTGGCGGCCAAGGTCCATTTCACCTTGAGGTTCGAAAGCTTTTTGATCAAATTGTAAGTGTTCGGTAATACTGAAAAATAATCGTCTGCAGCCCACGAACTGTTAGATTTTTACCGAGCGGTGCTGAAATGACTAACCATCCCACAACCCTCCCCTCCCTTGCCCGGCTCGGCATCCTCATCAGTGCCACTGTTGCCGCGGCCTTGGTAGGCGGATGCAAGCGGGAGACCGAGGCGCCCGTGGCCCTCAGCCAGCGTGGCTATCTATGGCAGCGCGAATGGAACCAACAGGTGCTTGAGGGCGCGAGGGAAGCGGACAGGCAATTGGATGGGGTCGTGCTCCTTGGTGGGGAAATGGTTTGGAATGGCGGAAAGCCGAGCTTGATCAAGGCGAGCATCCCGTGGGAGTCGCTTTCATCTCTCCAGCACGCTCCGGCGATCGCGCTTCGGATCGCGCCCTTCCCCGGTCCGTTCGTGCGGGACGACGCGGCCTTACGCCTGATCGTGGCGACAGCGAAGTCGCTGCTCGAAGAGGCACGAAAACACGGGGTGGAGCCCGCGGAATTCCAGCTCGATTTCGACTGCGCGCAAAAGAAGCTCGCCGGTTACGGAATCTGGTTGAGAGAGCTGCGGGCTGCGATCCAGCCCATGCGATTTGTCATCACAACGCTACCGGTTTGGCTCGGCGAGCCGGAGTTTCCCAAGCTGCTTCAGGAGGTGGATGGCTACGTGCTGCAGGTGCATTCGGTTTCGACCTCAGGAGCGGGCCGCGACAACGTTCTTTGTGATCCCGAGCTGGCGCGGCGCTGGGTCCAGGCCGCCGCCAAGCTCGGCCGCCCCTTCTCGGTCGCCTTACCAACCTATCGCGGTGTGGCGGGCTTCGATCCGACGGGCAAGCTTGTCGGGGTCGCAATGGATGCCGGGCAGCCATCGTGGCCAGCGGAAACCCGCATGCAGGACTTCAGTGCCAACGCCGGCGAGACCGCCGACCTCGTGAAGGAGTGGCAAGAGAATCGTCCCACCGGCCTGCAGGAAATCCTTTGGTATCGCGTCCCGGTCTCGACGGATTCCCGGAACTGGGGGTGGCCCACTCTTGCGGCGGTGATGCAAGGCCGCAGGCCGCTCGAACGCTTCGAAGTGCGCTTGAACGGAGAAAATCCTGTCGATCTCACAATCGAAAACACCGGTGAGTCCGATGAGATTCTGGATCATGGAGTGCGCGTCACGTGGAGTGGCCCTGCCCCAATCGCGTCGGACGCTTTGGCAGGATGGATGATCCGCACGGAGCCGGAATCCCTGACCTTCACCCCGCAGCCAAATGCCCGTCTGCGTCTGGCACCGGGTGCGCGGCGCGGGATCGGTTGGCTGCGCTTTCCCCAGACTACAGAACCTCATTGCGAAATCATCGGGCCAAGGAGCCAAATCCTTCAGGACCCGACAACATCCTCAACCCGAAACTGACACATCATGAAAAATCGAAATGTTAGAGCCTTGATCCTCGCCAACTTGACTTGGGTTTTGGCTTGTCCTCCACTCGGCGCCACCGGCGACTACGGCCCCAACGATTACCTCTCAAACGGCTGGGAAAACATGATGCTGGCCCCGGAATTCTACTGGGAACTCGAAGTTAAACGCCTTTCAAATGCATACTCCCCGGATGAGAAGTTTTTGATGGCTTCGATCCCAGCCCGCTATGCCTGGGGATCGAAGGCGATTTTGCAATCACTTGGCGTGCTCACCGCAGACGCGGATTCCACTGACTTCGCCGCTGCACTGAAAACAGGCGCGATCAAGCCCCCGGATGCCAAAGAGGCTACCCGACAGCACGAGGTGGTCCGACCGCTTCTTGCCGCGGGGGAACTTCCCGCCGCGCTTCCCGAGGAATTCGATTCCGAATTTGCCGACTACCATCGTGGCGCGCTCGCCTATCGCCGGGGGAAAGACCATTGGGATGAGGCTCGCACCGCATGGGAGGTGCTACTGAAGCGACCCGAGGCGGAACGTCACTATCGCAGCGTGTGGGCGACTTTCATGCTCGGAAAAATCGCGATGAAGCGCGAGGAGGCCGGGGCCGTGAAATGGTTCCAGCAGACGCGGGCACTCGCCAAGGCGGGATTCGCAGATTCGCTCGGCCTTGCAGCGGACAGCTATGGCTGGGAGGCCAGGAGTGAGTGGAAACAAGATCACCCTGAAAAGGCGGCTCCGCTTTATCTCACCCAACTCGCACTTGGGGACGAGACCGCGGTCAATTCGCTCAAGGCATTGATTCCCGATCGCGTGCCGGTCGGTGGCATGCTGAACTACGGTCCCGACCCCGATGAACCCGACGGGCGCGAGGCGCGAGACCCGGCAGAAGTTGAACAAAAACTCAAACAAGCGGCTACAGATCCTTTGCTGCGGCGGCTTGTGACCTTGTATATTCTCGCAACGCAAGCCCAGCGCGCATACCGCGATGGTGCTCCGGGCGAGCAGGAGCGTTCGACACGCTGGCTCGGGATCATCAAAGAGGCAAAACCCGAAGCATTTGAGGATGCAGAATACCTCGGCTGGATCGCCTACTCAGCAGGCAAATACGATGAAGCCGCCGAATGGCTCAAGCTCGCCAATCCGGACACACCCGCCTCCTGCTGGCTGCGGTCCAAGTTCGAACGGCGGGCCGGCAATCTCACGGACGCACAGGCAAGCATGGCGAAGGCGGTCGAGGTTCTCAGGAAGAGTGCCGATTACACCGGCTGGTCACTACCCGAAATGACCGAAGGGGAAGAGATCTATCGTAACCCGTGGGGGGACGATTTCAGATTCCGCCAGAAGGCGACAGGAAACCTTGGAGCATTGAACCTGGAGCGGGCTGAGTTCATCGATGCGCTTCAGACATTCATGGAGGGCGAACTGTGGGACGACGCCGCATTCATTGCCGAACGGATCCTGACAGCTGACGAACTTAAAGCCTATGTCGACAAGCAGGCTCCTCCCACCGAAGCCGCGCCTGTGGAGGACACAGACATGGATGAAAGAAGGGATCTTCCAAGTTCACTGCGCTACCTGCTAGGCCGCCGTCTCGTGCGCGAGGATCGCTACACCGAGGCCCGCCAATACATGAAGCCCCCCTGCGACAAAATTCTGGATAACTACGTGCAGGCCCTCAAAGATGGCGCAAACGAGAAACTCCCGAAGGCCAAGCGGGCCCGCGCGTGGTTCCACGCCGCTTGGCTCGCGCGTTATGATGGAATGGAACTGATGGGAACGGAGGTCGCCCCCGACGGCTTCACTTCACGGGGAAGCTTTCCGAGCACCGACCTCGTCAGCCTGCGGGAAAGTGGCAGCTACAAAGAAGACCGCTTGGTAGACGGTGAATGGAATCAGGTAGAGGTTCCCGTCTTTCCCAAGCCTTCGAAGGAAGAAATCCGCCGCCTCAAGCAGCATCGTGTCAGCCCCGAGATGCGCTATCATTACCGGGTCATTGGTGCCGCACTGGCGATGCGGGCGACCGCACTGCTACCGGACAACACCGAGGAACTCGCCGATGTGATCACGCAAGCGGGCCACTGGGTGACCAACCAATGGACAGACCGCAAAATTGCGGACCGTTACTACTCCGTTCTGGAAAAGCGCTGCTCGGACACCAAGATCGCTGTGGCAAGTCTCGAGAGAGGAGCTTTCGTGGGAGGGCAAGTGGGTCCGTGGAGCAACGAGGAGGAAGCGACAAGAAACGCTAGGGCGGACTAGCGATCACTACCCACTATCTCAGCGACCAAGCTCCCAACCTTCGAATCCCGTCATCATGAAAACCACTGTCGCGTCATTCATCACATCGCTGTGTTTGCTCGTCGGTTCCGCCGCCGCTGAGGAGCAAGCTCTCGAAAATGCCGGCGGAAATCGTGGCTCCGCCCACCTCGCGCAGCTAACAGCACAGCCATGGCTCGCGGATTGGAAGGGAGCGACTCTTGAGGATATCCGTCTCGTCGAACCCAAGAAGGATCAAGCTTGGCCAACGGGCCTTCCGGCGGTGTGGCGGGCAGGCATCGTGAATGCGACGGGTGAAACGGGCTATCTTGCATGGGATGCAGGGGGTGAGGGAAAGCTCGTCGAGTTCGCTTTTGACGCGAACCTACTCGTGGACACGCCGACCGCGAAGGCGCTGCGGCGAATGTCTGCATTCCAACAGTTTCCCATCCCGCAAAAGGAGGGCAAGGCCGTCGCGTCCGGATGCGTCCCGACCTCCGCCGCAAGCGTGCTCGGGTATTGGATCGACCGCGCTTATCCCCAGTGGCGTGGCGACGCCGGTGACGACCCTCTTCCCCCACTGACCAAGCACCCCCCTTTCGCCCCCCTCCGCTCCGGTCCAAAGGCGGCTTCAAAGCCCTCCCGCCAAAAGCAAATTCCTAGCAGTGCTTGAGAAGGTCCCCGTAGCGTAGCAGTAGATCAATAGGCCAAGCATCATGGCGGGAGGATATTGCGCGGAGCCGGTGCCGCGTTTGTTGATTTTGGCGGCACTCAGATCGAGAGCGTCGACCGCGTCCCTGACGAAGTGGACCATGTGATCTTTGGCGATCCAGTCCCGCAGGTCGGGCGGGAGCAACAGTGGGGTGTCGTGGTCGATATGAACGAACTTGGCTGCCATGTGGAAGCTTGCATAGATGTTCTGATGAGCTCCACCTCTAAGTCCGACAGACTGCTAGCAGTATGACAGCTGACAGGCAAGAAACTTGGTGACCTGAAAAAACCGCTGCCAAAAATGATCTTGGCAACGCGGTCTGGCAGTCCATGATCTCAGACAATGAATATCGCCCCTAAGC
Organism: uncultured Verrucomicrobiales bacterium; assembly: GCA_963925135.1. GTDB lineage: Bacteria > Verrucomicrobiota > Verrucomicrobiia > Verrucomicrobiales > Akkermansiaceae > SW10. Next base: position 121,601 of record CAWUTG010000009.1, on the reverse strand, counting down.
CTCCCGGGTTCAGTACCCTGGCACCCCCCTCCGCTCCGGTCCAAGGGCTGCTTCAAAGCCCTCCCCCCAAACGCAAACTCCTCGCAGTCAAACTCCTAGCAATCGGGCTCCTGTTTGGTGCCTCGGTGTCCGCCAGCAATGCAGATTTAATCGCCTATTGGCCCTTTGATGAGGGCGTCGGTGAGACCGCCGAGGATGTGGTTGGCGGTTTCAACGGCACGATTAGCGGCGGAACCTGGTTCACGCCCGGCAAGGTGGGAGCAAGTGCCCTTGATGCTTCGGGTGGCGAAGAAGTCAACTGCCCTGCCGAGGCCACTCCCACGACCGATGATCTGACCTTGGCTTGGTGGATGATCGATAACCACGAGAGTTACGGCACCATCATGGACAAATCGATTGCCGGTAGTGGGAAGGGTTACAATGTGCTTGTCCGACCGCTCAACGAGGACAGCCCGCTGCGCTTCCGCATCGGTGGCTGGCAGGATACCTACGGCGGGTGGGGCGCAGAATGCCGCCTTCCTGCCGAGGCTTATAAAGACGGCGAATGGGTCCACATTGTCTGCACTTATGATAGCACGACGGATACGGCTAGCATCTATGTGAACGGGGAACTGCCGACCAACGGCGCTAATAATCCAAAGACCGGCATTACCGGTGATGGTGGATACTGTGAAAGCGTCAACAATGCGGATACCCCCTTGCTGATTCGCGGGGGCGAAGAGATCTTTAACGGCGTGTTGGACGAAGTCGCGATCTGGGACCATGCCTTGACACCCGAAGAGGTCATGGCAGTTTATACTGGGGGGCCGCTGGGCCTGAGTGCAGGAAAGCCACTCGCTATCAGCGCAATCGATTACTCGCCGGGTGCTGGTGAGCTCAGCCTGAGTTGGGACTCGCGTGAAGGCGAAATCTATGCCGTCAAGTATTCGACCGACCTGATCAATTGGGACTCGGATGTTGAAGATAGTGTCCTGGCTGACGCTGGCGAGAGCACCACGAGGGTTTTTGATCTTTCTGACCTGTCCCTGCCGGAAAAGGTCTACTTTCGGGTGGAGAAACAGTGAGATTGGGCTCTTGTCCTTGCCCGGCACACTTGGTTTCGGACAGAGGATCTGGGAGTTAGATCGCTCGATAGGAAGTGCGCCAGGAAACGGGCATGGCTCCGCCGCCATGGCCATTGTTATGAATGAGGATTTTCTCGCACGTTCCTCGCGTCGAACCACAAATCCGGAGGGACGAATTGGTGAAGGATTCTTCGTTCATTGGGTTCGTTTACTATAGAGCCAAGCGCAATCTCCGGGAAAGGATGACCATGTTCTGATTGCATTGACTATGCCAATTTTGTGTAATGTTCGACGAAAGATGCTGTATTGACTCATCAGGCCGAATTTCGTATGCAGACGCTGCTAAAGCGAACTTCGAAACCTTTATGAAAAATCCCTCCAATCTCTCGCCAGTCCTCACGCTCACAAGCTCTCTCCTCATCGTAACTTCCACTTTGAAAGCGCAAGAACTGTTCTCCGAGGATTTTGATACCGGCGATGGGGGATTCATTCAAGAGGCTACTGGAAACACTCCCATTGATTCGATTTATAATTCCACCCGTGGAACTTGGTCGATGGAAGGCGATGATGCCGGTCCTGCTGCCAACACATTGACCAGCCCGAAAATCAGCGTCACGACAACGTCCGGAATCCAAGTGACCTTCGTTCATCGATATAGCATTGAAGCTGAGTGGGACGGGGTTGGGTTGCAGATTTCCGTCGACGGGGGCCCCTTTACGAATGTCCCAAAGGAGGCCTTTTCACAGAATGGCTATGATAATCTTGTGCCTCTCATCGGAAACCATGTCCTTTACCAATTGGATGGCTTCAATGGCGAATCTGTTGGTTACGTTGGCGATCAATTCATCACCAGTATTGCGGACGTCGGCGGAGTTGCAGCTGGTTCTTCCCTGGAGATTCGTTTTGTTGGGGCTTGGGACGAAGGAGCTCGTGGGCCCTCTGTGCCTGGGTGGGAATTAACTTCTGTTCTCATCAATACTCTTTCCGACACAGATTTAGATGGGATGCCCGATGGTTATGAAGATCTCAATGGTCTCGACAAAGACACCGATGACGCCGCCCTGGACCTGGATTTGGATGGCTCGACAAATCTCAGCGAATATTTGAACAAGACCGACCCCCGGGACGAGGACTCTGACGACGATACCCTGAAGGATGGTGTCGAAACAGGAACCGGAATTTTTGTCGATGCCAATGATACCGGAACCAATCCGCGGTCCTTTGATAGCGACGGCGATTCTTTGCTCGATCATGTCGAAACCGGCACCGGGGTTTTTGTCAGCGAGGAGGACACTGGAACCGACCCGAATAAGAACGATACCGATGACGATGGGTTCGCTGACAATCTGGAAATTACAAAAGGAACCGATCCCAATAATGCCGCCAGTAAACCCACCGCTAAACTGGTTGCGTGGTGGCCTCTTGATGTCGATGGCACGGATGCCAGTGGTAACGGCTTCGATGGAACTGTCGTGGGCACGCTGATTCCGTCCCCCGGTGCCAATGGCAATACGGGTGGCTCGCTGGAGTTCGGTGGGTCCTCGACATTGATTGATGTTGATTTCGCAGCGGCGCTGAACCCCGAGAGTTTTACCGTCACGCTGTGGGTCAATGCGAAAACCGCTGGAGGCTATGCCTCCCCCATTACAAGCCGTGATGATTTTCAGGCCGGCGTCTCCACCCATGGATACATTCTCTACAAAGATCCCAGTGGAAACTGGAACTTCTGGACCGGTGACGGCAATCCGGGGTGGGACCAACTTGTCGCAAGTCCGGTCGTCACGGAGACTTGGACCCATATGGCGATCAGCTACGATGCCGCCACGAATACCAAGAAGATTTGGATCAACGGGGTTTTAGCAGGCTCGGAGGAGATCCCACCACCGGGTGCGATCCAGTATTCGCCAAACGGTACCGTTGAGATGGAGAAGCTTCACATTGGTGCCGGTGCTGATTTGGGGAATAATTTTTTCTTCGATGGAAAAATTGACGACGTGGCTCTCTTTGACGCCGCCCTCTTGCAGAGCGACATCCAGGCCATTATGGCGAACGGGGTCGGCGCTTTCACGGGTGCCGGGAATCCGTTCCGTATCCTCTCGATCGTTCTCAGTCTGGAGGCAGATCAGGCAACGATTTCCTGGGCATCGCAACCCAGGGCAATCTACGCCATTGACCGCACCGCTGACCTCGCCGCCGCGAGTTCCGAGGGTGGGAGCTGGGATGAACTGAGTGATAGCGAGCAGAGTCAGGGCGAGGTTTCCAGCTATACCGATGCCATCCCGGAGGGTTCCACCCGGTTGTTTTACCGTGTTCGCAAAGTCAATTGATCTCCGCAGGTTATTCTTGAAGCTGGACGTGTAGACGGATGAATTTCCTCTCTTGCGCGTCCAGCTGGGATGCCATGAGGTAGGTTTCGCGACTTGTTCCGTTTCCTTGATTGACTGAGCTGAGGTGGATCAACGCGGAGGAGTCTGGATCCCAGATTTCGAGGTCATCGGAAAGTTGCACCGTGTAGATGAGATCATCTGCGGCGAGATTCCGGAGGAAGGTGAATGACAGTGCGGAGACGGAGCCGAAGTCGTGCATGGTGATTTCCCGGATGGGAAGGATGCTGTCGTTGGCTGCGCTGTCGGAGCTCAAGAAAGCGTATTCGAGCAGGGCGATTGTGCCATCTCGATCGAGGTCTGCGGTGGGATTTTCGGCAAATTCGGTGGCGTCGCTTCCGGCCGGTGTTCCATTGACATAGACGCTGGTGCGCCAGTTGCGGGGATTGCTGTGATCGGGATTCCCGGCAGGGCGGAGGAGGACCAGGCTGAAGCCATCACCGTCGGCGCTCTCGGGCCAAGGGGCTTTGTCGTTGTATGTGACAACCCCCTTTCACCCCCTCCGCTCCGGTCCAAGGGCGGCTTCAAAGCCCTCCCGCCAAAAGCAAATCCCTAGCAGTACGCGAATGACCTACCGCCTACCCGATTCTCCATCTTCTAGTATTTAATGTCTTCGATCAGCTTATAATCATTTTGGAGCAATGAAACTAACTCAACACACTTAATACAAAAATCGGCCCAAGCCTTGACGAGTGCCTCAGTCTTCTCTTTTGTGTTCTCGGCGTTCGTCTTATGGGCTACCCACAGGCCCAATCCCGGGATGTGCTGGTTAACATCAATCCCGCCCAGAGCGCGGAGCTCCTGCATGCAAATTCCAAGTTCGTGCCTCAGATCAGGTTCAGCCCAATGCTCGAAATCTGGATCTACGCAAACCGTGTAGAAAAGATGATCCGCGACACAATGGGCAGTGGCCCTATAACTTGGTCTAGACGCCATTCCAATTACTGTAATCAACCAAGTCATCAAATGCGCTTTCAAATATGTGTCCCTTCTCTCTCTCTGCTCGTCAGTCGGAAGGTCGTCAATCTCCATCATTCGCTTGCTTGAAACCTTGATCAAACTGTCAAAGACGAAAAAAGCGTAGCTAGGTCCGAGATCGCTGAACTTCATTTTTTTGCGGAAAAATGGCATATTTCTCTGGCTCAACGTTATATGAATAGCGGCGCCGGCGGGAAGCTCAAAATTGATCAGGCAACACGCCCCGGCAGGGCGGTTGTCTGGCTAATTGATTAGTGGCGGGGGAGTTTTGAGGCGGCGCAGCGCGGCCCAAGAACTCGCAGAACGCCCGCCCCAACCGAAGCCACGAACCACGCGGTTCGGGCCTCACACTGGGTAATCAAGGTAAATTCGATGGACTATTTACGCGACCGTTTCCTCAGCACGAGAGCTAGTCCCGCCATCCCCATCAACAAAGTCGAAGATGGCTCGGGCACAGCTTGATTCACCGTAACATTGTCAACGATCCACTCGGGCGCGCCACCCCCTTGGGCAAAGCCCCAATCCCATCCTCCCCGGAACTGGACTTGTAGAGTGTCTCCAGCACCCAAGATGCCGAGGTCTCCGACCGAGTGGACAAACCCCCCAGAGTCACCGCTGAACATGGCCAATCCAACCATAGAGTCAATACCCTCGGGATACTCCCAAGAATCAGTTGATTGCATCGTATCATTGTAGCCATTCTCGCTGAAATTCGTCAGTTGGGCGAACGCGCCACCGTTGACGCTGATCATGATCACTCCACCATCCCACGCTCCTTCAAGAAGCGTTTTGTGGTCAAACTCCAGAGAGACCGAACCATTCCCAGGAACAGTGATCACGGGGCTAGTTAGATGGTGCTCATATGGCCCACCTTCTCCCCCAATCGCCGACCAAGCATTGGTGGAGCCCACACCGTTTGGCCCCACGACCCACGGTCCTGAAGCGGCCGCACCACCGGCCGAGATGGGATCAAAAAGAGCCGCGACATACCCGCCGTCATTCGAATTAAAGTCCTCGACATGGATACTGGCTGCTGATGCTGGCTGCGCAAGGCAAGCGAGACCAAGAGTGGAGGCTGTTGTGAGCAGCACAGAATTAATAGGTTTTTTCATCATTTATGTTGTTAGCGGATCATTTTTAACTCAATCGATATCTATGGCGATCGCTTCGTGAGGGCGCAAGCTAATTCTGAAATAATTAAGCATCTCGCAGCTGCTTATCGGACTTGAGCTCACCGCGCCCGCGATTCCTGGAGCTCCCCTGTGTCAGGATCCCCGAAAGGCTTGACTGCTTAGATGCCGAGGAGATGGAGAAAATCGCCCCCACGATCCCAAAAGGGCCCTACGCGGATGAGATTGCCGCCGGTGACCATATTCAACCCCCTGGCACCCTCTCCGATCTCCTCAACAACGTCCTCAGGGACACCCAGTCAAAAGGAAATTCCTAGCAGTCATTTATTCCTTGGCTTTCATCGCCATCTTCTCCCAGCATCCGCCCGCCATGGCTGGTTTTTTCAAGAAGCTCTTTAACAAGGTCACTAACAAAGCCGAAATCGACTGGGACGATCTCGAGGCCGACCTCATTTCCGGCGACCTCGGCGTCCGACTCGCACTGGAAATTGTCGATGAGCTCAGAGTCTTGGGACGCAAGATCTCCGCCGACGATGTCGTCGAGACCACCCGAACCAAACTCGCCGGCCTCTTCCCCGCTGACGCCCCGGCTCTCAAACCACGAGCCGATGGCAAGCCCACCGTGATCCTCGTCGTGGGCGTCAATGGCACCGGCAAAACGACGTCCTCTGCCAAGCTCGGACACCTCCTCCAAAGCCAGGGCTACTCCGTACTTCTTGCCGCCGCCGACACCTTTCGCGCTGCGGCCGTCGAGCAACTCGTCCGCTGGGGCGAGCGCCTCAATCTCTCCGTCGTCGCCGGAGCGCACGAGGCCGATCCATCCTCGGTCTGCTACCAAGCCCACCAAAGAGCGATCCGCGAAAATTATGACTTCCTGATCTGTGACACCGCAGGCCGGCTTCACACCCGCCACAACTTGATGGAGGAGCTTTCCAAGATCAAACGAACCATCGGCAAGCAGGACGAGACCGCGCCCCACGAAACCTTTCTCGTCGTCGATGCCTCGACCGGCGGCAACGCCCTCAATCAAGCCCGTGAATTTCAAAAGGCCGTCCCCCTCGGCGGACTCATCATCACCAAACTCGATGGCTCCGGAAAAGGCGGTGTCGCTGCCGCGATCCAAAAGGAACTGGGCATCCCTCCCCGCTTCATTGGCACCGGGGAAGAGCCCGACAAGTTCGCGCAGTTCGAGCGCCAGAACTTCGTTGAAAATATCCTCTAACAGAGAACCTGGTCACCCCCGGTCGCGATAAACCTTGGGAGTCATTCCGACCATCCGTCCAAAGAGGCGGGTGAATGAACTTTGGTCGCTAAAGCCACAAGCGAGTGCGATCTCAATGAGAGAATCTTTCCCATTCGCCAGGGCATGACAGGCAGCATCGATCCGGCACCGGTTGACATATTGTTTCGGGGTCAGTCCGAGCAGGGATTCCATGCGGTGGGTGATTTGATAAGCCGATAGGCCGGTCGCTTCTGCCAGTTCATTTAAGCGCCACGATTGATCCAAATTCTCCCGGATATGGTCGAGCACCTTTGCCACCGATTCCAAATCCCCCGCACTCGATCCCACCCCGTCGACATCCCGGGAGATCCCTGAAAGCCCGACGATTTCCCCGCTGACCGAACGGAGGGCCTTCTTCCAGGTCAAACACCACCCCTGCCGGTCATCAGGATACCAATGGAGTTCCAGCTGGCTACGAATCGAAGCGCCCCCCGAGAGAAGCACTTGATCCTGGCGCTCAAATTCCTCGCCCAGAGACCCTGGAAAAGCCTCTCTCACCGTCTTGCCCAGAAGCTCACCTTTACTCTGCAAACCACATCGCTTCACCAGCGTTTCGTTCACAAAGACATACCGACCCTGGCCATCCTTCACAAAATAGACGGTGTCAAAAATATCGTCGAAGGCCTCCTCCCCGCCAAAGGGGTAGCCCAACGATTTCAAAAACTCCTCCTGCCCCGCGTTCATGCCCGGTATCCTTCGGAAACTTTGTGTGAAAAATAGCGCTCCATGCGATCAGGAAAGATCGTCACGATTTTCGCATCCTCGCCCAGGTCTGCTGCTACCTGCAACGCCGCCGCAAAATTCAAACTGCAACATTCCAGATTTGAGCCAAATAACTCGCCTTGGCGTGGCATGGCGGCATGGGCACTGACATCGCAACCCGCTAACGAGAACGCTTCATACAATCCCCGCAACGTGCCACCCGTTCCCTGCACCCTCCGGACTTCCCCACCGTAGGCCCGGATGATGGACTCCCGCTCGGAAGTGGCATGCTCAGGAATGAAGGCCACAAATTTCAACTCCAACTGGCTGCTCGCTAGGGCAAAGGCAATACTCGTAGAACCGCTTGAGGCCTCAACAACCGTACTTCCGAATTTCAAAAGCCCGGCACGCCACCCCTTCTCAAGAATATGCCGGGCGATTCTGTCCTTCGTCGAACCGCTGGGATTCATGAACTCCAGCTTGCACCAAATGACGGCGCTCCCATCCACACTCACCGGCACCAGCGGGGTGGGCGGAATTTGATGAATGTAGCGCGCGCCTTCCGGCAGGACATTGCGAACTTTCATCTGACTCATGCTGCCGAAGATAGACATCCCGCCCCTCCCGCCAAGAGCACAATCGACCTCAAATTTGACCGAAAATTGAGAGTTCACTGACTTTCCGGACAAGACAAAGCACGCCCGTTGCGCCAAGCTCCCGCCATGTCATCCACTCGTCCTATCTTTGAAGGCTGCATCCCTGCGCTCATGACCCCTTGCGATGCCAATGGCGTCATCAACTACGATGCCCTCGTTGCCACCGCAACCGACCTCGTCAGCAACGGAATGCGCGCAGTCGTTTACTGTGGATCAATGGGCGACTGGCCTCTCCTCACCGACGAACAGCGGATGGAAGGCATTCGCCGCCTCGTCGAAGCCGGAGTCCCTACTGTCGTGGGCACCGGCGCTCAAAACACCACCATCGCCGCCGCCCATGCCGCCCACGCCCGCGAAGTCGGAGCTGATGGCCTGATGGTGATTCCACGTGTCCTCTCGCGTGGAAGTTCACCTGCAGCCCAACGTCATCACTTCAGCGAAATTCTCAAGGCGGGCGGCGATCTCCCCGCGGTCATTTACAACTCTCCTTACTACGGCTTCGAAACCAAGGCCGATCTCTTCTTCGCCCTCCGCGCTGAGTTCCCCTCCCTCGTGGGCTTTAAGGAATTCGGCGGAGCCAGCTCCCTGAGCTACGCCGCCGAAAACATCACCAGCGTGGACGACTCCCTCATCCTAATGGCCGGAGTCGATACCCAGGTCTTTCACGGCTTCGTCAACTGCGGAGCGACCGGAGCGATCACGGGCGTGGGCAATGCCCTCCCAAAAGAAATCCTCCGCTTCATCGAGCTCTGCGAATCTGCCGCCAAAGGAAGCCAACAGGACCGCCGCTGGGCCCTCGAACTTTCCGAAGCCCTCACCGTGCTCTCGACCTTCGACGAAGGTCCCGACCTCGTTCTTTACTACAAGGAACTCATGGTTCTCGAGGGTCACGTGGCCTACCAGCATCAGATCCATTCCTACGATCAACTTTCACCGTCCCAGAAACAATTCCTCCACACCCAGCATGCCCTTTTCCGCAGCTGGTGGGCGAATTGGGATGGAAAAGGCAACTAATTCCGAGATGACTGATCAGGCAAAACGTATTAAGGTGATCGACTCCCATACGGGCGGCGAGCCGACCCGGGTCGTCATCGGAGGAGCCCCTGTGCCTCCCGCTCCCGGGGCTCTCGCGGCTCGCGAATTTCTCTCCACGGAAATCGACTGGCTCCGCTCCGCACTCATCAACGAGCCCCGTGGCTTCGAAGCCATGGTCGGAGCCTACCTGTGTGAACCCACTGATGCCACTTGCGTCACCGGCGTCGTCTTCTTCAACAACGTCTCCACTCTCAACAGCTGCCTGCATGGTACGATAGGTCTCGTACAAACCCTGGCCTACCTCGGGAAAATCGGCACCGGAGATCATCGAATTGAAACTCCCGTCGGCATCATTGCGGCCACTCTTGCTGAGAATGGGTTGATCACCGTCAAAAATGTTCCGTCCTACCGCCACGCTCCCGAAGTCCCGGTGGCTGTCCCAGGCTACGGCACCGTGACCGGCGACATTTCCTGGGGCGGGAATTGGTTTTTCCTCATCTCCGATCAAGGCCCCGAAGTCCGCTATCAAAATATCGAAGAACTCACCGCCTTTACCTGGGCCGTTCGCCAGGCTCTCGAAGATCAGAACATCACCGGAGCGGACAAGGGACACATCGACCACATTGAAGTCTTCGGACCACCGACCGGTGGACTCGAAGCCGACAGCCAAAACTTTGTGCTTTGCCCGGGCCAGGCCTACGACCGCTCTCCTTGCGGGACCGGCACCAGCGCCAAACTCGCTTGCCTCGCCGCATCCGGAAAACTGGCTGAAGGGGAAATCTGGCGGCAAGGCTCCATCATTGGTACCGTCTTCGAGGGATCCTTCGAATCTCTCCCTGAAAGCGGCAAAATCACGCCCATCGTGACCGGTTCCGCACACATCACCGGTGAGGCCACTCTCATTCTTCACCCTCTCGACCCTTTCCAATTCGGCATTCGCTTCTAAACTCACCTCATGACCACACTTACCGGACACTCATTTATCGGACATTCACGCGGCAACGACACGGGCCAGACCTTCCACGCGGTCAACCCCGCCACCGGAGCGACCATCGAGCCTGCCTACCACGCCGCCACCGAAGACGAGGTTAATAAGGCCGTCTCACTCGCCGCTGACGCCTTTCTCCCCTACTCGCTCACCAGTCCGGAAGAGCGGGCGAAATTCCTCCGCACCATCGCCGAGAACATCGAAGCCCTTGCCGATGATATCCAGCCACGGATGACCGCGGAAAGCGCCCTGCCCGAAGCACGCTGCCGCATGGAACTGGGCCGCACCTGCGGACAGCTCCGTCTCTTCGCCGGACTCATCGAAGATGGCAACTGGGTCGATGCCCGCATCGATACCGCCCTTCCCGACCGGGCCCCCATGCCCAAGCCGGATATTCGCTCCATGCAGCGTCCCCGCGGTCCCGTTGCTGTTTTCTGCGCCTCCAACTTCCCCCTCGCTTTTTCTGTCGCCGGTGGTGACACCGCAAGCGCGCTTGCCGCCGGCTGTCCCGTGATCGTCCGCGCCCACTCAGCCCACCCTGAAACGGCCGAACTTGTTGCCGGAGCCGTGCAACAAGCCGTCATTTCCTGTGGACTCCCTGAAGGCACTTTCTCGATGATTTTTGACGATGGAATTTCGCTGGGGTCCCAACTCGTGCAAGACCCTGCGATCAAAGCGGTCGGCTTCACCGGCTCCCGTTCCGGTGGTCGTGCCCTCATGGATCTCGCCGCCGCCCGCCATGAACCCATCCCGGTCTATGCCGAAATGAGCTCGATTAACCCCATCTTCATTCTGCCCGGAGCAATGGCAGAGCGAGGGGAAGACATCGCCAAGAACCTTGTGGGATCAGTCACCATCGGAGCCGGGCAATTCTGCACCTGCCCCGGTCTCGTCTTCGCCCAGCATTCAGACGGATTTAGCCAGGCCCTCTCCCTCGGTTTCGGCCAGATGCCAACTGCAACCATGCTCCACAAAGGCATCTGCTCGAACTACACCAAGGGCATCGAAACGCTCGAAACCCAACCCGGAATTGAAGTGCTCGCCAAGATTAAATCTGTTGAGGGCGACTGCCAGGCCGGACCCGCGATCTTCAAGACGACTCACGACCAATTTATCGCCAACCCTGTCCTCAGCAACGAAGTCTTTGGACCGGCTGCCCTCATTGTCGAATACGAAAAGAGCGACGAGCTCCTGAGCGCCGCCTCATCCCTCGAGGGACAGCTTACCGCGACCGTTCATGGAACCGAGGAAGACATTGCCGGAGCAACCGATCTCCTCAATATTCTCGCCCAAAAGGCTGGACGCATCATCGTTAACGGCTTCCCCACAGGAGTCGAAGTCTGTCACGCCATCGTCCACGGAGGCCCCTATCCCGCAACATCCGATGGTGGTAGCACCTCGGTCGGAACTGGAGCCATCACCCGCTTCACCCGTGCCGTCAGCTGGCAAGGTTTCCCTGACTCCGCCCTCCCGGCTGAACTCAAGTCCGGCAATCCACGTGGCATCACCCGACTCGTGAACGGAAAGCTGACGACCGAGCCCATCGCCTAAGCAATGAACCCTGCCGACAGAGAGATCCTTATCATAGGAGGCGGGGTCATCGGTCTCTCGACCGGATACTACCTCGCAAAAAGGGGCTTCCCAGTCCGTCTTGTTGAAAGCGATCCATCGCTAAACACCAGCTGCTCCGAGGGCAATGCGGGGATGATCGTGCCCTCGCATTTCATTCCACTCGCCGCGCCGGGCGTGATTTCACAAGGGCTGAAATGGATGCTAAATCCAAAGAGTCCCTTCTTCTTGAGGCCCCGGCTCGATCCGGCACTCGCCCGCTGGATCTGGCTCTTCGCCCGTCACTCCAACGCCAGACACGTCGCCAATTCGGAAACTCTCCTTCGCGATCTCTCACTGGAGAGCCGCCGCCTCCACGTCGAACTCTCGAAAGAGGAAGAATTCCCACTGATTCAAAAAGGCCTCCTCATGCTCTGCCAATCACAGGCCGGACTCGATGACGAATGCGAAGTCGCAGAACATGCCCACCGGATCGGCTTGGAAGCGGAAATTTGCGACCAGGCCCGTCTCCGTGAACTCGAACCCAACGCTCAAATTGAGGCAATGGGCGGAGTTTGGTTTCCTCAGGATTGTCACCTGAGCCCCGGAGATTTCCTCAACGCACTCCGTCAATCTATTCTCAAAAACGGAGGGGAATTCATCTCTGGACGTGTCACCGGAATCGACGAGAAACAAAGAATCACGACGGCCGAAGGTCTGCAACTCAGCGCCCATACCACAATCCTCGCAGGTGGAATTCAATCCACCGATCTTGCCAAACAAATCGGGCTCAAGCTCCCCATGCAGGGAGGAAAGGGTTACTCTCTTACCCTTACAAACCCGACTTCCAATCCTGCCCTTTGCGCTCTCCTCAAAGAAGGTCGGGTCGCCGTAACCCCCATGGGCTCGCAACTTCGGGTCGCCGGAACGATGGAAATCTGTGGCCAAAACACCTCCATCAGCAAAGCCCGCCTACAAGGTGTTATCGAAGCCTTCTGTCGCTTCTATCCTCAATATTCACCCGATCAATTTGAGGGGCTCAAGCCCTGGGTCGGACTCCGCCCCTGCTCGCCCGACGGCCTTCCCTACGTGGGTAGAGTTCCCAAACTCAAAAGCTTCATCATTGCCACGGGACACTCCATGATGGGCCTCTCACTTGCCCCGGTTACCGGCCACCTTGTCGCCCAACTCGTGGCTGAAGAATCTCCATCTATCGATATTGGAGCTCTCTCGCCTACCCGGTTTGGATAACGCCTACCCTTGCACCCGGACCCAAACCTCGTCTGGAGATCCAGTGCCGTTCACAATACGGGCACGCCAGCGATCACAATAGTATTGAACCGTAGGCACAACCAACCGGCGATACTCCGCAAGCCGCTTCTCGAAATTTGATGCCGAATCGTCAGCCCGGGGAGCCAGTAAACCGCCACACTTGGGACAATGTTGGCCCTCTCCCTCTCGCGAGACCCGATGGCAGGATTCGCATTCTAGGCGACACACCACCCGGCGACGTAACTCGTCATCGGGAACGTGCAGGACCATCGCACTGGGCTTTACTTCCAGAGCCGTATCGAGAGCCTCGGCTTGCGGAACGGTCCTTGGAAACCCATCGAGGAGCCAACCGTTCTCTTGAGCGAGAACCCATTCGATCACCATGGGAACCATGATTTCATCAGGAACGAACTCACCACGATCGAGAAACGGTCTCGCTTTCCGGCCTAGCTCCTTGTCATCAGAAAGGGCGCGCCTTAGCAGCGCGCCCGTTGAGAGATAAGCAAGGGCATGAGCCTCGGCAAGTCTGCGTCCCTGTGTTCCCTTCCCCGATGCCGGAGGACCGAGGAAGACCAGGACGCGCTCCTTCATGACTTCTTGATAAAGAATGCCACGATGGCCACGAGGACAATCACAGCGATCGCGACCCAGAGATAGAGGATCAAGGAACTGGATGCCTGTTGTCCTGAAACCTGACGCTGCTGGCGACCCTTGATCTTACCCTTGCGAAGAAAACCATCATACTGACGCTGAAGCAGGTGGGTCTCGATCTGACGCATCATATCAAGAAGGACACCGACTAAAATCAGTAGACTGGTTCCACCAAAGAAGGAGGTCACCATATTATTGGCACCCAAGCCCAACATAATCCCGATGAAGAAGGGCATCATAAAGATCAGGGTAAGGAAAATCGCTCCCGCAAAAGTCAAACGGGTCATGGTGAAGTCGAGGAAGTCAGCCGTTGGCTTACCGGGACGGACCCCGGGGATGTAGCCACCACCACGCTTCAAGTTCTCCGCCACTTCGGAAGGCTGGAACATGGTAGCAACCCAGAAGAAACTGAAGAAGAAGATCATGAAACCAGAGATGAGATAGAACCAGATGTCGTTGGGCGAGAGAATCTCACGCATCGTGTTGACCCATTCACTGGTTGGCGCCATTTGGGCAACCAGCTGCACGGGCAACTGAAGGATAGCCGTGGCGAAAATGACGGGCATGACACCGGCGTAGTTCACCTTCAAAGGAAGATACTGGGTTCCTCCGGACATCTCACGACGACCAGCCACGCGGCGGGCGTATTGGACGGCGATTCGGCGTTGAGCCTGGGTGATTGCGATCACCGCAGCGATCACGAAGAGGAAGAGCACCACCATGAGAACGATCAAAAGCGGGCTGAAAGCGCTGCTGCGCTCGATCACGAACGTGTTCCAGATTTGAACAATGACCCCGGGAAGAGCCGAAATGATGTTCACCGAAATGATCAAGGACACCCCGTTTCCAATTCCTCGCTCGGTGATCTGGTCACCAATCCACATGAGGAAGAGAGTTCCTGCAATAATGATCAGGACGGTTTGAGCGATGAAGCCAGCGCCATTTCCAGCGGCAAAAGCCGGAACAAGGTCCTGCCCCACTTCAACAATCGCCTTGCCAATACCGGGCAGGAGCGGGTTGCTCTCCGGGTTCTGAAGCGATTTGGCGAGGAAGAATCCCTGAATAGAGGCAATCGCGATCGTCACAAAACGGGTCCATTGATTGATCTTCTGCTGACCACCATCCTCTTTCTTAAGACGGGCAAGCTTGGGAACCACGGCACTCAAAAGCTGCATCATAATCGATGCCGAGATGTAGGGCATGATCCCAAGAGCGAAGAGACCCATGCTACTGAGGCCACCACCTGAAAAGACGTTCAGGATTGCACCCACGCCTCCGCCAGCACCCTCGGCATTATCCTTCGTAAGAATCTTAAGATACTCACTGATCACATCCATGTTCACTCCGGGAAGCGGAAGGTGAACACCGAGACGCACGATCACGATCATGGCCATGGTGAAAAGGATACGATCCCGAAGTTCGGGGATTCTCCAGGTATTGGTAAATGCGGAAATCATGGTGGATTGGGTTATCTAGGAAATTATTGAGAAGATCCCTCCCCCATCATCGGGGCGGGATCGTGAATGGACTCGAGCGCTTTCATCATTTCCGGCGTACCCTTCCCTGACCGTTCAAGACGAGAAAGGGCATCAAAATATGACTTGCTGGCGACAGCAAAAGAATCGTGGCTGGAAATGGCAGCAACTGCCTCCTCCTTGGAATTATCGAGAGCGGCGAGATCCCGTTTGAGACCTCTATAGCGTTCGGCAGCTGCTTGAAGTTTGACCGCTGCTGCCTTGGGGTCGGATCCGTCGGAAACGGAATCCATGATGGCTGCCATTTCGGAGAAGGCCTCAGCCTGCTCCTCCATGATCGCCGTTTGATCGAATTCCTTCTCGCCACATGAGGCAATGGTCAGGAATCCCAAAAACGCAAAAAACGCTGTCACCCGGCGGACCGGGCTCAACGTGTTGATTGCGTGAGAAGCGTTCTTCACAAGGGTGTGAAAGAAACCCGGCAATTACAGTTCGAGTGAACCGCCGGCTTTCTCAATCTTCTCTTTTGCGGAGGCACTTGCGAGATCCACCGTGACCTTGAGGGCCTTGGTGATGTCGCCTTGTCCAAGAACCTTGACCTTGTCGACCTGCCCTTTGACGAGTCCCACTTCGCGAAGGGTGGCCTCGTTGACCTCGGCACCTGCCTCAAAGTAATATTCCAACTGGGAAACATTCACGATAGCGACAGTGTCACGGAACTGAAGGTTGCTGAAGCCGCGCTTAGGAAGACGACGGTGAAGGGGCATCTGACCACCTTCGAAGCCTGGGCGAACGCCTCCGCCGGAGCGAGCTTTCTGTCCCTTATGGCCTCTGCCAGAGGTCTTACCATGACCGGAGCTCTCCCCGCAACCAAGGCGCTTTTTACGATGCTTGGCACCAGGATTGGGCTTGAGATTGTGTAAATTCATTAGAATGGATGTCTGAATGTTTAAATCATGAACGGTCGGCGAAGAGGAAGAGAACATTTTGTCTAGTTCCACCCCGGCCTACCGAATTGATTAGATTGCTTTATCTTTCTTCTTACCGCGGAGGGCATATACCTCGTCCTTGGAACGAAGCATGCCGAGGGCCTTGATCGTTGCTTTGACAACGTTGGCGTGATTGTTCGAACCGATCGACTTAGCAAGCACGTCGTGGATACCAACGGCCTCGCAGACAGCACGCATACCACCACCGGCGATGACGCCAGTTCCAGGAGATGCGGGCTTGAGGAGAACCTTGCCCCCACCTGATTCGGCGTAAACCTCGTGAGGGATAGTCACTCCATCGAGCTTGACCTTAACCAAGCTCTTGGTTGCGATTCCGGAAGCTTTCTTGATGCACTCGGCGACTTCATTGGCCTTACCGAATCCCACCCCAACAGATCCTTTTTCGTTACCAGAGACAACGAGGGCGGAGAAACTAAAGCGACGTCCACCTTTCACCACCTTGGAACAGCGGTTAATGAATACGACCTTCTCAGTCAATTCGTTCCCTTCAGAGTCGGTAGGAGAAGGGTCACGTTGGCGTCCGCCAAATCCACCTCGATTGTTGCCGCCAGGACCACCCTGTCCAGGGCCGCCACCGCGGTTGTAACCACCGCCACGGTTATCACCACCGCGGTTGTTATTATTTCCTTCTGCAGGCTTTGCGTCCGCGGCAGGCTGGGTTGCTGCTGCAGCGGGCTTGACCTCTGCAGGCTTGGAGTCTTCATTATTTGCCATTTTCGTTCGGAGCAAGGATTAGAATTTAAGACCACCTTCGCGGGCGGCATCGGCGAGGGCTTTGACCTTACCTGTGAAAATATGACCACCACGGTCGAAGACGACTCCTTCGATCTGGGCATCAATAGCGCGCTGGGCGACGAGTTTACCGACGGCAACTGCGGTTGCGATGCTGGCTCCGGTCGCCTCAATTGAGGAATCCAGAGTAGAAGCGGAGCAAAGAGTGGTGCCGGCGATGTCGTCGATGACCTGGGCGTAAACGTTTTTGTTCGAGAAGTGCACGGCAAGGCGCGGACGCACGGCAGTTCCGGAAACCTTTTTCCGGATGCGGCGGTGGACTTTGCGGCGAAGTTCCTTTCGATTGAGAGTGCTCATTATAAATATGAAGTTCTAGGTTTTCGTCAGGATTTACTTAACGGACTTACCAGCCTTACGGCGGACGTATTCGCCAACGTATCGGACTCCCTTACCCTTGTAGGGCTCGGGCGGATAGTAAGCGCGCACTTCAGCGGCAAACTGACCAACAAGTTGTTTATCGATCCCTTCGATCCGGATCTTGGTGTTGTCCGTCACGGTGATGGTCAACTCGCTTGGGATCGGGTGAATAATAGGGTGGGATTTACCGAGGCTCAGGTCGAGGTCGGTGCCTTTGACAGCAGCACGGAGACCAACACCTTGAATTTCGAGTTCCTTGACGAATCCTTCGCTGACCCCAACCATGAGGTTGTTGACCAGACTGCGGAAGGTTCCGTGAAGAGCACGCACATGCCGGAGTTCGCTAGAGCGCTCAACGGTGATTTCCTTTTCGTCCTGCTTAATGGTAAGTCCATCTGGAAGCACCAGGGAAAGAGTTCCCTTGGGTCCTTCAACTTGGACATTGAGTCCGTCGATCTTAAGGGAGACCTTGTCGACAACGGGGATAGATTTGAGTCCTACTCGTGACATAATTTTGTTTTCTGAGTGAGGGTTACTACCAAACGAATGCGATGATCTCGCCGCCGACTTTGTCTTTGCGAGCCTTGTGTCCGGTCATCACACCCTTCGAGGTCGAAAGGATGGAAATTCCCATGCCATTGAGGACACGGGGAATGTCTTGCGAGCCGGAATACTTGCGACGACCACACTTGGAGATCCGCTTGAGATCGGTGAGGGCCGGCACACCGTCAACATACTTGGTCTTAACGACGACCTCGGGGAATTGCCCGGAGGTGTCGACCTCGTAGTTCCAGATGTAACCTTCTTCTTTGAGGATACGTGCGATTTCCACCTTCAACTTGGAGTGTGGAGCGCGAAATGAGTCGTTTCCAGCGCGCGAGGCATTCTTCAAACGAATGAGGAAGTCTGCGATGGGGTCAGTAAGAGTTGCCATGGTTTTGTAGTGTTCCAGGTCGTGAAATTAGGCGGCGGACTCTTCCTGGACGTTGTCACGGAAGGGCATACCAAGTGCTTTGAGCATCGCTTTTGCGTGTGCATCCTCTTTTGCAGAGGTGACGAAAATGAAATCGAATCCGATCTGGCGCTTGATCTGGTCAAGTTCGATTTCTGGGAAGATGGACTGATCAGAGAAACCAACGGCGTAGTTACCACGGCCGTCGAACGATTTGAATGGAAGACCGCGGAAGTCGCGGATGTTCGGGCAGGTCACCGCAATGAAGCGCTCGAGGAATTCCCACATGTGGGTCCCACGAAGTGTCACACGTGCTCCGACGGCTTCGCCCTCACGGACTTTAAAGTTTGCAACGGACTTACGGGCAAAGACTACTGAAGGCTTTTGACCGGTGATCTTGGAAATTTCGGAGACTGCATCCTCTACGGCGGCCTTACGCTCATTGAAGTAGTGCCCCACGTGGGAATTGACAGAGATCTTCTCGAGGCGAGGAACCTCGTTGACGTTTTTAAAGCCCAGTTCTTCTTGGAGAGCTTTTACAAGCGTCCCCTCGTACAGGCGTTGGAGTGTTGGTTTCATTTACTTATTTGACGGGTCAGCTTGGTTAATCTGCTTAAGCGCACGGGGTGCTCCCCTGCCCGATTTGTTCGAGTGGTTGGAGCGGGCCGGGTTCCTGACACAGTCAGGCGGTCTGGCCTAGACTTTTTTTACATTGGAGATGTGAATCGGGCCGTCTTGCTCTTCGATACCACCATCCTGGTTGGCTTCGGAGCGCTTGATTGCCTTCTTGATAATGCGGACACCTCCGACGATGACCTGCTGTTTAGCAGCATTTACGGAGGTGACGGTGCCTTGTTTGCCCTTGTGGTTGCCTGAGATAACAACGACTTCGTCGCCTGGCTTCACGTGAGTTTTAATTTTCATGGTCCGTTAAAAAAAATGGGGTGAATTAGAGGACCTCAGGAGCGAGGGACACGATTTTCATGAAGTTCTTTTCGCGGAGCTCACGAGCGACAGGTCCGAAGATACGGGTGCCCTTGGGATTGTTGTCCTTGTCGATGATGACGATGGCGTTCTCGTCGAAACGGAGAACAGAGCCATCAGCACGGCGAACAGGGTAACATGTGCGAACAACGACAGCCTTGACCACGGAGCCTTTTTTGATAGAGGCGGTGGGAATAGACACACGAATGTGAGCGGTGATGATGTCTCCGACACGGGCGGACTTGGTCCGCTTGCCGATGACACCAATCATCTTTGCTTGGCGGGCGCCGGTATTGTCGGCGACCTGGACTTTTGATTCCATCTGGATCATAGCGAAATTGGTATCGTTAAATTGATTGGGATATGGCGGTATTTCCGTGACTCGAGTTAGTGAGTGAGGATCTCGGCAAGCTTCCAGCGCTTAAGCTTGGAAATCGGGCGGGTCTCGACGATGCGGACCTTGTCTCCGACAGCGGCTTCTCCCTTTTCATCGTGAGCGTAGAATTTCTTCGACTGCTTAATGATCTTCTTGAACTTGGGATGAGGGACGCGGTTGACGTATTCGACAACGATGGTCTTCTCCATCCCGGTGGACTTGACGATACCTACACGAACCTTAAGGTTCTTTTTTTCGGCGGCGTCAGAAGGAACAAAATCCTTCTTGGGAGCGGTGCTTTCCTGATTTTCAGACATTTTCTTGGAAACGAGTTAAAGGGTTGGTTGGGTCAACAAGAGTCCTATGCGGACTTGCGCTGATTGTGAGCTGTCATCACCTTCGCGATTTCACGACGGACAATGCGGCGGCGGGAGGTGTTCTCGAGCTGGCCAGTGGCCTGCTGAAGACGGAGAGTCAAAGCTTCCTCTTTGAGATCGCGGAGGCGGAGCTGGAGTTCGTCGACAGAGAGTTCGGCGATATCTTTAAATTTTGCTTGTGGCATGACGTGATTCCTTTCGGTCAGTTATAAGTTTTCTGGTTCCTTTTAAAGGGATCAGTGCTGGGAGCGGGTGACAAAACGGGTTTCGAATCCGAGCTTATAGGAAGCGAGGCGCATTGCTTCGCGAGCCTGGGACTCAGGGACACCGCCGACTTCGAAGAGCATGGCCCCCGGACGAATCACGGCAACCCAGGCATCCACGGAGCCCTTACCTTTACCCATGCGGGTTTCAGGTGGACGGCGGGTGATGGACTTGTGAGGGAACACACGGATCCAGGTTTTACCCTTCCGTTTAAGGAAGCGGTTAATGGAAATACGACAGGCTTCAATCTGACGGTTGGTCATCCAAGCACGGCCGAGGGCCTGCAGTCCGAAGTCACCGAAGCTGACATCTGTTCCTCGCTGAGCGTTACCGCTCCGGCTGCCGCGGTGCGACTTGCGGAACTTGGTTCTTTTGGGCATCAAAGGCATGATTCTTTCCTCCTAAAATTTGTAGTTTAAAATATTGCTGGCTTAGGAAGCAGGAGCGTCCGGTTTAGCAGCAGGGCTGTTTTGATTGTTATCTGGGCGACCGCCACCACGGCTGTCTCCCCCGCGACTATCACCGCCACGGTTGCCACCACGGCCACCAGGACCACGGTTGTCACCACCAGGACCACGACGACGGGGACGATCATGACCTGCAGGACGTCCTCCTTTGTCAGCATCATCGTCCTTGTTGATCCAGCACTTCACTCCGATGATTCCGTATGTAGTCTTGGCTTCTGCAAAACCATAGTCAATAGGAACACGAAGAGTCTGAAGAGGCACTTTACCTTCACGATACCACTCGGCACGTGCGATATCAGCACCACCGAGGCGTCCACCACAACGGATACGAATTCCGTTGGCGCCAAACTCCATGGCGGTTTGGACGGCGCGTTTCATCGCACGGCGGAAAGCAATACGACGCTCAAGCTGGATCACGACCTGCTCACAAACGCACTGGGCATCGAGCTCGGGCTTACGGATCTCAACGATATCGATCTTAACCTGGGCGCCACCGGCAATCTTACCGATGTCCGTGGTCATTTTCTCGATCTCGGCCCCTTTACGTCCGATAACCAAACCTGGACGGGAAGTGTGGAGGGTTACCCGCACGCTGTTCCAAGCACGCTCGATGATGACCTTGGCAAGAGCAGCTCCCTGGAGGCGTCCGGCAATATACTTACGGATGCGCAGGTCTTCGTGCAGCTTGTTGGTGTAGTCTTTGCCGCTGGCAAACCACTTGGAGCGCCAGTCTTTGTTGACGGCGAGGCGGAAAGCGATTGGATTAACTTTTTGTCCCATGATTCTTTAAAAGGTAAATTGTGATTAGATGGCTTATTCAGCAGACTCGTCGGTAGATTCAGGAGCCTCAGTGGCCTCAGATTCTTCAGCTGCGGGAGCCACTTTTTTCTTGGGTGCTGTTTTGGCAGCGCCGAAAAGGGATTTGATGGTGTCACGCTTCTTCGGCTTGCCGGAGCGATTCTTGGCATCAGAAGCCTCGAACTCATCGGTCAATGTGATGAAAATGTGGCTAGTGCGCTTACGGATGGCACCGGCTGAACCACGGGCACGTGGCTTGAATCGCTTCAAAGTAGGTCCTGCACCGATGGTAGCTTCCTTGACGATCAATTCGTCAGCGGAAAGGCCATTGTTGTTCTCCGCATTAGCAATAGCGCTCTTAAGCGTCTTACCAATCAGGTGAGCAGATTTCTTCGGGGTGTAGGTCAAAGCGTCGAGAGCCTCAGAGACAGCAAGTCCCTGAATTTCACGAGCAACGTCGCGTGCTTTTTTCGGAGAAATCCGAGCGTATTTGGTGGTCGAACGAACTAACATCAGTTTGTCGGGTCAGAATTGAGAATGATTTTGGCGAGGTCGCCGGGTTGAACCGGCACGTCAGGATTTGTGAGTGATTGCATCAACAGCCCGCTGACGTTGGGCCGTGTTGCAGCGACCATAGCGTCGCCAATGTGAAGTCCGGCCCGTTCGATGCGAAATCGCATTCCAACGGTGAGTTCCGCATCGTGGCCGGCGTTCACTACGATAGCTCCGGTGTCGGAGTCAACAGTTACTATGCGAGCTTCTTGAGCGGTTCCCTGCTCGATTTTGCGTTTGGGCTGCTTTCGCAGGCCAAGCGCGGCCTCGAGACCCCGAATTTTGCCCTCTACAGCGAGGCGCGCTCCAGGATCGGAGGCAACAGCGGTGCGAAGGTAGTCTTTGAGAATTGGGAGAAGGTCGTTGGCGGCGGCATCAAGCTGATTGAGCTTTTCGCTGGCGACCTGATAATCGGTAACGGCGTGTCGGAGTTTGTTGTCACCACCTGCGAAAAAGTCTTTTCCGAAGAGGGCGAGATGCTCCCTGATCTCCTTGAGAGACTTCGTCTTCCCCTCTTCCCTTGCAAGGGAGGTGGTGAGGCTTTCGCGGAGATTCTGCAATTGGAGTTCCAATTGACGATTCTCTCGCTCGAGCTTCCGGAAAGGCGTTTCCTCCTGGGCACCAGCGACCCCAGTGCCAAGGAGCAGGGCTCCGGCAAGAAGTGAGAAACTGGATGGAAGGAAACGCATAACAGGGTCTTTCTTGGAAATTATTTCTTACCGATACCGCCGTGAGCCTTGAAGATCCGGGTGGGAGAAAACTCACCCAGCTTGTGGCCCACCATATTTTCGGAAACGAAAACAGGGACGAAGGTTTTGCCGTTGTGAACAGCGAAGTTGTGTCCGACGAAGTCTGGAGTGATCATTGAGCGACGGCTCCAGGTCTTAATCGGCTTCTTGTTATTGGACTCGGTAGCGACGTCGATCTTAGCGAGAAGCTTTTGATCAACATAGGGACCTTTTTTCAGTGAACGTGCCATAATAGAAAATGTTTAGTGATTTGAAAAAGGGAGTTAACGACGCTTGGCCTTACGACGATCTTCGACGATAAAGGTGTTGCTGGCGCTCTTCTTGCGGGTCTTCTGTCCCTTGGTGTGTCCCCAAGGAGACTTGAGGTGCTGACGACCACCACCGGACTTGGACTTACCCTCACCACCACCGTTGGGGTGATCGACAGGGTTCATGCACATTCCGCGAACGGTTGGGCGAACTCCCTGCCAGCGTGTGCGGCCAGCTTTTCCGGAGACTTCGTTCATGTGGTCGCGGTTGCCCACGGTTCCGATGGTTGCAAAGCATTCTTCACGGAACTTGCGGATTTCGCCGGAAGGCATCTTGATGAATGCGTAACCATCATCGCGGGAAGCAAGGATCGCTTGCTGTCCGGCTGCCCGGGCGACTTTACCACCACAACCAGGCCGAAGCTCGATGTTGTGGATGGCGGTTCCAAGAGGAACGCTTTTAAGAGGCATTGCATTTCCGGGGATGGGCTCAACGCCCTCTCCGGCAACAACTTTAGTGCCCACCTTGAGACCGGCAGGAGCAAGGATGTAGCTCTTAACACCGTCCTCATATTGAATGAGAGCAATGCGGCAAGTACGGTTCGGATCATATTCGATACCGATGACTTCTGCTGGAACATCAACTTTACGGCGCTTGAAGTCGACGAGGCGATACTTCTGCTTGTGTCCTCCACCGATGTGACGGCAGGTGATACGACCCTGGTTGTTACGGCCACCCGAGCGCTTCTTGGGCTCGAGGAGGCTTTTTTCCGGCTTTGACTTTGTGATCTCCTCGAACGTCGGCAACATTTTGTAGCGGCTCGGTGGAGTAAATGGCTTAAAACTTTTCAGTGGCATTGGAATGATCCTTTCTGACTGAGATTCCTAAAATGAGGGAGAATAATATTAAAGAAGGTCGAGGGACTCGCCGTCCTTGAGGCGGACAAAGGCCTTCTTCCAGTGAGCGGTGCGCCCGGCGTCAGCACGACGACGGCGTTTGGCTTTGCCTGCGCAATTGGCGGTACGGACATCGAGAACCTTGACCTTGAAGAATTTTTCAACGGCCTGGCGGATCTCAATCTTGTTGGCGCGACGGTCAACCTTGAAGGTGTAGGTGTTTTCGTTCTCCTGAAGAAGGGCGGCCTTCTCAGACATACGAACGGTGTCAATTACTTGGTAAATGTCTCTCATGGCTAGGTCGTGTTAAGCGGTGCGACTCGCGAGGGTTTGAAGGGCATCGTCGAGGAGGACGATGGTGTCGTGATAGAGGATTTCTTCGACGTTCACGTTTTCAGCGGTCTGAAGAAGTGTCCACTTGACGTTGCGTCCGGCAAGGTAGGTCGAGGTGGTGAACTTACCGCCGATGACGAGGACTTTCTTGGAATCAGTGAGAGCGCTGATGGCTTTCACAAAGTCCGAAGTCTTACCGGAGGCGATTTCAACTGAAGAGGTGGTGATAACAGCTCCTTCAGTGATCTTGTCACCAAGGACGCGTTGAAGCGCGAGGGTGCGAACCTTTTTAGGAACAGTCTTGGCGTAGGAACGGTTGCGAGGTCCGAAAGCGACACCACCACCGACAAAGATCGGGGCTTTGCGGTCACCGTGACGTGCGTTACCGGTGCCCTTCTGGCGATACATCTTCTTACCAGTTCCGCTGACTTCTCCGCGGGTTTTGGTTTGCGCGGTTCCAGAGCGACGGTTGGCCTGGTAGGCAACGACGAGGTCGTGCACTGCCTGACTGCCCTTTGAAGCATCGGCAATGAGCTGGATGTTTGCCTTTTCGGCGTCTTGAATTGTGAATGCTGACATGGATCAGGTTCTTTCTTCTAAAGGTTTACTTTGCAGCAGTCTTCTTGATGGCCGGACGAACGGTGACGTAAGCGCCGTTGTGACCAGGAACTGCTCCTGAGATGAGGATGACTCCGTCTTCGGGACGGACTTGAACGATTTTGAGATTCTGCGTGGTGCGCTGGACGACGCCGTCGTGTCCTGGCATTTTCTGGTTCTTCCAAACGCGGGCCGGAGTCGATCCAGCACCAATGGCACCAGTTCTGCGGTGCATCATGTGTCCGTGACCATCTGGCTGACCGTTGTGACCGTGACGCTTCACGTTACCCTGGAAGCCTTTTCCTTTGGTGGTGCCGATGACGTCGACCCACTGGCCATTTTCAAAGAGAGCAACACCGGGGTGGCCATCTTCCTTGTTCGGAATATCTGCGTCGCTGGCGAAGCGAAACTCTTTGACGAGCTTCTTGGCGCCGGTAGCACCATGCTTAGCCTGGTGAGTGCGAGCCGGGAGATTAAGGCGGCGCTCCTTTTGATCGCCATAGGCAACCTGAATAGCGGAGTAGCCATCCTTCTCCGAGGTCTTCACCTGAAGAAATTCATTCCCGCTCACGTCAACGACAGTGACGGGGATCATGCAGTCTGCCTCTGCGTCAAAGACGCGGGTCATACCGACTTTTTTACCGAGGATTCCGAGTGACATGGGTCTGGGTTCCGTAGTGGAAAGGTAGAGTTAAAGGGAAAAGATTAAATGTGGATCTGAATATCGACACCGGCAGGAAGATTAAGCTTTTTGAGCTCATCAACGGTGCGGGCCGTTGGGTCAACGATGTCGAGGAGACGCTTGTGTGTGCGAACTTCGAACTGGTCGGCTGCCTTTTTGTTCACGTGCACCGAACTGTTCACGGAGAACTTCTCAATCCGGGTTGGCAGAGGGACGGGACCAGCGACTTTGGCTCCAGTGCGCTTGGCAGTTTCAACGATCTCGAGAGTAGAGCGGTCGATTGCCCGGTGGTCGAATGCGCGAAGGCGGATGCGGATTTTCTGATTCATGGTAGAAAGGTTGTCTTGGTAGGTGAGAGGGTCTTAATAACCGCCGCCGCGTTCGGCAACGAGTTTGTCAACGATGTTACGAGGAACTTCCTCGAAGCTGCTCGGCTCCATAGAATAGGAAGCACGACCGGATGAAAGAGTGCGAACGTCGGTGGAATAACCGAACATTTCTGAAAGTGGGACAGCGGCGGAGACATTGGCAATGGGGCCCTTGGTCTCGATTTCCTGAATCTGTCCACGACGGCGATTGAGGTCGCCCATGATGTCGCCTTGAAACTCGTCGGGAGTCGCAATTTCGACATCCATGACAGGCTCAAGGAGGATTGGGGAAGCCTGCTTGAAGGCATCCTTCATTGCGAAGATTGCCGCGATTTTGAAAGCGTTGTCGTTGGAGTCCACTTCGTGGAAGGACCCGTTCTTCACCTCGACATGCACGTCGACGACGGGGAAGCCAGCAACGAGACCGTTGGTCATGGCGTCTTCGATTCCATTCATGACGGCCGGGATGTAATCCTTGGGGATCGTTCCGGCGGTGATGGAGTTTTTGATGGTCAGCCCACTCCCCTGCTCACTTGGGGTGATTTCGAGAATGACGTGGCCATACATTGCTTTACCGCCCATGGCAGCATCGCGGATGAATTTGCCTTCACCCGTAGCCTTGGCGGTGATCGTCTCGCGGTATGCGATCTGTGGCTTACCAACATTTGCCTGGACGTTGAACTCACGCTTAAGGCGATCAATGATCACTTCGAGGTGGAGTTCGCCCATTCCGGCGATGATGGTTTGTCCGGTTTCTTCGTCGATGCGAACCACGAAGGTCGGATCTTCATCGGAAAGTCGGTCAAGGCCGATGACCATCTTGTCAGAGTCGGCTTTGGTACGGGGTTCAACTGCCATCGAGATAACAGGAACTGGAAAGACAGGCGGCTCAAGGAGGATGCCGGACTGCTGATGGGAGAGGGTGTCTCCGGTCTGGACATTCTTGAGACCGACGAGAGCGGCGATGTCGCCGGCGAAGCAGGTGTCGATTTCCTCGTGTTTATCGGCTTGGACCTGAATCAAACGACCGACGCGCTCCTTTTCTTTGGTGCGTGGATTGTAGACTATGTCCCCCTTGGAGACGGTGCCGGAGTAAACGCGGAAGAAAACGAGTTTACCAAAGAACTTGTCACTCCAGAGTTTGAAGGCGAGAGCGCAGAACTTTTCAGTATCGGAGGTTTGCACTTTCACGATGCTTTCCTCGTCCTTGGTGTCGAGTCCCTCGGCAGCGGGGACATCGAGCGGGCTTGGGAGATAATCAACAACGGCGTCAAGCAGGAACTGGACTCCTTTGTTCTTGAATGCGGATCCACCAGCGATGGGGACGAGAGCATTACTAATGGTAGCGCGGCGAAGACCGGCCTTGAGTTCAGCAACTGAAATAGGCTCCTCCATGAGGAACTTTTCGCCAACTTCTTCGTCGGCGTCTGCGACGGCTTCGACGAGATCGGAATACGCTTCCTCGGCCAAGAGAAGCTGATCCTCGGTGAGGTCAGCGATCTCGTAGGTTGAGCCGATGATGTCGTCGTCCGTGTAGAGAACAGCTTTCTTGTTGAGAACGTCGATCTGGCCGCGAAGAGTATCTTCGCAACCGATTGGGATGAGGATACGGACGGCGCGGGCACCGAGTTTATCACTCACTTCTTTCACGACGTTTTCGAAGTTTGCTCCGACACGGTCCATCTTATTGACGAATACGATGCGTGGGACGTTGTATTTTGTCGCCTGTCGCCAGACAGTCTCGGATTGAGGCTGAACTCCGGCAACACCGCAGAAAACAACAATCGCTCCGTCTAAAACACGGAGCGATCTTTCAACTTCAGCAGTAAAATCGACGTGACCCGGGGTATCAATAATGTTGATACGCTGGTTCTGGCCGGAGAAGAGTTTGGAGACTCCTTCTTCAACCCGCTGATTCCAGCTACAGGTCACGGTTGCGGAGGTAATGGTAATCCCCCGCTCACGTTCTTGCTCCATGTGATCAGTGGTGGTAGCACCATCGTGCACCTCACCGATCCGGTGGATCATTCCCGTGTAGAAAAGAATCCGCTCAGTGAGCGTGGTCTTACCCGCATCGATGTGCGCAGTAATCCCAATGTTCCGAGTCCGCTCAAGCGGGACGGCACGGGTGGGGATTTCTGCGACTTTGGACATCAGTTTGGAAAGGGTAAGAGATTCTTCAGGAGATCAAATTAGAAACGGAAGTGAGCGAAGGCACGGTTGGCCTGGGCCATCTTGTGGACATCGTCGCGTTTGCGAACGGAGTTTCCGGTATTGTTTGCCGCGTCTTTAATCTCGTTAGCAAGAGCAACATGCATGGGAGTTCCCTTTTTGGCGCGGGCGTAGTTGATGATCCAACGCATTCCAAGAGACTCGGAACGATTGGCATCTACTTCGAGAGGCACCTGGTAGGTGGCTCCACCAACACGGCGGGACTTTACCTCAACACGCGGCTTGGCGTTCTCGATTGCGCGAGTGAGGATTTCAAGGGGATCGATGGTGTCGGTGCCTTCGTTAGCGCGATCAATCGCAGCGTAAACGATGCGTTCTGAGAGAGAACGCTTACCGTCCTTCATGACCTTGGAGATCAAGCGGCCGACAACCTGGCTGTCGAACTTAGGATCGTTATAGAGCTTCTTAGGATAAACTTTTTTTCTGCGTGCCATGGTAGTGGTGGGTCAGATCTTAAAATGATTCGGGAAATTACTTCTTCTTAGCATCCGGCTTGGGACGCTTGGCTCCATACTTGGAACGGCCTTGCATCCGCTTGCTGACTCCGAGGGTATCGAGAGCACCGCGAACGATGTGGTAACGCACACCTGGAAGGTCTTTTACTCGACCACCGCGAATCAGGACGATTGAGTGCTCCTGGAGGTTGTGACCTTCACCACCGATGTAGGCGATGACTTCAAAGCCATTGGTGAGGCGAACTTTCGCAACCTTACGGAGAGCGGAGTTCGGCTTCTTTGGCGTGCGGGTATAAACCTGAAGACAGACGCCACGGCGCTGTGGGCAGTTGTTAAGAGCCGGTGATTTCGACTTGGTGACTGCTTTCTTACGACCTTTGCGGACGAGTTGGTTGATGGTGGGCATAATGCGATCGTTAAGGGATGGCGGTTAAGCGGTTCTAATTGAGAGGATTCTTGAAACTTTTATTGCTGATTCTCAACCGGTGGGTTCGCCGGGAGCTCAGCGATATTCCTCGCTAGAGCCATTTTTCCGGTGTGCGCCCGATAGTTTTAAATCGTATTGAAGGAGCTGAAACGTTGACTTCCGTAGAAGTCTGGATCGCCAGCCCCGATTTGGGGGCGCGACTCTAGAAATAAAACACGATCTGGCAAGGGGTTTCTCGTGAATTTCCTTAAAAACATTTGATCCGCTCTGATTTGGAGGTCTTCAACCGCTCCTAAAGACCGTAGCTAGGGAGATTCAGCCGAATGACGATTTTGAGCTGATTCGCTTCAATTACTAAGGACTCTTTAAGAGAAAACGCGAAATTGCAGATTTCGCCCTATTTCCAAGAATTTCACGGCCCCGCTATCGCCCCTCTTGCCAAAGAGAGCAACCCGCCGTTAAAAGCCGCCCTCAAAATCACCTCATGTCCCGTCCTGCCGATTCTCTCCCGCCAGCCCATCTCGAAATCATCGCCTCCGAACTCGGCATCGCTGCCGCGTCAGTAACCGCCACCGCCAGGCTTTTGGCCGAGGGGGCGACGGTGCCCTTTATCGCCCGTTACCGCAAGGAGGTGACAGGATCGCTCGATGAGGTCCAGATCCAAGCCATTCGAGACCGTATGACCCAGCTTGCCGAGCTGGATCATCGCCGCGAGGCCATATTAAAATCCCTCGATGAGCGCAGCCTGCTCACGCCCGAGCTCAAGAAGAAGATTCTCGCTGCTCTCACGGTGACAACACTTGAGGATATTTTCGCCCCCTACCGACCCAAGCGACAAACCCGCGCGACCAAGGCCAAGGACAAGGGCCTCGAACCACTCGCAGAGTGGCTCCTTGAGAACCAAAATGGCGGAATCGGTGAAGCCACCGGCTATATCAGCGCGGAACTCGAAGTGGAGACCGCTGAAGACGCCCTCGCCGGAGCCCGCGACATTATCGCCGAACGGGTCGCCGATGACGCCTCCCTCCGTGGCCGGGTTCGCGAAGTTTACGAAAAGGAGGGCCTGGTCTCCTCCCGTGCCATGTATGGCAAGGAAGAGGATCCTGAAGCAGCCAAATTCCGGGATTACTTCGAATGGAGCGAACCCCTCCACAAGGTTCCCTCCCACCGAATGCTCGCGATGCGCCGGGGTGAAAAGGAACTCTGCCTCATGATGCGGATTGAAGTTCCCCTCGAGCGGGTCGTCCAAGAAGCGACTCCCGATTGGGTCACCGGGCAGGGCGAGGCCGCCGCTCAGATTCGGCTGGCCACCGAGGACGGCTGCAAACGACTCCTCATGTCCTCCATGGAAACGGAGATGCGCATGGATGCTAAAAAGCGGGCCGACGAGACCGCCATCCAGGTCTTTGCCGAAAACCTTCGCGAACTCCTCCTCGCCTCCCCTCTCGGTGGACGCCGGACTCTCGCCATCGACCCCGCCTTCCGCACCGGTTGCAAAACTGTCGTCCTCGATGCCGAAGGCCGACTTCTCCACCACACTGTCCTTCACGCTACCGCCGGATCACCGCGCCAAGCCCTCGAAGCCGGAGAAGAACTCAAGCTCCTGGTAAAAATCCACGCCATCGAAGCCATTGCCATTGGTAACGGCACCGCCAGCCGTGAAACGGAGGCCTTTGTCAAAAAACTCAAGCTCCCCTCCTCCATCGCCGTCATCATCGTCAATGAAAGTGGCGCCTCGGTTTACTCGGCCTCCGAAGCGGCTCGTGAGGAATTCCCCAACCAAGACCTCACCGTCCGGGGCGCAATCAGCATCGGACGTCGGCTCATGGATCCGCTCGCCGAATTGGTGAAGCTCGACCCCAAGGTCATCGGCGTCGGGCAATACCAGCACGACGTTGACCAACGCCACCTCAAGGCGGGCCTCGACGACGTCGTGGTTAGTTGCGTGAACGGAGTGGGTGTCGAACTCAATACCGCCTCAAAACAGCTCCTCTCCTACGTCTCAGGCCTCAACAGTACTCTTGCTGGCAACATCATCGCCTGGCGCGAGGAGAATGGCCCCTTCAAATCCCGTAAGGATCTCAAAAAAGTCCCCCGTCTTGGCGAGAAAGCCTTCGAGCAAGCGGCCGGCTTCCTCCGCATTCGAGATGGCAAGGATCCCCTCGACCGATCCGCGGTCCACCCCGAGCGCTACTCATTGGTCAAGCAGATGGCGAAAGATGTCGGTTGCGAAGTCGAGGAGCTCCTCCGTAACGACGCCCGCCGTATGGAAATCAACCTCTCCCGCTACGTCGACGATGAGATTGGCCTCCCAACTTTGCAGGACATCATGGTCGAGCTTGCCCGCCCTGGTCGCGATCCCCGCAAAGCCTTTGAAGCCTTCTCCTTCGCCGAGGGTATCGAGAAGCCCACCGACCTCACCGAGGGACTCAAACTTCCCGGTATCGTTACCAACGTGACCGCCTTTGGAGCCTTCGTGGATATCGGCGTGCATCAAGACGGCCTCGTCCACATCAGCCAACTCGCTGATCAATTTGTCAAAGATCCCGGCGAAGTCGTGAAGGTCGGCCAAAAGGTCAACGTCACCGTCATGGAAGTCGATCTCTCCAGGAACCGCATTTCGCTCTCCATGAAGTCCGACCCCGGCCAACGCCCACCCGCTCGTGAGCAACAGCGGAAACCCCAGAAAAGGAAGCAACGCCCTCCCCGCCAAACCCCCCAAAGGCAGGAAAATTCCGGCAACGACTGGTTCAGTCAGGCTCTCAAAAACTCCAAGAAGAAATAGCCCATTAAAAAGCCCCGGTTCTCATTGAGAAACCGGGGCTTTTCAGGAAAATGGTAGCAACGGGCAGATTTGAACTGCCGACCAAAGGCTTATGAGTCCTCTGCTCTACCACTGAGCTACGCTGCCATAGATACGCCCAAGGCGCGGGCGGGAGTTATCGCCATCCAGCGTTACTGTCCAATAAAAAAAGCTTTGAGATCGCGAGGATTTCGAAATACTTCAACCTTACGCGAAAAATAAAGTGGTGCCTTTTCCTCATGATCGGACTGCTCGTCATTGCTTTCCGGCTCAAAAACCAGCATTCGGAGGTGAACCCGACACCACAAGCACACGCCTCTTCACGGTCGGACCGTTCAGGTAGCAGCCCTCGCCCCCCCCCAAGCACTCGTGGGTTCCCAGCTCACAACGATCGCGGACAAAGACCTGCAAGCGATGATCATTGCTCGTTGGCCAGCCATTCATCCCGACCTTGCGGCTCGTGACGCTTCTGTGGTGGAAATTCATCAGAATCCTTCGCGAAATGGGATTCCGCTGAGATGGTCTGGCAACTCGATGGAAGAGAAACGACCTGGACCCTTTCAGGCGATCAACGTCAGGAAGCTGCCCAAAACCTCGTGGAAAGCGGTTCGTTCACGAACGATGAGAAAGCAACCCTCCTTTTACTTTCCAAGGCAGTCCCCTACTCGATCCCCGAACTCCCCAACCAAACAAAAAGACCCGACTGATTTCTCAGCCGGGTCTTTTGAAATTGAGAGATTCAAGGGAATCCTAGAGGGAATCGCCGAGCATCTTCATGGCTTCAGCGGCGCGGTTGGAGTAACCCCACTCGTTGTCATACCATGAGCAAACTTTCACCAAGTTACCGCCGATGACGGTGGTGAGCTCGCTGTCGAAGATGGAGGAGTGAGGATCGCCCACGATGTCCTGAAGGACGAGAGGCATCTCGCTGTAGTGAAGGATGCCTTTCAGAGGACCTTCAGCAGCTTCCTTGAAGGCTGCGTTGATCTCTTCAGCAGTCGCCTCGGAGTTGAGCTCAGCGACGAGGTCGGTGAGGGAGCCTGTTGGAGTTGGAACGCGAAAAGCTCCTCCGTTGAGCTTACCCTTGAGCTCGGGAATCACCTCGCCAATTGCACGGGCAGCGCCAGTGGAAGAAGGAATGATGTTCTCAGCAGCGGAACGGGCACGGCGAAGGTCGCTGTGTGGAGCATCAAGAAGACGCTGGTCACCGGTGTATGAGTGAATGGTGCTCATGAAACCACGCTTAAGACCCCACTTATCGTTGAGGACCTTGGCAAGAGGAGCCAAGCAGTTTGTGGTGCAGGAAGCATTGGAGACGATGTGGTGCTTGGCAGCATCATATTGGTCGCTGTTGATTCCGAGACACATGGTGAGGTCTGGATCAGAAGCAGGAGCGGAGATCAGAACCTTCTTGGCTCCAGCGGAGAGGTGCTTGGAAGCTCCTTCACGGCTGCAGAAGAAACCGGTGGACTCAAGAATCACGTCAGCATTCCACTCGCCCCATGGAAGATTGGCCGGGTCACGCTCAGCAGTGGCGTGGATCTTGTGACCATCAACGATGATGTAGTCCTCGTCGTATGAGACCTCGCGGGAGAATTTGCCCTGTGAGGAGTCATACTTCAGAAGGTGAGCGAGGGTCTTGTTGTCGGTGAGATCGTTAATGGCGACGACTTTCTTAAGTTCGTCGTCGTTCATTGAGCGGAGCACCATCCGGCCGATGCGGCCGAATCCGTTAATTGCATAATTTGCCATGGGTCTTGTCCTAGAAATTAGGTTTGATTTGGAGTTCCCAACCAGACTGGCGGGAAAACGGCGGCATTATGCAAGGAAGACCCTTTCCGTCAAGGTTGGCGGAAAAGGTTTCTCGAGAGGCCGGTCATCCGGCCCATGATTGGGAGCTCTCCCTACTAGCTCGGCACGGGCTCGGGGAAGGAAATGAATTTCACGTCCGTGCGGGGTTTGTCGCCCTGTCCCTTGAAGAAGAAAGCCTGAACCCGCTGATTTCGCATGAGCCTCACGCTGTTCTGGAAGATCATGACGACAGCGCCACTCTTGTCGTAGTAACCGGCAAGAATGGGATTATCTCCTTCTTGCAGGGGTTTAATGAGCACGCCACCGGGCTGAATCACCTCGGATTTCGCTCCCACTTTCACAATGGCCTTGAGATCGGAAACGTTAACAAAACGGATATTGCCAGCAGGTAAGGCTTCAGCGGTATCGCTCAGCATGAGCATCCGGGGTGATTTCCAGGTCATTTCTGCGTTGTCGCGGAAAAGCACGCCGAAACTAAAAGCAGATGTTGGCATCGGGCTCTTGAGCCATGCCGCACCAGCAGCCACCTCGCCTTCGTGCAGGCTGAGGCCCTCGGCCTGGGGGCCAAAGGTCATGAATCCAGTCGGCTGGCGCAAGGTCAGCCCCTTTTGTTGAATATTCTCGGGGCCATTCGGTGCCGAAATAATGGTGGGAGGAAGGGCTCCTTCGGGTGGTTTGGTCTGAACGCGGACCCCCTCCTTCAATTCCTCTTTCCAATCAGGAAGTTCGCCCAAAGGAATGAAGCGGACGTTTTTTCTTTCGTTCTGGGCGAAGGCCAGAGTGGGCAGGGCGAGAAGGGTCAGAAGCAGGCGTTTCATGTTCTGGGGGATCTAGTACAAAATTCAGGGAGGAATCCAGCGAAAGGTTCAGGAGATCACAAAGCAGGGGGAGGCTCGGGATGCCATTTGAAGAGGAGCTGCCTGTCCGCAGCCTTGTCCTGGTTCTGATAAAAGAAGGACTGGATCCGCTGATTTGCCATCACCCGGACTGCGAGGGCTTTATTAATCATGACGGGATTTCCCGAATCCTTGTCGATATATCCAATCGTGAGAACATTGTCCCCCACTTTCAGTGGCAGCATCAGAGAATCACCTGGCTTAATCGCCTTGCTCCCTGCTCCAAATTTCACAAGGGCGGTATGATTGGCCACATTCACAAAACGGATATTTCCCGGTGGAAAGTCTTTCTGGCTATCATCCAGGAGAAGAATGCGGGGCTTCAGCCAGGTCATCGCGACCTGATCACGGAAAAGAACGCCCAGGGTCATATCCGACTTATGCACGGGAGCGGTCAGCCATGGTTGCCCAACGACTTCCTTACCATCGTGAAACTGGAGGCTTGGGATCTTGCCATCGAGACGCAGATTTTTTGACATCACGCCAAGACTCAAAGGGGTCGTCTGAACCCCGTTTTTTTTCATCCCATCCGGCAAGGTGATCTCTTTGGGAGGATAACTTCCAGGCGGAGGTGGCACCTCAACTCGAACTCCATCGATTAACTCATCCTTCCAGACAGGCATCTGACCCAGCGGAATCAATCTGAGATTTTTGATCGCAGGTTGGTTTTGCCCAAGAACCAGCGAGGACAGGAAAATACTCAGGAGTAGAACAACTTTCATCTCAATGGCTACGCTATCACAAAAAGAAGGTCAGGGACGGAAAAAAGTCTCTAAACCTCATCAGGAGCCAACCACCGAAAGCTCTGGATCTTAAATTTCCGGCCAAAATCAGGTTCATCACGCTCAAGATCTGGATTGAGACCGCTTTCATCTGCCCGGATCGGATCGGGAGTCCGCTGTAAAACTGCCTCACACCACGCCCGGGCCTTGACCTGACCATTCACCACGGCGTCACCATAGGCCCGCACCACAAAGGTATCTGATCTCGCCGAGAGACTGGAGCCAATCGCCTGCAAAACATCCGCCTGCGTCAGATAAATCGGAGCTCCCCAGGCCTTGCTGGGAGGTTTCTGGGTCTGCTCGATCAAGGTGGGATCACTAATATTGTCCGGATGCTGGTAGTCCTGCAGCGATCCTTCCTGGGTGAGACGAAAGCGCGAATCGGTATCCAGGGTGACATTGATCCCGGCTCTCACAATGGCAGCCTCGATCACTCCCCTTTTTCCGTCTTCTCCGGAAACAAGGCGGCGATTGATAAAGTCAGACAGTGAAAGAAACGGCCCCCGGTCTCTCACCTCCTCAACAATCGCAGTCGCGAGGCGCTCGATCTCATCATCTGTGAGAACACGGGTGGCATTCCAGGTCGAAGTCTGGCTCAGCATATTGCCCGTTTCCCACTCGGGTCTCTCACCACCAATCACCCTCGGAAACGGAGTCCCCCCCCGCTCCCCCTTCTTACGGTTGGCCGAAAGCACGGCTCTCCAGGCATTCACGCTGGGCGAATTCACATTAAAGGCCCCGTCGGTCATGAGCGAGGAAGCTGCTCGATGATAATCATTCAGGTCACCCGCTTCAGCCTCGACTCGCGGAACCATTCTTGGATTGGGAAGAGCCGTCGCTCCCATCGAGCCATCGGCGCGGCGAAGCTGGCTGTCGCTACCAGAGCTCAGAAAGTATTCATCCCACAGGGTGTGATTTACCTCGTAGGAGAGATCGTACACGAGATTCTCACTTTCCGGATGATCGTGATAGAATGCGCGACCGTGCTCGGCCCAGGCTTCCTGCCCCTGCCCCCGCTCACCATTGTCGGACCAACCGATAAAATCGGGGGCAAACCCTCCCTTCTCTCCTCCCCCGGCCCCGATCACGGGAGCGGTCCCGGTTTGCCCTTCCAAACCAAGACGCGGATCAATCAAGGAATTCCCAATCGCGTAGGAAGGATGCCAAACAAAATTCGAAATCGGAGCGTGTTGGAATTGAGCCAACGAAACCACGCCCAAGTCAGCGCGCGGAACGTCGAAGAGGATATAATTTTTCGCACCCTCAATCGGAGTTCCAAAGGGATACCCCTGATTTCGCCCCTCCCGCCGGACCGGAGTCTGATCCCTCCACGCCACGGACTCGTCGTAAAGATCCTTGGTGTAAATCCCAAAGAACCAAGGACCGCTTGATTTCCCGTCGCCCCGGTTTCCAATGAGATTTTCATAGGGTGACCGTGAAGCATAGGCTGCGCGCAGATTCCAATTGGCAATAAACGCCTCCTCCCAAGCCTCCGGTTGATTCCCCAGGCCATTGTTGGAAATCAACATGTGCGAGTTGTGCTCGCGGAACCATCGCATGCGGTATCCCTGCCGGGTCCGGCGATCCGGAGGGAGGGTCACCACCGGATCGACAATGTCGAGAAACTCGATCTGCACTCCGCTATTCGGATCCCCGACATCATGATACCAGGCTTCCGGTGGCTCGCGACCGGCTCCGTATTGAAGAG
The DNA here is from genome assembly GCA_963925135.1 of uncultured Verrucomicrobiales bacterium. Classification (GTDB taxonomy): domain Bacteria; phylum Verrucomicrobiota; class Verrucomicrobiia; order Verrucomicrobiales; family Akkermansiaceae; genus SW10. The sequence goes on along the minus strand of CAWUTG010000009.1, from coordinate 84,518 downwards.
AGCAGGACACCGCTCCGATCTGTCGAAGGTTGTCAAAATCCTCAGGAGAAACCGTCGAACTGGTCCCAAGCTCTTTCAAAATCATCTGGCTGTCATCACTCTGCGTCAACTGGCCGTCTCCTCCGAAAAACGCATCGGATGGAGCATACCAAAACCGCTTGGGATACCACGACATCCCACCCACATCGTCGGGATTCTCTTCATCGAACTCCGAAGCCGAATGGTAATAGTTATTACGAAAGTCATAGTCTGCGGCCGCCGTGAGCGTGTTGTTCAAAACATTCTCGCTGTCATACTCGGCCGCTCGGTCCGGTAAAAAAACAAGGCACTCGCCCGGCTCAAAGGTCTCCCCCGCCAGCGAAAAATAAAAACTCCCGGTATAAGAATCCTCATAGGCATCACTCCCGACCACCGGACCGTCCGGTTGGGTGCGGCCTCCAAAGCTGAGCCACGTTGCCGTTCCCAGATAAGTTTCCCGCCCATTCGTGTCCTGACGCCATGCGTCGGTGATGAATCCCCGGCGACCATTGACCTGAAGCACCACCGCAGTCTCCGGAAGGGTGATCGGGACGGAGTAAGGATTCCACAAAACGACCCGGGGAAAATCGTGCGAGCGGATGTTATACCGAAAACGACTTCCCGCGGGATTCAAATGCACGCTGAAGGTATTAAACATCGATCCTTCCACCAAGATCGGGGTTAAGGGAACTTGATCCACCGAGGTCAAAGCCGCTGGATTCAGGTTCTGGGAGCTATTGTGGAGCACATCCGGAATCTGAAAATTCTTCTCGCTGATGGGCAATCTCGCCTCCTGGGCCTGGGGCTCGATTGTCGTTGTTTTTGCCAAATTGGCCCAATCCCGCAAGAGCCCGAACTTAGGCGACGTCTTTGCGTGACGATTGTCCTCCCACGACAGGCCAGACTCCTTCGCTGCGATCTCGTTGGCGGGACCCACCAAATTGTCTTCAATCGAGAGGCCGGGAAGAATTTCACGCCCCGCCTTCATCATGGGCGGAATGTCCTCGTTCCGATTCAGAAACACCGAGAGATTCTTCTTCAAGCCCCCTTCTCTCACATTCGCCTGAACCCCCTTCGAAATGACGGTGACATCGTGGTAAGTTGATTGCCTCCAGGCCGGACTTCCTCCCGAGACCAGGTCGAGGGTTCGCTTGGAAACAACCCGGCTCTTCTCGGATTCGTTCATTTCGAGCCGAAGCCCGCTGGCTTCAATTCCTGACGCATCGGCATCAGTGGCTCCCAGCAGAGGCAAAAACTTCTCAACACCCGAAGTCAGCCCATAGGGATCCAGAGTCGCCAAATTGGCCTTCACTCCCAGATCCCCAATCCAAAAACCGTAGTTCCCCTTCACCCTTTGATCATCGATGAGGGGCACTTTGGGAACGATGACATGCTCCTTCATATCCGGCCCCGCCGATCCCGGCCCCACCATGCGGACTCCATTCGCGAGTGAGATCAGGCCGGGCTCGTAATCCAGTTTCCCGTTTACCCGGAATCCCCCCTCATTCCCGCTCACCAAATAAGTCAACGCGGGCTCGTCCTCGTCCCGGGTGTCCCGAAGCCCACCGTTGAGATCATCTCGCTTAATAATTGCTTGCCCATTCTTCCGGGTCGAGCGCCAGACCCCGGTCCAATGTGGTTGCGAAATCACCACCCCCGGCTTCTCCAGAATCGCGACCGGTGCCGACACCCGTTGGTCCGCTCCCAATTCCCGCTGCAACTCTCCGATCGCCAGCATCAAGGCCAACCGTGCATTAGCTTCCGCCTCCGCCTGGTATTTCGTATCGCCACTCGTCCTCACTTGCACCGCCGCCAGACTCAAAAACGCCACCGCCACCATCGCCAGGAGGATCAACACCATGAGCGAGGCAACCAAGGCAAAGCCCCGCTCACTTCGTTTCAAATCCGGCATCCGGCACCGACGATGTCTGGGTCGCTCCACAACTTACCGAGATTACATGGCACATACATTGATTGCAAATGAGTTTGTTTCATTGTTTCAAGCTCCCGGGCCCGGGAGCCCCTAGCCGGTCTCGGGCATAAATGTCGGCATCACGATCCCCTCAACATCCCTGGACTCCCCCAGCACCTGGGCAACGTGAAGCTCACAATTCCGCGCTCCCGCCTCGTAGAGAGCCGCCACCAATTCCCCCTCAGCTGCCGGCACCAAAAACACCGGTGATCCACCCTCTCCGAAGGCTTTCAAACCCGCAGAAATCAAGGCCAGGGCGGCATCCGTGTCCCGCATCACCCCGGGCCCCAGCATTCGCGATCCCGGATGATTCACCGCGAATAAAAAACCCGTCAATTCGCCCTCCCGCTCCATCACCCATCCGCTCCAACATCCCGCCCGGTTCTCCAAAAAATATCGAAAATCCCCTTCTCGAAGGATCCCCACCAGCTCCTCCTCCAGCGCCACCATCCGTCCCACGTCAGCCAACTCCGCCTTCCGAACCCCCTTTCCGTCAATTACCAAAGTTTTCCCCGCCGGAAAATACATGTCCTGATAAAGCGCCACCGGCCGAAATCCCGCCCGGGTATACAACGAATACGAATCCAGATTCATCGCACTCGAAACCAACCTCACCGGCTTTCCCCCGGCCCTTATCACAATTTCATCCAACAACTTTCCGGCCAGTCCACGTCCCCCAAAATCCGGAGAGACATTCATTATCCCCAGCGAAACATGCCTCTCCCGTGGATGATAGAAGCACGATGCCGCGATCACCCCGTCAATCGCCACCACCAAGCAGCACCCCGGATCCAAGGCCTCATAGACCTCTGGAAACACCTCACACACCGAAGCATCGCCCCCTGGAAAACAGCCCCGGTTCAAATTCGTTTCATACCAGGCATTCGTCGACCGGAAGATCAACTCCGCGACCACCGGCCATTCCTCCTTCTCCAAACTCCGCAAGATCATCGCTCATCACCCTACCCAACCAGCCCCCGCATCGCAAGTTCATCTCGCGTCCCTCTCTCCAATTTGGCACCTTCCACCTATGAGATTGCTCCTACTCCTCACCCTCTTTGTCCAACTCGCCTCCGGACAGGATTACCTCACCCTCAACGATCTCCCCTACCAACCCGAAGGAGCCCAACTGACCGAATACCAGCAGGAACGCTGCAAACTCGATCTCTACTATCCCGCCGGAAAAAAGAACTTCGCCACCGTCGTCTGGTTCCATGGTGGAGGCATCACCGGTGGCAATAAGCACTTCCCCAAGGAACTCCTCGACCAAGGCATCGCCATCGCGGCCGTCAACTACCGCCTCGCACCCAAGGTCAAGTCACCTGCCTATCTCGAAGATTGCGCTGCCTCCGTCGCCTGGATCTTCCACAACATCGCCCGATACGGTGGTGCGCCCGAACTCATTTTTCTCAGTGGTCACTCGGCCGGTGGCTACCTCGCCTCCATGGTGGGCCTCGACAAGTCCTACCTCAAAACCCACGGCATCGACGCCAACCGTCTCGCCGGCCTCATCCCCTTCAGCGGCCACACCATCACCCATTTCACCATCCGCAAAGAGCGCGGCATCCCCAACACCCGCCCCGTCGTCGATGAATTCGCCCCTCTCTACCATGTCCGCAAAGACGCTCCGCCCCTCCTCTTAATCACCGGCGATCGCGAACTCGAAATGCTCGGGCGATACGAAGAAAACGCCTACCTCTACCGCATGATGAAAGTCACCGGACATCAAGACGTCGCCATCCTCGAACTCGATGGATACGGCCACGGCATCGTGGAACCCGCCTGCCCGCTCCTTTTAAAATTCGTGCATCGAATCTCCAGCGTATCGGCGAAAACTAAATAAGTTCCCCGGCTTCAGATCTCGCCGTCCTCCGACGATTTCTTCCCCTTCTTTAAGCTTTTTAGAACCTTCAGCCCCTTCTTGCGATGGGCCTACGCGAGGGCGATTTCTTTCTCAAGTTGCTCCTTGATGTCTTCATCGCTCTCACTGTCGAGCTTCTCGACCAACTTCCTCTCGTGCTTTTTGAGTTTCTTGATCACCTGCTTGAGGTACTTGCGCTTTTCCTTACGTCTGCGCTCGGCCTCCCGTGGAGAAGAGGGCCTCGCCCATCTGAACGAGGTTCTTGGTGACGTGGTAGGCGTATCCACTATCGTCCATCAGGGAAATGGACATAGGGGCACTGATCAGGTTCTCCCTGATCAAAGTGTTCAATCGGTAGTCGAGATCCCGGTCGTATTCCTTCATGGCAACCTTGAGCGAATCGAGGGAAAGGTTCTTCTGCAGGTGCTTGGTATCCTTGATCGCTTCCACGATATCCCGTCCGGCCGCCCGCAGCAGGAAGAGCTCGTCCGATTGCGCGGGCGACAAGGCGGCCTGCGCCCGGCTGATGAATTGAACGATCTCGCCATACAGCCCCTTCACACTACCGTCGTAGTTTTCGTCGATATTAAAATCCCGGGGCTTGCGTGCCTTCGCGACCACTTCGCGAATCGGCTTCTCACTGAGAATTTCGGCCAAGTTCAGGCTGAGTCCGCCGGCGATAATTGCGGAGGCATTGTCATAGAGGTGCAGGGTCTCCAGCCTCACGGCCTCGATGGCCATATCGGGCAGTTCGAAGGTTGCGGCATGAAGATGACGCGGTTGCCCTTCCACTCGGATCCGGGGTTTGATGATCCGTTGTAAAAAGCGGACCATCACATTGATGAACGGCAACATCAAGAGGACGCCCAATAGACTAAAGACAGTGTGGAAGACCGCCAGTTTCAGCGTGTAATCCTCGCTTCCAATCCCAAACCAGGAGCTCACCACATCGACCACGTGAGTCAGTTGGAAGATCATCGCGATCGCCACAATTGCAGTGACCAGGTTGAAGATCAGATGAGCTCCGGCGAGGCGGCGCCCTTCGACATTGGACCCCAGAGAGCCGATAATGGCGGTGATGGTCGTCGTCCCCAGATTGGCGCCAAAGACGATTCCGAGGCCGGCCGCCAGGGGAATGAGGCCGGCCGATAGAAAGGAAATCGTGATGACCGACACCAGTGAACTGGACTACATCAACGTTGTCGAAACGATGCCAAAGCTCAGGCTCTTCCAGAGCTTGTTGGTCGTCCTGCGCAGAAGGCCTTCCAGCACTCCTCCGGTGAATGCCTTGAAGCCCTCCTCAAGGGCCAGCATGCCGAATAAAAAAATCGCCACCCCTGCCGCAATCTCTTTGAAATCCGGACTGATCCAAAACCCATAGGTCAGGATGGCAAATATCGTCGGCAGGATGATCTTCTTAATCATGGCGCGTATCGAGAGAGCAACGAGGCCCGCTCTTCACAAGAGGTCTCTTGCCGGGCAATTGATTCAAGGAAGCATCATTCCACGGATCGCGTAGAATAAGAGAGCGGCCATGATTCCCGAGGCCGGGACCGTGATGACCCAGGCTGCCGCAATTTTGAGCAGGGCTGATCTCTTAACCAACTCCTGTCGGTAAACCTTTTTGAGTCCCTTGCGTTCTCTCTTAGTGAACTCGGCCTTGGTGGTGTGCTCTTTGACCTCAGCAAGCATTTTGCGCTTATCCGCGATGGTCCCACTCTTGAATTTCGCCATGAAGGCTTCCACCTCCGCTTCATTCTTTCCGGAATGGTGTTGCTCAATTTCGTCGATGGTCTTCGCGTAACTGGCCTTGAGATACTCCCGGAGAAAGCCCACTCCAAAGACACCCCCGACCGCAATATGAGTCGAACTCACCGGCAAGCCGAGTTGGGAGGCAATGATCACCGTAATTGCCGCCGCCATCGCGATGCAAAACGCTCTCATCTGGTCGAGTTCCGTGATCTCACTTCCGACAGTACGAATCAATTTCGGACCGAACAGGGCCAGTCCCAGTACGATTCCTGAAGCCCCGACGGCCATGACCCAGAATGGAATAGGCGCTTCGGTTGCCACTCCGTGGCTGTTCACGGTATCCGCAATTGCGGCGAGCGGCCCCACGGCATTCGCAACATCATTGGCTCCGTGGGCGAAGCTCAACAAAGCCGCCCCAAAAATCAACGGCAAGGTGAAGAGCCGGTTAATGCTCTTCTTCTCGTTCTCCATCGTACTCGAGTGCTTAAGCGTCAGTGATTTCACGATAAAATACGTGAAGAAGGCCAGCACCACCCCGATTCCGCTGGCAGTGAAAAAGTCCACTTTCACCACCGCCTTGAGTCCCTTCATGATCAAGTAGGTGCTGAAGGCCAACACCATAATCGCGACAAGAATAGGTAAGATCTTTTGAGCGGCAGAGATCATGTCCTTTTTGTAGGTGATGCTATGCTTGATCCAGAAGAGGAAGGCTGCCGCGATAATACCTCCGATGACCGGTGAGATGACCCAACTGGCCACGATGAGCTGCATCTGATCCCAATTGGCGATCCCGAATCCTCCCGCCGCGATACCCGCGCCAAGAACACCTCCAACGATCGCATGGGTCGTGGAAACCGGGGCTCCGACGGCAGTGGCAATATTCAGCCAAATCGCCCCCGCAAGCAGGGCCGCCATCATCAGCCAGATGAAAACATCGCCACTCGGGATCAGGGTCGGATCGATGATGCCGTTCTTGATCGTGCTCACCACGCCACCTCCGGCGATAAGAGCTCCGGCGGCTTCAAAGATGGCCGCGATGATGATCGCCCCCGTCAAGGTCAGCGCCTTGGAACCAACGGCCGGCCCCACATTGTTCGCCACATCGTTGGCTCCGATGTTCATCGCCATGTAGCCTCCGATCATTGCCGCAATAACCAGCTCAATACTGACGGGCTGCCCCTCCGGTCGGATACTCGAAGAGAACAACATGATTGCAACGATGAAAAGGAGCGCAGATCCGATCCGGAACATCTCCCGACGCCCGAATGCCGTCGCTTTCTCCAACTTATCAATATTTTCAATTTCCATGGTCTGGTTGGTGTGGGTGTCTCGAGGTGGAAGTTTAAAAAGAAGCTGGAAGATTGGAACACCGGCTGAAGATCCTCCTGCACTTCACCTTCAATACGATAGAGAATGATCTCAAACTCCCAGCCCCAAGCTTTAAGTGCAAAAACAATAAAATGAGCACCCTGAAGGAACAGGCCACCCCCTAACGGATGCACTACCAGCATCAAAAAAACGTCATTTCAACATCAGTTGGGTCATCTCATTTTTATTCGGCAGATTCCCACTTGGGATCCCCTGTAAGATCACCCTAGGTCCCCCTCCCCCATTCGGCTGCGCACACCTTGCCCAATCTCTTGCAGCTATTGCTCATCGCACAATTTCACCGGCAAAACTGCCTCAGCAGGCCATGCTGACAGCTTAAAACCCACTTTCGTCAAAATAGCAGGAGTCGATCGCGTATTCTTCCAAGCTCCTGTGCCAACAGCTGGATGGTCCGGAGTCCTCACTTTTTCGAAACGACAGACCCCACGGATATCCCGATTTTACAAATCCGCCTTCCGCAAAAACAATGACGACATCTCTCACCCCAATGTCGAACACATCCCAGGCCCGATACCTCGCATCCACGCACCCGGGAACTTCATGGACACGAATTCTGGCGGTGGGAGTCATCAGCGCCTCACGAAGACGTCGGACAAGATCCCCGTTGGTCATCTTGGCAAGCTCACGTTCGAGCATCAATTCGACCTGACTTAAATCCATGGGCATTGCGCTCCTCTTTTAATGAGGGTTTCCGATTCCGGCGAAGATCGAGACACTTTCCTCCGAGTCCGGCAAGCGACAAGCCCCATGAAACCGCAGTGGTTCAGACCGTAGGATTGACGCCTTGTTATCCTTTCGATGTCGATGGTAATCGAAACGCCACGATTATTCCAAGGGCAACTAAAATCACGCCTGGCCAGATCCGCGGGGCACTCGATCGGGAAATATGCCCGACCATTTCACGGAAGTTCTTGTTAGGGTTCTCGCCACCAAATCGCAGTGAGTAGTTTTCGGGGAATATCTCCTGAACATCACCTTCCGTGAGCTTCCCTTCCAACACCTTATCCGATGTCCACCCCTACAAATTCGACTCAAGCTGCATCGCGTCGCTCATGGCCCGTGTGCTCATCACTAACGGCACAACCGTCGCGTAGAATAACCAAATTCCACCGAGAAAGATCAGAGTCGTAACAAAAATTGCTTTCATTTTTAACTGAGCCGTTGAGATTTTTTAGAATTCCAGCAGTCTTCAACCCACCTACTACGGATACTCCTCCAACAACTCCTCCGGCGTGAAGGTCGTTTGCCGGTCTTCGAGCTCTTTGCGAACTTCACTCAGGGTTTCGGCTTTCACCGCGCTTTTGCCATTGTTCCAAGCATGCCGAATGAAGGTCGCGACGTCGGCAAGTTGGAAGTCATTAATTTGCGGAGCATCTTTCAACCCGGGCATCGCGGCTGCCGGGGTGTATTTTGTGCCATTGACTTCGATAGGCCCCATCAAGCCCTGCAATAAGATGGCGGCAAGCCGCTTCGGAGAACCATTCACCCACTGGGATTTCACCAAGGGCGGACCGAGCAACTCGATGCCGTTTCCATCCGAACCATGACAGGCCATACAGTTGGCGATGTAGAATTTCTCGCCCCGTTGAAAGGAAGTCAGATGCTCTTTGTCCCGGGGTGCCTTGAAAGCTGCCGCCGTGGTCTTCGGGGTCAGGCAATGCTCCAGATACTTCAGAAATTTTGCGTCTGTGAAATCATCACCCAGCAACGACTGAAACTCGAGTTCACGACCAGCCAGTCCATTGATCGCCGCCTCCCGGAAAAAGGGCGCATTGATATTTTTCACCAACACGGTTTCTAAAAGCGCCAATGCGGCCTTGGACGGAATCCTGCCCAGGCTCGCCGCGAGCTCTCGTTGAATCACCATGTCTTCGCGTTGCGCCAGCTCTCCCAACTTCGGCAACAAGGTCACGGCCTGATCCGAAGGAAGCAAGGCCGCCAAGCGAATGGCCGATTCCACCACATAAGGATCTGCCGAATCAAGCGCTCCGGCGATCGCCTGATGATTGACCTGGCCCAAACCTTCCAAGGTCCACAGCGCGTGAAGTTGCCCCAGTGGCCTACCGGCATCTGCCGCCAATGCCGTGAGCATGGGCACCACGGCCTCGCTTCCGGAATCGACAATCAGGTGCTGTGCAGTGTCCCGCCACCATCCGTTGGGGTGATACAAGGATGCCACCCATTCAGAAGGATCCTTGCCTAACATTTGCGGCCTGGGCCCGCGCGGATTGTCCCGATATTTCACGCGATAAATGCGACCCAAGCGCGGGTGGCTCTCAAGATTCCGATGCGCAATGTGCTCCCGGAGATACTTGGTGAGGTAGTGTTTGTGCTGGATGATCCCGTGATACATATCGACGACATAGAGGGTCCCGTCGGGAGCCGTAAACAAATTGACCGGACGAAACCTCTCATCCGTCGAGGCCAGGAATTCCCGTTCACCCATGCGATGTTCGCCTGACAAAAGCCCGTCCTTTCGTCCCACATGAATCATGCGAACGAGATTGGCGGTGGGCTCGCAAAAGAGGGCGGTGTTTTGAAATTCCAGCGGAAATTGATCACCCCGATAGGCCACTGGTCCTGCTGCTCCCGTCGCCGCTTTCAAGTAGCCCTTCTCGTCAATGTCCCCTTCCCCGCCACGGTTCACCCCCGGAGTCACCCGTGCCGGATAAAGCTTATCCCGATAGGAAATCCTCGTGGCATGCCCGCCTCCGAGCAGGTAGTGCGGATTTCTCATCAAGGTATTCGGCAGAAGTTGATCCGCTTGGATGCCAAACCAGTTCTCGTTGTAGTAGAGTCGGCCATAGTTGTCCTGCGACATTCCCCACTGGCCCCGGAACGAAGTCTTCTCCTTCACCCACTTTCCATCGACCTCGCGATAACGGGCATCCGATTTGACGTTGTAGATCCAGTTATCGAGCCCGCGATGAAGCGCATTCGTCCGGTGCTCGACGTTACCGCCCTGGGTGTAGTTTTCATCGATCACCGTCATCTGGCCGGCCTTACCATTCACGTTCTCCACGAAGTAGAGCTTTTCGTGTCCTCCGTAGAGAATTCCGTTCTTATATAGGGCGAGCGAGCGGGGCTGGTTCAAGCCATCGAGAAAGACACTCGTCTTGTCGTAAAATCCATCGTCATTGGAATCCTCGTGAATGGAAATCCGGCCAATCGGTTCCTCTTCACCCTCGCCATTGGCATTTGGCATGTAGGCGCGCATCTCCACGACCCACATCCGGCCATCTCCGTCGAAACGAACCGCCAGAGGATTCTGCACCTCGGGTTCATGCACCACCGTGCTGATTTCAAAATCTTCATGCAGCACAAAACTCTTCAAGGCCTCCTTGGGATCAAGGGCCGGTGAAGGTGGAATCTCATCGAAAGGAATGACATACGTGTAGCCCTTCTTTTTGGGAGCAGGTTGGGCCTTCCGAACGGGCGCATCAAGACTGAGATGCTGAATCCAGACATTGCGAAATTTCACCGGGTTGTGATGTCCCTGCAGCTTGATCGGCAAGGGCTCGGGACCTTCCGCTTTTCCGGCTCCCGTCTTGTTCGGGAACGCGTAGTCATCATGAATGAGCACCCCGTTGTGCTTCACGCTGATCCGGGCGCTCTCGACTTTCTTCTCCCCCTCAAACCTCGCGGCTCGAAAAGCGATATCGTAGCTCTGCCACTCACCCGCCGGCTTTGAGACGATCTGATCCGGCATTTTCTGTCGGTAGAGACTCCCCGCAAAACTCGCCTTATAGTCCTCCAGCGCCGTGCCGTGGGAATTCAGAATCTGCAATTCATATCGTTGCTGGATATAGACGCCCGAGTTTCCGTTTTTCTCAGGATCATCATTCGGAGCATTGTTGACGTTGAACTCCAAATGCATCCGAAAGTCCCCGTAGTTTTCGGGAGTGATCACGCTGTCCCACTTGGGGGAAGCCGTTAAAACGCCCTCTTTAAAAGACCACTGGCTCTCAATCTTCTCGGATTCCGGAACCAAGACATGCCCCTTCTCCCCTACCAATTGAACCGCGTCCTTCGGTCGATCTCCATCGAGGATTCCTTTGGTGCTGCCCTCCGCCGCAATCGCGACTGAAGTAGAGAAAACAATCATCAAGCGAGCGATCAAAGGTGTGCCGAATCGATTCATAGGAAGGGAAATTAGAGGTGAAGAGTCCCCCCCTGGGAACGACCACTCCCGAGTCTACCATTTAGAAAACACCACCGAAAGCCCCGTCTTCAAGCCAAAGTCCGTGGCCGCTTAACACTTCGAAAGATCCCAGTCACAATCGCCCTCAAATACATCTGCGCGGATGGAGGACACTACCTTTCTTTTCAACAAGGCATCTGGCGCATCCAGCCCCGTTCTGGAGAAGTGGGAGTGGATGACGAAGTTCACCGGCATCGAAGGCACCATTGAAACGCCTTCCGACGAATACACCAACCAACGGAAAGCCAAGCGCCTCGCCCGCAAGGATGAACTCCTCAAAATGATCCAGGAAGCGTCCTAGCGGACCTCCGGAACCAACTCGATCACATGTGCCTTTTGATCCTCAAAAGGCACATTGTATGTCTGGCTCCAGGTATGGGTATTCGCATCAAAATCCGTCTGCCAAAAATCGTTTCGGTGCACCGTTTGATCCAACGGTTTGCCATCCACGCGAAGAGTGAATCCGCTCGCTAAACTTAAACCCGTGAAGGTCACCGGGACATAAGCCAGACCTTTTGCCAGGGTCAGCGAAGCGCGATCTCCCGTCGCCTTCACACAGACATCAGGAAAGCGCCTCACCAACGTCCCCAACGACACCTCGATCTCACGGGCATTTCCGTCAGCCTCCCGCTGGATCATTTTCCAACTGTTTGCGTCTTTGATCAGAGCATTACGTAATGCTCCGTTGGGACCATAATAGTCCTCCGCCTTTTGCGGCATCATCAGGTGTTCAATCGTCGCCTCGATGAAATCTCCCTTCTCCAAGCGCGTCACTCCAGGAGGAGGAACGATATCGATGACGGAGGACTCCGTTCGGTGCCGCGTAAGCCCGCGCTCCGCAACCCATGGTTCCGCGTCCTTACCACCGATTCGGGCTTTCCACTCTCGGATGACAAAGCCACGGTTCGCCGCCGCGCCGCCCTTCCCGGCATCGCGGGACTCACCTTTGTGCATCGAAACCCAGGAGTGATTTCCTGCCAATTTCATGGGAGCCGTCCGGTAGACATCACCGCCCCAGGTGGCATCCCATCGAGATTCACCCGGTGCCAACCCACTGAAGAATCAAACTCAACCGGCCGATCACCCGCTTTCACCACAACCGGGCTCCCCGGAGCACTCGCTCGAAAGGTCACGGGATCAAAAACCAAAGACACTTCATCACCTTCATTCGTTTGGGACAAAGTCCCTGTGGAATTCTTCAACCCGATTGACAACTCAGCCTTCTCCCAAGTCCCACGCAACTGCTTCTGAGCAGCTTTCCCATCCGCCCGAAAACCCCATTCCCGCACCGGTTTCGTCATTGACACCTCGAGATCAAAAAATTTCACCTCATCAATCCAACCGCCCGACCGTTCACGATCATGATCCCGTAATTCCCGTTCGCGGCCTCGTTGCGATTCTTGCAAACCAACCACGGCGCGGGCTGACCCTCCATCTCATAATTCGAAGGAACAAAGGCCTCCAACTCCTGGGTAAACTTCCCCGCCTCAAGCGCATCCTCATGAGGGACCACAAAATCATTCGTGCCATCCAAGCCATATCCGCCACCCACTTTCCCAAAGGAATCTTCCCCCGCCGCGATCGGCTCAATCCCCGGCTGAGCCGACAAAATCAAGCCCAAACGATCCGGCCAGGCTGCCACTTCAAAGCGCGCCTCGGTGCTCAACCTCTCCCCCTCACCCGATTCAAAAATCACATCCGTGACATCCATCCGCTGAAAAAATCGACCTGACTCAATCAGCCGAGGCCCCGCCCAGCGCGTCCACTTCTCCGCACCCTTGGCCAAATAAGTTTTGCCATCCACCGTCAACTTTAGCGCCAGCTCCGCGCCTTCCTCGTTCTTCCCCAGCTGCTCAATTGCCAGAGTTCCGGTGTGCAAGGACATCGCATAGTATCCCGTCTCAATTTTTCGCAGCCACGGCGCACCCGGGTTCTGATTCGGAAAGCCCTCGGCCCACCACATTTGCGTGTGATCTTCCGCCTTCGGGGCCGGCAAGGACTCCGCCCCCGATGAAAAGAGCGTTCCCAGTAATATCAGCGTTGTGACTTTCATTTCGATGATCCCTCCCAATGAAGATTTTTGAATTCTGGAGCAATCCCTTTCCAGACTCCTCCAAAGGTCTCGTTTTTCGATGGATCCTTCTGTCGCACGATCTCCTTGGCCGCCAGCTTCAGGGTCTTCACCCCTATCCAACCAAAATCAGAGCCCCCTCGAAAAGAACTCCCGACAAGCTCCACCCGCTGCCATTCATTGCCTCCCTCTAGTTCGACCTCCGCACAAAAATCATCAATCCGCACCACCAGCATATTGGGCATCTCACACTTCACTTCAAAGACCAGCTTCCCTCCCTCGGGAGCCGCCCACTTGGGATCATACAACTTGTGAGTCGAAATCGCCCAATCACTCTCAGGCCGATAACTGAACCACTCCTTCTTCCAATCACCCTCGAAATCTTCAATCATCATCGACCGTTTATCGCTCACCTTCACCCCGCCGGCTTTTAGTTGCTCCGGCGTGATGACCCGCATCACCGAGGAAAGATTGAAGTCCTTCGCGGTATAAATTCCATAATAGTAACCCGCTCCCGTAACCGGTTCATCAAGCGCATATCGGATATTCGCATACACCCACACCGGACGAGCAAGCGACAGCAGCGGCAGGGTCGCCTTGGCCACCCCGTTCTCCAACTCACCGGTGCGATGATGCCAGAATCGGTGCTTCGTGTTATGAAAATCAAAGCGCGTCTCATTGAGCTTCCCCTGTTGCGTGTAGAAGAAATCAACACCCAGAATCCTTCGTGAAGAATCAGGCTCCACCATGATTGAGAGATCCTCCTTGACCACCAACGAAGTCTTCGGCGGCGCCGGCCATTGAAACGCTCCCTTCAACTGCTCATCAAACCAAAGCTGCGTCGCTACCTCATATGGCGGCGTGTCCTGATGATTGTGATGAGGCGAGCAAGTCACCCGCCAGTCATCCGTCTGAATGTCATGAACCGCCTTTTCCAAATCACCAATCCGTCCGTGAAAATCATTACTCGGACTCAGAAAAATGATCGGACAAGTGATCCGCGTCAGGAAGACATCATCCGCGATCGTTTTCAGAAAGAGAGGCGAGTCAGATTCCAGATCACTAATCCCACCACAGGAGGGAGCTGCCGCTTTCACCCGGTCATCGGAACCCGCCGTCATGACCGTCAACTTCCCTCCCATCGAGTGCCCGTAAACTCCCAGTCGTTCCCCATCAACCTCGGGCTGTTGTTCCAAAAAGGTGAGAGCCCGCCTTGCCGCCAGCGTGCAGAGAAACCACGGACAATTTCGGGGAGATTCCACTTTGTCCAAAGTCCACTCCGCTGGTTTCACCGACAAAAAGTTGTTCTTGGGATTCCGGCAAGGGGCGTGATAGGCATCCACCGCGCCCCAATCCGTCGTGACCCGATAATTAGGATCATTCATCTCCCCCTCCCAAAACAACTTCACCCCGTCGGGATTCACCGTGTATTTCGGGGACGAAAGCCGCCCCGCCCAGGCGATGGAAATGGTGGCATACCCACGTTTCGCATTGGTGAGCACCGCCTTGGAATCCGCATACTGTCCGCCCCCGTGAATTTGCACTAAACCGGGCAACTTCTTGGCACCCTTGGGATATCCGTAAATCGCCGCGATCATCGCCTTCTGCCCCTTGAAAATCCCCGCCCGATAGCGAAGGACTCGAAACACCACCCCGTCTTCTTCCCAACCGGCAAGAACTTCAACATCAAGCGGTTCGGCCCGAGGATCAAAGCCCCTCCACATCTCATCAACCGACTGTGGAGCAGCCTCGCCCTCGCCAAGAGACGGCAAAGTTTCACGAAGTGGCTCAGCCAACGCAAAACCACAAAAGAAGACCAACCGGATCAGGAAGAATATCTTCACACAAATCATGGCGGAAGTCGCAGTCAACTAATACCCACTCTACTGAAACAATCCTGCACAAATTTCAATCAATCCAAATGAGTAGCCCAAAACGAGAGCACAGGCTGTCACACGACTCCCCCCACACTCTCGTTTGTTCAGTTGACATCCTCTCATGCTTAGCGGCCTATTTCCTCTCTCGATCTTTACTCAAAGGATTCCCCTTCAAACCATGAACCAAAATTTCCGGCATATCCTTTTTCTCGCTGCGCTCCTATCTCCTCCCCCCCTCCAGGCAGACATCAGCAGCCAGTCTCTCGCCGCCCCTTCCGGCCAAGCCGACGCCGAACACCTCTTTCAACTCGTCTCCCCCGACCACTCCGGGCTGACCCACATCAATCGCATGGATGTCGACCATCCCATGAGCTACCTCTACCACTCGGGCATGACCTGTGGAGGCGTCGCAGTCGGCGATTTCGATGGAGATGGCCAACCAGACATCTTCTTCGCCGGCAGCACCGGCCCCAATCTTCTCTACCTTCAAAAAGGTGACCTCCAGTTCGAGAACGCCACTGCCTCCGCTAGCACACAACTTGATGGCGGAGGCGCCTGGGCCGCCGGAGCCACCACCGCAGACATCAATGGCGACGGCCGTCTCGACATCTACGTCTGCAACTACATGGTCCCCAACCAACTTTTCCTCAACACGGGTCAGGGTCCAAATGGAGAACGAGTCACCTTCCGCGAGTGCGCCAAGGAAGCCGGCATCGACATCATCGATTGCAGTCACTCTGCCGCCTTCGCCGACTATGATGGCGATGGACTCCTCGACCTCTACCTTCTTACCAACCGCATCGAGGACCCTGATGGCACCCTCGCCGAAATGCCCATCATCAAAGAATCTCTTTCCGACAATGCCCTCCCAAAGCTCCAGCCCGGCAAGGAAAAATACTACCGAGCCTGGCGATACGACTCCGAAAACTGGGGCGTCGAAGCTGCCGGAACGCCTGACTTCCTCTTCCGTCAAAAAGCAACTTCACCTGACGGCACTCCCTCGTTCGAAAACACTACCGAACAGGCCGGTATCTACGGATACGGCGACGGCCTCTCCGTCACTTGGTGGGATCCCGATTCCGATGGCGACCCCGACATCTACATCGGCAACGACTTTTCCGAACCCGATCGGTGGTACGAAAACAATGGCGACGGCACCTTTACCAACGTCCTCCGTGACCGCGTCTCGCACACTCCCTGGTTCAGTATGGGAGCCGACTTTGGTGACGTGAATGGCGATGGAGAACTCGATCTCCTCGTCGCCGACATGAGCGCCACCTCCCACTTCAAATCCAAAACCACCATGGGCATCATGGGCGGCACCTCCCTCAACCGCTCCTTCCACGACACCCCGCCCCAGTATATGCGCAACGCCCTATACCTGAGCAATGGAACCTCCCGCTACAACGAAGCCGCCAAACTCTTCGGCGTCTCCAGCACCGACTGGACCTGGGCCATCAAGTTCGCCGACTACGATCTCGACGGCTGGCAGGACGTCTATTTCACCAACGGAATTTCCCGCCACATGAACGACAGCGACATCTCCCTCACCCAGGACATGCTCATTGGAAAACACATGTTCGACTTCTGGAAAAAAGGCGAAATGCGTCGCGAACTTAACCGCGCCTACCGCAACGACCATGGCAAGAAATTCAGCGAAGCCAGTCAAGACTGGGGCCTCGATCACGAGGGCGTCAGCTATGCCTCTGCCCTCGCTGACCTCGATGGCGATGGCGACCCCGACCTCATCACCGTCAACCTCGAAGAGCCCGACCGCATCTATCGTAATGATGCCCAAAGTAAAAACCGCATCTCCATCGAACTCCGCGATCCCAACGGCAACACCAAAGCCCTCAACGCCACCGTCCGCCTGAAAACCGCAGCCGGAACCCAGGTCCGCCACCTTTCCCCCGCCACCGGCTACCTCTCCACCAACCAAGCGACACTCCTCTTCGGACTCGGTGAAGAAAGCGAAGTCACCGAACTCACCGTCCACTGGCCTCACGGCGGTGTCCAAACCCACAATAACCTCAATGCCGGCCAACACTACCTCATCACTCGGGAAGCTTCCGCCGAGCAGCCAAAAATTGTCTCAAAAACGAATCCCCTTTTTATCGAAGACAAAGCCATCTCCTCTATCCGCCACCGCGACTCCGGCTGGAAATCTGACTTCGCTCACAAGAATCAATCCCTCCTCCCCTGGTCCTTCTCTCAGCTCGGACCTGCCCTCGCCAGCGCTGACATCGACGACGATGGTGACACCGACTTCTTCCTCGGCGGTTCCGCGGGCCAACTCGCCCAACTCCGAATCAACCAAGGCGACGGTCGCTTCACAACCAAGTGGGTCAACGCCTTCGCCAAAGACAAAGCTTGCGAAGACGCCGGAGCCGTCTTCTTCGATGCCGATGGCGACCTCGACCTCGACCTCTTCGTTGTCGGGGGCAGCAATGAATTTAAACCCAACTCCTCTGAAAATTGCGACCGTCTCTACTTCAATGACGGCAAAGGCACCTTCATCCCCGCTCCCGAGGGACACCTTCCACCCGACACCCTCATCGGCTCCGCCGTCTGCGCCGCCGACTTTGATCGAGATGGTGACACCGACCTCTTCGTCGGCACCCGCCTCAAAGCCTGGTCCTACCCCCTCAGCGAACCCAGCCGCTTCCTCCAAAATCAAGGCGACGGCAAATTCATCGACGCTTCAAAACTCATCCCCTCATCTGGCGAACCAGCACTCATCACCTCCGCCCTCGCCGTCGATCTCGATCAAGACGGCTGGATCGACCTCCTCACCACCTCCGAGTGGGGCACCGTTCGCTGGTATAAAAACAACGACGGAACCTTCGCAGAAAAAGACGCCGGCTTCGCCTCCGTCACCGGATTCTGGAACAGCCTCACCGTTGCCGACGTCGATCACGATGGCGACCTCGATCTCATCGCCGGAAACATCGGCCTCAACACCAAATACAAGAAACCTTACCCCGACAAACCCCACCTCGCCTACTACGGCGATTTCGATGGCACCGGCGCTAACCTCGTCGAGGTAAAGCGCGAAAAAGACACCCTCTACCCCGAGCGCGGGCGCAGTTGTTCATCCAACGCCATGCCCTTCATCGCCAAGAAATTCGACACCTTCAAATCCTTCGCCCTCGCCGAGCTCACCGACATCTATTCCGATGACAAACTCGCCCAGGCCCGCAAATTCTCCATCACCGAATTCCAGACCGGCATCTTCCTTCAGGTAAAAGGAACCTTCACCTTCAAGCCACTCCCCCACCTCGCCCAAATCTCCCCCACCTTCGGAATTCAAGCCGCCGACCTCAACGGCGATGGCCTCACAGACCTCGCCCTCAGCGGCAACTTCATCTGGGGACCACAGCTCGAAACCGGAGCCTTCGATGGCGGCACCGGGCTCCTCCTCATCGGCGACGGACGAGGCGACTTCTCCCCCCTCCCCGCCGACCAAAGCGGAATCCTCCTCCCCGGCGATCATCGAGCCCTCATCCAGCTCGATCTCAACGGCGACCACCGCCCCGATCTCCTCTCCGCCGCCAACAACGGCCAACTCCGTGGACTTACCCGGCAGGAAGGAAATTGGCTCAGCGTCCGCCTCACCGGCCCCGCCTTGGGAGCGACCGTCACCTTCCGCCAGGATGATCTCCCCGCCCAAATGATTCCCCTCTCCTCCGGCGGCGGATACTGGAGTCAGAATGACCAAGTTGCCTGGTTCGGCCTTCGCTCCCTGGCCAAAGGGACCATCACCGTCACCTGGCCAGATGGCTCCCACACCGAGCACCCTTGGGATGGCACCACCAAATCCCTCACCCTGAGCCAGCAATGATCCGCCTCCTCTGTCTCGCCCTTCTCACCTCGCCACTCGCCATCGCCCAGGAAGCTCCCGCGAACCTCAAGGCCGCCAAAGAAGCGATCACCGCAGGCGACTTCCAAAAGGCCCTCGAAATGCTCGAAGCCGAAGCCGCCAAAGACGACCCCGCCGCCCACTTCCGTCTCGGCGAAATCTTCCTCCGCGGCACACCCGGAATCGAGGCCGACCCCGACCGCGCCCTCTTCCACCTCCAGAGCGCCGCCGAATTCAACTCCGCCGAAGCCTCCGCCCTCCTCGGCGACATCAGCAAAACCAAAGCCGAGGCCGCCAATGCCAAACCCGAACGCGATCCCCACTTCACCGAGGCTCGTATTCACTACGAAAAAGCCGCAACCCTTAACCACCCCGCCGCCCAACTCAAGCTCGCCTACCTCCTCGACTCAGGAAATGGCGGAGCCAAAGACCCGGCCCGCGCCATCATCCTCATGAAGGCCTCAGCCAACTCCGGCCACCCGCCCGCCATGAACGAACTCGGCCTCCGCTACCAACAAGGCCTCGGCGTCCCGCGCGACCTCGTCACCTCCCTCGGCTGGTTCCTGGCCGGAGCAGAGCGCAACAACCCGGCCGCCATGACCAACCTCGGCACCTGCTACGCTAGAGGAATCGTCGTTCCTCCGGACCACAACAAAGCCGGGGCCTGGTATGCCCGCGCCAGCAAACTCAACTACGCCCCCGCCCAATATTTCCTCGGCGAAGCCTTCCAGAAAGGTCACGGCACCCCGGCCAACCCCGTCTTCGCCTTCGTCAACTTCACCCGCGCCGCCCGCGCCAATCACTCCAAAGCCATCGCCGCCCTCGAGTCTCTCGCTCTCAGCACTGTGCAAAAAGAAGAAGCCTCCAAACTTCTCAAGGAAACCCCGTAATTCCGTCATGAAACCCATCCGCCTTTTCCTCACCATCCTCCTTTCACTTCTCCCGCTCCACGCCGCCGTCATGCTTGATGTCGAGGACATGATCGTCCCCAACGAGAGCGACAACGACAACTACCGCAAGGCCTTCGAAGCCTTCAAAAAAGAGAGCTATGCCGTCTCCGAAACCCTCGCAAAACAAGCCATCTCCGAAGGCGTCCCTGACGCCTACTTCATCCTCGGCTGGCTCCACGAAAAAGGCCTCGGCCGCCCCGTCAACCTCGCCAGCGCCCTCGACTACTATCGCAAAGGGCACCAGCACGGCTTCGACATGACTTCCCTTCGCTACGGTATTCTTCTCATCAACTCCACCGGCCCCAACCAGGAAAAACTCCGCCAACAAGGCCTCAAAATTCTCGTCCGGCTCAACGGCGACCCTGCCCCCACCGCCCAACTCATCATCGCAAAAGGACATGCCCTCGGACAATTCGCCAGCGAGCCCGATTTCGACATCGCCATGGCCCACCTCAACCGCTCTATCCAAGACGGCAACCAGGAAGCCGTCCTTTTCAAAGCCGCCCTCCTCGAAGGCCAGCACAACTACCCAAAGCCTGACCCCCAGGCCTCCATCTCCCTCTACGAAACCAGTGCCGAACAAGGAAATCCCAAAGCCATCCTCTCCGCAGGTCTCCGTCGGCTCAACGGACCCGAGGCCATCCGCGACCCCCAAAAAGGCCTCGCCTGGCTCTACCAACTCGTCGAAAAAAACGACCCCGAAGCCCACTACCAACTCGCCTTCTACGACGCCAACACCCTTCAGGACTTTCCAAAAGCCGTCGAACATCTCATCCAAGCCACTCAAGGTGATCACCCCAAGGCCCATCTCCTCCTCGGCATCCTCTATCAACAAGGTAAAGGCACCGATCCCTCCGAAACAAAAGCTATCGAGCACCTCGAAAAAGCAACCTCCCTCGGCGAGCCTCAGGCCGCCCACCAACTCGCCCGCCTCTACATGGGCCGAGCCAACGAAGCTGACAGCCAACTCAACCTCCTCAAAGGCTACCACTTCCTCACCCAGGCCTCCACCGACCTCCCCGCCGCCCAGACTGAACTTGGGCTCCTCTACCTTAGCGGCAAACTCGGAGCCAAAGACTCTACCGCCGCAGCCGCCTGGTTCACCAAAGCCGCCACCGCCGGACTACCCCTCGCCCAATTCAACCTCGCCGCCCTCTACGAACTCGGCAACGGCGTCACCCGAAACCCTCAGAGTGCACACAGCCTCTACTCCCTCGCCGCCAAGCAAGGAATTCTCCCTGCCATCACCTCTCTCGGCCGCCTCACCGCCATCGGACTCGGAACCGACCAAGACCCCGCACTCGCGTGGGCCTATCTCACCCTCGCCTCCGACCAAAAAGAAAAGGACGCCCCCCGCCTCCTTGATCAACTCACTTCCCAGCTCACCGCGGAACAACTCGCTGAAGGGAAAAAAAATCTCACGAAAATAAAATCTCTTTTAGGAGACCAATAGGCTTCGCCCTATCCAGATGAGTTCCAGCTGCCTGCATCAGCTGTATGACAAAAATAATTCTTGGCGCAGAAATAAACGAACGACCAAGAATCGATTCTTTAAGACGTAAACAAACACGGGGCTGGCGCGATTCCACACAAATACACAACTATGCAATTCACTTCAACTCTAGCGAGCTGAATTAAAGCCCCAAGCTTCGCGCCACCTGTAAGTAACCCCAGCTCTCTAAGGTCACTCAAAACCCACCCCTATTGCGATCCACCTCAACCGCTCCCCCCTTGACACCCCCCCTCTTTGTCGCTTTAAAACATGAATTAGAGAGAATCTCCGGTTCCTATCGGCACTCCTTAACAACCAACACCATCATGAAAAAAAACAAAACAAACGGGCTTTTTTCTTCGTCCCTGGCAGTCACCCTTCTGGCGCTCCCTGCGTCCGGAGCTGACCACTTCTGGAACGTCGCAGGCCCTGCCGACTGGCACACCCCATCCAACTGGGATAACGGTCTCATTCCTGACGGAGGAGGCGGAGCCCACGCTCGAATTAACAATGGCGGCACGGCTGTCCTGAACGCCGACATCGCCAACATCCAAGACATCTTCGTCGGATCAGGCGCAGGCACTTCCGGAACGCTCAATCATACCGGTGGCACCACCCAATTGGGCGGCACCACCAACGGATGGATGTTCGTCGGCAATGCAGGCGGAACCGGCACGGTCAACCAAAGCGGTGGAGTCCAAACCAAAGAACGTCTCTTTTACGGACGGGCCGATGGCGGTACCGATAGCACCGGATTTTTCAACCTCTCTGGAGATGGCCTCGTAAACAATGGCGAGGTCCACTTCGGAGTGGACGGCAGTGGCGCCATAGGCACCGGAACACTCGCCGACAACGGTCGTATTCAAACCGGACTCTTCCAAATTGCAAACGGCTCCGTAAGTGTCACCGACACCGCATCCATCGATGCCGCAGGCGAATTCTGGGTGGGTAACGGAGGCGGTAACACCGGCTCTTTGTCCATGGATTCTGGAACCGCTGAATCCGACTCATGGATCGCCATCGGCCGTGATGGATCTGACGGAACCTTGACTCTCTCAGGAACAGCCACCCTCAACAAAGTCGGAAACGCCGAGCATTTCATCTCTCTCGGAGGAGTGGGTGCTGGTGGAGGTGGAACCCTGAACATTCAGGACAACGCCACGCTCAATAGCGTTTCTAACATCGTCATTGCGGAAAATGCCGGCCGATTCGGCGTTGTCAACCAATCCGGTGGAACCGTCAACGTGCTCGATAACATCCTTCACACGACCTTCACCGCATCAGTGGAAGTCGACGGTAGCGGAAGCGGCTTGGGTGAATATAACCTGAGCGGGGGAACCCTCAACGCCCAGACTATCGATGTGTCTACTGGAGCCTTCAACATGACTGGAGGAATTCTGTCAGCAACAGTCTTCAACGGCAACCTCGACCAAGCTGGCGGAACCCTGTCTCCCGGTGCCTCACCAGGAAACACCCTCATCAATGGTGACTGGCTCCAACAAGCCGCAGGTGACTTCCTGGTAGAACTCAACGGACTCATCGCTGCAACAGAGCATGATCAAGTCGATGTCACCGGAACCATCGACCTCGCTGGGGGCCTCCAAATCTCCCTTGGATTCAATCCAGAGATCGGAGACACATTCACCATTGTTGACAACCAAGGAGCAGGAGCCATCACCGGCACCTTCTCCCAAGGTTCCACCGTCAGTGCAAATGGCCGTGACTTCGCCATCGACTACCTCGGTGGAGATGGAAATGACATCGTCCTCACCGTCGTTGGCATCCCGGAGCCTAGCACCAGCTTGCTCAGCCTTGGAGCCCTTCTCGCCCTCGTAGGACGTCGCCGTCGTGCTTAGCGAGTAAGGAACAATTTCCTTCAAAACTTCTCAACCCGCCCCGGTTTCACCGGTGCGGGTTTTCTATTCCATCCATCCTCTCACTATTCCCCCTTCTTTTTCCTTTGCCTCACCGACCGATACGCTTTCCTTCAGAGCAGATATGAGAACGCTTGTTATTGGAGATCTTCATGGATGCCTGAACGCATTGGAACTACTCATCGATGTCATCGCCCCACAAGCCGATGACCATCTCATCTTCGTCGGCGACTACGTTGATCGAGGCCCCGATTCCAAAGGCGTCATCGCCTTCATCATCGACCTTGAAAAGAGATTCAAAGTCACTGCCCTCACCGGCAACCACGAAGAAAAATTCTTCCTCGCCCGCATCGACCACACGGATCTCGCACACTGGCTCGAAGCCTGGGGCGGCGGACCCACCCTGGAATCCTACGGCCCCGGCGGCTTCGATGACGTCCCCGAATCCCACTGGGACTTCCTCCTCCGCAACAAGCCCTACCACGAGACCGAGACCCACATCTTCGTTCACGCCAACCTTGAGCCAAACACCCCTATTGACCAGCAGCTCCCCTTTACCATCATTCACAAGAAATTCGGCACTCCCGAGCCCCACCAATCCGGCAAGATCATGATCTGTGGCCACACCGCCCAGAAAGCCCACGTCCCGCTCAACCTCGGACACGCCATCTGCATCGACACCGACGTCGGCCGCGGTGGTTGGCTCACCTGCCTCCACGCTGAAACCGGCCATTACTGGCAAACCAGCGTCACTGGCGAAACCCGCGAGAACGATTTGTAAACTCTCATCGCCCTTAAACATCGACACCTTCACCACACTCGCCAATCTTTGATCATGATCCGTCCCCTTATCGCATTCACCTTTGCCTCCTCTCTCGCCCTCGCTACTCCCTTCGGAAAGCAGATCAGCGAAACCGGCATGAAACACTCCTTCCTCATCACCGGAACCAAGACCGCGATTGTCGATGAAAACTGTGAAATCATCTGGGAGGTCAAAAGCAAATCCCGTGATGGCGCGGTCCTGCCCAACGGCAATATCCTCATCGCCTTTGCCGAGGAGGTGAAGGAGTTCGACAGGGATCGCAAAGTCCTATTTCACTACAAACTCGCCGCGCCCAATGGTGAAATTAGCACCGCCCAACGCCTCGAAAATGGCAACACCCTCGTCACCGAACTTGGCAAAAAACCCCGACTGTTAGAGATCGCACCCGATGGTTCAATCGCTGTCGAGTGCCCTCTCCAGCCGGAAACCGACAACACCCACATGCAAACCCGCATGGCCCGGAAACTTCCCAGCGGGAACTATCTCGTGCCCCACCTTCTCGCCTTCGCGATCAAGGAATACAAACCCGATGGCGAAATCGTCCGCACCATCAAAACCGACCTCCCGGAACTCGGTGGACGCGAAAAGAATAACTGGCCCTTCACCGCCATCCTCCTCGAGGACGACAAGGTCATGGTCAACCTCACCAATGGCAACAAGTCGGTCATCTTCGACAAAGACGGCAAAGCAGTCTGGGTCGCCTCCAGCGAAAACGTCAAAGACCATTTCGCCGATCCCTGCGGGGGACACTTCCTCGACAATGGCAACATGGTCATTTGCAGCTACGGCAACCCCAATGACAGCATGCCCGACATTTTCGAACTCACCCCAGATAAAAAGGTCGTTTGGGAATTCAACGCCCCCAAGTTCCGCGGCGCTCACGAAGTCCACATCCTCACCACCAACGGCAAGCCCGAAGTCGGAAAACGCTAACGCCCCGGCCACAGGGAACCCACCCGCATGCACTATTCCGTTCTCGATCTCTTCACCCTCGGGGTGGGGCCCTCCTCCTCCCACACTGTGGGCCCGATGAGAGCCGCAGCTTGGTTTATGGAGGCCGCCGGAAAAATCGAAGGGCTCTCCGGCGTTCGTTGCGATCTCTCAGATTCCCTGCTCGACGACCACTCCGATTAAATCAGCGTTTCCCTAATGTTCCGATCTCCCAAAAGAACGCCATTAAGAAATTCTTTTAGCGTTTTAGAATGACCGTTTTTTGAGAATTCTCTTTCCCCACTGAAACACATTGGCAACAACGCAGAAGTCAGACAGGATTGCCCACTCCGCAAAGACCATGCCTTCCAAAGAAACATCCGAGCCAGCCAAGAAAAGCTCAAAGAGCAAAGGGCCCAAGATTCTCTATATCACCCCTGAGATCTCGTATGTTTCAAAAAGACTCTCCGTCGATGCCGAAAGACTGAGGGCCAAAGCGGGCGGACTCGCGGACGTCTCCGCCCTTCTCGTGCACGGACTGAGCAGCAGCAACCAGGACATCCACCTCGCCGTCCCCCACTATCGGAAACTTTTCACCGGCCACGGGCAACACCCCGGAACCCGCTCCCGCATCTCCGTCGGAAACCGGATCCACCTCGCGGAGGACTGCAAATTCTACCGTCGAAACGGAGTTTACAAAGCCTGTAAGGAAGACCTCCTCATGTCGGCTCTCGCCTTCCAGCGCGACCTCATCAACCACATCATCCCCCGGGTTCAACCAGACATTATTCACTGTAATGATTGGATGACCGGACTCATTCCAGCCGAAGCCAAGAAACTCGGGATCCCCACCCTCTTCACCATCCACAACATCCACACCCAAAAAGCGACCCTCGCCCAACTGGACAATAGTGGCATCCCCGGCGGCGACTTTTGGGACGAACTCTACTTCGACAACTATCCCCATAGTTACGACGAATCCTACTGGAACAACCCCATCGACCTTCTTGCCAGCGGAATCATGGCCGCAGACCACGTCAACGTCGTCAGCCCCACCTTCCTCAACGAAATCATCACCGGGCATCACTCTAACATTCCCGGCCACATCAGCCACCTCCTCTACCAAAAGCACGAGGCCGGCTATGCCTCGGGAATTATCAACGCTCCCGATCGCTCCTTCAACCCCCAGGTTGATCAATACCTCCCGGTGGAATACGGCCCGCGCCGTCACCATACCGCCAAGCCGGAACTCAAATTGGAGCTTCAAAAACTCCTCCTCCTTAAGGAAGACCCAAAAGCACCCGTCCTCTTCTGGCCTTCACGCCTTGACCCCATTCAGAAAGGCTGCCAGCTCCTTGCCGACATCCTCTTTCAACTGACGCAGGACTACGCCCACCTCGGCCTCCAAATTGTCATGATCGCAGACGGCCCCTACCAACAGCATTTCCGGGGAATCGTGAAATACCACGGCCTCCAGGATCGTGTTGCCGTTCACCCCTTCTCTGAATCACTCTCTCACCTCGGCTACGGAGGCTCGGACTTCGTCCTGATGCCCTCATCATTCGAGCCTTGCGGTCTTCCACAAATGATCGGAGCGCGATACGGAGCCCTCCCCATCGCCCACGCCACCGGCGGACTTAAGGACACCGTGAGCCATCTCAACGTCGAGCAGGATACCGGCAACGGTTTCCTCTTCGAACACTTCTCCGCCGAAGGCCTTCGCTGGGCCATCGACCAGGCCCTCGCTTTCTACCAACTCCCCGACGAAATCCGCAATCCCCAGATCGCCCGCATCATGGTCGAATCCAAGGAGGAGTTCTCGGACAAACGCGTGGTCGATGACTACTGCGAACTTTACGCGAAACTCGATCGCCAGAAGAAGAAGAGCTAAACACACTGGCTCACATAGATCGCCGGCAGGATAAACTCCGAGTCTTTCACTCCGGGTTCCTGCCGGAAATCACGGTGAATCATCGTGGGACCATTCGCTTCGATCGCATCAGCGACCGAAGCAATAAAGTCCGCCAAAAGTCGCAGCGATTGCGGATCTCCCGCAATCGTGAGAGCTTCCAATTTTTGGGAATCCCCGGCATCGCTCTCCGGTCCTGAAAATAGGCTCAAAGTCATACTCCGACTCTAAGGCCCGCCATCAAGAGTAGGCAAGGAACGATCAAAGGAACTCCCAATCAAGCGGGACCACAACCCGCGCCCCTGACCGGGCAACGAGTTCGATGAAACCTTCGCCCGGCAAAATCTCCGCCACGGTATCGAACTCATCAGGCACAAGCGCAACCGCGTGGATGAGCTTCAGTGAGACCGGTGAACCATCAAACGACCGCGTCGTCGGAACCCCGTCCGACGCCAGCAAATCGCGTCGCGAGGTCTCCACCTCGTCACAAAAATACGAACAGACTTCCTCGAGCCCCAGCCGTTTCAAATGCCTCCCGTTCCAAGGCTCCGAATGCCTACCTCCATTGGAAATCCAAAACAAGGTCGCGGGAAAATCACTGGCCTTCTTCAGGGAAAACCAAACGTAGCCATCCAGCACACAAGCGGTCCAGGCAAACGGAGCCTCGCCCTGGTCATTGACCAACATCACGAGATCCTCAAATCCCGGCCTCGCCGGGTAGCGGGTCAGATCTGCCACCCCTCCGTCGATCATCGGAACCTTCTCCAGGGAATCAAACAAGGCACCCGGACGGAGGGATTGATATTCCTGGTTCACCGGATCCGCAAAAACACCGTGGTAGGTCGAACCCCATCGGAAAGCTGATGTGCTCACCCTACCCAGTCCATCCTCCACTTCCGAAAAATCCAGAATTGGATGACTGCCATAGCTCCAATCACCTGTCAGCCCCTCCACCGTATTCTGAAGATAAAGTGCGGCATGCCCTTCCCGCGTTGTCATCGACTTCACCACCTTGCAAGCAGGGTCGCCCGGCGCCATCGACAGACGCAGTTCATGGGAGGGGGACTCCTCGCACTTCCACTCACCATTGGCCGTCTCACCATGAGGCGGACCCTCGCTTTGCGGACCAAAGGGCAGACAGAAAAAATCTCCCCGGAGGTGGCTCAACAAAACGGGCATCTCACCTCCAATCTCGTCAGGCAACCACGGCGCCCGCGCATACGGACTGACCTTGCGACCACCAAGCTCGAACTCCGCGGTCATGTGCCCACCGGCTTCAGTCACCGCGAGGGAAACCAAATCATTCGTGAGACAAAACGACGGCGCACCGTGAAGATTTTCCTTCAACATCCTCTCATTACTTAGTTTTTGCGCAGCCGGATTCGACGGTATTCCATCTGTCCGCGATCCCCCTCAAGCCCGATCGGTCCGCTCCCGGGAAGCTCAAAAGCCGCCTCTAAGACCTCACCATTACAGGTGCAGTGAGCGATCTCACCTTTCACTTCCACGATGATTTCATTCCAATCGCCGGCCCTATATTTCGTTAACTCCTTGTAGGGCCCCGCCACGAGATAGTCCCGGCACTGCAACTGGGGCTTTCGAATAAATACCCCGCTATCAGCTTCAGCGTTCGCACGGAACTCCAACTTTAAGGTGAAGTCTGTCCCAAACTCGGCATCAGTCCACAGTTGGCCGAAGGCCCGCCCTTCCGGCGGAGTGGTGACAATCAAGCGGCCATGGCGAGCCAGATAACGTCCCTCGCTACTCATCTCTTTCCCATCGAAGCTCTCGGTCTTCTTCAAGGACTTCTCGTTCCGATACCCCCACCCGGTGAGATCCTTGCCATTGAAGAGCATCTTGAATCCCGGCTCCGGCTGAAAATCATCCTTGGGAACCGCGACAAGATTCAGGGTCTCCAAAACCGGCCTCAAGGTGTTCGACCACATCTCGTATCCCTTGGCATTGGGATGCAGGAGATCATCGAACTCCGCCTTCCGGGCATCGCCATTTTCATTAGCAAACATCGCCCAGGTATTGATCACCGTAACCTGGCGATCCCCCTTCACAGCGGCAGCGTAGAGCGCGTTGATCTCCTTAATTTTCTCAGCAGGCCGTCTTTTGGAGGCACTGCTTGGAAAAACGTTGCACAACACAATGGGCATCTCCGCATCAAAGGCCTTCAGCTCCGCAACGATCAATTTCAGATTGCCCGCAATCACCTCTGGCTCGGCTCCCTCTTCCAAATCATTCGTTCCCATTTGCAGAACCACACCCGATGGCTTCAGCGCTAAAACATCCTCCTTCATACGAATCAGCATCCCGCGTGTCGTATCTCCGCTGATCCCGCGATTCGCGACCAAAGTGTCCCCATAAGCGCCCCCAATGTTGTCGCCCCAACCTTGCGTGATTGAATCACCAAGGAAGACCAAAGCCCCTTGCCTGGCTTCGACTTCCTTCGCCCACGCACTGCGCTTCGTTTCCCATAATCCTTGGAACCAGTCATATCGACGAATCGGTCCCGCTCCCGGAAGCCCTTCATCGGTCGCTGGAATCTGATAATGGGAACCTTCCTTGGCCGAAAGAATCCCCACGGATAGTGCCGCTAATAAACAAGCTAGAGTTAGTCGCATAAGACGTGATCTAAAGCAAAACGAAGGCACATGGCGAGTACCGAAGAAGCATCCCTAGTTCACGCGAATCGTTCGGAAGGTGTAGAATGGATCCATCTCTGCCATCACCGCTCTCAATTTTTTCTGCAAGGGAGCATCGCCATAGTAGGGTCCCGCTCCCGGTCCGCCCGTTGAATGGGTTTCCACCAACACAAGCTCCCGCCCCACAATCAAAAACGAAGGATTCCCGCTATCACCGGATACCAATTTCTTGCCCCAGCCATGCTTGTCATCACGATCGAATTCGAAAGAAATCCCACCAAACCCGACCCTCCTTACTTTATGAAAAAACAATCTGCGATGCTGGTCAGTCACCACGACCGGACGACCGACCAATACGGCAGGATCAGTCGTTGAAACTGGCAAGGGATACACCCGGTAGCCCGCAGGAACCGGCTGATCCAAAAGCCCCACCGCGACATCACCATGAACGTTACCGACCTTGATGATCTTCCGCTCCAGATACTTTCCGTGGCGGTCATGGAAAATCACCTTCGCCCCCACCTTCCTCTGAAAATGATTCGCCATCACCACGTGGCGGCGCGACACCAAAGTCGTCGTCTTTCGATCATCAAACGACACCCCGGACATGTCCATGCCACTCGGCCAACCTGCCGCCATTTTAGAATCACCCACCCTACTGTAGAGTCGGAAGATATCAGGATCTCCCCCCTGCTTCGGCAAAACCGGATCGGTCAGCATGGGGCCCTGTTGCGAACACGCACAAAGCCAGCCCGCCAAGAGAGTTCCCAGGATCAATCGCAATACGCCTCTCATTTCTTCACTGGTTTTCCGAACGAATCAACTTCGACCTTCGCCGCATGCCATAAGGGTGGCTCCATCATTTCATGAAGCGCCTCGAGGGATCCTTCCACGCTTCCGAATTCGGGGGCGGATTCATGGGCCAATGCGGAAGAGCCATCGGATAGCACAAGAACATCCGCTTGCTTTTGTTCCCTTCCATGAAGTCCAAAAAGAAAATGCCCCGAGAGATCCTCGCCATACTTTCCCTTCAACTCCTTGTGGAGGGTCCCGTCCTGCAAATAAGTCGGGTCGGCATAGCGCGATCCCTTGTCCTCGGGATGCAGGGCATGAAAAAGAGCATAGCGATCAAAGCGCGCATCCTTGGGGTGCATCCCCGTGCCGCGACGCTCCTCCGCCCCCGGAAAGTCAGGGGGATCATACGACTGAAGTTGCCACTTCCCGGCGAGGCCCGTCTTGAACCCACCTTCCTGCATCAGATGCCCAAAGGTCCTCTCGCCCGGCGGGAGAATTCCAAAGTATTGCCAGTTCCGGTGATTGTCCCGGCCCGTCATGATTTGCAAACGCGCCGGCGTGCCCAAAGGCTGCGAATAGGCGTGCGTGAATCGTAATCCCGTCTCTGCCAGCCCATCAATATTGGGCGTCTTGTAAGAAGTCCCTCCGTAGGAACCAAAACACTCAATCCCGATGTCGTCCGCCATGATCAGCACTACGTTCCTGGGCCCGGTCACAGCCTCCGCCGTGGTGAAGCCCGCCCAAACTAAACCCAATATCAAAAATCGCTTCAGCATCTACTTCGCTTGATCAAACTTCATTGTCTTCATCCACGCGGCCGCCAACTCCGGCCACGTTCCCGCCGGCTGGCCCACCTGCTTCGTGATTCCAAAACCATGCCCGCCCTTGGTGAATGCGTGCATCTCGACCGGAACCTTCAACCGCTGCAATTCAAGATAGAGCCTCGCACTGCTCGACGCCCAATGATCATCAGAAGCCACCGCGATAAAAACCGGCTTCGCATTCTTATCAAACTTCACCTCGGGAGACATCTTGTCCGCATCCTTCTCATCCACCAAATACGCCGGATAGATCAAAATTCCAAAATCAGGCTGCGTATTCTCATGATCAATCGCTGGATTCAAAGGAAAAGCCGGTTTTGGATTTACCAAAGCCATCGCGGCCAAATGTCCACCAGCCGAGAACCCCAGAACTCCCACCCGCTTCGGGTCGATCCCCCACTCCTCAGCCCGCGAACGAATCATTCCAATCGCCCGTTGCGCGTCTTGCAGAGGAGCATGATGTTTCTCAAGTCCATTGCGGCGTGGCACCCGGTATTTCAGAAGCACTGCCGTCACCCCGTTTCTGTTCAACCATTCACAAACATCCGAGCCTTCGTGCTCACTCGCCAAAATACTATATCCACCTCCGGGACACACCAATACCGCCGCGCCATTCCGAACATCAGCCGCCGCTGGAAAGACTTGCATCGTCGGAGCACTCACATTGGAAGTCCGCTCAATCCCATCAGCCTTCTTCACTACCGTCTCCGCAGGAACATCGCCTTTCTCACCCGGCGCAGTTCCCTTCCATAATAGAATTTCCTCACCCGGCTCCGCATAGACTGGAAGACAGAAACAAATGCCCACCAGGGACATGACCTTACCAACATGGGATAATCTCAACATAAATGAGATCAAAGCATCCAAATCCCAAACCGACACGCTCAAAGTGCCCCTCAAAACCGATGCATGATCCCGAAGGTGATGACATTGTCTCCGCCAGCGGCAGGATACGAATTCCCATCGTCCCCCCGGGAGTTGCCAAAAAGACCATAGCCCCCCGATCGGTGGCTGATATTCGCCACGAACCAGGTATCATCGAGTGCCTCCAAGTCATCGCCAATCAGACGATCCATCATCAAGAGATGACCGAGATCTGACACATTGAGCGAGAGCGAAAAATCGAGGGAGTTCAGGAGCCTCTTGCTCCCCTTGCCCATGCGGCGAATTTCCTCGATGTAGGTGATTTCATTGACATACGAGAGCCCCTCCCCAAGTCCGACCTTGGTCCGAAAATACCGCGCAAGTCGCTTATTCGGCGACCGGGGTGGAGTATTCCTCGACGATGTAGAAGAGCTTCGATTCGGCCGGTTCAACCATCA
This sequence comes from uncultured Verrucomicrobiales bacterium, assembly GCA_963925135.1. Lineage (GTDB taxonomy): Bacteria > Verrucomicrobiota > Verrucomicrobiia > Verrucomicrobiales > Akkermansiaceae > SW10. Next base: position 51,951 of record CAWUTG010000009.1, on the reverse strand, counting down.
GAACGGCAGTGTTCTCAAGCGAGGAAATATCCTCGGCTACCATGGTCCAGGTACTGGTCGGGGCATCGAGGGTGGCGCTGCTGCGAACGCAATAGAGCTGCCCTTCCTTGGCAGGCCATTCGAGGCTGAAACCAACTTCCGGATCGACGGCGTTGGCGATCGTGATGGTGAAGGACCGGGCATCCGCCAGAACAATGGTGAGAGGCTCAGAGAGAGCGTAAAACGCAAAGGAACTGGTTACGTTGTTGGAATTTCCACGTTCCCAAACCCGGCTTGTATTGTTCGGATTTGTGTTACCCGTCTGGGTCGTCCCGGTTGACCCCACTGGTGTTCCAACAACCGATCCTACAGGCTGGGTAGGATGGGTGAGACCGCCCGGCCTCGTTCCCGTCCAGACCGTTGGCCCATGAACATTCGCAGTATCCCCCAGACCAAATTGATCGAGGAAGGGGGAATAGTGCACGTTCTGAGACGCGGTGACCTCGTTCCCACTGGAATCAAGATTAGTACTATTGGCAGCAAGCCGAATAACGGCATCGGAATCAAATGGATTACTCCAGCCATTCCAGATATCTGCATTATTTCTGGCCATACAGGTTGTGCCGTCCATCGCAAACACCGGAACTCCAGCACCTCCAATGCCCGCACCGTCAGTCTGATCAGCGGTTCCCGTGTTATCCTTGGCGTTGGTAGCCAAGGTAGAGATAATTGCGGTCCAAGTTGAACCCACAAGGTCTGGGTTCAATTGCGCTTCATCGGTTACGAGATCGTTATAGAAAGATGCGTTAGGGTTATCGGCGCTGAAAGTATTTTTAGTGTGAAATGCCAGACGATACTGATCACCTGCGACCCATGCGACTCCGGTATTTGGATTGATGCCACCATTGGCGGTGGCATCTAAAATACCGTATTGCCCAGCGAGTTGCGCAAAGCCCGGACAAATTCCCGCTAGTGAAAGGGCGGCCAGGCATGCGACCCGATTGATTGACAAAGAGATTTTTGATTTCATGAAAAGAAGAGAGTTGAGAGATGCAATGTAAAAAAAAGACGGCTTGAGCTTGCCCCGAACCGTCTTGTTAAAGGTGGTATTCGTCCAATCGCAGGAAATTACTTCCTGCGACGATAAGCCAAAAAGAAGGTGCCAATTGCACACAGAAGCCCAGTGGATGGTTCTGGGATGGAATCAGTGATCGTTAACGGATCAGACAGAGCATAGAACCCAAAAGAAGAGGTGACATTATTAGCATTCCCGCGTTCCCAAATACGGCCGGTGTTATTCGCATTTGTGTTACCCGTCTGTGTCGTCCCGGTTGACCCTACTGGGTCCCCAATAGTTGATCCTACGGGCTGGGTAGGGTGGGTGAGACCGCCCGGCCTCGTTCCGGTCCACATCGTTGGACCATGAATAGTTGCAGTATCTCCCAGACCAAATTGATCAAGGAACGGAGAATAATGCACGTTCTGCGACGCGGTCACCGAATTGCCGCTGGAATCGAGGTTGATGCTACCCGAGGCAAGCCGAATGACCCCATTGCTATTGAACGGATTACTCCAGTTATCCCAGATGTCCGCATTGTTTCTGGCGATCGCCGTCGTTCCATCCATTGCATAGACCGGAAAACCAGCACCACCAACGGTAGCCCCGTCAGTGAGGTCAGCGGTTCCAGTATTATCCTTAACATTGACTGTAACCGTTGAAATCAGCGCCGTCCAAGTTGAGCCAGCAAGAGCAGAGTTCAACTGAGCTTGAGTTGTTACGAGAGCGTTATAGAAAGCGGCGCTGGGGTTGTCGGCGCTAAATGTAGCGGCCGTGTGGAAAGAAAGACGGTATTGATCACCTGCCGCCCAAGCGACACCGGTGTTGGGGTTGATGCCCCCGTTAGCCGTGAGGTCAAGGATACCGTATTGGCTGACGAGGGCGGCATTTGCAAACCCGCCTGCGGCAAGAGAGAGTGCGGTTAAAATGACAATTTTTGGGGTGCTTTTCATATTTTGATACGTTGAAACAGGTCAAAGAGAATTCGGAGGTGGATCACTAGTGTCCTTCTATACCTAACTTAAGGAATCCGCCCCTTGAGTCAATACCGAAAAATGCACGCAAACAAAAATTGTGCATGAGATTCATACCTCCCACTTATGACCGTACGGGATTTTGAGTCTCAAACGACATCATCAGGGGGCCATCGTCCCACTTGAGCGTCCCTTCCGAAGAACAATGATCAGAGTCTTCTCCCTATCGAGTGGCGTGAATCGCTTTTTTTTTACGATCTTGCCGATCCCATTTCGGTTTTGGCCTGCAACTGGTTGAGCTTCCTCCCGGCCAGGACAATTCTTGAAATCACCTCATTGACCACACTCATTGCCTGCGCTGGCGCCATGTCCACTAACCGCGCAACTTCCGCCTGAGGGCATCACTGACAAGATCACCCACCACAATGACACTGGCTCCCAAAAGACTAAGGAAAAGGATGTCATCGTAATTCCGAAAACTCTTCTGGATGGAAATATAGTAGCCAAGCGAGCTAAACCCAAGCATCCCGAGGACGGTCGCCTCGCGCATGCAGGATTCCCAGCGATAAAAGAAAAAGAGCAGGAAGCGATTAAGCGCAACCGGGGCCAGACTTGAATAGAAGGCCTGCAAACGTCCGCCTCCCACCTGCAAAACCGCACGGGCATTCCCGGAAGGCTCATTCTCCACCACTTCGCTCCACAGTCTCCCCAAGATCCCGACATTGTGAAGGGCCAGAGCAAAGACCAGCGGCCAGGCACTGGGCCCCATCAAGCCGACGAGCAGAAAAGCATAAAGATACTCCGGCACCGCCCGCGTCACCACAAATAATCCCCTCACGAAAAATCCCAAAACCGTGCGAACGCCACCGCCCGCCGAGGCCATCCCAAGCGGCCTTCGGGTCGCAAGGGTTCGCAAGGCCCAGGGAACGAGAACGATCGAGATGATGGCCGCCAAAATGATGGCCGCCACCGACATCGCCACTGTATTGGCAAGCGCCTCGGCGCCCGGCTTTTCCCAAAGGTCGGAGGCCCACGCCCCTAACTCACCCGAACCTTCATGCCACGCGGCCTTGCGCTCTTCCCAAGTCGACACCCCTTTCCCCGGAGCAATCGGATCCGGGGAAATTTTGGTCAAAAAACGGGACAACCGGTCCGCTTGTTGACCTCCCGGCATTGGCTGGATCAAGCGCTCGCCTATCTGAAAGGCCGAAAAAATCACCACCACCCAAATCACTCCCGCGAACCGCAGAAGATAGTCCCGGGGTGCCGTCTTTCGTAAATCCTGTTCCGAAAAGTCATCGCCCACCTCTTTCCGGCGCGCCCTCCCCTGGGTCAGACGTTTACGGATAAAAAAGCCACTGCCTTCAATCAGCACAATCGTGATGATCAAAATATAGAGTGCTGTCCAAACTTCGCCATAATAGGTGCTTTCAAAAGATCGCAGAATGGAAAGCCCGACCGTCTCGATCCCAATAAAACCCAACACTGCCGAGGACCGCAGGGCGCACTCAAATCGGTAGAGCGAATAGGTGATCATATCCGGCAGGGCCGCCGGAAGAATCGCTCCGATAAATCCTTGCGCGCCGCTTCCGCCTGATACCGTGATCACCAGGCAAGCCGAACGACCTTGCTCATCCATAATTTCCGAAAAGACTTTGGCCAGGGTCCCGGCAAAGGGAAGCGCCAGCGCCAGACAGGCCGTGAGGGGGAAATCACCAAAGGCCGAGAGAAAAAAGATCGCCCAAATTAGTTCGTGAATGGATCGGATGAGCGAGAGAAAAATACGGACCGGCCAACGGATTAAATTGAGCAATTTTCGCGAACGCTGCGGCGGCCACCATTGTTCCGAAGCGAGAAAGCCGAAGATCAGGCCAGCTGGAATCGCCATCGAAGTCGCGATGAGCGCGTATCGTAACGTTCGTAAGAGATCGCTCCCCAGACGCGAGAGAAAGGGGGTGGCATCCGCCGGAAGATTGGGGTTTTGGTCGGCAAAGGCCGGAGAAAAGGCAGCCCCGAAAAAGCGGATGCTCGCGGCCAGCGGATCGGATCCCGGCGTGTGGGACAAGAGTTGCGTCCCCAGCCTGCCCACGCACCAGGCGAAAATGAGGGCCGTGATGACGAGAAGCCATCTCCGTCCCAGCCACATCCGCCAGGCCTTGGGTTTCATAAATCGTAGAGCGAGGAAAGTTGGGCGTCGTCGGGCTGCCCGTCGAAAACCACTTCACCAGCTTTAAGGCCAATCACCCGTGGAAAAAATTCGCGAGCCAGAGCGACCTGGTGCAGCGACACCACCAGAGTGCTCCCCTGCTCGTTCGAGAGCCCTGTGAGGAGTTCCAGGACGTCGCGGGCCCGCGCCGGATCGACCGCGCTCAGCGGTTCATCAGCCAGGAGAATCTCAGCACCTTGATAGAGGGTTCTTGAAAGGGCCACCCTTTGTTGCTGGCCACCGGAAAGAGAATCCGTGCGATCATACATTTTGGCAGCCACTCCCATCCGCTTGAGAATCTCAAAGATCTCCCCGCGATCAGCCTTCCGTGGCCAAAACAGATCCCTCACGGTCGTGATCAAATTCCTCTGACCGCTACGACCGAGCACGACATTTTGAATAACCCGCAGATTTGGAACAAGACCAAGATCCTGCGGAAGCATCCCAATCCGGGTCCTCGTCGCACGAAGAGCTTCCGACTTTGCAGAATACAGGTCACAACCCAAGACGGAGACCGTTCCCGACGAGGGTTTCTCTTGAAGTCCCAACAAACGGAGAAGCGTCGTCTTACCGCTCCCGGAAGCCCCAATCAGTGCGACCTGTTCACCGGGGGCAATATGGAACGCGACCCGGGACAATGCCCGGGTCGCGCCAAATTGATGCGTAACATCGTTGACTGAGATCACGCTCATGCGGGATCAGTCAAACTTCACCTTCTTCATCACATCTGCGATGGACTGGAAGGTTTCGTTTGTCACTTCAACCATCTCACTGCGGTCAAGCGCCTTGAGAACGGCAGCATCATCGCACTCAAGAAGAGCCTCCTTGAGTTTGGTGACGAAGCCTTCTCCAAAGGTCTTGTTGAGAGCAGGATGCGCGGTGAAGTTGTAGTCGGCAAATGTAGGAGTTTCCCAGATTACCTTTACCTTTTCGGGATCGATTTGGCCGTCTTCCACCATTTTGTCGAAGGTCGTGTAGCTCAGGACCCCAACCTGGAAGGTGCCATCCTGCACCGCGAGCGCAGTGGCGTCATGGGCACCCGAGAAGCCAGGCTTCTTCGTGAAGAAATCAAGCGGGCTTTTGCCGGTGTTCTCCATGATGAAATGCGAAGGCATAATGCATCCCGAAGTCGAACCGGAGCTTCCATAGGTGAAGGTCATATCGGCAATCGCGGCAGGAAACTCATCTGATTTCTCGAGACCGGCAGCGGTATTTGCGATGAAGTAGGACTTGAAGGCCAAGTCTTCGACGCCGGCGGCGAGAGCTTCTGCTCCTTCGACCGCCTCGCGGGCTTGCACGCCCGAAACACCTCCAAACCAAGCCAACTGAATGTCGCCGTTTTCAAATTTCACGACGGAGGCTTCGTAGTCGCTCGCAGGAACGAATTCGACCTTCACGCCAAGCTCCTTGGCCAAATAGTCAGCAACTGGCTTAAAGCGCTCGGCTTGTCCGGTTGTGTTCTTGTCTGGAATCGCAGAGAAACGAAGAACGGCATCGGCGCCAGAGCCTCCCGCGTCAGCTTCCTTGTCTTTATCTCCACAGCTGGAGAGAGTGATTGCGGTGGCGGCAATCGCGGCGCTGCTCAGGCAGCCTTTCATCGTCTTGGAGATCGATCGACCTCCCGATTTGAACAATTTCATTGGTAATTTTTGGTGTCCCGTGGCCGTCTTACTAAGCCCCGACGTGGAGACGATCCACTCTCAACAGCGAAAGTGCAAGGGGAGATTTGCGGACCGAATAGGCCCGGGACTCCCGGGCTTTGATCAATTTCCACGCAAAACCTTCACGCTGGAACCTTCGCTCCGTCAGGACCTGGCAAAAATCAAGTCCGGCCCTAAAACTCCTCACTCTGGATAGCATCCGGGATCAACTCGACGAAGAGGGTTTTCTCGCCCGCTTCGAGGTTGTCGAAGCCTTCGCGGGTTTCGATTTTCAGGTAGTCCATGCCCCACATTTCGGCCCACGATTGCAGACGAACTTCCTGCGGTTGTACGATGGCGGCGCGTTGTTCCTCGGTAAGATGAGCAAGGCGTGGAAGCTTCTCGAAGATCTGCCCTCCCCCGTTGTTTATCACAACGAGGACGCGGCCCTGCTGCTCGACTTGCGGGAGCATGGCCGGTGCCGCAAGATCATAAAGAGCGGTCAGGTCACCAAAAACACCCCACGAGTCGGGCGTTTCGGCGGTAGCTCCGAGCCAGGTTGAGAGCTGGCCATCGATGCCATTAGCCCCGCGATTTGCGAAGACGCGGGCGTAGGGAGTTTCACGTTGGCCGAAGTCATTCCACTCACGGATGGGAAGGCTGTTTCCGATAAAAAGACTCTCACCGGTGGTGGCGTAAGTGGAGAGGAGATTCACGAGACCCGGTTCACTATCGGGGAGTGATTCCAGTTTTTCATCGACCAGGCCGAAGAGCGGGCGGGCCTTCAAAAAGTCATCGCGGACATCTCCGATAGAATCAACGGGGCCCAGTCCACGAATGACGCGGCCGACTTGGGCATGAATCACCTGGGAATCACGGGCGAGACCGGGGAGGCCATTGCGGCAAATCGAGAGAACCTCGGTGCCGGCATGATCTTCAAGATCACGCCAGAGTCGCCCGACCGGGACTTCGCCAAGGCGTAAAACACGTCCGGGGAGCTTTCCTCTAAAGGCCTGCTCCGGTACGAGAAGGTCGCCGAGAGCTTCTCGAATTCCGCTGTTTACATCGGCAATCACGGGGATGCCGAGGTCCTTCAAGAAGTAAAAAACATCCTCGCGATCCTCCGGCTCCAAACCGCCGACCATTGCGATAATACCGCGAAAGACACCGTTCTCGAGGAAGCTCAGGAGCGCCTTGACTTCAAAGGAAAGCCGCTTGGGTAAGAAGCCCTCAACATTTGCGGTCCAGGGATCGTGGGAAACTTCGCCTTCCTCCAAGGGAACATTTAAATGAAGCGGACCATGGCCATCCCAATCTTCCAAACTGCGGGCAGCGTAGTTGCCAAAAATCTCCTCCTGCTCGATGACCTGCGGAGCCCCCGAACCTCGGAACTCAGCCGGACGGTCCGCTGACAAAATGATGAGCGGTTTACAGGTATAGAAGGCCTCGATGACGGCGGGCAGACATTCCGCCACCGCCGTTCCGCTGGTCGTGACTACCGCGCAGGGTTGCGCGGTGTCCTTGGTCCGTCCCAGCGCAAAAAAGGCGGCGCCGCGTTCCTCGAAATGCTTCCAGGTTTGCAAGCCCACTGCGGCTTCCAAAAGTGCGACGAGACCCGCATTGCGAGCGCCCCCACAAACCACGAATTCCCCGCAACCAGCCCGGAGGACTTGTTCGATGATCGTTTGTTCGGGAGTCACAAGTTAAAACTTCTCGACGAGAAGCGAAGCGTTGTGGCCACCGAAGCCGAATGAATTACTCAGTGCAGCCTTGATCGTCATCTCCCGGGCGGTGTTCGCACAGTAGTCGAGATCGCACTCGGGATCCTGGTCATCAAGGTTAATGGTCGGAGGAATCACGCCATCGCGGATGGCATAGATACAGGCAAGAATTTCAACACCGCCAGCGGCACCCAAAAGGTGGCCGGTCATGGACTTGGTGGAGCTCACGACGAGCCCCTCCTTGGCCCAATTACCAAATGATTTTTTGATCGCCTTGGTCTCACAAATATCTCCCTGGGGAGTCGAGGTGCCGTGGGCATTGACGTACTGGACGTCCTCCGCATTGAGACCGGCGTGCTTGAGGGCCATGTCCATGCAACGGGCAGCTCCGAGACCCTCGGGATGAGGTGAAGTCAGGTGGTAGGCGTCGGCACTCAAGCCGTATCCCGTCAACTCGGCAAGAATAGTAGCTCCTCGCTTTTTGGCGTGCTCCAATTCCTCGATGACGACGACTCCGGCACCTTCCCCCATGACAAAGCCATCACGGCCGGTATCAAAGGGACGGGATGCCCGGGTGGGATCATCGTTGCGAGTGCTCAGAGCCTTCATATTGCCGAATCCGGCGAGACCCATCGGAAGGATCGCGGCTTCAGAGCCACCGGCAATAAAGGCGTCAGCATCACCAAATTTAATCATGCGCCATGCTTCTCCAATGCTGTGATTGGCAGTGGCACACGCAGTGACGATCGCCATGTTTGGCCCGCCAAAGCCATGCTCGATCGAGAACACGCCACTGGCAATGTTAGAGATCATCATCGGGATGGTGAAGGGAGAAACCCGGCTGGGGCTCTTCTGCATGAGAGCGGTGTGGTTCTGCTCAAGAGTTCCCAGACCGCCGATTCCGCTGCCCAGCATGACGCCAATACGGTCGCGATCGATTTCACAATCATTAAGGCCTGACTCGGCGAGAGCCATTTGAGCCGCCGCAATGCTGAGGTGCGCATAGCGGTCCATGCGACGGGCATCCTTGGGGTTGGAGAAATACTGATTGTGGTCAAATCCACGAACCTCGCCGCCGATTTTCACCGAGTAGTCCGTCGTGTCCATCGACTCAATGAGCCCGATTCCACTGCGGCCCTCTTTCATACCTTCCCAAGTGGAAGCGGCATTATGTCCCAATGGGCTGACCGCCCCGATTCCAGTTACTACAACGCGTCGATTTTCCATGGCTGCTCGCAAGTTCTACGTTGGTTAGTCTTTAGCCCCCGTAAATGCAAGGCTGGTGTGTGAAATCACTTTAGCCCAATTTACGGTGCCCGCCCCGCACATTCTGAGCAGAACAATCCGGACACTCGGAAAGCTTGACCCGTTTGTCTTCCGGATAACGTTTCCCACAGATGTGGCATTGCCGACTGGATTTTGCGGATCTCGCCGCTTCAGCCCGGTCCCGCAAGACTCCGAAAAACCAATCAAAGACCAGCCAGAGGAATCCCAGCAAGACAAGCGTGACGTAAAATTGGGGATAGGTGACAATCATTCGTCGATCGGTCGGTTCACGACCCGGGCTTGTAATTTCCACCATCGAAGCGGGCCTGGCCCGGCCAGCGCTGGAAAAGAGGCACTCAGACAACGGCTAATAATCACCGGGGTCCGGGCGTCATCAGCTTCCTCCCAAGCGGAGCAGGTTAACACATGCCCTTCCCAATCCACTCCGGCCAAAAGAGTCCAAACTTCTCCCTCGCTCATCGGATCTTTCGGATTGGGCCACTCAAAGGAAATCGTGCTAAAACCACCCGCACCTTGCACCGATTCGATCTCCACCCACCATTTTACCGGCGGAGGGGCGAATTCCATCACTGGAATCTCCTCGGGAGGAGGGAGCACTTGAGGGCCCATTCCAGGAAGCTGTTCGATCATCAATTCGCGTTTTGGAGGCTCAATCTCTCGAATCTGAGGGGAATAAACACGCACAGGGCTGGCTTCAAGAGCCTTGGATACTTCGTGATCAATGGCCACGGTACTGGAGACGTCCCACCGGTCATGAAAAAGGGTTTCCCTGTCCAGAAGCTCGGCAAACGGGTGCTTCGAGTCGAGGTCGATCACCGTGAGATTAATTTGCTGATCCAGCAGCGGGCTCGACTTCGTCTCTCGAATCTGGACGTAGGCGCAAACGGCACCCCAGAAGGATGCGGAAACCACCGCTGCGATGATCAAACGACTAGTCGAGCCATGCCCCGTGCGCCAGTCGAAGACCATTCCAGCCTCCCGATCTCGCTTCACTCGCCGGGCACGCCACATTATTCCTGATCCTTTCTGTCGATTTCCGAGGACCGGACTCCCAGAAAAATTCGATAATCCAACGCTGCGATCAGATTGATCAACTCCTGTTGCTCGGCCGTCGTGGCTCTCTCATCAACCCGGAGTCCGACGGCATTGGTCCCCCGTTTTCCGGCTTCCGCTGAAATAGCAGCAGAGAGCTGTTCTCTTGGAACCCTCGTGTTGGCCATATAGTAGGCTGGCCCGTTCACCGTACTTTTTAAAATGACAATGACAGGATTTTCATCCCCCATGCGGACTCCGCGAAACTCCGAGGGAGCAAGGTTCACCTCAACCCAGCCCTCGCGCGCCACCACTCCGGTCAACATTACCAGGGCCAGCAGCAAGGCGATGAAGTCAAATCCCGGAACGACAAAAATCCAACCTGGGCGCTCCGGAAGTGACATCTTGAGCTTCATGAATCAGGACTCCTTGCTATCGAGCTTCCCCTTGCCCCTGTTTCCGGATGGAGATTGACGATTCTCGACCCCATCACGGAACGACACGATCCGATCATGCTCACGGCTATCGCAGACAATATTCACGGCTTCAATTCCAGCCCGCTCAAGCCGGTGGACCATCCGTTGCCCTTTTCCGTATAGGTAGAGATACATGAGATAGGCCGGGATGGCGATTGCCAGTCCCATCGCGGTGGATGTCAGACTCTGAAACATCCCGCTGGCCAGCGCCGCCTGGGCGACAGAGCCGTCCGCCTCGCTCACCTTCATGAAAACTTCAATCAATCCGAGCACCGTCCCAAACATCCCGAGCATTGGCGCGATCATGGTCACCCCGAGCAAAATCCGCATATTGCGCTCAATGCGGGGAACCTCCAACTGCCCAGCTTCCTGGGCGATCTCCCGGAGATTGGTGCGATCAAGGTGGTGCCTCATAATCACGGCATGAACGACCCGTGCTTCCGGTCCGCGGGAGCGGGAGGATTCGTGGAGAGCTTCCGCGTAGGCCTTCTTGCGGACATGATTGGTGATTCCCAACAACAAGTCTGCCACCCTTCCCCGTGCGTGCTGGAAAAAGATCATCCGCTCCACCATCACGAGCAACCCAATGAATCCAACTGCCACCTGTAACCACAGGACAATGCCGCCAGCTTCGTTCGGAAAATTCACGCCTTCACGCTAACAGATGTTCCCTGTGCTGACCAGCGATTAGGCGCCCATACTGACTTTCTGTCGGTCAGGTGAGACAAATTCCTCCCAAGCGACATCACTTGTATGCTGCTTCAAGCCAAAGAGAGGGCGCCAACGCGGCAGTCGAGGCTCATTCAAAAGGCGCATATTCGCCTGCCTTGGAAGGCGATCGGCCTTCCGCGTGTTACAAGGAAAACAGGAAGTAACGATGTTTTGCCAGGTTGTCTTCCCTCCCTTGCCACGCGGGATAACATGATCAAGGTTGAGCTTGGATTCAGGAAACAGCTTCGCGCAATACTGACAAGTGTGCTTGTCGCGCAGGAAGACATTCTGCCTCGTGAATTTCACCTCCTTGCGGGGAAGCCGGTCGTAGAGCCCCAATACGATGATCTTGGGAACCCTCAGCGCGAGCTTCACGGAATGAACGACATCTGCCGCCAACGAACCCTTCGACTGAGTAGTATATTGAGCCCACGAACTCATGTCATGGGTCTGGTAGCGGAATTCCCCCTCAGTTTGGACCACCTGGGCATGCCCCAGGCAAAGGAGGCGCAATGCGCGTTTCACCGAGCAGGTATGCACCGGTTGCCAGAGACGGTTCAGGACCAAAACCGGACGTTCGAGTAACATTTCCATAGTCGTTTTAAATGCACCTAACAAAATACAAGACAGCTCACGCCGGGGCAATCTTTAAAGACTCATGCGAACCATCTCAAATCACCCGGTTTCGCAGCCGGTGGCCCCTTGAAGTAACTCTTCCATCAAGGGGGTCGCAAATCTTCGGCTAGGCGAAATGGCAAAAAAGCGCTCATGAATTTCAGAGAACCGATAGAGCTCGACCAACTGGCCACGCTTCAATTCACCCGCGACGACCACCGGAGGCACGAGCGCGAGTCCCGCTCCCTCGCGGGCCAGGAGGCGCATCATCGCCATCTCATCAATCTCAGCCGCAATCACCGCACGGATCGCCGCCCTCTCCATGACCAGATCAAAGGCCGTCCGCAGATTGCTATCCAATGTCGGAAGAAGCAGCGGAGCACCCTTCAAATCCCCGGGGAATGCAAAAGGCTTCCCTTTGCGGGTTTTCTTCCCGACGAGTGAAACCGCTTGCTCTTCAAGGAGGTGACTGCGCCACTCCGTTTCGGCCTCCCGCGGCACCGGGGTATTCGAAAGCACCACGTCCAGGGTGTGTGCCTTAAGCTGAGGTAGCAATTCCCGCAGACTTCCGGAACGAAGAACCAATTCGACATCATCGCGACCGATAAGCGGTTGCAGACACTTCAACTGAAAGTTCCGCGAAAGGGTCGCCACCGCCCCCAGCCGCAAAACCCGACGCCGGTCCGTGGGACGGTTTCGCAAGACGCTCACCATTTCCTCTCCCGAGCGAAAGATAATCTCGGCGTAGTCGAGAGCGATCCGTCCCGCTTCCGTGAGCACCAGTGGCTTGTGTTCACGATGAAAGAAGGGCTGCCCAAATACTTTCCTCAAACTGCTTGAGTTGCACACTCATGGCAGATTGGGAGACGCCCAGTTTTTCAGCCGCACCGGTGAGCGTGCCCTCCGTCGCAATGGCCCGGAAGTAGCGGAGATGGTCTAAGCACCATCCTGCTCAGCAAGGCTTTCGGATTTGACCATGGAGACGCCCTCCTCCTCAGCATCCTCTGCGCCTCGTCTTCCGACATTGTGGCCCCGACGATTCTCAAGGAAGCCCTGCCCGAGGCCACCCCCGCCTCACGATCAATCCCCAAGGATTTGAATGCGGCGCCAGCCGGGTCTTCTTTTTTCAACTCTTAACCTCGCTCGTGCCACGAAGGATCCGTGACCGATCCCACCGATTCGTGCTTTGCCCTGCTTTGAAAAAAGCCCCCGCAAATCACCCGCCGCACCGGCTTCCCACTTTCAGGGTCCTCGGTGAGCCTGGGGTCGTTCATCCCTTGTTTCACTTCGAACCGAATCGGAGCTTCGCCGTCGGTTTGCGGAATGGTTTCGTACACGTAAGTTGGCATCCTTCATTGTCGCTCCGAAGTGGCCGAAAGACAGCCCAATCTGAAAAACCTCAACGTTCAGGTGGCTCCGGTTCACTGAGCCGCTTCCTGCTGCCACATCGCAGTCGCAACCATTGCAAAATCCAGCCTCGCAGCGAGGCTTTCTTCGATCGCCTTCTGACTTCGGTTGATCTTTCCGTTAAAGACTTCCTTCTCATCGATGACGATCTTCACCGGTTGATCCAAATCCAGAAGCTGGTCGTTGAGCCAGAAAGTCAATTTTTGATCAGCGACTCCCTTTACGGTGATAGTCTGACCCTTCACTTCCCCCTCAATCACCCCCTTCTGAATTCCTCCCAGCCAATAGAAACGGTCCGAGCGGGTATTCGAATGCCCCCAAACGACCTTCTTTGGCCAGGTCTCACGGGTCTTCGTCGCCATCCAGGGAACCGCCTCGGCATCCTTGCGATTCATCCAGTGACCATCCTCGGGATAAATGGTGACTTTGTGATCATATCCTCCCCGAAACTTTTGAAGAGCCGACAACTTTTCACCCCACTGCGCCGCCACTTTATTACGATCATAAGCGGCATCTTTTCCACCCATATAAATCCTAAAAGGCAGATTCCGGAGTCCATCAGGTGAGGCATCGTTCGGATGTCCCGCCATCATGGTAGCGGCACCCAAGCGGTCAGCGAGACGGGGTGCCAACTGATAAACGCCATCTCCACCCGCCGAGTATCCCATGAGATAAACTTTGTTGGGATTCACTCCCCGCAAGGCCACGAAGTCTTCGATGAGCTTGGAAAAAAGCGCATCGATATGGGCTTCGTGCCAAAGATTCCAGGTATCGGTCGGAGCACGCGGCGCGACGTAGTATCCCTCCTCCGGTTGATACAGCGAGATCTGATTGTTCCACTGCCCGTCATTCACCTTGGGCGGTGCTCCTCCCCCGCCGTGCATGGAGATGAACAAACTCCGGTCTCCTTCCGCAGCCTTGCCATAGAGCTTCCCGACGCAACGCAACGTCTTGTCGGCTGCGCTGATCTCAAAGTATTCGAATCCCTCCTTCACCTCCCGGGCCTTCACCTCCCGGGTCTTGGCCAGCTTGGCGTAGTGCTCCTTTGCAAAAGCAGTCGCTTCAACCTTCGTTAATTGCGCCGGCAAGTAGGGCGCACACATCATCGTTATCAGAAAAAGAAGCTTCATCGCACAGAGAGCGATATCACACTGCCCATCCGTCTAACGACGGGATTTTTGGCGCGCGCGCACCTTTTCACGCTGCACAAAGAGGGGAAGGAGCTTTTGCTCAACGTAGTCGAACCCCGCTTGAAGTCCGCCTTCGCGATAGGATCGGCCGATTTCGGCTTCGACCGAGGTAGGATTGCCTTTCAGACGGAGGAAATCGTTGGAAGTCGCCCGGATGAAGGCTTCGCCATCGATTTTCCCGTGCTCACGCAGAAGCCACTCGCGGACGTAGAGTGCCAATACGGCATCACCTACCCAGGCTTCTTCACGTTCCTTATCGATTTCTTCAGGGCTCTTTTTCATGGTTGCGGCGCAGGTTGCTGCGCCGCAGTCATATCCGCACGCAACTTGTCCTCGGACGCACGATCCCAATACCCGCTGTCCAGTTCAATGAAGACATTGGAGTAAGGAAGATTCGTTTTCGTCTTCAGAACGAGGACGGCATACTTTGCCGCGTCGCTATGTGCAAGCAAGGTGAGTGAACGGTGGTCCATTTGCCGGACGGGATGGCCATGGAGAGCCTCCTGGAGTAATCGACGAAACTCATCAGCTCCGGGTGCATTGTCGTTGCTCACAAAGGGTAACTCGCGGGCCGTGTTGAAGGACGCAATGACATTGGAGGATCTTTCAAGATCATTGACGATGTAGTCAACGACTTCCGGAATCTCGGCATCGACAACCATGGTGCGGACTCCACGACGGGAAATCACTGGAAAGGACGACTCGGCCACAATGACCCAATTAGAGACCCCGAGGGACTGGACTTCACGGGAAACACCCGCGCCCCACGGCGGAGGTTCGTCGGGAGGAGTGGATCGGGCGCAACCGGAAAAGAACAATCCAGTGCCGCAGGTGACGATGGAAAGCAGCCTCTTCATGCCATGAAAACGTAGCTCATTGGGAATCTATTACATCAAACGTGCGCCGGCTTCCGCCAAATCGCTCCTTTCACCCCTGCTGAGGGTGACGTGGGCTGCAAAATTTTGGCCGCGCATCCGCTGGCGCGTATAAACCAGACCATTACTCCGGCTGTCAACATATGGATGATCAATTTGCGCAGGATCTCCGACCATCACGAGCTTGGAGCCCTTCGACATCCTGGTGACCACGGCTTTGGCCTCTTTCGGCGTCAATTGCTGGGCTTCATCCAGAATAAAGAAGCGGTTCGGAATGGAACGTCCGCGAATATAAGCCAGTGCCTCAACTTCGATAATCCCCTGGTTCATAAGATCATCGTAGGGCTTTTGCCGGGTCGACTCTCCGTCGCTTTTACTGCGCTTGCGCTTGGGACCTTGGCTCGTCTGGGGCGTCATCAGCAACTCGAGGGCATCATAAATCGGCTGAAGCCACGGACGCATTTTTTCTTCGAGTGATCCCGGAAGGTATCCCATCTGATCACCCATCGCCACGACCGGACGACTCACCGTGAGACCGTTGTAATCGCGAGCAAAAACGCCGTGCAGACCAGCTGCCATCGCCACCAACGTCTTACCTGTTCCGGCCTGCCCAAAGCAGGTCACGAGAGAAATGTCGGGGTTGAGGAGAGCATCGATAAAGCACTTCTGCCCCAGATTCAGCGGTTTCAGTGAATTACCGTCCGGGATTTTGAGAGCCTCGGGAACCACAAGCCGCACCAACTTTCCGCTGGCGTCCAGACGGGCTGGAATGGTCTGTTTCTCCCCCGCTTCGAGCAGGATATATTGATTCACATGCAGGTCTTGGATCCGCTCCGCTCCGGGCTCTAGCTCGCCGGAACTCGCAAAGCGCTGAAGCTCGCTGGCATCAACCTCAAGACGCTGCATTGCCTTCTTGGCCGAGTCCTGGGGCGTGACTTTATCGTTCAGGTAGTCCTCGCAAGTGATGCCCACCGCGCGGGCCTTGAGCTGCATATTGAGATCCTTGGTCACGAGGACTACAGGAGGATCAACATGCTGCTGAAGCAAAAGGGTACAAGCCAGAATACGGTGATCGACGCGCTCGCGATCAGGAAAAATCCGGTGAAAACGCCGCAACTCCTTGCTGCTTTGCTCACACATTGAGGGGTCATAGATCACCAAGCGAATCGTTCCCCCGCCGGCGGTCGGGACTCCCTTGGTCACGCTCTTGTCGCTTTCGAAAATTGCCGTCAGGCGGCGGTGCACCTTTCGGGCGTTCGCTCCGCGCTCACTTTGCTCATTCTTGAATCGATCGAGTTCCGAAAGGACATCGGCGGGAATACACACGTGGTTATCCTGGAAGCGGCCCAAACAATCAGGCTCGTGGAGCAGAACGTTGGTGTCCAAAACGTAATGCTTTCCGGGAGCGTCTGGCGCCTTAAAGCCGAAACTTTCTAGCTGCATGTCACTGAGTCTTGATTCTGACCGGTCTCGATTGGAGGGACCGGACTCAAAGGTAGGTTCGACTTCTGAGGTGGCTTCGATCATTTTGAGCAGGGCTGGGTTGGTGTTTCACGACGGACTGATTCGTTGAAACACCGCGAAGGCCGCCGGCCCTTCGATGCGTATTGAGCTCTCCTCTTTTTCATTAAGACATCCTAACTTTCCTGATCCGTTCAGGTAAAGCAACGTAAATCTGACTCGATCTCCTGCAACTTTGTTCGATCGATTTTCCCCAAGGGCGACCTCGGCAGCTTCTCTAGCACCTGATATGCCATCAATCGCTCTGGTCCTAAAAGCGACTCATTGACCTCCCCAATCTCCTCTGCTCTGCCTTCCACAAAGAGAATCAAAAGCGCACCACGACGTTCATCAGAGCGTGTCACCAAAGCCACTTCAACCCCAAGTTGCTTCCTCCAAAAATCTTCCAGACCCTCAAGATCCACCAGCTTCCCCAGCACCTTCACCTGCCGGTCGGACCTCCCCAGGATCCGCAAGTTCCTCCCAGCCAGTTCCGCCCGGTCCGAAGTCAAAAACCACCCATCCACCTTGGGATCCACCGCCACAAAGCCTTCGCCCTGGCGCCGGATCACTGACGTTAATAGGCCGCCTCCCTTCAAGGACAGGCACCCGCCTTCGATTCTCGCGTCCCAGCCGTCGAAAAGCGGAAGCCCTTCGCCCGTCGCGACTTGCGCCGACGTCTCGGTCATTCCGTAGCTCGGCAAAACGGGCCAGCCTAACACCTTCGCCCGCTCCGCTAGATCGGGTTTCAACACCCCGCCACCGACCACGACAGACCTCAAACAATCCGGCGCCCGCACCCCGGCATCTACTAGGTCGCTGACCTGCGTTGGCACCAGCGAGGAAATTGTGACTCCTTCCGCGGCACACCACTCGCCAAAACGCTCCACATTCCACTTCCCCTCGAACTTCGCCAAAGCTGCTCCGCTCAAATGAACCCGCAGTATCAAACCAAACCCACCCACATGCACCGTAGGCAAAGCCAAACCACAAACATCGCCCGCCCCCATTCCTAAACAGTCAATCACCTGCCGCGCCGACCATTCCATCGCCTCCTTCGACAAGGCCACCCACTTTTCCACCCCGCTCGAACCCGAGGTCTTGAAGACCACATGATCCTCAAACTCCGCCTTTCCCGCCAACCACTCCCGCAAGGGCGCATGTTCTTCCAGAAGAACCACCTCGGGCAATTTCCAGAAATTTGCGATCTTCACTGGCTGAAACGCTCCTTCCTTCCTGCTCCCCGTGCAAGCGGATTTCCTAAAAAACCCTTTCCCGACTGACTTTCTTCCTGTTTCCTCGCCGCCCGCTCAACCAGCATTTCAAACCGATGGCTAATAAAGACCAGACCGACACCGCCCGCATGGAGAAAATCGTTTCGCTGTGTAAACGCAAAGGCTTCATCTTCCAATCCGCCGAACTCTACGGTGGCTTGAACGGATGCTGGGACTACGGCCCCCTTGGCGCTGAACTCAAGCGCAACCTTAAAGACCTCTGGTGGCGCAAAAACGTCCAGGAACGCGATGATATCCTCGGACTCGACGGATCCATCCTCACCCACCAGGCCGTCCTCACCGCCTCCGGCCACATCGGCGGATTCTCCGATCCCATGTGCGACTGCCTTCTCACCAAGGCCCGTCTTCGTGCCGATCAGATCGAGCCCCAGTCCGGCACTGCCTACCACTTCACCGGCGCTTCCCACGAAGAATCCGGCTGGTCCATCGACCGTCCCTACTCCGTGCTCCTCAACCAGCCGAATCAGGACGAGAACAAAGCCCGCAAGACCGCCAAGGAATTTTACGCCCAGTTTCTCAGCGATAAACAAATCTCGCCCAAGAAACTCACCCTTACCGGCGAATCCACTACCGAAGAGACCGACGTCACGAACTACAATCCTGACAACGGATCACTCCTCACCGAGCCCCGCGATTTTGAACTCATGTTCAAAACCCAGATGGGAGCCTCGGCCGATGAAAATGATCCCAACGCCACCGCCTACCTTCGACCCGAAACTGCACAATCCATCTTCGTTCAATACAAGAACGTCATGGACTCCAACCGCGTCAAACTCCCCTTCGGCATCGCTCAAATTGGCAAATCCTTCCGCAACGAGATCAACCCGCGTAACTTCACCTTCCGCTCCCGTGAGTTCGAGCAAATGGAAGTGGAATACTTCTGCCGTCCCGAAGATGGCCTCCGCCTCACCGACGAATGGCTCGCCAACCGCCTCGCCTTCTACGAAGAGATCGGACTCGATAAACAAAAGCTCCACGTCCTCGACATCCCTGATGGCGAGCGGGCCCACTACTCGCAGAAAACCTACGACATCGAATACGATTTCCCCTTCGGTCAGCAGGAACTCGAAGGTGTCGCCTACCGTGGCAACTACGACCTCGGCAAGCACCAGAAGCACTCCGGCCGCCCTCTCGAATACTTCGACGAGGAAACCAAAGAGCGCTTCATCCCGCACGTTGTCGAGCCCTCCGCCGGTTGCGACCGCACCATCCTCGCCCTCATCTGCGAGGCCTACGATGAAGAAGACCTCACCAAAGAAGGGGGCAAGGCAGACGTCCGCACCGTCATGCGCTTCAAGCCCAGCGTCGCACCTATCAAGGTCGCGATCCTCCCGCTTCTGAAGAACAAGCCCGAGCTCGTCGAAAAGGCCAAGGAAGTCAAAAACCTCCTCCAGCCCTTCATGAACGTTTTCTACGATGACTCCGCCGCCATCGGCCGCCGTTACCGTCGTCAGGACGAAGTCGGAACACCCTACTGTGTCGCCATCGACTTCGAAACCCTCGGCGAAGAAGACGCCTCCCTCAAGGACACCGTCACCATCCGCCACCGTGACACCATGGAACAGGAACGTATCGCCATCAGCGACCTCCTTCCGTGGCTCCTTCAACGAATTCGTTAAGAACTAAATGGGCGGGACTTGAAAAAAGTCCCGCCAAGACCGCCCTCCCGCAGGTCGATCATTGGCACACCAACGCCGCCAGTCCCAAAGCAGGTCAATCCCTGCTGACGGCCACCCGCGTTGAGGAGTCCGTTCCCACTCCTCCGCCCCGGCAATTAGCCTAGTCGCCGCAGCTTCTGCTATGGAGCTTGGCCTTGAGGCCGGGCCCCCTCAGCCGGGCCCAATGGGCCACGACCATGGGCCGCGCCGCCTCAAGCATACTCGCGCCCCACCGTCTCTGACCTCAATCCAGAAGAACCGTGCCCCGCAACCAAGCATCCACACCATCATGTCTTTCCCATCCGTTCTTGCTCTCCTCCTCATCGGCATCCCCTCCCTCTACGCTGCCTGTCAACAAGCCAACGCCAACGCCCTCAACCACCACCTCTCCCTCTCCCTCGGAGCCGCCACCGGCCTCAACTCCACCTCACCAGACTCCACCTTCCAGGGCCTCCTCGTCTGGCGATTCTAAGTCATCTTATCCCAAAATCCCGCCACGCCACCTTTTCACTTGCTTGCCTGTTGTAAATCGTCTGGCGACCAACCTGTATCCAGCATCAGCGTGCACCTGGATCTCTTGCCCATGCAGAAGTTCATCCCAAGGAATGGTGATTTCCATCTCCGCGAGAACCTTTTCCCGGCGGGTCGTCTTGCGCTTCCCAGCGAATTCGAATTCTGAAAATCCCGGCTGGTGCTCCATCACGAAGGATCTCTCAGATTCTCAGCTCGACGACCATTCCGATTAAATCAGCGTTCCCCTAGCCCTCGGTTTCCTACTTGGATTCGTGCGGGAGTGCCATCTGCATCTTAATTTCCCAACGTTTTTCGAAATCCCCAGCCGGCGACTCGGGAAAAATTCACTCCCAGTCCTCGCCCCGCCACTTCTTGACCTGCTTGCTGACACTCGCCAACTGCCAGCCACCTTCCAACTGGGTCACCTGAACGAGAAACCGTTCGCACTCAATCTCATCATCCTGATAGCCCGAAGCCGTGACCAAAACCGAGGTCACGCCATCCTTCAGTGAAAGCAGATCCGTCCAAAGGTGAGCCGGTTGCTCGGCAGAATCTGCCGCGGCCAGAAGCCGCAAATTTCTCAGGTAGAAGAGAGCGGCAGCCGTTGTGGTGTAACTGGCATCCACGAGCATCGGCTGCGCTAGAATCGCAATGGGTTTCCAACGGGAATCGTCCGCTCTCACCAGTGGTTCGGTGAGACGATTCTGGGCATCTACCGCATCCTGTACTAGATCAACGAGCTGCTCCTTTTCTGCCACCTGCATTTGCGCAGCCGTCCGATAGACTCGATTCGAAGATACGCTTGTCACCATTAAATCCTCAAAATTCGTTGGCAATCCTTGGGCATCCGTCACCTCGCTCGAACTCACCTTTACAAGCTTCCCGCCTTGGTATTCCAAGATCCTTGTTTTGATCTGATCCTCGGTCTTTCCCGGAGCGACTTGGCGAAAGGTACTGGAGCTCGCGATCACCCTCTCGGGCAAGCCTTTCTCATCGAAACCGATCGAAAAGGTCCACCCGCTGATCTCGTCCTCGTCATAGTTGATCTCCAATTCCTTCAGGGAACCATCGAGAGTTCCCCGGCGGCAGGTGCCACTCTCGCCCTCGTCGAAGGGCAATTGAAACTCCGACCAGACCAATCCATCCGCGGCCGGTTGGGGAGCCGTCACTGGAGCAACCAAGGGAGCCGCCGCCACCTCGTATCGTAACAAAGTCTCCGAAATCTTCAAACCCACGGTCTCCGGTTTGATATCGTCAAACAGCAGTACTCTTCCGCCCGCATCCAAAAACTTCACGTCGGTATGCAACGTCACCAACACGCTTGCGCTTTGCACAACCTGGTCCCGCAATGTCGCCTCAAATTCATAGGGCCCGATCCGAGCGCCCCCCAAATCGCCGACTTGCGGTCCGAGGCGGGTCGCATCCCCCACCGGCTCAAGTGTCAGGGAGGCATTCAGTGATTTCGCAAGCAACGGATTGGTCTGAAACACCTGGCCCAAATCGACCAGATCAACAGATCCATCACCAAAGGCGATCATCGGAAATAGGGCACAAAAGCCCAAGAGTGAGGAAAACTTCATCATAGCTAAAAATTGATACGTTTGATTAACGGAGTCTTTTGCTAACAAAGCGAGGTGCAACTTCGATGGTGTCTTCTTTTCGCAATTCTTCCCGGAGCCTGCACCCCAGGGTGGTACCCGCAAAGCCAGGTGCGATCAAAGTCGCCACCAGCGAAATCATCTGGCCCGGGTGGGAATCCTTAGGCTTCAATGATCTCCCAAAGATCAAGGCCCCTTTCCTCCCCCATCATCTGGAACTCCCTAAAGGCGAGATCTCAACCTACGGCGCCAACCCCGACGGCACCAAGGACCAAAGGCCTCATCGTTTGCCACCTTTGCCTCCGGAGCCGCCAAGGTCTTCGCCAACACCCTCGATTGGGTCGCCGATGCCCGGAAAGATCCCCCTCCCCAGGTCACCCGCATTCCGACTGACGACGAATACCTCGAAATCTATCGCAAGGCCGCCACCATGACCAAACTCCACGCTGGAGCCCTCGCCCCCCGACTCCGGGATCAACGTATCCTGATGATTTCCGGCACCCTGGACCGCATCCTCCCAAAAACGCAGTTGGAAGAATACCACCACGCCCTTGGCGAGCCCGAACGCTGGACCTACCCCCTCGGCCACCACCTCATCGCGGTCAAACTCGCCTTCGAAGCAAGCCGGCTCGACCAATGGCTTATGGCTAAATAATCTCACGAAATGATGAAGCTCATCTCCTTGATCCTCATTCTCACAACTCCTCTCGCTTTCAGCGCCAAAGGCCCCGTCTTCGTCGAGAAAGGCGGCATCGTTGCCATCGAAGCCGAATCCACCGGCTCCAGTAAAGGGAGATGGAAAGTAAAGACTGACGTCAAAGATTTCAGCGGCACCTGCCACCTCGATTTCACCGGAAACTCCGAAACCAACAGGCCACCCACCCCCCCCTCAAGTATTATTTTAAAATCAAAAAGCCCGGAAAATACGAACTCACCATTTCCGGTCGCTCTAAAAATTTCAACATCGACCGCTGTCACTCCTCGTCCATGAATCGCACAAACTTCGCGACGTCCACAAAGACAACCCCAAGGAAAGCAAATCAGAGAACTCCGTGAAAGAGCCTGTCATTCGCACCCTCACCAACACCGAAGGCCAGGAAATTGAAGCGGAGCTCATCATACTCGAAGGCGAGATCCTCCACGCCAAAGTCCAAGTTCGCACCTTCCAGATCCCCCTCAAAACCCTCTCGGAAGCCGACCAAACGTTTCTCCAGGCATGGGCCTCCGACGAGCTTCAGTAAACCCCGACACAATTCCAGCCGCCACAGGCAGGGAGGGCGATAAGCACCGGGTTCCGCAAGAATCCGCATTCATAGAAAACCTCAAAGCAATAAAGTTGTATTTAGGATGAAATTTTCCAAAATGATCACAAGGGAAAGCATGTCGGTTTCGAAGATCGCGACGGCTCCCGATCTTAAGCCATGAATACCACCTTGCTTTTATTGACGGCCGCGCTTTGCGTCCTTGCCAGCGTCCTTTTGTCACCTGCTCAAGGGCAGGTCATCAGCGAATTCATGGCCAGCAATGAGGACACCCTCACTCTCGCAGATGGTGACCGTCCTGATTGGATCGAGATTCACAACCCCGGAACCACCACGATTGATCTCAGCGGCTGGCACCTCACGGATCGTATCGACCTTCCCACCCGCTGGCCCTTCCCGGCCGGGACGAGCCTCGCCCCCGGCGCCTTCTTGCTCGTTTACGCCACCGGCCAAAATCTCAACGACCCCGCCAGCGCCTTGCACACCAATTTCGGACTCTCCGAAATTGGCGAATACCTCGCGCTCACCAACCCCGCCGGCTTCGTCCAGCAGGAATTCGCCCCCGCTTTTCCAGAGCAATTTTGCGATATCTCCTTCGGCTTAGCAACCGGTCAGACCAGCCCCGGTTACTTCACCATCCCCACTCCCGGAGCCGCCAACAACGCCTCCGTCCTCGGCTTCATCAAGGACACCAAATTCTCGGTAAACCGCGGATTCTTCGATACCCCCTTCGCCGTCGAAGTCACGACCGCAACCCCCGGTGCCTCTATCTACTATACCCTCGATGGCTCCGATCCGGACCTCTCCAGCACCCATGTCGACGCCCCCGATCAGGCCACTCCTCCTTCGCTCGTCCTTGATATTTCCAACACCACCATCGTGCGGGCCTTCGCCGCCAAGCCTGGCCACGTCCCCACCGATATCGATACCCACAGCTACCTCTTTCCCGACCAGATCATCGCTCATCCGAAAATGTCCACCCAGATTACCAACAACCCGATCTGGGGCCCTCAAATGCGGGATGCCCTTCTCGAAATCCCCAGCATTTCCCTCATCACCCAAAAAGAAATCCCCGACCAAACTCCCAGCATCGAAAACCCGGAAGAAATCCCCGTCTCCATCGAGATGATCTTCCCGGATGGTCGTGAAGGATTTCAAGCCAACGCCGGTGTCGAGCGCTTTGGTGGCCAGTATTCCCTCTTCGAAAAAAAGAACCTCCGCGTCAGTTTCAAAGAAATCTACGGCCCAAAAAAACTGAAATTCGACCTCTTCAGTGACACTCCCTACGGAGGCGACAGCGCCGTCGACACCTTCGACCAACTCATCCTCCGAAACGGCAGCCACGACGCCATTTTTCACGAAGGCTACCCCAGACCCAGAAACGGCGCTTTCGTCAGAAACCGCTACTACTTTGACCGCCAACTCGAAATGGGCCACCCCTCCCTCCGCGGCAAGTTCGTCCACGTCTATCTCAATGGTATTTACTATGGACACTACCACCTCATGGAGCGGCCCAACGCCGACTACATGGCCACTCAATTCGGCGGCGAAGAAGAAGACTATGACGTGATGAAAGGACGCAGCGGCATCTCCGCCGAACAGGGTAACCAAACCGCTTGGAACGCCATGGTCGCCAACGCTGGAAACTTTCAAAACATTCAAAACTATATGGATGTCGACAACTACATCGACTACATGCTCCTCAATTTCTACGGCGGAAATGACCACGACTGGTATCCGCAACACAACTGGGTTGCGGCACGGAAACGGGAAGAAGGAGCGACTTTTAAATTCTTCATGTGGGATAGCGACTTCCTCAACCGCCGCCTCCCCACCGTCAACACCACCGACAACGGTGGCCCCGCCAACATGTTCAACTCTCTCAAGAACAATGCTGAATTCAAAATCCGCATGGCCGACCGCGCCCAAAAGCATTTCTTCAACGGAGGCATGCTCACCAAGGCCAGAGTCGAAGCCGACTTCAATGAACTCGGCAACAGCCTCTCACGGACCATCATTCCCGAAACCGCCCGCTGGGGAAATTCCAACAGCTCCTTCTACACTCCCACCACCTTTGCCAACGCGATTGGGTGGCTCGCCACGGGCTTCTCCGCTACCCGCACCGAAACCGTCATTCAACAAATGCAAGCCGTCGGAGTGTTCCCCAACACCCTTGCCCCATCCTTCAGTCAACACGGAGGAGAAGTCCCTGCTGGATTTCCCCTCCAAATCACCCACGATCTTGGAAACCTCTACTACACCACCGACGGCTCGGACCCCCGTCTGCCCGGAGGCGCCGTCAACCCCTCGGCCATTGCCGTCGGCGGACCCTCCTTTGCAACAGTCACCATTCCTGCTAGCTCTGATTGGAAATACGAGGACTCCGGCACCGATTTTGGGGACCGCTGGCGTTCCACCAGCTTCAATGATGCCGCGTGGTCAACCGGGTCCGCACCGCTGGGTTTTGGAAGCATTACCAACACGCCAATCGCCACGACAGTCTTCAACGGGCTCTCCCGCCAGCTGACTTTCTACTGTCGTAAATCTTTCGAGATCACTGACGTCAACACCATCGTCGGAGCAGCGCTCAACATCCACTCCGATGGCGGATCTGTCGTCTATTTAAACGGCGTGGAAATCGTCCGCGACAACATGCCGGAAGGCCCCATCACGCGCCTGACCGGCTCAACCGATGATGGAATCGAAGGCATCTTCGATCCCTACGAATTCGACCACACGCTTCTTTTAGAGGGAACCAACCTCATCACTGTCGAGGTTCACAACCGGACCGTTGGCAGCAACGACATGGTCTTCGACCTGGAACTCACCCACGATCGCTTGAATCCCAATGCCGTTGCTACTATTGGAGAAACTTCCGGAATTAAAACCCGTGTTCTCAATGGCACCGAATGGAGTGCGCTGAACGAGGCCACCTTCATCACCGACGAGGCTGCCTCATCCGGCAATCTCGTCATCTCGGAAATTCACTATCACCCAAGTGATACCCAGAATGGCGAGGCCGAGTTTATCGAGCTGATGAATATTTCCAATACGAGGATCAGCCTCTCGGGCGTCTCGTTCACCGAAGGAATTTCATCCAAATTTGGAGGACGGGATACCCTTGCACCCCGCCAGCGCCTCGTGTTGGTTTTCGATCCCATCGCCTTTGCCACCACCTACGGAGCAGGCGTTTCTATCTCGGGCACCTACACCTCACGCCTCGCCAACGACGGAGAACGCATCACCCTGGTCGCAGCTGACGGATCCATCATCCAAACCTTGCGATACAACGACAAGGCACCCTGGCCAACAAGCGCTGATGGAACTGGATACAGCTTGGTCCTTGTTGCACCGGTGGCCCAACCGGATCACGAAGGCCCTCAGAATTGGCGCTCCAGCAAGGAACCCGGCGGCACCCCCGGCAGCAGTGACTCCTCCCCTTACCTTGGCAGCACCGATCTTGAACTGATGCAATATGCCACCGGCGAAACCGCGAGCGGTGAAATCCATTACCTCGACGGCCAGGCGATCCTGAAACACTTCCGGGTGCATGGAGCAGACGACGCCTCGATCACCGGGGAAGTCTCGTCCGACATGAAAAACTGGACCACAAGCGGCGTCGAATTTCGTAGTCAGGAAAACCAGCTTAATGATCGAGCCAAAATCCGCTGGACCCTACCCAATGCCGCGATCGGACAACCACTCTTTGCCCGCATCGTAGTGACATTGCATCCCTGATGCCGTCGTCAAAAAATCACCTACCGCTTATCGTAATCGGCCCAGAGATTCCGAAATCTCTGGTGTAGTTGCTTTGGAATCTCACTACTGAATTCTAGGGTCACATAGCCACCGGCCTGCTTACCCGCGATTTGACCAGCCAGAATCCCCGCATCCTGGAGAACACCACGACAGTCGGAGACAAACCGGGGTGGCACCGTCCCCTTTATCACTTTGACCTCCCCCCGGTCCGCCCGGATGATCCAGACCCCGGAACTGAACAAATTTAAGAATCGCTTTAACATCTCCCCGTTCAATTAATTGCCCAGCCCGCGAATTTTTAACCACTCCGATGCAAACACCGTCCACGAACCAATCACCGAACCTTCCTTCGCCCGCACACCATACCCGTGTCCACCATTTTGGAAGACATGGAGCTCCGCCGAAACCTTCGCCCGCTTGAGTTGAGCGTAGATCTCCACCGCCCCGAGCGAGGTCGAAGCATCATCGCTCGTATGCACAATAAAGGTCGGCGGCGCTAATTTGGTAATCTGAATCGGATCGATCAATTCGCCCGTTTTCTCATTCAAGGTCCGCCAGGGGTAAACCAACATCGCAAAATCCGGCCGCGAAGCTTGCTGATCAACTTGGTCCGTCGTTTTCCACTCGGGATCAGGAGAGCTCAGATGAATCGCTCCCACCTGACCTCCCGCCGAAAAGGCGAGGAGCCCAATCTTCCCAGCATCCAAATTCCACTGCGCAGCATGCGCCCGAATGTAACGAATTCCTCGCTGGGAATCCTGAAGCGGACGCTCCCAAGGTTCCGCCTCAGTCGCCGCTGTCTTCGTCCGGTAATTGAGCACGAAAGCAGCCACCCCAAGCTCATTCAGAAACTTCGCCGCTTCCGAGCCTTCCAAATCCGGCACGACATACCCGAATCCCCCGCCCGGCAGAATCAGAACCGCCGCGCCCGTCGCATTCTCCTTCGCAGGCAGAAAGGCCGTCATCGTAGGCTGCGTGACATCCTTGATCCGCGTAATCGGCGGATTGTCCTTTGGGTTAAGAGGTAAAGCCACCCCGGGATTTTTCGTCGTCTCCCCGGGCGCAAAATTGGGCCAAATTGGAAGTGCTTCTTGAGCCCTACCCATCACCACAAGACAAGCCAACAAAGCAGGGATCCTAATAATCATCGCCCCAACTTTGTACAATGATCCGCTCCGGCACAAGCTGGAGAATCCACCCGATTACCCTCCCGTCAATGCAGCTCATGTTGCGCCTTGACCGGGACAGACACCAAATTGCGCTTCCGATGCTGATAACTATATCACCCTGAGCGCTTCCAATACCGGCTCCAATTCCCGTTGGATGAGCCTAGATCACGTCACTCTCGAGGCCAATACCCCGGTTCCCGAGCCATCCTCCATGAGCATCCTCGCGCTCGCACTCGCCGGATCACTTTTAGGCCGACGTCGCCGCCAGGCCCAAAGCCTTCCTTTCCTCTCCAAAGCCGGGGTCCAACAGGGACTCCGGCTTTTTTGCGCCCCCTTTCCTCGCAGATTCTCTCAATCCGGCCCAATTCAGGCTGATTTCCCGCATTTCGCCATTGAAAATCCCGTCATCTCCACAAAGTCTCCCCGCCACATGAACGTCTCGCTCAATTGGCTCAAAGAACGGCTCGATCTCGGCACCCGCACTCTCAATGAAGTCTGCGACCTCCTCACCTTTGCCGGCATCGAAGTGGAAGGTCTCCACAGTGTCGGAGTTGAAAGCGAGCTCATCGTCGTCGCCGAGATCAAGGAAGCTGTCCAGCACCCCGACGCCGACCGCCTCAAGGTGACGCAGGTCGATGCCGGTGAAGGGCAGCTCCGCCAGATCGTTTGTGGCGCCAAGAACTACAAGGTCGGCGACAAGGTCCCCTGCTGTCTCCCCGGATCCGAGCTCCCCGGCGGATTCAAGATTGGCGAGAGCAAAATGCGTGGCGTCGAATCCCGCGGCATGCTCGCCGCCGGATCCGAAATCGGCCTCCAGGATAGAGAAGATGGCCTCCTCATTCTCGATCCCTCCTTCGAAGTCGGCACTCCCGTCAAAAACCTCTTCGATTCCGACACTCTCATCGAGGTCGAAATCACCCCGAACCGGCCCGACCTCCTCTCCCACTCCGGCCTCGCCCGCGAACTCGCCGCCCTCCTTCACACCACCATGAAGCCGGTCGAGAACTCCCAAAGCACCACTCTCGCCACCGACCCCGCCGTCGTGGCCGTGGACTCCCCCACCTGCCCTTTCTACTCCCTCGTTTCCATCAAGGGAGTCAAAGTCGCCCCCAGCCCCGACTGGCTCGCCAAGAAACTGAAAGCGATCGGCCTCCGCCCCATCAACAACATCGTCGACATCACCAACTACGTTCTCCACGAACTCGGCCAGCCCCTCCACGCCTTCGATGCCGCCAAGGTCAACGGGCCCATCCACGTCCGCCAGGCCACCGAAGGTGAAAAATTCAAGGCTCTCGACGAAGAAACCTACGACCTCAAGGACATCGACTGCCTCATCTCCGACCAAGCCGGAACCCCCCTCGCCCTCGCCGGTGTTATGGGGGGATTCGACAGCGGAGTCTCCGAAAGCACCACCGACATCCTTATCGAGTCGGCTTACTTCACGACCTCAGAAATTCGTCGCACTTCACGCCGCCTCTTCCTGACTTCGGATTCCTCCTACCGCTTCGAGCGCGGTGTCGATCCCCGGCAAGTCCTCCCCGCTTCCGCTCTCGCCACCGCTCTCATTCTCGAGATCGCCGGGGGAGAAGCTTCGGCTCAAACTTCCACCGCCGGAGCACTTCCCGGTGAGCTGCCTGCTGTCGAACTCGATGTCGACCGCATGCTCCAGCTCATGGACAACAGCATCTCGCTCGAAGACGCCGGAGGTATCCTCACCCGCCTCGGCATCACCGCCGGAGAAGGGAACCTCTGGAACATCCCGAGCTGGCGCGCCGATCTCGAACGCTCCGCTGATCTCGTCGAAGAAATCGCCCGCGTCCACGGGCTCGAAAACGTCCCCTCCCGCACCGGCGGCACCGCCGTTGACGAAAGCGCCATCGACCGCGAATACGACCGCCTTCTCGACCTCAAAAAGAAGCTCGTCGCTCTCGGATTTTTCGAAGCCCAGACCATCAAACTCATCGCCGAGTCCCAACTTCGCGACTGCCTCCCTATCCGTCCGCTCCAGGAAGGTGACCTCGTCAAAGTGGCCCGCCCGCTCAGCGAAGATC
The DNA here is from genome assembly GCA_963925135.1 of uncultured Verrucomicrobiales bacterium. Classification (GTDB taxonomy): domain Bacteria; phylum Verrucomicrobiota; class Verrucomicrobiia; order Verrucomicrobiales; family Akkermansiaceae; genus SW10. The sequence goes on along the minus strand of CAWUTG010000009.1, from coordinate 21,976 downwards.
ACGCCATCCTGCGTCCCTCGCTCACGCCCGGACTCCTCGCAGTCGCCGAAAACAACCTTCGTCAGGGAGCCAAGGCCCTCCGCTTTTTCGAAGCCGGGCGTCAGTTCCGCAACGTCGGCGGCGGCAAAGCCACTGACCTCGAAGCCGATTCCATCGCCCTCCTCATGGGTGGCGAAGCCCTCCCTCCCGTCTGGACCGCCAGCCATGGCCGCAAGATTGACCTCTACGACCTCAAGGGAGCCGTCCAAGCGGCCCTCGGCGGCAAGATCGTGCAGTTCTCACCACGCCCACGCGATGGCTTCCTCCTCGCCGGTGACATCCAGCTCGATGGCAAGCCCATCGGAGCCTACGCCCAAATCCTCCCTTCACGGACTCGCGAGCTCGGCTTCGCTGCTCCGCTTTACCTCGCGGAACTTGATGCCAAGAAAATCCTCGGTCTCACCAAGGACATGTTCCAGGTCGATCCCCTCCCGCAATTCCCGGGCTCCAGCCGCGACATCGCCATGGAACTCCCCATCACCACCACGAATGCCGACATTGAAAAAGCCCTCGCGAAACTTCAGGAGCCACTCCTCGTTTCCGCCAGCTGTTTCGACCAATTCAGTGATCCGAGTGGCGAAAAAATGGCCGCTGATAAAAAATCCATCGCCTACTCCTTCGCCTACCGCTCCGACAAAGGAACGATGAAGCAGAAGGAAGTGGACACCGCTCACGAAAAACTCCGCGCCCACCTCCAAAAATCCCTCCCGGTCACCTTTCGCTAAAGAACGCTCACGTAACGTCATCTTGCCGTCGTCCATCAGGCTGACTAATATCCCCCATGGACGACTACGATCGACGTCACTTTATCCGCACCTCCCTACCGGGATTTCTGGGCTTAACCCTGGCCCTCCCGGGATTAACAGCCTTGGCCACCCGCGCCAACGCCTGCAACGGACGTCTTCCGGAAAACCAACCCATCAATTGGGACGCCTTCCTAGAAGCCGTCGAAAAAGAATCGGCACGCCAACACCTCGATGACTGGGATGAAGATGGCTACATCGAAAAAACCTCCCAACTCTGCGCCCGACTCAACCTCAAGGATGAGCACCTCCTCAAAGCCTTCAAAAATGCCCACCGCGGCCTCGGCAACAAACGGGTCGATTTTGAACCCCTTGAAAAACAGCAGGACTTCCACGTCACCCTGCTCCAGTTCGAAAAAGAGGAAGCGATCTCGCATCACGATCACCCCGAAATGACCGGAGTCATTCTCTGTGCTTCGGGAGAAATCGAAACGTGGAATTATGACCTCATCGGCGAGAAGCCGGACAAGGAGCATGTCCTCCTCCGCGAGACCAATCACGACCTCCTCAAAAAAGGAAACGTCTCAACCCTCACCTCCAAGGCCCGAAACATTCACAAATTGCAGGCCAAGGAACTCACCCAGCTCATCGACATCTTCGCTCCCCCTTACAACAAGGACCGCATCGAAAAATCATCATGGTACGACGTCGACCCCGACCCCTTCACCTCGGAAAAGGGCACGCCCAAAGTTCACCTTGCGACGAGGCGGTGATCACTCACCTCTTCCCGACATCAGATCACAAAAAAACCGCCAGCGTTAGCTGGCGGTTTTTGCTTTGGTAAATATTCTCAGCCTTACTTCACCTTCATCACGCCACGCATCAGGATGGCGTGGCCAGGGAAGGTGCAGATGAAGGGATAGTCACCCGCCTCAGTCGGCGCGGTGAACTCAATTGCCCCCTCCTGCCTGTTATCAAGAAGCCTCGTTGATGCCAGGATGTTGGAATCCTCGGGAACGAACTGCTTCTTAAAGCCATCCGCTCCTAAGGCAATTGCGGCGGCAGCCACCGAATCAGCAGTGCCAGGTTTCACGATCACGAGATTGTGCGGCATGAAGTCGGGATTCACAAGGATCAGCTTGATCTTCTTGCCAGCCTTCACTTCGAACTCCTTCACGTCGAACTGGATCTTCTCAACGATGGTATTCACACGAACGGTGGTGAGATCAGCGGTCTCGGATTCGACGCCACCTTTCTTAAGGACCATCTCTTCTTCCACTTCGATTTCCTGGGCGCCCTTGGCGGGATCGGCAGCTCCCCACCAATGTTTGACCATTTCCCCACCTTTCTGCACGTGCTTGTCAGCGGACCCGAGAACCTTCTCAAGAAGATCCATGTCACGAACGTTGTGCTGTTGATGAACCCAGAGAGCTTCCAGCATCGGGATACCATCCGCAGCCTTCGCAGGATCAAACTGCTTCACCCATTCTTGGGTCGCTTTGATCACCTCTTCACTATTGCGCTCACTGATTTCAATACGGGTGCGGTGACGCACGTTCATATCAGGGTGCTTGAAGTTGTTGAGCAACTCGGGAAGCGTCGCTCCGTCAATTTTGACCGGCTTCTGAAGCGGACGACCCTCATAAGTCATGCGGTAAATCCGCCCGTGCTTCTTGTCACGATTCGGGTCGCGCACGTTGTGCTGCATATGTCCGATGATGACGTTGTGCCAATCCGCGACATACATTGCGCCATCTGACCCGAAGACAACATCGGTCGGACGGAAGTTCTTATCGTCGCTATAGAGGAGCTCATCCGCTGGTGTTCCCCAGATTTCACCAAGACCATACTTTTTCTCCTCAAAGCCATCACGGTGCATCTTATACTGCTTGATTCCGAGATAGCCGATGGTGTTACAGAGAATGAAATTCTGCTGCATCTCCTCCGGAAAGTGGGTGCTGGAAATAATGGCATCCGCGGCTACTGGACGAACCTCCTTGTTCACGAGAGGGAACATTTTGAAGCCACTCGTGTCAGGACGAACCTGATAGGAGCTGCCACCGGTGCCATCGTTGGCGAAGAGGTATCCCCACTGATCAAAGCTGATGCCGTGCGGATTGGGGCTGTTCACAGCGACGAATGAAATGGTGTAGCGACGTGGATCGAAGCGATACATGCCCGACGTTCCGGTGGCCAACGAAGGTCCCCACGGAGTCTCGTGGTTGTGCTGCAGGAAGATTCCACTCTGCCAGTAAATGCCACCGTCAGGTCCAAAGATCAGGTTGTTCGCGGCGTGGTGGGTGTCGGATGAGCCAATCCCCTGGGCAATGACATAACGAACGTCAGCGACGTCATCTCCATCAGTATCCTTCAGGAAAATGATGTCCGGCTGGCTGGTCACGATGACGCCACCGTTCCAGAATTCGAATCCAAGTGGATTGTGAACCCGCGCAAATTCCTTCACCTTATCGGCTTCGCCATCGTTGTCAGTGTCCTCGAAAATGAGAAGCGCATCGTTCATCTCCTTGAGCGGCTCCCACTTGGGGTAAGTCGCCCAGGCTGCAGCCCAGAGACGGCCTTTGGTATCCACTTGCATCTGCACCGGGTTGGCGAGCTGTGGGAACTTTTTCTCATCAGCAAAAAGGTTCACTTTGAATCCCTCCGGCATGTGCATCTTGGCAATCGCTTCCTTTCCGTCGAGATACTGAAGGTCTCCCTCCTTATCCTTGCTGGAACTATTGGAACCACCACCGACGTTGGAAATCACGGAAATCGGCGCCGGGGTGTTGGAATCATCGACCGTAAGATCCTTACCCGCGGCACGGGCCCAGATCTTCTTGTCCCGGTTGGCGGTGAGAACATCGATCATCTTGAGCTCATGCTGAAGAACTTCGGCATTGGTCTGTCCGTTCACAAACTTAAGACCGGAACGGCCACCCCAAACATCGTTACCATCCGTGGCACGATAGCGATTATGCCACTGCCAATTCTTATCAAGGACCGCTTCACGAAGTGGCTGATGACTGGGCGAAGCCTCAATCTTTTTCTTCAAGAGAGCACTCGCTATTACTTCGCCAATCTTACGATTTCCATCTGCGTTGAGATGAACTCCGTTCAGCGTGAGATTAAATTTTGAGGTCGAATAGAGATCGAGCGACGGGTGGAAGAGATCCAGGAAGGCCACGCCATTCTTTTCGGCAGCCAGACGGGTTGCTTCGGTAATCGCAAGAAGGCGTTTGTTGTTAGCACGACCGCTGGGAAGGTTGCGGTCCTTGAGATTTTCGTGAGCAATCGGGCTGCAAAGCACGATGCGCGGGATGCTCTCGCCATTGGGCTGGGCCTTGCGAACGGTCTCCACGAACTTGCCGAGCTCATTCGCATAATCCTCAGGCTTGGTGTCGAAGGATTCGTTGTAGCCAAACATTGCCACCACGACGTCAGCCTTCACCAACTGGAGATACTCCGTCATGGGCGTGAAGCCACTGGAGCGGGGATACTTGTTCACCCGGTCTCCGGTGAGACTCATGTTACGGAATTCCAAATCCAATCCAGCCGATTCGGCCTGAATGAGAGTCTCGGTCCAACCGTCATGCTGCATGCGGTCGGCGAGGCCATTTCCAATGATGGCCACAGTATCACCCTTCTGAAACTTGAATGGGGACGGATCGCTGTATCCTTCCGGAATCTTGACGGTCTTAACAACCATCACCTTGCCATCAGTATCGCGATAGCTGAGCTCACCGTCTTTCTTGAAATCAACCGACACCGAAGAAGGCGGAGCCGCGATACCTTGGACTTTCGCAACCTCTTTGCGCTTCTCGTTAAGCAGACTCAAGGTGAAACCATCGAGACGCTTTCCCAGCTCTCCTTCACCACGATTCCACACTGAAACATTCTCGATTGAGACAGACTTACCCAGATCGAGTTCCCACCAGGTGTTCTTGCCACCCTCTTGCGTGTGGGTTTGTCCACCGTCGGTGAAGTTAGGGCTCTTATTGCCATCGATCGCTTTTTCAGCCGGGCCATTGCTGGCGGTCGTGGACTGGCTGGCTTTCCCGGATTGGGCCATATTCTTACCACCGGAGATCACTTCCACTTCAGCCAAAGTGAGAGTTCTATTATTCCCCGGCAGGGAGATTTTGACGTAACGCGCCTCCTGTTGGGCCGCTGCGACCGAGGTCAGCGCCAGGAGGATGGAGAGTGATTTGGTATGCATAGAGATTAATTCGTTACGACTGATTCAGAGTGAAGATTTCAGCTAAAGTTGTTCATTTTCGATTCGCCCGAAAAGGCAGAAATTCAAAAAGGCCGGTCTGGGCACCTCAAACCCACCTTAATCTACTACTGGTGGCATCGAGTCCGACATGAGTCGAAATTCTTCTACCACTGGAACATCCGCACTCCCCGTTGGCTCGGCCCCTGGTTCCAACGTCCCGAATCCCTCGGCGGACATTGGCGCGCCCTCGGCTTCAAAAACGTCTCCAGCACCCCCAAGTCCCCTGATGAAATCGCCAACGAATACACCTGTGTCACCATCGTCCAAGCCGCCCTCCACTACGCCGGCCACCCCACCAAATCCATCCACCGCGGCGGCAGCCTCGACATCGTCACCCCCACCCAACTCATCCACTCCGCCAAAAAACAGCCCTCAAGCAAGCCCCCAAATCCACCTCAAAAACCTCCGCGCGCCCTGCGCCACTGCTGTGAAAACTCCCCTCAACCAAACTTCCGCTCATTCTGCGGCCAAAATGCCCTAGTCACCCTTCAACCCCTCCGCCACCAAACCCGCATCATAAACACACCCGCCCCAGCTCCCGCCACTCGCATTCTGCAAAGCCGCCCACAACTTCGTATCATCCGGCAGATCAGGATGCACCCGCACCTCCGGATGCAACTCCCGCCCCATCAACTCCTCAAAATCTCCCAAATAATCCACCGTCCCCTCCAACGACACGGTATCAATCCTCACCCTCACCGCATCCCCATCCCGCAACTTCCCAATCGGCCCACCCGACAAAGCCTCCGGACTGACATGACCAATACAAGCCCCTGTCGAAACCCCGCTAAAACGCCCATCCGTGACCAAAGCCACCTGTTTCCCCACTGCGCAATATTTCAGCGCCGAAGTCACCTGATAAGTCTCCGGCATCCCCGCCCCCATCGGCCCAATTCCCGCTAAAATCATGACATCCCCCGCCCGAATCCGGTCATCCCCTTGTGACTTCACTGCCGTAATCGCGGCCGCCTCACTCCCAAAAACGCGCGCCTTCCCTTCCACCAAAAACACCCCGTCCGCTCCAATCATCGAAGGATCAATCGCGGTGCTCTTCACCACGCTCCCCTCCGGCGCGAGATTCCCCTGCGGGAAGGTCACCGTGCTCGACAATCCATTCGCCCTCTCCCGAATCACCTCATCAGGATCAATCCCATCCACCTCAAAAAGTCGCTCCCGCACCAACTTCCGACGCTCCGACGTCTCCCACCACTCCAAATTCTCTCCCAGAGTTTGCCCACTCACTGTCAGGACATCCAAGTGCAGGACATCTCGTACTTTCAGCATCGCCTCCGGAACCCCACCCGCCAAAAACACCTGCACCGTCGCAAACCCCTTCGGCCCATTCGGCAAAGCATCGACAATCCGCGGCACCAACTTATTAGCCGCCTGCCAATCCACCACCGTCGGCCTTGCCAATCCCGCCGCATGGGCAATTGCCGGAAGATGCAAAATCAAATTCGTCGACCCGCCAAACGCCGCATGCATTACCATGGCATTGTGCAGCGCCTTCTCCGTTAAGACCTCCTTCAACGGATATTCCATTTTCATCGCCGCCCGACCACTGCGCGTCGCCAGATCACGCCAAATTTGCGCCCCGCTCGGACTCAGCGCACTATGCGGCAAACTCATCCCCAGCGCCTCGCCCATCACCTGGCTCGACGCCGCCGTCCCTAAAAACTGACACCCGCCCCCCGGACTCGCACACGCCCGACAAGCCGTCGCCGCCGCCTCACCCAAAGAAATCTCCCCATGCGCATACCGCGCCCCCAGCGACTGAACCTTTCCCAAATCCTCCGTCTCCTCACTCAACAAACTCACCCCGCCCGGCACCAGAACCCCCGGTAAATGCCCGCACCCCGCCAACGCCATCATCATCGCCGGCAAGCCCTTGTCACAAGTCGCCACCCCCACCACGCCCTTCGCCGTCGGCAACGACCGAATCAATCTCCGCAGCACCATCGCGGCATCATTTCGAAATGGTAACGAATCCATCATCCCCTTCGTCCCCTGCGTCCGGCCATCGCACGGATCACTACAAAAAGCCGCAAACGGAACCCCCTCCAGCCGCGCCACCTCATTCGCCACAGCCTCCATCAGCAAGCCCACCTCCCAATGCCCCGAGTGATAACCCAGCGCCGTTGGCGTCCCGTCGGGCTGCCGAATCCCGCCCTGAGTCGACAAAATCAAAATCTCCTTCTTCCCCCAACCCGCTGCCTTCCAGCCCATCCCGACATTCTGCATCCACCCAAACAAATCTCCACTATTCCCCTTCGTCAGATCATCGCCCGAGATCGGCAACTCCCCATCCGTCCCCTCGGCCCGCGTCACCACCTCATCAATTCCCTCGTTCCCGGACTCCAAAACATCGTTCATGCCTAAGATTCGGAAATATACACTCCGGCATCAACTCCCATCTTCATTCTTGAAACCTACCCCGGCGAGAATCGATATTTCCATTCACCGCCCGCGCCTCCATGCCAGCACCGGAAGTATCATCAACAAGAAGGCCGTCGAAAGCTCAGGCACCGCCCCCGTCAAGATCGGCGTATTCGGCTCCGATTCATACGCGTATGAAAGCACCTCGGAATCCCTAAGCATGTTTCCATTGATCTCATCACCAAAAAATCCCCAGACGCGGTTTTCCGCGGTGGGGTCGCACTTCTCAGGCGCGGGTGATGTGATGCTAAATCCCATAAACTTGGGCGTAGATGCTGGTGGTTTCGAGCTTTTCGTGGCCGAGGAGTTGCTGGATCAAGCGGATGTCGTACCTGATTCAGGCTGAGGGCTTGCTCGGGGAGCCGTTTTTCCGGGCGCGGGAGTTCGCTCTCACTGGCGGGGTTCGCTGGGATGAGGTTTTGCTTGCAGAGGTATTTGAAGAGGTCTCGCAGGGTGCTGAGGCGGGCGCGTTGGGTCGAGATGCCGAGAGGTTTGCGGTTGGTTTTCCGGTATCGCCAGAGGTGCCGTTGGTAGCTTTCAAGGATGGGCTTGGTGATCTCGTCGGGCTGGTGGAGGTCGCCGGGTCCGTTGCCGCCTCGTTTGTCGGGGTCGCGTCCGCGCATGCCGTCGGCTGCGTCTTATCCTTTTTCTCCGGCCATGATTACAATGGGTTCTTTTTTTGGGGTCCAGATGTGCGTTTCGGCAAGGTGGCAAGGTTCGCCTTAGACGCTTTCAAATCCCCGCAACGGCGGGGCTTAGAGACCTTGCCAATTCATTTGGCAAGGTGGGGACAAGGTGCCTTCAAAAGTAGGCAAGGTGGTCAGGGCAGCTTTATTTTTCATCCTTGGTTTCGGTGTGTTTCTTGCGGAGTTCATCGAGATCGAGGAGGCCGATGTGGTAGCCGGTGGCGTCGGTTTCGAGTCCGGTGAGGAGTTCGTATTTCATGAGGACGCCGTTGCGACCTCCTCGCTTGATGAGGTGTTCCAGCTCAATTGGCCGGACGGGGAGGACTTCCCACAATGGATGAACTGGGCACCTCTTTTCCACGCCATTCTCCTTTTCCGCAAAACTCTCGCCACGCCCGGCATCGACGGGAAATCCGAGCGCATACAAGGTATCAGGCTCCGCGAGACGCTGGACGAGGCGATACCCTTTCTCCTACAGGCTGGCATCTCCCACAACCTACACGCCACCCGCAAACTCTCCGGAGCGAACCTCGTCCAGTCCCTTCTCGCTGACATCAACTCCCTCCTCGACCACCCACCGGCCTGTATTTCCACGGCGGAGGAGCGGGAGACCCCTGAATTAGATCGATTCCACCGGATGTATTGCCAGCGCCACCGCCGGACATGGAGACAACGAGTCCGGGGGTGAATACGTCCGGGCGCGTCCCGAACCATGCCTCAAGGCCGTTTTGCGTCCCTCCCCGTCCGGATCGTCCCCGAAGCCGCGCTGACCGGAATCCAGTCCGTAGGCAGGATCCAAGATCCATTTTGAAAACGTGTTCGGGCCGATGCGGAGAGCTTCGATCCCAGCGAACCATACCCGGGCCATCTTGTCATAGCCGGGGTTGCTGGGATAGTTGATCCCGTTGGAGAACAATGAGACGTCTATCGTGGTGAGGTCGGCGGGATCTGTGAGAAATGGGACGTATTGGTCCACAAGCGTGACCTTTCTGCCGAGCGCCTGTTGAGCCGGGACAAGGGTGTCCCTGATGTAATTGTTATAGGTCACGATACCGGCCTGATAGGTGTATTTCGGCATGATCTGCGCGATGATGATACTCGCTTGGGGCTTGTTGGTGGCGATGGTGTCCACCAGGATTTTCAATCCATTCTGTTCCTGGCTGTTGGGCCGATCTTGAGCAGGATCACATCCGGGTTGTCTGCGGCGAGCCAGACCAGGATGTCGGCGATTAGGAAACTCGCGGCCTGGCCAATAGGCTTCCATGACGTGGGATGAAATTATTCGTTGTCTCTCATAAATTCATAATAACCATGTCACCCACCGGCAAAAAAAAGTTTACTTTTCACCACGCTTTTTTCGAAGTCCCAAATTATTAAACATAAGATGACAAGCCCTTCCGAATCTTCACCACTCCTTTTCGCAACTGTTCTTCTTGATCCTCCCGGACGCCGGACGGCACGGCAACTTGGTAAAACCGAGGTTTCCTCGCTTCTCCGTTTCTTCTTCAATGGGGAGATCATCGTTTGGCGAAACTTCCCTGAAATCCTCTACCCCGTGGCCCGGATTGGGGTTTACGAGTTTGATTTCATCCCCAGTTCACCTCTCAAGAAAGACGCCGACCTTGCTGAGATTGCGCTCAAAGCCAATACCTTCGTCTCTTCCCGGCCCTGCCTGACCTGGAAACCGAACTCGGCAAGCTGGAGACCACCACCGAAAACCCACTCACGATCAGCTATTGGGAAAAGACCAAGTCTGCGCAATGGGGCGCCTGGCTCACCCACCGCATCAAGACGCTTTACGGTTTCCATACCCTGCTCCGATACATCGACGACAAGGTCACCCGGGAACAGGCGCTCATTCAGTTCCGATATCTCATGGCCTAAGCTTCCCCTTTCGTTCACGTCCGGATCGACAAGGAATTTCCTTCTCTCATCGATCTCCTTGGCAATGATGGGATGATGGTTCGCATTCACATTGCCGCAGTTCTCTTCATCTTGCTTGCCTCAGCAAATGCCAGTGACGACCAATGGACCCGGACCACCATTCCCACCAAATCTCCCTCGAATTCTCGGAATCTCTGGCTGCGTTGCTATCTTCAGGTTCCGGATCGTCTTGTCACCTCGGCAGGCGATGAGCGTGATCTTTGGCGGAGTTCAACGGTCCTCGCCATTTCAGATCTTCCCGGACACTTTGAGGTGTTTTTAAACGGCCAACGCTTCGTCAAATCCGAAGGAGTGCCTTTGGGTCAGGAACAACGCTTTAAGGTTCCCAAAGACGTGCTCGGGAAAGATCACTTCAACGCTCTCGTCATTCGGATCGACAAGCAAGCAGCCGACCATGGATTGACTTCGTCACCCGTCTTGATCGATTACTTTAACGAACTCGTGCTCGATCAGGAGTGGGAATTCACGACCACGGAACCTTCCGACGCCGAGCTCAAGGCTCGACAAGAGAACCCCAAAGTTGCCGCCTATCCAGCCAGTCAATTCAAGCTCTCAAGCCGCCCTCTCGCTCGCACGGTTGATCCTATCCGGGGACGACAGATTCCTCCCGGTGAGGACCTCACCTTGTTAGAAACCGACGATGACCTCGCCATCGAGGCCTTGCTCAGCGAGCCGGAAATCGCGCAGCCAACTCACTTCAGTTTCGACACCCGCGGTCGCATGTGGGTCGCGCAATATCGTCAGTATCCCTACCCAGCCGGTCTCACCATGATCGGACGCGATCAATACTATCGCTCGAAGTATGATCGCATCCCCCCTGCCCCGCCCCATCATGACCGCGGAGCGGACATCATCAGCGTGCACGAGGATCTTGATGGCGATGGCATTTATGAAACGAGCAAGAATGTCCTCGAGGGGCTCAACATGGCGAACTCCGTTGTCCGTGGTTGGGGCGGCCTTTGGGTCATGCACACTCCCCACCTCCTCTTTTATCGCGATGAAAACGGCGACGACATTCCCGATGGAACCCCCGAAATTCGACTCGCCGGATTTGGGCTAGAGGATACCCATAGCGTGGCCAACGGCCTCACCTGGGGACCCGATGGCTGGCTCTACGGAGGTCAAGGCAGCACCACCACCAGCCGAGTGACGCGCCCGGACTTTGACGATCCTCCCATCTACAATGAAGGCCCCATCGTTTGGCGTTACCATCCCCGCACCCGGGAATTTGAGGTCTTCGCCGATGGCGGCGGCAACACTTTCGGTCTGAGCTTTGATGCCGAAGGTCGGCTCTTCAGCGGTCACAATGGCGGCGATACCCGCGGCTTTCACTTCGTGCAAAACGGACAGTATCTGAAGCAAGGAAAGAACCCCGGAAAGTTTGGTCCGCCTCCTAATCCCTTCTCATTTGGGGAACTCTCGATGATGGCGAGCACCAACCCCATTCCACGCTTTTCCCACCTCGGAATTTGCGTGGATGCTCCCGCCATGCCCGCCCGTTTTCAGGGGCAGTTTCTCAGCGTCGATCCCTTGCATCACTATCTCGTGGCCTCAACTCGAACCGTACTGGGCAGCACTTTTCAAACATCTGACACCGGCTTCCCTCTTCGCAGCGATGACCTCACCTTCCGCCCGGTCTATCTTGCCAACGCCCCTTGTGGAGGTGTCATCTTTTCCGATTTCCGTGAACAATACATTGCCCACGGACAAAACTACCAGGGGCAGATCGATCCCGCCAGCGGGCGGGTTTATCGACTCCGGGGAAAAGATGCGACTCTCATCAAGGATCGAGATTTGGAAGCCAAGACTTCTCTGCAATTACTCGCACTCCTGAATCACGACAACCTTTGGCACCGGCAAACCGCCGTTCGTCTGTTGGCTCAGCGGGCGGATCTAACACTTGTTCCGCAATTGGAAACCCTCCTCGCACAAAAGAATCCCCACCCGGTCCTGGAAGCGCTTTGGGTGCTCCATCAGATGGGAGAGCTTCGGCTCGAAACAGTCCGTCAGCTTCTCGATCATCCGGCTCCCGAGGTGCGGGCGTGGGTCATCCGACTCTCCGGTGATGATGGAGATCTTGAGACTGAAATTTTCGATCAAATCAAGATCCTTGCCAGTCGGGAAACGAATGCCGAGGTCCAGTGCCAGATTCTTTCCAGCGCGAGTCGTCTTGGGTATGAGCAGAGCCTCTCCCTCGCCCGGGAGATCATCGCACGACCCGACCACCTTGAGGATCCCTTCATCCCGCTCATGGCCTGGCATGTCGTGGAAGCTCACTGCGAGAAGCATCCGGAGGCCGTCATCGCAACTTTCGATAACCCCAAGCTTTGGTCATCTCCCTTCTTCTTGAATGGCATTGCCCCGCGTCTGATGAGACGTTTCGCCGAAGCAGGATCACGCCGCAATTTCCTGCAGTGCGCCCGCCTTCTTGAACTCGCTCCGAATGGACCTGGTCGCGCCGCCCTGATGAAAGGCTTTGAAAAAGCATTCGAAGGGAGAACGATCCCGCCCCTCCCCGACGAACTGTCTACCAAACTCGATCAGTCATCCCTCTCCATGCGCATCCGCGCGGGCGACTCCCGGGCTCTCGCAGAAGGGATCGCCCTGCTTTCCAATCAAGAGGCCATTACGGCCGATCGGCTCGCTGCCATCCAGGCCTTCGGAAGCTATCAAGGCGACACCGCAGTCTGGAAAAAGCTCCTCGAACTCGCGACATCGACTGACAGCCCCGAACTCAGTCGCTCCGCCATCATCGCACTTCAAAACTACAACGAAAAAGCCATCGGGGAGAGCCTTGTCAAACACTACCCGAAGCTTGCTCCCAACCTTCAAGCCACCACCCTCAACCTCCTTGCCTCCCGGCCAATCTGGGCAACCGTTCTCCTCAAATCTGTCAGTCCTGAAAAAATTCCGTCCGATCACTTTGACCAGGATCTCCTTTCTCGACTCGCCCTCCATGATGACAGCACGATCACCTCCCTTCTTGATCAGTATTTTCCCGACTCGGAAAAACAATCTCCTTCCCTCCGCGCGGATGCCGTGCAAAAAATTCTCTCCGCCCGTCCCGGAGATCCCTACGCTGGCGAACCCATTTTCACCGAACGTTGCGCAAGCTGCCACAAGCTTTTCTTCAAAGGCGGAGACGTCGGCCCGGACCTGACCCGCTACCAACGCGACGATCTTGGCACCATGCTCGTGAGTATCCTCGAGCCAAATGCGGAGATTCGCGAAGGCTACGAAAATGTTGTCGTGACCACCACTGATAACCGGATTCTGAGCGGCTTCCTTTCCGACGAAGACACGAATAGCGTCGTCATCCGGGGTTTCGACGGAGCCGACATCACGCTCCCTCGCAAACAGATGAAAACCCTCAAACCGGCTGGGCGTAGCCTAATGCCCGAAGGTCTCCTCAACGGACTGAGTGAGACCCAACTTCGGGACTTCTTCGCCTATCTCCGCCTTTCCCAACCGATCACGAAATGAAAAAAATCATCACCCTCTGTTGCTCCCTCTTAGGACTCTCACCTCTCCTCGCCAAGGATTCCATTCGTATTGGCATGATTGGTTTGGACACCTCTCACGTCACCGCCTTTACCAAGGTCATCAATGACCCCACAGCCAAGGATCACGTCAAAGGAGCCAAGGTCGTCGCCGCGTTCAAGGGAGGTAGCCCCGACATTGAATCGAGCATCACACGAGTCGAGGGATATACCAAGACCCTGAGAGAAGACTTCGGAGTGGAAATTTGTGAGACCATCGAGGACCTCTGCACCAAGGTCGACGCGGTCATGATCGAAAGCGTCGATGGACGCCCTCACCTCGCCCAAGCCAGACCTGTCATCGCAGCAGGCTTGCCTCTATTCATCGACAAGCCCGTTGGTGGGACTTTGAAGGACACTCTGGAAATCTTCCGGCTTGCCAAAGAAGCGGGCGTTCCCATTTTTTCCTCGTCATCGCTTCGCTACGGAAAAAGCACCCAGGCCGTTCGAGCGGGATCCATTGGAGAAGTGACCTACGCCCTCTGCTCCAGCCCGGCCTCCCTCGAGCCCCACCACCCGGATCTCTATTGGTATGGCGTGCACGGGTGTGAATCACTCTACACCGTCATGGGAACCGGATGCCAATCCGTCGTCCGCAGAACAACACCCGAGGGCTGGCTCGAAGTCGAGGGCACTTGGCCGGATGGAAGGATCGGCATCTTCAGAGAAGGCAAGGGCTACTCTGGCATCGCCCGCAACACCAAGGGCGAAGAAGTCGCCGTCGGCGCCTATGAAGGATACGCGCCGCTCGTGGTCGAAGTCGTCAAATTTTTTGAAACAAAGAAACCGCCCGTTTCAGCGGAAGAAACGATCGAACTGTTCACCTTCATGGAAGCCGCTGATGAAAGCAAACGCCAGGGAGGGAGGTCCGTGAAACTCAAGGATGTCCTCGCAAAGACAAAGGAGTAACCGGGTGGGATCTTGCCGGACACACAAGCAACTCTCTCCGCTTTGGCAGGCAGCGCATAAAATGAACAAATTATTGTCCGCTTGAGATGCCGGGCGGCGTCTTTAGGGTAGTGATGGTGGACAATGGAAATAATCTTTTACGAGCTTACCTGGCCGAGAAGAGTGAGAGGAATTTCAGAGCCGTCGTAGAGCTTCACTCGGCCATGGTTGAGGGAACTGCCGTGCGATATCTCAAGGACCCGGTCGCGGCCGAAGATGTTAGCCAGCACGTGTTTATTCGCCTTGCAAAGAAAGCCTCACGACTCAGCCCCGACATTTGTCTCGCCGGCGGGCTCTACCGGCAGGCCTGTCGGGTCTCCCTGGATGCCCTCAGGTCCGAGCAGCGGCGTCAATCCCGGGAAAATGAAGCGGCGCTTGCGATGAACCCAAAACCAATGACCGAAAAAGACTCACTCCTCATTCCGGAGCCCGCACCGCACCGCACCGCCGCGCCGCGCCGGGAGCGGAGAGTCGGAAAAAGAACTCTCAGTGGAATCGCTGATCGCCGAACTTAAACAACGCTATCGCGGACCCCACAATGTTCTGATGAAGTCACGCATGGCGGCACTTTTCAAAGCCCTCCCCGCGTCACAATGGCGGGAATTTGTAGCCCTTGCAGAGGCTCGTCAGGTTTGGGCCCCGTGGCAGACAATCATCGAATGTCGTATATTTACAAACAATGAGGGTTGATCACCACTTGAAGGTGGTCTGTTGCTGAGCCTTTGATTCCTTCCGCTCCTTTTGCTTTCCGAAGATCGAAAACTTCCCCCCGAATCTCGTCGCCGCCGACAACAGGGGCGTGCAACTTCGCGGCTTTCCGCCTTTCCGGTTCATCCTTCGTCGGTCAAGCTCCCAGGATTCATTCTCCGACATCATGACGAAGTCTCTTTCCGCCCCTTCAAATTTTCGACGCTATGCCCTACTCGGAGGACTCCTGAGTTGCCTCCTCGGTCTTTGCTTCAATCTTTCAGCCGACTCCAAAGCAGCCGAACCAGCGCTCCAAGCGGGTGCGTATGTGCAAGACATCACGCCTCCATTTGATTCCCTGATCATCAACGGCGGATTTTTAGAACAACGCCGGGGAAAGATGTCGCCCGGTGATTTGAAAGCCCGCTGTTTTGTCATCCAAGCTGGCGAAATGAGTATCGCCATCGCCGTTGTCGACAGCTGTATGATCCCACGCGAGGTCTGCGATGAGGCCAAGGCACTCGCTTCCAAAGCGACCGGTATTCCCACCGAACGAATTGTCATTACCGCAACCCATACCCACTCCGCTCCGAGTACGATGGACTACTGCCTCGGCACAATGGCGGACCCAGCCTACACCAAATTTCTTCCGGGAAAAATCGCAGAAGGCATTGCCCGGGCGCATCAAAAACTGGAACCGGCACAGATCGGGTGGAAGCAAGTCAAGGCCACCGGCTTCACCCACTGCCGTCGTTGGATCACCCGGCCCGATCAAATGCTCGTCGATCCCTTCGGTGAGAAAACAGTCCGCGCCATGATGCATCCCGGCTTTCAAAATCCCAACTACATCGGCCCTTCAGGTCCCGCCGATGACGAACTCTCCGTCCTCTCGATTCAAGCTCTCGACGGCAGTCCGCTGGCAGTGCTTGCGAACTTTTCAATGCACTATCACGGCGGTGGCGGTGGCCCTGCGGACTACTTTGGCCTCTTCTCCGACCGCCTCGCGAAAGAACTCGCCGTCGAGGGTAATGAGCCCGTTTGCGCGATGACCCAAGGCACCAGCGGCGACCTCTATCTGCGTGACTACAGCGGGGAAGCAAAAGATTCCGAGATCTCCAGCTATACCGACGGTTTGGTAAAAATCGCAAAAGGAGCCATCGAGGAGGTATCATATCAAGCCAACCCTACATTGGATATGGATCAGCAAACACTCACACTCTCACGGCGCCTGCCAAACAAGCAACGCCTCGAATGGGCTGACAAACTTCTCGCTCCCATGGATGGGCGGCGCCCTGAAAACCGGCCCGAGGTCTATGCCGAACAAGCACGCTTCCTCCATGAAAACCCCACGGAGGAACTCATCCTGCAAACCCTCCGCATCGGTGACCTCGGCATCACCATATCACCGAACGAAGTCTATGCCATCACCGGCCTCAAGCTCAAAGCCCGTAGCCCTTTTGCCTCCACCTTCAACATCGAATTGGCAAACGGAGCCTCCGGATACATCCCTCCTGCCGAGCAACATGCCTTGGGCGGCTACACCACCTGGCCCGCCCGCACCGCAGGCTTGGAGATCGAAGCCGAACCGAAAATCGTAGAGGCCTTACTCGCTTCTCTGGAGTCACTCTCTGGCAAACCCCGCCGGGAACTTGCAGTTCATCAACACGATTATGCCAAAGCCCTCCTCGCCGACAAACCGCTCGCCTATTGGCAGTGCGAGGAATTCGATGGTCGTCAACTGGGCGACGTCTCCGGCAACAATCGTGCGGGCCAAATCGACGGTGTCATAGCCTATCACCTCGCAGGACCAGAGAGTGAATCATTCATCAACAACAACGCCCTCCAACTCGCTGGCGGAACCATTTCAACTTCGATACCAGAAGCCCGCAGTCTCTCGTTTTGGTTCTGGAATGGCATGGTCGATACCGCCCGGGATAACACCGGCGATCTTGTGCAACTCGGCGAGTCCTTACGTCTTCGCATTGGAGGAAAAGCTGACCCGGGAGCGGAATCATCCTTGATCGTGCAAGACGGAGATCAACAACTTCAAAGCACCGCAAAGCTCAAGCTCCACACCTGGCATCACGTCCTCCTCTCTCACGATGGCACAAGTTTCTCGCTCTTCCTCGATGGAAATCCCACTGCCGAAGTTCACGCTGAAATCCCGCCACCCCAGCCCACCGACTATCGCTTCGGCGGCACCCTTCCCTTTGAAGGACGCCTCGATGAAATCGCTTTTTTCGCCAAGCCCATGACCGGGCACGATGCCAAACGACACTATGACGCTGCTCGCATCGCAAGCCCTAACGACAAGCAAACCCAAATCGCCCCCGGTCCCCGCTCTCCCACCGAAGCCCTGAAAGCAGTCCACGTTCCGAAGGGTTACACGGTCGAACTCGTCGCGTCCGAACCCTTGGTGCAAGATCCTGTCGCTATTGATTGGGGGGCAGACGGCAAACTCTGGGTCGCAGAAATGGCCGACTATCCCTCCGGCATCGACGGCAAACCAGGCGGGCGCGTTCGCTTTCTCGAAGACCTCGATGGCGATGGCAAATACGATCAATCCACCCTCTTCCTCGATGGCCTCAACTTCCCCGCCGGAATCATGAGTTGGCGGAAGGGCGTCTTGCTCGCGGCTGCTCCCGACATCATTTACGCCGAAGATTCCACCGGTGACGGCAAGGCCGACATTCGCACCATTCTCTTCACCGGATTTAAGCAAGGGAACCAACAACTTCGCGTCAACGGCCTGAGCTGGGGACTCGACAACTGGGTCCACGGAGCAAACGGAAGTCACTTCGCGGGTTACGCCAAAGGCACAAAAATTTCCTCTCCTCAGTTCAACCACGTCATCGACCTCGAAAGCTTCGACTTCAGAATACAGCCCGACTTCTGCTTGATGGAGCCGCTCTCGGGGCCGTCGCAATTCGGACGCGCCCGCGACGATTGGGGAAATGCCTTCGGCGTCCAGAACAGCTTTCCGCTCTGGCACTACGTCCTCGAACAACGCTATCTGGACCGTAATCCCGACTACCCTGCACTCGATCCCAGACGCCAACTCCGCCCCAAAAACGCGCGCGTTTTTCCGGCCTCGCAACCACAAAAAAGATTTCACAGCTTTGATAATTCCGGCCGTTACACGAGCGCCTGTTCGCCTATGATTTATCGTGATAATCTTCTCTTTAAAGACGATGCCATCCACGCCTTCACCTGCGAGCCTTTTCACAATCTTGTCCAACACTTGGTCCTAGAGCGAGACGGCTACAGTTTCACGGCGGAGCGAGCCGGGAGTGACGATCCTTCCGATTTCTTTGCCTCCGAAGACCGTTGGTCCCGGCCCGTCATGGCCCGCACCGGACCCGATGGAGCACTTTGGGTTGTGGACATGTATCGCTACATGATTGAACATCCCGACTGGCTTCCCGACGAAGGCAAAGAAGAAATGAAACCACACGAGCGGAAAGGGTCCGACTTCGGGCGCATCTATCGAGTCCTCCCTGATGCCCAAGCCCCCCGCCTCATTCCACGCCTCACCGATGCCTCTTCTGTTCAACTTGTATCGGCTCTCAGCAATCGGAACGGCCTTGTGCGAGACCTTGCTCACCGGCTCCTCTTCGAGCGCAAAGACGTCGTCGTGACAGACCTCCTTTCGGAGATAACTAAAGGCCACGACTTTCCCCAAGCCCGCCTTCATGCCTTGTGTGTTCTCGATGGTATCGATCGTCTTACTACTGATATTCTTGAAAGTGCCTTCAGCGATCCTCATCCTGAAATCCGTCGTCATGCCCTGCGGCTCGCCGAATCACGCTGGGGTAAAAGCCCCAATCTTCTCACCCAATCCATTCCCCTAATCAATGATTCGGACCCCGCAGTGCAGCTGCAAGCGGCTTGCTCGCTCGGCACCACCAAAGATCCCACTGCGACCGAAGCCCTGATCCGCTTCGGAGGAAGGAACGCAAACGACACCTTCATTCGTGCACTTGTCTTCAATTCCACCCTCGTAAAAACAGAATGGTTCACGCAAGCGATCTTGGCGCACGACAATCTCATCGAAGGACTCATCGCTACCCACAAGGAGTTCAGTCCAACCTCGCGTGCCCTCTTGATTGCCCACCTGAGCAATCCCGGAGAAAACGGATTCCGAGCCGAACAACTGAGCACGCTGGGGACCTGGATGGATCGCCATCCCAAAGACGTTTCAGAACTCAACGATACCATTAACGCGGCCCGTAAAATTTTCGCCAACACCGAAACCCCTGACAATTTACGCGCTGCCGCGACCTCCCTCCTTGGTAGACAAAGCGACCATCAGACGTCTGATCAAACACAATTAATCGCCCTCCTATCTTCTCAAATTTCGACCACCCTGCAAAATGCCATCCTCGAAGCTTTGGCCCGGATGGGAAGCAAGGAACTCCCCGGCATTTTTTTTAAAACCTGGCCCGGCTATTCCCCCCGGGAACGAACCCAGATTCTCGACGTCTTGTTCCGTCGAAAGAACTGGATCCTGGCGAGTTTAAAAGCCGTCGAAGAAGAGGTGATTTTCCGCAGTGATTTCGACACGTCCAGACAGCAACTCTTGTTGACCCACCAAGATGTTACGATCCGGGAGGCTGCCAAGCGCGTCATGAAAACCGGCACTCAAACCACGAGGGCAGCTCAAATCGAGCTCTTCCGTGCCGCGCTCAAACTTGAAGGAAGCGGGAAGCGAGGGCGAATCATCTTCGATCAACGCTGTGCCGTTTGCCACGCTCCTCCCAATGGAAAGGCCGCCAATGGACCAGATCTCCGTGCCATTACGGAGCGAACAAAGGAGGGCCTTTTCAGTTCCATTCTCGACCCCAATCAATCAGTCGATCCCTCATACACAGGCTACTCCGTAACCCTCGCCGACGGGTCCTCTCTTTACGGTCGGGTGATTTCTGAAAACGCCCACCATCTCACCCTGCGACAGCTCGACGGAAGCCACCGCCAGCTTCCCCGGCGCGACATCAAATCCCTGAGCAACAGTGGTCTTTCCCTCATGCCCGAGCGCCTCGAAGTCGGGCTCACCCACCAGAATCTCGCTGACCTCATCCGCTTCCTCCAGAGCTTCGGGCATCAGAAGAGCGGAAACTGAGACTGCTAACTGCTAGGAATTTTCTTTTGGCGGAAGGGCTCTGAAGCCGCCTTTGGACCGGAGCGGAGGGGGGAGAAAGGGTGTTATAAAGATCACTGCCGCTACGCCCAGTAACAACTGCGCGAACTCTTTTAGAGGATGCTCACTTGATGTATTGATCCGCTCCTGCGGTGTGGGTTTTGGTATTCAACCATTGATATTAGTCAACCTCTTTATCAACAACTATTCGCTTGCTTTAACTGCGCTGCCATAAACATAGACTTCAACTGAACCGATATTATTTCTGGCCCCTTTGGAAATCGATGATGTCTCAAATCGCACGTTAAAAATTTGATCGAAGCCGAGTTCTTGAGCGCTTAGCTTCATTCTCAAAATCGCTTCCCGCCGACCGCGATCGAATAATGATTCGTAGGTTTTTAGGCGGCCTCCCACTAATTTGCGCAAGCCCGCCACGAGCATTTTAAAATAGTCGGTAGAGATAACCACATTGCCATGCACTAGTTCTCCGCCCAAGTGTTGTTGGGGTTGCGGGCAGAAACGACTTTCAAACACCATAATGTCTTTAAGTTCAGCTTCACGCTCATAGATAGATTGATAATGTTTCTTTTCTCGATATGAGCCGAAGACGTAACCGAGAGTCAACAGAACCAAGATTATTAATAAATCCCACATATCAATTTCCTAAGTGTTTGATTGGTTCTCAAGCACTACCGCTGTGCCATAAACGAACAACTCAGCAGCGCCCTGCGCCACTGACGACGTTGCAAAACGAACATTCAGTACTGCATTGGCACCAATGCTCTCGGCTTGCTGCACCATACGCTCAGTCGCTTCTTCACGGGCTTCGGTCATAAGTTCAGTATAAGCAACCAATTCGCCACCCAGTATATTCTTAAATCCTGCCAAGATGTCCTTGCCCACATGCTTGGCTCTAACGGTGCTGCCTTGCACTAAGCCAAGATGTTTATTTATCTTTTGTTGCGGGATAATTTCCATATTCGATATAAACATATTTTTACTCCAAGACGGCTTCTGTTTCATAGATGTGTGTGATTATGTCGAAGTAACCTGCCGCAAGCCATTACAATCCGAGTAGGACTTTATAACGAAGAGAACACGGCTTAACCCTTCATGCGTGTTAGCGGCCGGCTTTGTGTCACTAGAAGTGCTGGGGGGAACAAGGGTTATCTTTCCGCCTCTTCTACTACTACTGCTAGGAATTTGCTTCTGGCGGAAAGGCCGTGAAGAACGGGTTTTGGCGGAGTTCATGGGGGAGAAAGGGGGTTGCGGGCTCCGGCTTGCCGGAAACCAAGACGCTGAGCAGTCTCGATGAGTCGAAATTGCCCTTGAAAGTCCGCCGCCAATTGCCCGCCTTGATCGAGGGCGGGTTCGTAGATAAGGCGGTCAACATCCTCGCTTTTGGACTTCCCGGTCGAGGGAAAACGCACTTCCTGGCGGCCCTCGGACGAGAGCTGATCTTGCGACATTCCAAGCAAGTGCTCTTTCGTCCGGCCTACAAAATTGTCGGCCAACTGTTGGTGGCCAAACGCGACCTGCGC
>CAWUTG010000008.1:0-38897 GCA_963925135.1 uncultured Verrucomicrobiales bacterium | reverse complement strand
GATCTCTCAGATTCTCTACTCGACGACTACTCCGATTAAATCAGCGTTTCCCTAGAGATTTTTCGACTACCACCGGCTTCCCCCTTTTGGCAGGACGTCGGGAATTGAGATCCAAACCCTCAACCTATCAAGGGTCAGTAGAAATAATATTGTCTCATGACAATAAATGGATAGATCTGATTCAGGACACTTTCCAAGTCCCTCTATCCCTTCAACCATGCCCTGTCCAAGCTTCACTCCCACGCCCTCCTCTCGGAACCAGACTCTCTTGCACCCGATTCTTCTTTTGTTATGCACTACCTTGCTGGCAGCGGCGGCACCGCCCACCGCCGGGGATCCGGCATCCGTGCCCTTGGCTCCGCCGAACGCGCCCCCGGTCCCAGTCCCGCCGCCCACCAATCCCGGTCAGGACCACCCACCCGGACAAATCACACAAATTTCGGAAACCAGATACCAGTTGGGCAAGATTGAGTTCGACCAGGTAAAACGGACCATCACCTTCGGTGCCACCCTGAATATGAACAAGGGGATGCTCGAATACGCGCTCGTCACTGAAAAAGGCAAGGTCCATGAAGCACTGCTTGCAACCGAGATCAGTCCCTTCAACCTCAACCTCGCTCTGATTTTACTCCACTACAAACCGGCGAAAAACTTCATCCCAGCGGGTCTCCTGCCTCCCGACAAGCAGCCGCCCCCGGGAGCAAAACCCTCGCCCATCGACCAGAGCAATGGATTGGATATCAGAGTCAGTTGGAAGGATAAGGATGGTATCAAAAAGACGGCCCGCATCGAGGATTGGGTCCATAACGACGGCACCCAGAAGAAGGCGGAACCCAGTCCCTTCGTCTATACCGGATCGCAAATGGACAACGGCATTTACGCCGCCCAAGCGTCGGGATCTATTATTGCTCTCTATTCCGACCCCGTGGCAATCTTCAATAGCCCCCGGAAGGGGAACAACTCCGATGAAATCTGGAGCGTGGGCTCCGGAGTTCCCCCGTTGCAGACGACAGTGCAAGTCACCCTTCATCCCCACAAGGCTGTCGTGGAGAAGAAAGGCCAGAAATAGTCCACTCCTGGGAATTTACTTTTGGCGAAGAAATAGGCCGAGCATATTTTGAGTGAACTACCCATAACACCCTAATTAAAAGTCGATAAACCCTAAAAAGAGTTTGCTGGTTCGGCTCAGATTCACGGTAAAGAATCAGCCTCAACAAGTTGACCTTGAGAGTATCACGGGATACGATCATCCCGATGAAGCCGCCTTTCACGATCACTTCGGAGATTTTTCGCTCGGCCAGCTAGATCGAGCGTCTCAGCGGTTGGGCCGGGGGCTTGGAGCAACTGAAACCACAGCCTCCCACCTACTTCCCAAAGCAGTAGAGCGTCTTCTGGCTGCGGAGGAACACCCGGTTATTGGCCAAGGCAAGGCTGCACCGCTGGTCGCGCACGGTGCGATCGCCAAACTCAACCTGGTGCAGGAGGGAAAACTTCTTGGGATCCGCCGCCACGACAAACACCTGTCCGTTGTGGTCCTGGAAGTAGATCTTGCCATCGCCAAGGGTTGGCGATGCCTCGATCTTGGCCCGCGTTCCAATCGCGCCGGTCCAGAGCACTTTGCCACTCCTCGCTTCGAGACAGGAAATTCGCTTATCCTTGTAGTCCCCATTGATGACGTAGAAGTGGCCCTCATGGTAGAGCGGAGTGCAGACATCAGAGGACACCTCGGGATCCTCGCTCTTCCACAAGAGCTTGCCGGTTTTCATATCGATGGCATAGACTGGGCTCTTCTTGGGAGCACAGACCAAGGCAACGCCGCTCCCCGCGACCGGAGAAGGAACCAGTCGCCAGTGGCCAATTTTCGTGGGGTTCCACGTCCCCCAACGCCAAAGTTCCTTGCCATTGGCGGGGTCGTGAGCGGTGAGGGCATCGCCCCCGGCGACCAGAAGCTGCAGGTCGCCCCCATCATCGGCAGTTCGGCTGAGGACCGGCGTGGTAAAGGCCTCGAGCGACTCGGCCACCGCCTCGGCCGGACGATCCACTTTCCAGCGCTGCTCGCCGGTCGCAAAATCAAAGGCGACAAGATAGGACGGAATGTGAGTTGCTCCGAGCGTTCCGCGCGACATCTCGCCGTAATTGAACGGAACATCACGCTGCAAAATCTGCATGATGAGATTGTCGCCTGAGAGAATGGGGCTGGTGGAAAAGGTCCATTGGAACGCGAAGTATTTGTCGCCCTCCGGGATGAGGTTTTTGCGCCACTCTTCCTTTCCATCCATGGTATAGACGATTAGGTCTCCGTTGCCAAAGAAGAAGGCGACCCGTTTGCCGTCCGTGACCGGCGAAGGCGTGGCGAAGTCGCTGCGGTCATCCAGATGCACCCGTCCCTTTGAGACCACCTTCGACCAGCGGGGCTTGCCGGTTGAAGCGTCGAGACAGATGGCGTGCAGCTCCTTCTTCTCGTGATCAGCCGCGGTGACAAAGACATGGTCCCCCCAAATGACCGGAGTGGCAGCCGAGCCGCCCGGAAGTTGCGCTTTCCACACCACATTCTCGGTAGGTGAGAACTTGGCGGGCAACTCCAACCCTTCTTCTCCGGAGCCGTTGAAGTAAGGACCGCGTTGATTCGGCCAGTTGGAGTCAGCAAGCGCGGCAAGCGCGAGAAATAAGCTCAGCAGGGTACAGGATAGAGATTTCATCATTTCTATGCTGAGCATAGCCAATCCGGGGAAGAAGACTCAATACCAATTCTGGAATTGTACGCCCCCCATCCTGACGATACAAAATTTCGCTATCTTTCCCCGGACATCTATCCGCTCGGGACAACGCCGGCTCCCCCCTTTTTCGCCAAACGCGATTGCAGGGAGCCTGAAATCACTGACTGTCTCCAGCGTAGGATTTGCCCGGGAATCCTCCCTCGAGGAGAGCACCCTCCTCCTGAAGGCGCCTCTTCAACAAAAAACCGTAACCTCTTGATGAAGTTACGATTGAAAATAAGACCGAACCGACGTGAAGGAGGCTAGTCCTTCGTAATCGGAGACTGGACCTTGTATCCTTCCTCTTTGAGGAGATAGCCACCAGCGGCTCCTGCCGCCAGAGGCACGCATGAGGTCAGATTGCTAAAGGCAATCCCTCCAACGAGGGCAAGTAGAGTAAATTTGAGTTTTTTGTTCATTCTGAATGATCGGTGTCACCCTCAACTGTTAGTCAGCGATCCCGTTTCGCAAAAAAAGTTACATTTTTTGAATCATACAATCATTCAGAAACCCCTAAAACTGTGACTAAGCACTCCCAACCGATCTGCGGACCACGTCCCTCAACCTTCATCCGACAACCTGAACCACCATGCACCCTCTCTTTCTTCCCCTCACCACTCTCTTCATTGCCCCACTTCTTCCAACCCTCGCGGCAGAGCCCGTTTGGAAGAAGCACACCATTTGCGAAGACAAAGGCCGCATGATCACCACTGCCACCGCAGGCGACCACACCGGCGATGGCCAAGTCGATGTCATCACCAGCTACTCGGGCCAGGTCAGCCTCTTCATCGCTCCCGACTGGAAGGAAACCCTCATCCACTCGCTCCCGGGCCGGAACGCCCAATGCATTCACAGCGAGAGCTTCGATGGCGATGGCGACCTCGACCTCCTTAACACCGGCCGGGCCACCAAAAACGTCGTGTGGTATGAGAACCCGCTGCGTTGAAGCCTCAAAAAAACTTCGCGTCTTTGCGTCTTTCCAGTTCAACTACCCCTCAACCCATCTGCGTGAATCTTCTCAATCTGCGGACCAACTTCCTCAAGCATGAAAACCCTCCTCACTCTCCTCCTCTGCCTTCAAAGTTCGTGCTCCCTGTTCGCCGCAAAAAGTTCCCCACCCAACATCGTCTTCGTCCTCTGCGACGACCTCGGCTACGGTGACATCCAGTGCCTCAATCCTCACGAAGGAAAAATCCCCACTCCTTCCGTAGATCGCCTTGCCAAAGAAGGCATGGCCTTCACCGACGCCCATTCCGGCTCCTCGGTCTGCACGCCCACCCGCTATGGCCTCCTCACCGGGCGATACAGCTGGCGCACCAAACTCCAGAAAGGCGTCACCACAGGCTACGCCCCCTGCCTTATCGCCCCCGACCGCCCCACCGTCGGAACCTTCCTCAAATCACAGGGCTACCACACCGCCCTCATCGGCAAATGGCACCTCGATTTCCAATACCAGGACCCCGAGACCGGCAAAACCCTCGCCCGCAAAAAAGTCAACGGGCCGCCTCCCGTCGGCAGCAAAATCCCCGACGGCCCCAACCATCGCGGCTTTGACTACTACCACGGCTTCCACCACGCCCGGGAAATGAAAGCCGTCATCGAGAACGACACCGTCATCCTCCACGAAGACGAAATCAACATGCTCCCGCGCCTCACCCGCAAGGCCGTCGAATACCTCGACACCCGCGCCAAGCACCCCGAGCAGCCCTTCTTCCTCTACGTTCCCTTCGGCTCCCCCCACACCCCTATTCTCCCGACGAAAGAATGGCAGGGCAAAAGCGGCCTCGGACCCTACGCCGACTTCGTAATGCAGACCGACGCCGGCTTTGGCGCCATCCTCGACGCCCTCGACCGCAATAAACTCACCGAAAACACCCTCGTGATCTTCAGCACCGATAACGGCTGCTCCAAAGCGGCCGGAATTCCCGAGCTTCAAAAGCAAGGACACTTTCCCAGCGCCCACCTGCGCGGGTCCAAGGCCGACATCTGGGATGGCGGACACCGTGTCCCCTTCATCGCCCGCTGGCCCGGAAAAATCGAAGCCGAATCAGGCAGTGACCAAACGATCTGCCTCATCGATCTCTTCGCCACCTGCGCCGAAATCACCGGCCAAAAACTCCCCGCTGCCTCAGCAGAAGACAGCGTCAGCTTCCTCTCCGCCTTCACCGGAAATGCCATCAAATCCACCCGCGCCGGCATCATCCACCACTCCTACAGCGGCCACTTCGCCTACCGCATGGGTCCATGGAAACTCAACCTCGCCAAGGCTTCCGGCGGCTGGTCCTCGCCCACCGAAAAACAAGCGCCCAAGGACGCTCCCAAAGGCCAGCTCTACGACATGGAAGCCGACCCCGGCGAAACCAACAATCTCTTCGAGTCCAAACCAGAAATCGTTGCAAAGCTCCTCGCCCAACTTGAAAAAGACATCGCCCGCGGCCGCAGCACCACCGGCCCCGATTCCAAAAACGACGTCCCCGAAATCAAGCTCTGGAAGAGCGAACGCGATCCTAAATAGCGCCAAGCAATCAGCGACAGAAAAGTGACTACACGTCGTGAATAAGAAATGTTTCCCTGGGATTTCAGACATGCGTTGGTGCATTCCCGATGTTCATTTTCTCTTTGTCATGGGATTCCGCTGACCATCACAAGATGAGCGTCGGCTGGTTTACCTCCTCATCGCTCGATGAACAATTCACCTGGTGTGACAACATCGGAGAAGGTCACCCCGATCCCGACATCTGTTTCGCTGAAGGAAAATTCTGCCTCGCCACTCTCCCCGAGGGCTTCGGATTCCAAGTCGAACTCAAGATCACCGATTCCACCCTCTCGGATGCCGGCTATCCAGCGGAAGCGAAATGAGCTTCACCACGACACTCGCATGAGCGCCTCCCGTGAGAGAGACACGGAGAATCCGGCCAGGTCATCTCCCTCAACGCCTTTGCAATCCACAAGACGTACCTCTTCTTCTTCGATTTCGTAGATGGCATCCTGAAGAAAGGTTTCGCCCAACATGACAGCTTCGACACGCGAGCATACCACTCCGAATCCCGCTTCCGCGTGATCCTCACATTGTCCGGTCACCGGAAAGTGGTTCCATCCGGAATTACGAATCTGCTGCAGAAGCAGGGCATTGTTTTCCTCGTTTTCAGTATCGGTCACCCGACCGCCAAAAGGATTGTGAGCGGTGACAATATAGAATTTTTCAGGAAGGTGCCTGACGGTTACTCAAAATCAAGGGCTTCATTTCCCCAATGACGAAGACATCCCATGAGCCGAAAGCGCCCGCTACTTCTTCCGAAGCGTATCAATCTCAGCCTGCCTCTTGGCGACTTCGCTTTCGGTTTCACCCAGGGGCTGCGGCTCGACGAGCTTCTCACGATTGTAGCCAATGTGATTCATCCATTGGTTGCTGCGGAAACCCCGCAGGCTGTCAATGCTCTTGAAGAGAGGATCCTTTTCAATTGTCGCAACATTCTCCTCTGGCACCTCTACCCCCAAACCATTGAGAATCGCAGTCGCCATAAAAAGATGCCCGTCCTTCCCCGGATGAACCTTGTCCTTGGAGAAAACTTCCTTCCGAATATCCCTCGCCTTGCGCATCGCCGAGTGCAGGTCGATGACCTGAACCCCCTCCTCTTTGATTGTCATTTCCCAGGCCGCATAAGCCGTCATCACGCTGTCGTAGTTGAACTCTCCCGAGCGGGTCATAACATCATAGATCGGCGGAGTAACGATGAAGATGTTCTTCACGCCCGCAGCCTTGCAATCCCTGATCAAACGCTGAACTCCCTCCTTGAAGGCCCCGAAACGTTCTTCATCAAGCGGCTGGTAGATCCCGCAATTGATCCCGTAGCAGGCAAAGACAACCTCCGGTTTTCCCTTCTCTAACAACCGCCCCAACCGCTCAAAGAGGCAAGGCCGGGGAAAGCGACCGCCGGCATGACCATCCTCGCTCAAACCCGAGAGAGTCTCACTGGAAAGGCCCAGAGGATAGACATCAAAACTCTTCCCGGGATTGAGACGCTGAAGGTAGTAGGAGGTATAACCCACATAGGTTCCGGCTTGCGTAATGCTGTCACCGAGAAAGACGATTTTCTTTCCTGCAAGGGCATCGACCGAGGGAGCTGCCGCGACAAACGGGCTCATGAAAATAACAAAGAGGATCGTGAGAATTTTCGACTTCATAGGGAATACAATCATCTCCCTACGTTCACCGGACAGAAGAAAGTTTCACCTTACCTTTCTTCAATCTTCAACCGGAAGAATTCCCTCTCCCCTCCGGCAGTGCCTGAAAGAGTTGACGAACCCGTCGGATTGCGCGGAATCCCGTCATTTCCGGTTACACTCCATCGGAGCCAATCCACCATATTTGTCGAACGTTCGACAATGAAACTCCGGTTCGCCCTTCCCGGAATCTCAATCTCAACGTTCCCCTCCACGAGCTCAACAGAGGTCCGGAGGAAGCTCGTGGAGTCATTGGGATTGGACAGCGCGAGCCATTCATGATGATTGCTCACGCCATCGCCATCCGCATCGAACTCCGGCGCTCCTTCGGGTGAGGAGGCACTCGCAAAATTCACGAAGCGCCACGCCGCGTAGTTCGTCAGGTCACTCGCCTCCTGATTGATCCAGGCAGTGAGAAGTTGAATTCCAACCTCATCCAGTTCGTTGGTCGCGAGGGCGGGCATCCGGGTATAGCCGTTGGTAGCCGCAACCCGGTTGAGGATGACCGAGCGATCCGCATCCCCGGGAACAATCAAGCGATCATTGGGATTCTGCGTCCCGGCCAACGCCAGACCATTGATGATCCCGGTCTCATCCAAAGTGAGGCGATGATTCCCCTTCCAGGCCGAAGGCAGGGCCGTGCCAGGATCCTGATGACAATAGGCACAGTTCACCGCGAGATAAGATCTTACCCGGGCCTCCAGGGAGTAATCCGCTTCCGTTGCTCCAATATGTCGCGGCATGGCAGCAGGGGATTCCGGAAGCGCGTCGAGATAGCCACTACTGTGAAGAAGATTGATAAAGTTCCCCGACATCCCCCCCAGCGTCCCTTCACGGTTCAGCTGGCGGGTGTTGAACGAGAGCGCATGCCCGGCCTGCGGCGTGTGGCAGACGATGCACGCAGCCCGCGATGGAATGTTCCACCGCTGCAATCGAAGCTCTTCACCCGTGTCCACCATGAGATCAAGATTCTCGCCTCCACTCCCGACAAGCGAAGCCTCTGTGCCAGCTTCATTCCACTTGTAAGAAACTCCATAAACGCCCTCGATGAGGCTCACCGACCCCGTGAGAAGCTCGGGCAGAATCAACATATCCGAACTCCCGATCCCGTTGTTCAAACCCTGAATCGCAAGAACGTTTTCGCCCTCTAACAGAATTGAAGAAAAGGCATCCAAATCAAAGTCCTCAAAGTTGACCGCGCTGCCATCCGGGTTGTCACCACCCGCCCCTGAGTTATATGCCAGAGTGCTCGATGGAGGATTGGCCTCCGCCACGGGTTGTCCGTTCAGATAGGCCACAAAGCCATCGTCGTACTTCATTCTTAAAGTAAGCTTCTCCACTGACGCGACGTCACTTACCTGAAAGGGAATCCGCACATAGACCGAGCTGTTCACCCCGTTCATCTGATTTCCCAAATCCCCGCCTGCTCCGAACAAGGAGCCATAGGTCGTATTTTCATCGTAGCCAATCCCCGTCACTGCCGATGTCCACCCGAAATCATCGAAGCCCGTCTCCATCCACGTCGCCTCAAGCGAGGCATTCACCGGCACCAAGACCTTGCACGCCGCTTCGCTGGGAACGACCACCGTGGTGCTCACTTCTTCCCTTTGATTCTTGACCAAGACCCTCGTTTCAATTCGCTTTTTCGTCGCTTGATTTCCCCGCTCCAACTCCAAATCAAAATGCTTCACCCACACCATGCCATTCGGAAAGCTCCACGAGCCATCCCTCGAATACTCTACCTGATCGATAGTGTTCTTGATCGCGAACCATCGTTGCTTGATCGCATGATCCGACCAGAAAGAAACATTCACCTCATAGGGCACCACTCCTGGATTCGCAGTCAGGGAGGCGACATCCGAAAAAATCCCCGTCTCTGTCAGCGTTGCCGGGAATGATGTGCCAACATCCCTCGAGACCAGCCGGTGAATCTGCCCGCTGTTAACATCAGCCATCAGGACATCACCATTCGAAGGATCCGGCCCGAAACCGGCAATCCCTCCATCGCCCGCAATGCGAATCACCTCCGGATTGCCCGGATCATCATTCCGTTTCAACGACCAAATATTTCCCGAGCTGTAGTCGCCAAAAATATACTTCCCGAAGAGTTCAGGAATCCTCGTCCCGCGATACACAAAGCCTCCCGTGATCGAGTTCCCCTGAAACTCCCCGCTGCCATGCGCATAGTCCCACACCGGCGGAGTCAGGATCGCACTCGTGCGACTCGCTCCGTTGATGGTATTGTTGAATTTGGGCCCGTTGGCATCACCCTCGTACCAAGCCCATCCGTGATTGTTGCCCAACTCCACAACATCGACGTCTTCCCTCGCACCCTGTCCGACATCGCCGACCCAAAGCTCACCCGTCTCACTATCGAAACTGAATCGCCACGGATTCCGAAATCCCACCGCATAGAACTCCGTGCGCACGTCCAGCGGGTTCACACTCACCCCGTTAAACGAAGTTGCGCCCACCCACGGATTCTCGACAGGCACTTCGTAGAGAGGATTGCCTCCGACCAACTTCACTGCGGCATGCCCATTCGGCCTCACATTGGCATCATCACTCCCCGTGCCATCCGCCGCCGTATCATCCTCGGGCTCCAGATCCACATCGATCCGCATCACCGAAGACCAAAAATCCTTGTCGATAAACTGGCTGTTGTTCAACGAATCATTCTGGTTCCCCTCGTCGCCCCAGCTCATGTAGAGATAGCCATCGGGACCAAAATGCAAATCACCCCCGTTGTGATTTCCCGCATCATCCCGCATTTCAATCAACACTTCCTCGGACAAAGGATCAGCTACGGTGTCCGCGATATTGGGATCATGCCAACGTGAAAGACGTTGATAGGCCACTCCGCTTAGAGTGACATTATAGACCGCGAAAAAGGAGCCATTCGTCGTGTAGTCCGGGTGAAATGCCACACTTAAAAGCCCCATCTCGCTATTCGTTCGCAGAGCCTCGCCCCGTGAGGAAAGGATGGCATCAAGATCTAAAAAAACCGTCTTCACCGGATTCGCAGCCGTAACATCGGGGATTAATGCAAGATCACCCGTTTTTTCACAAACAAAAAGACGCCGGGAATCTCCCTCGGGGCTGCGCAGACAAAGGGGTGATGAGAAGCTCAGTCCGGCAAAGGCATTCTCGAGTTCCAAGGTCGAAACTGGAGGTGAAGCCGGCATCGTGATCGTCTCATTCGCCACCCGCGGACCTGCCCCCGAAACTAAAGTGGAAAGGAGGAAGATTGAAATGGATCGAGTAGTCATGCCAAAAAAAGCAGGATAGGTCACACCTTGGAACTCCGCAATGCGATGTTTTACGCGCCCCCACGCCACTTGCAGGACGGTTCCAAGCTCCGCTTCCCCGTCGTCTATCTCCTCCACGGCGGCCGCCCCGGAAGTGAGAGCAAGCTCCTCAACATCGCTCCGTTCATCCAAGAGGCTCATAAATCAAAAACCATTCCTCCCCCCATTTACGTCTTCGTCAATGGGGGAGCGGTCAGTCACTACGACTATCCCACCCCACTCAAAGGCCCCGGCCCGGAGGTCGGAACCAAGGGAAACTCCACCTTTATAAGTAGCTACTGCAGCCCAGGCAACCCCTTCGCCAGTGCTTCGCCGACCAAGAAATAGCTCTCGGCATTGCCGCACCAATGGTGACCGTGACCAACATTCGGTGACAACTCTTTCGGGCGGGCAAATTGTGCCGTCTTCACAAAGACCGCATTCTTAATCCGTTTCGTCCCCTCTTCTTGCGCAATCCGAAACGCCTCCATCGCACTGCCTTCCGGAGCCGGGCCACCATTCCCCAATTCGCCCACCACCACCGGAAGATTCGGTGACTGAAATTCCTTGCGGACATCTTTGACCAGATTGACGAGATTCTCCGCATACTCCGGGATCGCCGGCTTGGTGCACATGTCATTCCAACCCTGCATCCAGATGAACCCCGACAGTTCGTATTTCCTGCCATCGAGCTTCTTCAAAGCTGCGCGAATCTCTTCGATCATCTGCTTGTAGTAAGGACCCACCTCGCCGCCCGAACTTGGCGGCCTGAAATCAACATAGAGGCTCTTCCCTCCCCAGGCCGTCTTGATCAAAAGAACGGGCTCTTTAAAATGATCGCCCACAACGTGACCAAACTGCAGCTCCGGCCCGATATGAGTGCTTCCGCCATATCCCGTGTAGCCCACCGTCAAGCCACCCTTGCGGACCTCCCCCTTGGCCTTGAAAGAGATCGCCACATCATCACGGACAACCCACTCGCCATCCCGGGTCTGAAGATGCTTCATCTTCCCGGCGCTCACGGAATTTTTCATCGACCACACCAGGTTCCCCTTCCCGCCATTGTAGTGGTCGGCATGGTCCATCGAGACCACGCCTTGACCTTCCATATTGGATTGACCAGCGAGGAGGAACACCTTGATCGGTGATTCTCCCCGAACGACGGAAACAAACGACAGTGCCAAGATACCGAAAGAGCAAAGGAATGGCTGAATCATGATCCTAAGCCTTTGGCACGGAACCTCCCCGGTCAAGGAGTGATCACGCAAACTACTGCGATTCTGCAGACAAGCGGAAAAACCAAGTCGGAACATTATCGGGATCATACGGAAGTGCCGATCGATATTTCACCGTCGACAATCCATTCCCGTGATTGATTTGCGAGACCAGAACGGAATGACTCTCACCGAAGCTCCACCCCCTGAGATCAGTCCCAGATTCCACCCGAACAGTGACATCATCGGCAGCAAGGGCCCGTTGGAAAGTCATCGTGACATAAGTTCCCTCGAGATCATTAACCGTGAGGGATTCGATGGCGACATCGATCACCGATGATCCTTCTCCACTGTTCAAATCACTCGTGCCAAGTGCGTGCTCCATGAGCTTGCTCAGCTGGTCTCCGTCATCATCAGCCAATGGATCCCCAACCAAAATAACCCGGTCGGTAGTGGCAGGATTTCCTCCACTCAAGGTACTGCTACGCCAGTTTCCAGCGGCACCATGATCCGGCACGCTGGTTCCATCGGGCACCAGCACGAGGCTATATCCGGTGAATCCGGACTCGGTTGGCCAGGGGAGTTGATCGCTATACGTGAAGTCCTGAATGGTGATCCCTAGAGCATCGACCAGATGAATTCTTTCCCCCGCGTTATCAAGGCGCGACGGAGTAAACTCACCGGCAATATTGGTATTCATCGATGATCCATAACGCGCCACAAACGCGGCTTGATTCCGCACGATCAGCACCCTCGCACCAGGGGCAATGGTTGTGATCGAGGATTCCGTAAAGGTGAATTCAATCCCGGCTTCAAAATGAACATCGGTAAGATCAACCACCTCCGAGCCAATGTTGGTGAGCTCGATCCATTCGTAATCAGATGGGTCCACCGAAACGGCCGCCTCGGCGGGATTCGGGGCTGCCGGAGCATACTGGATTTCGCTGATCACCAAATTGGTAGCATTCGCCAGTGCGCCCACCAGATAGGTTCCCTGGATTTCTCCCGACCAGGAAGTCAGCCCCGAGCCACTTCGGGCACGCGCCCGGATAATCGTGGTTGAATTTACGCCCACCAGTGAACCCGTCGTTGCCTGCGGCGATACTCCACCACCGGAAAGCCGTGGGTCGCTGCCATCTCTCGTATAATAGATGGTCCCACCGCCTCCGGTGAACCCAACATTCGTCCCTGCCGAAACCTGACCCGGGGACAGCAAAAACGAAGGCCGTCCGGTATATTGCCCATCGATCCAAGTGGCCCGCGTCGCCAACCAATTCTTAAGAACGTTCACCTGGTTGACGTAGCCACCCGATGGGCTCACCGCAGACCATTTATCAAAATTGCGATCCTGGGGAGAGGTTCCCAATCCGGGATTCGATCCAGCCGGATCCTGATCATTCAGCTCCCCGGCAAAGCCATCAATGATGGCATGAATGTTGGTCGTCGAAAACGTCGTCTCCCGAAGTTTCTGCCACAGGTCGGTGTGCTCCTGCCTGAAGTCCGGATTTTCCAGGGCACGCCCCCACCACGGAAAGCGCGAGTCACCATAGGTTTGACTTGAGTCACCGGTGCCATCCCAGGCCGATGGATTACTACTCCGTGAATCCGTCGAACCCATCGTACGATCAAAATCCCAAATCGGCCCCGCACCAACCTTCCCTCCATTCGTCTCGTCGTGATGCTTATAGTAATATCCACTGAGGCGAAACCCATCGACATTCATCGCCAGCGTATTGAGCCAATGATGCCGTAGCCACGAAAAATTATCGATGTATTCTGTAAAGTGTTTGCCCGTCGTCGGGTTCGTCCATCCTGAGTTGTAGAGCGCGGCATCAAACTCATTGAGGTGGTTGGTCAACCAATTCCTTTGCCCGGAAACGACATCTTCTTCCTTCGGATAAACCCAGCCGAATGTTCCCATTGAATTCACCGAGAAACCACTATCACCCGGATCCAGCCGATCCTTCTTCCAAAGATATCCACCGGTGACACCAGGCTCCGTGACATCACTCGGACTGATTTTCTTCACGTCCATCCGGTCATCATCCCGCTTGATTTTTTCCATCAAGGCATAGACACCGAAGTAACTGTTCCCATAGGATAGACCTCCGCCCCCGGTATTCAAAAACACCTCCACAAATCGCGTCCGCACCGCATATTCACCCGTCTCGTTACTGAGTTGGTAAATCAACGGGTTTCTCATCAAGGCCCGGTCAAAGGAATAGCGGCCACTCAGAACCCAGTCGGATTCCGCGGGCATTCCCAAGGGCGAGATCGACTGATCATTCTTCCCTTCATCCTGTGACTCCAACGAAAGAGAATATTTCGGAAACCCCGCCGAAGAAGACCCTCTCACCTTCATATTGCAACGGGTCGAAATTGCCATGGGGCCGCTCATATGACTCCGTTGATCACCCGCCGCATCCGGCTCGATGATGGCCCAAAAACCATCGGTATCCCCGTTCGGCTTTCCTCCATTCCAATTCTCCAAAATCACAATCGGCAAATTGGAACTGAAGCCCGAGACGTCGCTACTCATGGATAAGTAGCTCGCCATCGCCACCGGCCCCAGGGCATTCCCCGCCCCGACGACACGTGCTCGCAACTGGGAACTTTGAGAAATCGTCAGCGCTCCGGAATAAAGCGATGAACTTGTGGAAGGCTCAGAACCATCCAGGGTATAGCGAATACTTTGCCCCGCTTGCGCTCCACTCAGGGCAACTTGAAAACTGCTGGTAAAGGTCGTGCTCGGAACGGAAATCGTCACCTCACTGGAGGGAAGTCCCTGGTCAGCACCATTCACCGCCCCGGGAGTCGGAGTCAGAAAATATCCTGGTCCCCCAAGTGAAGGATTCGAAAGCCTCGTCCCAATCAATCTGGGTCGGAACAACAGATCCGAACTCGTGGTATTTGTATTGAGTCCATGAATAGCCAAGACATTCGTGCCCTCCACTAATAAGTTGGTGTAGGCACCTAAATCAAAGGGCGTAAACTGCGAGGCCAGCGAGTCGGTGTGATCATTCGACGCAGTTGACGCCCAGGTCACCGATCCCGTCGCACGGTCACGGCCAACTTCCACGCCATTCAAATACGCCACAAAACCATCATCATACTGCAACTGCATCTCGAGATCTGAAATCTCCCCGACATTCCCCACCGTAAACGGCACTCTCAAATACACGCTCGTCCGCTGGCCATACATCTCGCTCTCCACATCGATGTTAAAATAGCTATCGTAACCACTGCTCCGCTCATACCCCACTCCGGTGGCGCCACTCGTCCACGAACTGTCATCGAAACCATTCGCCGTCCAGGTTGCTCCCAAGGTTCCATTCGTTGGCACCAGGACCGTACAATTTGCCGCCACCTCAATTAAGGTTTCCTCAGTCGTGCTTCCCAGTTGCTGAAGACCGTAGGAAGCGTCTTCAAACTGAATCGGATAAGGAGCCACGTACTCGTGGAGAATCGTCATCCCGTCTGCCGCCACCAGCGCGAGATACTCACCTCCCGCCGTGATCTTAAAATTCGTATGCAACTGCGATCCGGCAACCGTCCGGTCCTTATCCGAAGCAAACACCACCAGAAATTTCGAAGCCCCCAAATTTGTTCCGGCTGGAAACTGCCACTTGGTCAGCAACAATTCATCGTCTGTCAAATAACACCCGCTCAGATCAAAGTCCGCACCGTCGGGATTGAAGACCTCAATCCAATCATTGAAGTCGCCATCCTCGTCACTCAAGGTCGCGGAATTATCAGCCTGAAACTCAGTGATGACAGGAGCGGAAAAAACCCAAGGCGAGCAGAGGAAAAGAATACAAAAATAGAGAGGTAATCGGCTGGGGAAACTCATCAGGAATAGTCGCAAGGGTGAACAGACCAAGATGCTGATCCAGCGCGACCACCGCAAGCACGGAAACCCCACAATGTCTTTCGAACGAAAAAGCTCCGTCCCCTCACGGGAAACGGAGCTTTCCTTAAAACCAAAATCAGGGTCTTCAGTCCTTCAACTCACGAACCCAAACATTGCGAAAACGAACGGGATTTCCATGGTCCTGCATCGCAATCGGCCCCTTGTCGGCGTGAGCCTTGTATTCTGATGCGGAATGCGGTCCGTCCCAAACGGTTCCGCCACTCAGGATTACATGATCCTGCACCAGCACTCCATTGTGAAGCACCGTGAAGGTCGCTCTCTTGGTCACCTTCCCGTCCTGATCAAACTGCGGGCGATGAAAAATAATGTCGTAGGTTTGCCACTCGCCGGCCTTGCGGGACGCATTGACCAAAGGCTTCGAACGGCCATAGAGCGCACTCGCCTGTCCATCCGCATAGGTCGTGTTCTCATGGCTATCCAGCACCTGCACCTCGTATTGCCCCATCAAGAACACCCCGCTGTTGCCACGGCCTTGGCCGCTTCCCTGCACCTTGCTGGGCGAGGCCCACTCAATGTGCAGCTGGCAGGAGCCAAACTCCGCTTTCGATTGAATGTAGCCCGCGCTCCGCACGGATTCGAGAGCACCATCCACAACATTCCACCTACTCGCACCGCCCTTGGTGTCGGTCCAGTTCTCTTTAAAAGCCTTCTCTGTTCCATCGAATAAAACCACCGCATCCGATGGCGGAGCACCCGGCTCAGCACCCGGAGTCACGACAGCAGGAAGTGGCTGCTTGTTCTGATCCTCCTCATGAACCTTGATTCCGTCGATATACATGTAGGGAACATCCATCCCGTTCTCCTTCTTGATCTCTTTGGTAATGACCGGCTTGCTCATGTCCTCCTGGCCAAAGGCCGCAGGACTGACAGCAAGAACTAAAAAAGCAGCGGAAGATAGAATGGGTGATCGTTTCATCGGCCACACGCTAAACGTTCGCCCTCCACACGGTCAACCTCATCTTCCCACACCCCCTCCCGATTCTCGCGGGTTGAAATCCCATCTTAATCCCGTCAGGCTGCGCCCCATGAAAAAAGCCATCATGCTTCTCCTCTTCTGGATCCTCACCCTGGGCTCTCCAACTTTCGCCGCCCAGGACAAGCCCAACATTGTCTGGCTCACCACCGAGGATAACTCCTCCTGCTGGTATCGTCTCTACAACGAAAAGCACGGAGCCCCCATGCCCAACATCGAACGCCTCGCCAAAGGCGGACTCGTTTTCGAAAACGCCTATTCCTGCGGCGCCGTCTGCTCCGTGGCCCGCAGCACCATCATCTCCGGCATGTATGCGCCCCGCATCGGATCCCAATACCACCGCAAGGCCATCCCCGTTGCCATGCCCGCCGGCCAGAAAATGTTCCCCGCCTACCTTCGCGAGGCCGGCTACTACACCACCAACAACTACAAGCAGGACTACAACTTCATCGCCAGCGACGAGAAAGGCGTCTGGGATGAATCCTCCAAAAAAGCCACCTACCGCAACCGCGCTGAAGGACAACCCTTCTTCCACGTCCAGAACTTCCACATCACCCACGAAGGGCAACTCTTCAAAAGCCTCCCCAAAGGCGTCGAACCCATCGTCTCCCCCGAAAACGTCGCCCTCTTCCCCTACCACCCCGACACCCCCCTGATGCGGCAAAAGTATGCCGAATACCTCACCCGCCAAACTTTAGCCGACGCCGAGATCGGTAAGATCATCGCACAACTCGAAGCCGACGGCCTCCTCGATGACACCTTCATCTTCCACTACGGCGACCACGGCGGCGTCCTCCCCGGCAGCAAGGGCTACGCCCACAACGATGGCCTTCAAGTTGCCATGGTCGTTTACGTTCCCAAAAACTGGCAACACCTCGCCCCCGCCAAGCCCGGCACCCGGATCAAGGGCATGGTCGAGTTCGTCGACCTCTCCGCAACCGTCCTCAACCTCGCCGGAATCAAAATCCCCAAGCAAATTGACGGCTCACCCTTCCTCGGCGAAGGCGTTTCTCTTGATGAACTGAACTCGCGCGACACCGCCTTCGGACACGCCGACCGCTTCGATGAAAAATACGACCAGGTCCGATTCCTCCGCAAAGGGAAATTCACCTATTGGCGAAGCTACCAACCCTTCAACTTCGACGGACTCAACAACGAATACCGCTACCTCCAACCCGCCTTCGCCGAATGGCGCGACCTCGCCAAATCCGGAAAACTCAACACCGAACAACAGGCCTTCTACCGCCCCCGCCCCGCCGAAATGCTCTTCGACCTCGAAAACGATCCGCACGAGATCAACAACCTCGCCGCCGATCCCGCTTACGCCGAAACCCTCGCCACCCTGCGCCGCGAAATGCAGCAACGCCTCAAATCCCTCCCCGACACCAGCTTCTTCCCCGAGCCCCAATTCCTCAAAGAAAGCCAAGGCAACGGCAACAAGTTCGCGAAGGCGCACAAAGACGAAATCAGCAAGCTCATCGACCTCGCCGACCTCCAACTCCTCCCCTTTGAAGGAGCCCAGGAAGGCATCGCCAAAGCCCTCAACTCCCAAAGTGCCATCGAGCGATATTGGGGCCTCATCAATTGCAGCGCCTTCGGCTCCAAAGCCGCTTCCTTCTCCGACAAGGCCAAAGCCCTCGCCGCTTCCGATCCCGACCGCCTCGTCCGCGTTCGCGCTGCTGAATTCCTCGGCCTCACCCGCGCCGCCGACCCCATGCCCACCCTGGTCCAGGCCCTCAATGAAACCCATGACTACATCGAAGCCTGCCTCATCCTCAATACCGTCGTCCTCCTCGTCGACACCCAGCCCGGTTGGAAATTCGACCTCAGCAAGATTCAACAGGCTTCATGGATGAAGTCTAAAAAGGGCGAGTTCCACTCCCACATCAAATACCTGAGGGGCCGTTCATCGTAAGATTCCGTCGTGCCGAAACGTTGAAAAGGGCTTAGGATCGTCTCTATGTCTTCAAAGTGGTTCGCCCTCGTTCTCAGTCTCGGAATTCTTCCGGGGCTTCGTGGCGATGTCCTGAACGTCTTCCAATCCCACTGCATCCAATGCCACGGCAACGAAGAAAAGATCAAAGGAAAGACGAATCTGTTCGAGATTCAAAACCTCGATCAACTCAAGAGCCACCCCGAACTCCTTGGCAAAATCGTCGACGCCATCGACTTCGAAGAAATGCCACCGGAGGACGAGCCCCAGCTGGAACCCGAAGCCCGCGCCCAACTCCTGGCTGACCTAAAAGGGATGCTTCACGAATCAGTGGCGGCCAACAACGCCTACCCGCCCACTCCCATCCGGCGGATGAACCGCTTCCAATACCACAACGCGGTCACCGATCTCTTCCAACTCAACTGCGAAGTCTTCACCCTGCCCGAAAAAATGGTCCGCGACCACCGGGGATACTTCCAACCCGCAAGCGGAAAAATGGCGGACGTCGTCACCGTCGGCAACCGCCCCCTCGGCAAATCCCAGATGATCGAATCCCGGCTCGCCGGCGTCGCCGCCTTCCCCCAGGACCTCCGCGCCGAGCATGGCTACGACAACCAGGCCGACCACCTCTCGATGTCCCCCCTCCTCATGCAGTCCTTCCTGCAACTGGGCCAATCCATCCTCAACAGCCCCAACTTCGGACCAAAACAGGTCGGAGTCTGGAAGAAACTCTTCGTCCTCGATCCGCGCGAAAAGGCCGCCGAAGCGGCAGTAAGATCCCGCCTGCAGGAACTCCTCACCAAAGCCTTCCGGGCTCCCGTCGAAATCAAGATCCTGGACCGCTACACCCGCTTCGTCATGGGCCAGCTCGACCAGGGCGCCGACTTCACCGAAGCCATGAAGTCGGTAAGCGCCGCCGTCATCTCCTCGCCCCGCTTTCTCTACCTCTACAACCGCTCCAGCGACAGTGAGGGAAAACTGGACGGTTACGAACTCGCCTCCCACCTTTCCTTTTTTCTCTGGGGAAGTCTCCCTGATCAAATACTGTTAGACTTGGCCGGTTCAGGCGAACTCCTAAAAAAAGAAGTCCTCGGCGGGCAACTCGACCGCATGTTGAAGGATCCCAAGGTAAAGCGCTTTTGTGACAGTTTCCCCGCCCAGTGGTTGCAACTCGACCGGCTTGTCTCCTCGGTTCCCGACCTCGAAAAATTCCCGGAATTCTACTTCTCCCAATATCGTGACAGCATGCACATGATGATGGAGCCCTTGCTTCTCTTCGAGACCATCCTCATCGAAAACCAACCCATCACCCAGTTCATCGATTCTGACTTCACCTATCGCTCGGGACATCTCGAGGAGGCCTACGGATCACTCGGCAATCCCGATCAGAAACGAAAGGGTGAAGTGGAAATAATGAGTTTCCACCGCGTTCCCATCACCGACCGCCGCACCGGCGGAGTTATCACCAATGCCGCCATCATGACGATGACCTCCGGCCCCGAGCGCACCCAACCCATCACCCGGGGCGCCTGGCTGGCCGGAGTCATTTTCAACAACCCACCCGAACCTCCGCCCGCCGACGTTCCCGCCCTCGGCGAAAAACCTTCCGCGGAAGAAGAACACCTCACCCTGCGGGAACGACTCGCGATGCATCGCGAACGCGCAGACTGCCGGGGCTGCCATGAGCAAATCGACCCCCTCGGCTTCGCCCTCGAAAACTACAACGCCATCGGCAAGTGGCGGGAAAATTATGAAAACGGGCGTGAAGTGGACATGGAAGGCACCCTCTTTCGCAAGCACCAGTTCGGCAACGTCATCGCATTTAAAGACGCCATCCTCGCCGAAAAAGACCGCTTCGCCAAAGGCCTCGCCGGACACCTCCTCTCCTTCGCCCTCGCCCGCGAACTCGGCGCGGCCGACCAGATCGCGCTCGAGCAGATCGTCAAAGCAACCGCCGAAGAAGGCGACCGGATTCAAAGCATGCTCAAAGCGATCGTCCTCAGTGACCCCTTCCTGAGCAAACACAGCCCAAAATCAAAACCATCCTCGAAATAGACCAATGAGAAGAACAACAAGACGCGACTTCTTACGGGGCCTCGGCGGCGCCGCTCTTGCCCTCCCTTGGCTCGAAAGCATCGCCTCCTCATCGTCGTCCCCCGCCATCGCGCAACGAATGGCCCACTTCTACGTCCCCATCGGAGTGGTCCGACGCGGCTTTTTCCCCGGTGAACAAAACTCCATTATTCCAAAGGGAAATCTCGGCAACGTCAGGAAATCCCTCGCGAAACAAGACCCCAACCATTGGGTCAAACCCTTGGACACTCTCACCCCAACGATGCAGCCCCTCGCCTCCCTCAAGGACGAGATCAACCTCATCACCGGCATGGACCGAACCTTCCAGCAAGGCACCGACGTCCACGCCCAATGCGCCTCCTGCTACCTCAGCAGCGCCCCACCCTACACCATCAAAGGCACCGCCTGGCCCCTCAACCGAACCCTTGACCATCTCGTGGCCGATGTCGTTGGCCAGACCACGCCCTTCTCCACCCTCGAGTTCAGCTGCAACAGCCACAAGGACAACAAGGAATCGATCTACTTCGACAACATCTCCTGGTATGGCACCGGCCACCTTGCCCCTTCCATTAGGGATCCCCGCAAGATGTACCGCCGCCTCTTTTCCACCCGGGAAGCAGATAGCTTTCGCGACGTCACCGACCTCGTCCTCGAAGATGCCCGCTCACTCAAGAACGACCTTGGCTATACCGATGGTCAGAAATTTGCGGAATACTTCGACTCCATTCGCGCCATCGAAACACAAATGGAGCGGCTTGAACAAATGAAAGGCGAACTCCAAAAAGTCACGATGGACGAACCGCCCGAAGCCTACCTCCCCCGGGGCGAATACATCCGCCTCATGGGCGATCTCATGGTCGTCGCCCTGCAAACAGGTCTTACCAACGTCACCACCTTCATGGTCGGTCCCGAACGCTGGGACACGCCCTACCAATTCGAGGGCCTCTTCGACAAACCGCGCAGTCATCACCAGATGTCGCACAACCAAACGAAGATGATCGACGACCTCCTCAAGGTCGACCTCTTCCACATGGAGCAATACGCCTATCTTGCTGAGAAAATGAGAGGCATTCAAGAAGCAGATGGCTCCACTCTGTTAGACAACACCCTCTTCACCTACGGCTCCGGCCTCGGCGATGGCTCCACCCACCAATACAACGACCTCCCCATCATCGTCGCCGGTGGAGGCAAGAACACCACCCGTGGCCAACACCTCAACATGGCCGAAGGCACCCCCCTCGCCAACCTCTGGCTCACCCAGGCCCGCATGATGGGCTCAGACATGAAACGCTTCGCCGACAGCACCGGAGAAATCGCAAATCTCAAGAGCTAACATTCCCCCCATATTGCTAATTGTCGCTCACTTTCAAACTTGCCCATCATCGTTTCATTTGATACTAAGCGTTTCCCCCAGATTACCGAAATTACATGAAAAACGTAACACTCACCCTATTGACAACATCGATCGTGGCCAACGCTGCCTCGATCGGCGTCAAGTTCATCGACTCCGCCGACACCGCTTGGGGAGCTGCTTCCGCCGGGGCCCCGGGATACGCCCAGGAAAACTGGAATTTTCTCACCACCGACTGGTCGGGTAGCGCAGGGAACGACGTTGCTCTCGCAAATGTCGTCACCGGCGATGGATCGCCAGCAAGCGATCTCCAGACGATCAACTACAATACCACTAACAACGATCCCGTCCACTACGACTCTGCTAACACCTGGCGCTCGGGAGTTGGCAATGCCACTTCTAACGACACCTTGATGAACGGCTATCTCGACGATGGAAACGACGACCAGCCATACATCAACATCAGCCTGGGCAACCTGGTAGGCAGCGCCGACATCGTGGTCTATTTCCACGGCGATGTTGCCGATGGAGCAACCGGTCGCTATTGGCTTGAAGAGTGGACCGACCCACTCCTCGCAGGCACTCCCATCACGGACCAAGTTGGTATTTCAGCGAACGAATACGCAGGAACCTTCCTCTCAGCTGGAACATACGGCCAAACCGGAACTCCCGGCAACGTCGATGTCGCCGAAGGAAATTACATTGTCTTCCAAAACATCACCGCCAAGAACATCCGCATTCGCGGCGCAGGTAATGGCGACCCGGTTGGTGAAGACTTTGGTCGTGGACCCATCAACGGCTTCCAAGTCATCACGACACCCGTTCCCGAGCCGTCCACCTCGCTTCTTGCCCTT
The DNA here is from genome assembly GCA_963925135.1 of uncultured Verrucomicrobiales bacterium. Lineage (GTDB taxonomy): Bacteria > Verrucomicrobiota > Verrucomicrobiia > Verrucomicrobiales > Akkermansiaceae > SW10. The sequence goes on along the minus strand of CAWUTG010000008.1, from coordinate 16,301 downwards.
CTTTCCGGTGCGGCCCTTCTGGTCCGTCGCCGCAAGTAACCAATCTCAAAGCAACGCGGAGAAATCCGTCACCTCATGCCACCATTCATTTGGTGGCATTTTTTTGTCTCAAATTCCCCGCCCAGGTCACAAAAAAACGCCCGTGACTGGAAAGCCTCGGACGTTGAAAGTTTGGGAAACAACCGTTTCGCTTAGTCCGCAACCCGGTAGAAGAAGCGATCACTCAAGTTCAAAGCACCCGTGTCCACATAGGTGCGACCCGTAGCGTCTTCCATTTCCGAGTCACTAATCTCCATCCAGCCATCTGGCTCACCGAGCACATCCAGACCGGTGCTTCGATCAATCGCGTAGTTCACATTCGCAGCTCCCTCATAATTGATTGTCACCGATTTGCTCACCTGATCGTGTCCGATACTGGTGATGACCGGGCCTCCGGCAGGAGCTGGCGGGACATCGATTTTGAAACTCACATCATCCAAATACATGAGTTCACCACCAATCGAATCCGAACCCACATCCTGAAAGCTCCACAGAATCGTCAAGTGAGTCACCGGCAGTCCATCACTGTCGATTTCAGGAATCACACCGGATCCCGTGACCCGCATCCAGACATCAGTGGGCGCTGTTCCCACGGCAAATCTACCTACGGTGTGGTTGCCCGGATTGAGACTATTCCAACGCAGGATGGTCTGGCAGGAATCATGATCGGCCATGCCACCGGTTAATGGACGACGAAACCAGGCACTGTAGAAATACTCTTTCCCATACATCTCAGGAGTAATAGGAATACTGTCGACTGGATTGGATTCAAGATGCTCGACGCGGGCTTCATTCCACTGGTTCGCACCGGGAAGGCTAAAGACGGCGGAAGTCGTGCCACTGCGGGCCTGATCAGTCGTGGCGTCAATCCGGGCATTATCACGCCACCCCGTCAGGTCACCCGTCTCAAAATCACCGTTGACGATGAATTCCTTCCCTTCAAACGGAACCACCGAGTTCCCTGACAAGTTGGTCGTCAAGGTGGGTGAGGATTCGTCGTTACCGGCAAATTCAATCAAAGCCAACAGCAGCCCAAGCTCGGCCCCCGGGTTCAGGGTAACGTGCACCTCCAGGGTCTCGGCAGGCGCGAGAGTTAGCGGGAAGGGGATCGTTCCGAGGGAAAAGAATCCTGCATTGAGACCGGAAACTGTCGCACCTGAAATGACCAAATCTTCATTCGTTCCCGAGTCGGCCAGGACGATGGTCTTCACCTTGGGGCCGCCATTCTGCGCCACATCGCCAAACCCGACATCCGTCGCAAGGGGAAGATTGGGACCGTCCTCGGAAACCGACACTTCAAAAGTGTCATCATCGAGGTAAGCCGCAATTCCCGCAGCCGCATTGTCCTCGCGGTCATTCCACGAAATGAGCGGCAGGGCCGTGGTCACCGCGTTCCCACTCCCGGCAAGAGCCGGAATCGTCCCCGTTAAGGTAATGGGAGTCCAGGTACCCACGGGGATCGGGTCGTAGTTGACGTAGATCGAATTCGCACTCGTCTGCAGACCGTTCCATCGGACCACCAGGCCCATCCGGTCAGCTCCTGCACCTCCAACCGCAAAGGTCGTTGAGGCAGGAATATAGACCATCATCGAAATCGTAAACGTCGAGATCCCTGGCTTGGCAGCTGCCGGCAGGATGATCGAATTGGGCACCGCGCTCACCGCTCCCCACTGGGTAGCCACCAACCCAACGTCTCCCTGACCCACATTTCCCCTCCCCTGGGCAGTCGGATCCCCGGTCGTCACGGTAAAGGTGACCCTGTTGTTAACGCCTGAAAAACCTTTCCCTCCATGCTGTCTTACAGAAAATAAAGTGCAAGACGATCTGTCAGATAATTTCTCCGAAACATTCCCATCCCTTTTCGCCCTCCCATCTCCACCCCGATTCGATAAAGTTCCCCGGAACGCCTCATGAAAGCCCTCTTGCTCCCATTCTTCATCCTCACCTCCTGCTCCGAGCCCAAACCTCCGGTGACTGAAATCCCAATCTATCAAACCCTCCACCGTGAAGGACTCAACGGTACCTTCTTCCACTTCGATCACGATGGAGACCTCTACCTCGCCAGCTCCATTCACCAAGGCGGCAACGCCAAAGGAACGGTCCTCACCCGCAACAACTCCTCCGACACCGCGGCCATCGGAAAACAAATCCACCACCAAAAGGATCTCCGCGTCCTCACCTTCAAATCCGATACCATCGACCGGACCGACGCCCTTCCCTACTCGCCTGATCCCAATGTCAACAAGGGCGATGAGGTCGCCATTCTAAATCGCGGTCAGATCATCCGGGGCACCGTCGTTCGGATGCCCGCAGGCAACGACCACCACTACTATCTCCGGACAACCAAGACCTTCCCCGCAAACGGCATGAGCGGCTCCCCCGTCTTCAGCCAACGACTCGGAACCGTCATCGGAGTCCTCCAAACCGCGAACAACAAATCCGACGCAAACATTGGCGGCTTCGAGATCCTTCAGATGCCATAAGACCCGTTCATCAAAAAAGTGAGCAAAAATCACTTTACTTGACCATTTGGTCAATTACCTATCCAACGTGGGCAGAACGTCAGAGACACCAGCGAAACTCCAGGCCGCGCTTTGCGACCTCATGTGGCAAAACAGTTACGGTCGCGTCACCATCGATGCCATCTGCGAACGGGCCGGAGTCAAAAAGGGCTCCTTTTACCACGCCTATCCCGACAAGGCCTCCCTCGCGCTCGAGGCCTTCGAATACTTTTGGGAAACGCACTCGCGCCCCTGGATGGACGCCGCCTTCTCCTCCAGCGAATGCCCCCTCGACCGGATTTCCACTTGGCTCGCAGGCGGATTGGAGAAAACAATTGAGTGTCAAAGGGTTCATGGAAGAGTTCACGGCTGCCCACTCTTCAATGTCGGCTCCGAAATTTCGACCCTCGAACCTGCCGTTGCCGGAAAAGTCACCGAAATTCTCCGACGCTACCGACGCTACCTCACCACAACCCTCCGCGATGCCATCGCCGAGAACCTCCTCGAACTCGATGATGCCGACGAAGTCGCCCGCGATGTTCTCACTCTCGTCGAGGGAGCGTTGACCCAGGCTCGCATCTCAAACTCTGTCGACCCCATCCGCCGCCTTCCCGTCAGCGTAGGCCGCCTCATCGGGACCACCCTTTCTTCCTCTTCAACTTTGACCGTTTAGTAAAATGTCTTCCAATTCCTCGAACCGCCTTCCTCCCCTTGCCTTCCTCGCGCTCGCAGCCGCAGTCATCGCCACTGCCTGGTGGGGCATCTCGGCCCTCGCCAGCGCCAAACCTGCCGAAAGTGGCGGAGACAATGAAGCACCGGGTGGACCCCCTCCCGCCAACGTCATTCTCGCCCCCATTCAAAGCATCACCTCGGCCCAAACCCATCGTGTCATCGGAACCCTCAAAGCGAAATCCCGCTCCGAAATCGCCGCCCGCGAAGCCGGTGCCATTCTCGAAATCACGGTCGATGAAGGCGACACCGTCGAAAAAGACGCCGTCATCGCCCGCATCGACTCGCGCCGGATCGAAGCCCAACTCTCCGAGGCCCGCGCCGAAATCACGGTCGCCGAAGCCCTCGTTCATCAAAAGAAATCACGCGTCAAACGAAGCTCCATCGACCTCGAAATGAAGGAAAAGCTCTTCGCCAGCAAAGCGATCTCTGAATCCGAAGTCCTCGACGCCCGCAGCGCCAGCAACGTCGACAATTCCGTGTACGCTGCCACCCAGGACTCCCTCAAGGCCGCGCAATCCCGCCTCGAACTTCTCTCGGTCCGCCTCCAGGATCTCGAAATCCGCGCCCCCTTTGCCGGAACCGTCGTCTCCCGCCACATCGAACTTGGCGAGTGGGCCGAGCCCGGAGCCTCCATCGTCACCCTCGTTTCCTCCGGCGACATCGAGGCCTGGCTTCAGGTTCCCGAACGATTCTCGAATTCCACCCGCGGCCAAAAAGTCCCCGTGACCATCACCTCGACCGGACAAACAATCGAGTCGACCACCCTCACCCTCGTCCCGGAAGCAGGCACCGAAACGCGCACCCTTCAGATGATCGCCACCCTCCCTAATCCTGACAACATCCTCGTCTCCGGCCTTTCCGTCACTGCCGAGATCCCCGTCTCGAAAAACACCGATCGCCTCGCCGTCCCCGTCAACGCCGTCGTCCAAGGCTACGCCGGACCCGGCATCTTTGTCCCCACCCCGCAGGAAGGCGGACTTCCTGTCGCCAAAAGAATCCCGGTCGAAGTCCTCTTCCAGGATAACGAACTCGTTTACCTGAATGCCGAAGGCCTCAAAGCCGGCGACCAGGTCATCGTCGAGGGCAACGAACGCCTCTTCCCTTTCCAACCCCTCATCATCGGTGAGCGCAACCCATAGGAATCAAAGCCTTGAAATCTGACACTCCAAAGAAGCCCGCCGGGCTCATCGCCTCCGCGATTTCGCAACCCATCACGGTTGCCGTTGCCACTCTCCTCGCCGTCTTCGCGGGCATCATCGCGGTCACCGTGGTCCCTATTCGAATGACCCCCGAGATCTCCTCGGTCGTCGTCTCGGTCACCACCAACTGGGAATCCGCCTCGTCCGAAGAAATCGAATCCGACATCATCGAAGAACAGGAAAAAGTCCTCGGCGAAGTCACCGGACTCATCTCCCTCACCTCAACCAGTGCCAACGGCCAGGGCTCCATCCGCATGGAGTTCGAAACCGGAACCGACATCGAAAAAGCCACCTCCGCCGTCCTTCAAAAACTCGACGAAGTCCCCGGCTACCCCAACGGCGTCCTCCAACCCAAGGTCGAACCCGTCGACATCGAATCCGTCGATTACATCGCCTGGGTCGGCCTCGCCTCCAGTGACCCCGATTTCCCTGCCGAGACTCTGCACGACCTCATGGAACGCCGCATCCGCCCCCGTTTCGAACGTATCGATGGTATCTCGCAAGTCGGCGTTCGTGGCTCGGTGCAATCCGAACTCCACATCATCGTCGACCCCGTCGCGATGGCCCAACGCGGCATCACCTACGCCACCCTCCAACAAGCAATCACCAGCGCCAACGCCAACTTCTCCGGCGGAAAACTCGAGGACGGAAAGCGCGACATTCGCATCCGCGCCACCGGCCGTTTCAACAGCCCCGCCGACGTCGAAGCCATGGTCATCAGCCGCAACGAAAACGGCACCATCTACCTCGGCGACGTCGCGACAGTCCAGGCCGCCTTCAAGGAACCCACCTCCTGGGTCCGCGCCCGTGGCATCCAAATGCCCTTCTTTAACTTCCAGCTCGAACGCGGTGCCAACCTCCTCCAGTCCATGGCAACCCTGCGCGAGGAAATCAAAATCCTCAACGCACCCAACGGCCTCCTCGCCCAGGAAGCCCGCGACCTCGGCCTCAACGGCACCCTCGAACTCGTCCAAACCTACGACTCCACGACCTACGTCGAAGACGCCATCTCCCTCGTCCAAAGCAACATCATGGTCGGCGGCATCCTTGCCACCCTCACCCTCCTCTTCTTCCTCCGCTCCCTGCGCACCGTCGGCATCATCGCCCTCGCCATCCCCGTCTCCGTCATCGCCTCGCTCGTGGTTCTCGTTGCCCTAGGCCGCTCCATCAACATCATCTCGCTCGCCGGACTCGCCTTCGCCGTCGGCATGGTCGTCGACAATGCCATCGTCGTCATCGAGAACATCTACCGCCACCTCGAGTTCGGCAAGAAACCCGCCCAGGCTGCCCTCGATGGTAGCAAGGAAGTCGCCGGCGCCGTCGTCGCCTCGACCATGACCACCCTCATCGTCTTCGCGCCCATCCTCATGATTCAGGAAACCGCGGGCCAACTCTTCCGCGATATCGCCCTCGCCATCATGATCTCGGTTGGCCTCTCGATGATTGTCTCCCTGACCCTCATCCCCGCCGCCGCCGCCCGTTTCCTTCACGCGCCATCATCCGACGGCACAAGCTCCTTCGACAAACTCTTCAGCGGGAAATTCTTCCGCATCATCGGCATCCCCTTTCGCCCCTTCATCAAGCTCTTTGTCAGCCTTCCCACCATCATCGGAAACTTCGTCGGCTGGCTCATCGGCGGCACCACCCGTCGCCTCTCCGTCGTCGTCATCTTCCTCCTCATGACCTTCTTCGGCGTCAAGACCCTCCTCCCGCCGCTCGACTACCTCCCCAGTGGAAACCGCAACGTCATCTTCGGACTCCTCTTCCCCGCCCCTTCTTACAACCTCGACGCCCTTTCCGACACCGGGAAGCGCATGGAAGCCGTCGTCGCCCCCGCCTGGGAAGCGACCGAGGACAAATTCAAAGTCGAAAAAATCAACCGCGGCAGCGAACGCGATCCCAAGCACGACGAACGCCAGGAAGTTCCCCGTGGCCGTGGCCAACCCGGCACCGTCATGCCTCCGCCACTTGAGCATTACTTCCTCGTCTCTTTCGAAGGACGCATGTTCCAGGTCGCCATCTCTCAAGATAAGAAGCGCGTCGTCGATGCCATCCCGCTTCTTAACGCCGCCACCTCCGGAGCCGCCGCTCCTGACACCATCGCCTTCGCCTTCCAAATGCCTCTCTTCCGCGTCGCCGGAACCACCGGCTCCGCGATCAAGGTCGACATCAAAGGCAGCGATCTCGATGCCGTCTCCAGCACCGCTACCGGCTTGCTCATGGCCTTCATGCAAACCTTCTCCCCACAGGGAGTGCAGGCCTCACCGCCCAATTTCAACAAGCCCCTCGAAGAACTCCGCATCGTTCCCAATGACGAACGCCTTCGCGAACTCGGCATGACCCCCACCGATCTCGGTCTCGCCGTTCAAGCCGCCGGAGAAGGTATTCTCCTCTTCCGCGACTACGAGAAAAACGGCGAACTCAAGGACATGAAAATCATCACCGCCGGAGCTCTCGATGATCGCCCCTTCGAAGCCCTCCTCGATTCTCCCGTTGCCACCCCGGCCGGCCACGTCGTCGATCTTCGCTCTCTCGCCTCCCTTGAAAAGACCCTCGGGCCTGAACAAATCCGCCACGTCGATCGCCTCCGTGCCATCACCCTCGAGGTCACCGCACCCCGCACCATGGCTCTCGAAGACGCCATCGCCACCGTCGATAAAATCATCAAGGCCCAACAAGCCGCCGGAGCCATCGCCCCCGGCGTTCAAGTCAACATTGCCGGCTCCTCCGACGCCCTCGCCGAGATCAAAGAAGCCCTCCTGGGTGACGGCACCTTTGGCGGACTCTTCACCAGCTCGCTCTTCCTCGCCCTCTTCGTGGTTTACCTCCTCATGGTCGTCCTCTTCCAAAGTTGGTCCTACCCACTCGTCATCATTCTATCGGTCCCCCTCGCCACTGTCGGCGGACTTCTCGGTCTCTACCTCGTCCACCAATCCTCGGTCGCCGATCCCTACATGCCGGTTCAGAACATGGACGTCCTCACCATCCTCGGCTTCGTCATCCTCGCCGGAGTCGTCGTCAACAACGCCATCCTCATCGTTCACCAAACGATCAACTTCATGAAGGAAGACCCCACCCGCGATGCCAACGAAGCGATCCGCGAATCGGTCACCTCCCGCGTCCGACCCATCCTCATGTCCACCCTCACCTCCGTCGGTGGCATGCTTCCACTCGTCCTCCTTCCCGGCTCCGGCTCGGAACTCTACCGCGGACTCGGTGCCGTCGTCGTCGGTGGCCTCGCCGTCTCCACCGTCTTCACCATATTCCTCGTTCCCACCGTCCTCTCCCTCGTCTTCTCGCTAAGCAAACCAAAAGTGGCATGACCGTCCCGGTCATGATCAACCGTCCAGCAGAGCCGCATTCAACAAAGTCCACCACGTCAACGTGAAATCCACTCTCCTCCTCAGCCTCCTCCTCGCTTCCTGCACCGTCGGCCCCTCCTACCAACGCCAGGACCCCGCTGCCCCCGCATCCTACAAAGCGACCGGCCTCACCTCCGCCCCCCCCACCGGCAACTGGTGGTCCACCTTCTCCGACTCGACTCTCGACGCCCTTCTCGCCAAAGCCGAAAATGCCAACCCGCAATCCCGCGCCGCCCTCGCTCGACTCGACCAATCCCGCGCCATCCTCGGACTTCGTCGCGCCGACCTCATCCCCACCCTCACCGGCGAGGTCCTCTCCAGCCGGCAACAAGACAGCACCCGCGACATCTTCGAACTCCCCGCCGACCCCTACTCACGCTACCGTTCTGCGCTCAATCTTTCCTACGAGATCGACTTCTGGGGCCGCGTCCGCCGCACCGTCTCTCAACAAAAATCCCTCTCTCAATCCGCCGCCGCCGACTACATTACCGCCCTCCTCTCCACCAAGGCCGAAGTCACCCGCGACTACCTCGCCCTTCGCCATCTCGATGCCGAAATCCAACTTCTCTCAAACACCATCCAACTTCGCGAGGAAAACGAAAAACTGGTGCAGGCCCGCCTCGATGCCGGGGACACCACCGCCATCGATTCCTCCCGCGCCCGCAGCCAGACCGAAACCGCCCGCGCCGAACTCCACCGCCTCACCCAACGGCGCACCGAGCTCGAAAACGCCCTCGCCGTTCTCACCGGCACCAACCCCTCCTCCTTCAAACTCGCGAAGGCTTCTCCACCGCGCACGCCTTCCGTTCCGAGTGGAGTCCCCGCCGACCTCCTTCGTCGCCGACCCGATGTCGCCGCCACCGAGCGCACGCTTGCTTCCGCTGCCGAAGAAATTGGCATCACCATCGCCAACTACCTGCCCCGCGTCTCCCTCACCGCGACCGGAGGCTTCGCCGCCCTCAGCACCTCCGACCTCTTCGACAAAGGCAGTAAACTCTGGACCATCGGACCCGGCGTCACCTTCCCCCTCACCACCTTCGGACGCAGAGATCGCGACCTCGAACTCGCCAAAGCAACCTACCGCGAAGCCCTCGAAAACCATCGCCTCAGCATCCTCAACGCCTTCCGCGATGTCGAAAATGCCCTCGCCGGAATCACCAACCTAGACCGGGCCCTCGCCGCCCAGGAAAAATCCGCAGCCGCCTCAGGCGAAGCCTCCCGCCTCATCAAACTCCGCTACGAAACCGGACTCATCAGCTTCTTCGAAGTCATCGACGCCCAACGCGAACACCTCACCGAGCAACGCGCCCTCGTCCAAACAAAAGCCGCCCGTCAACAAGCCACCGTCCAGCTCATCCAAGCCCTCGGCGGCGGCTGGAAATAAATTCGGCCCCCCCCCCTATTCCAAACCTACCCCCAAGTGCCGATGCCCTTTCAGCAATGTTGAATCACACTCCCCGCAGACTGGTCCTGCATCCATTCCCCTATATCCCCCCCCTAATATCCAACCACCTTGATTCGAAAAAAACCTTTTTCAAAAAGCATCTCAATTCTATGCTCGTCATCCGGAATCTCCTGTCCTGGATCGTCGTCGCTCTCTTCTTATTGGTCGCCCACCAATACGGATTCATTAAAGGGACAATCATCGCAAAGGGAGTAGCCGTAGTCGCACCCTACATCTCCTTCGTCTTCCTCATCCTCATCATCGTGAGACCCCTCATCGGCATTCACGGCCCGGATGACTTGAAAAATCACCCGACCGACGAAGATTAAATGCCCTTCACCGCCGCCGCGATCGCCTCGCCCAGCTTCTCATGCGCTCCCTCTTCGAGATGGAGCGCATCGATCTTACTCGTCTCAATAATCAGCTGCGTATTCAAAAACTGACACCCGAGCTCCTTCGCCACCGCCTCATAAGCCTCCGGAAATTTCAGTGACTTCTCCCGCGCGCCCGCAAACTTCTCTGCCAATTCTGGCAAGCCCGACATATCCTCAATCACCGGAGGCGTCACCAGTAGAACCTTCGGAGCACGCCCACCCGGACCCGCCTCACTCTTCAAAATACTCCGGGCTAAAATCCCCGCACCCGAGGCGATCTCGCCCGCCGATAAGTTGAACTTTGTCTTCAAATCATTGGTTCCCAGCATCAGCACGACAAGATCGATGGGCTTGTGCGACTCGAGACAGGCCGGCAAATAATTCTGCCCATTGGTATGAGGCATCAAGGGATCATCGTGAACGGTCGTCCGCCCGTTCTGACCTTCCTCAACAATTCGGTAGTCACTCTCCAGCACCTCTGCACACACTCCGGCCCAACGTTTCGCCACCGAATGTCGGATGGGAAACGGCGACGACTCACTCGCCACCGGGTCATAGCCCCAGGTATTCGAATCACCAAAGCAGAGAATCGTTTTCATCATGAATCCGACCCTATTTCCAAACCAAAGCGCTTGGAACTCCAAAGCAAAAATTATTGCGTGAGCGAGAATCTCACCTCATCGATCACTCCCTTGAAATACCGCAACTGGCGATCTCTCCCGATCTCCACCACCGACGCCCCGGTGTTAATGGTCTGATCCGTCAGGGTGTATGGCCCGTCTTCCAGACCATCCACAGCTTGTCGGGATCTTGAAAAATCACGTCCACCGTCACCGTCGCAAACGAAAAAGTCTCTCCATCGGTGATCCCGTAGATAAATTCATCGAGCCCCACGAATCCGGAGATTGGGGTGTAGCGAATCATCCCGCCAATAATCTGGGTCGTTCCCGATCTCTCACTGCCATCATGCGTGAAGTCGTCCTCGATGAGATGGGCATCGTGAATGGCAAAGTTGGCTCCGGTATCCGTCGTGAGCGAGAAGGAATACGCGCCATCCGTCGGAGCATCGATAAAACCTTCGTAGAGGATACCCTGATTTTCAGCGCGACTCCGGTGCGCCAGGACATTGAACTCGGTCACATTTTCGTTCGCTGTCGGAGTGAGATCCCGAAGCTCCGGCACCCATTGGAAGAAGCCTTCGTAGGCGGGATACTTCAGCCCGGGCTCGGAGTTCATCACCACCGCCGGAATATTCGCGGAATCGTAGGGCCGCGCCGCGCCTTGCCCCGGACGACGCCCACGCAAAGCGATCGCCTTCGTCTGCGTTTGGATCTCCGGAAGAGTGGCCGCCAGATTCGTCGCCTGCCCCGGATCCGTCGGCACATCGTAGATTTCAAAGTCGGTCGCCTCGCTCGCAATCGCGGTCCGGATCCCCATCAAGTTTCCGATCCGGAGACACTGCATCTGCCCCTTGGGATCATTGCCATGATTCGAAAACTCCGTCCAATTTGGTGTGTTCCCGCTGCTCAAGAATTCGATGTAAAGATAACCCTTATCCCGTTGCACCCCCTGCCCCGTGAGCGTCGGAAGGAGCGAAACGCCATCGCACCAGGAAGGTGCAGGAATTCCAGCCATCTCGGCGAAGGTTGGCAGCCAATCCCAAATCGCAGACGGATAATCGATCTCGTGAATGTTGTTCGGAGCGTCAGTCGCACCTGCAATTTTTCCGGGCCAACGAACGACCGTCGGCACCCGGATTCTCGCTTCCCACATGTCCCGCTTGATCCCTTCCATGTTGGCAAATGATTCAAAGTAGCGTGGGTTATTTCCTTCGTTGTGAGGACCGTTGTCCGAGGAAAAAACACAGAGGGTATTGTCATCAACCCCGAGATCCTTGAGCGTCTGAAGAATGTCCGTAATCGAGCGATCGATGCGCCGGATCATGCCAACGTGTTGCTGGCTCGAGGTCGGCCACGAGGTGTTGTTGTCAGGGTGATTGTAGCCATCTATCACGCCACGACCGTCGGCTGTCGAGGCGTAGCGAATGTTCCCACTCGTGTCCGTGGCGATCGTCCACTGGATTCCTCCGGTGGCTGGATCTCCGTCGTTGTCAAAGGCAGGGTATTCTACCGCCGGCCGTTGCATTTTAAAGCGAGGCTCGCGATGGCGCACAAACCGGTGCCGAAATATAATGATGCGTCAGCTTCGCGCTCTCGGCCGCCATTTGGTCAATCCCCGGAGTATCGAACTTCTGGGTCCCGCCTTTTTGATCCTGCCAAAAACACCCCACATCTCCGTAGCCCAGGTCATCGACAAAGAAGAAAATAATGTTGGGCCGCGAGACCGACTCGCCGGCATTGGATGGGCTGGTCCCTTTCGCCACTTCCATGCCATCGGGCGAGCCATCACCATTAAGTGTCCAGTTCGGTGCTGAAAAATCGACGCTCCATCGCCCCCGGCAGTCCATTCATAAGTAGCCGCTCCGGCCATCGTGGGCCCTAAAAGGACAGGAAGAAAAACAAATGGTAGCTTCATAAAAGTGGGTCGCGAGTCAGAATTGGGGGATGTGAGCCCTCATCAACAAATTGGGCGGAATCGCGTCAATTTAAACCCTTAAAAACCACTTCTTCTCAAATCTTTACAAGCACCATCCCGCTTTCTTCCATTTCCACTATCCCACTTGGTAATCGATGGTAGCCTCCGACCCATCAAATGAACCACCCCGCTCTCTTCCAATCCCTTCAAGTAGGCGCTCTCCAGCTTCCCAACCGCATTCTCATGGCTCCCCTCACCCGTATCAGGGCGGATGCCGACCACGTCCCCACTGACATCATGGTGGAACACTACGCTCAACGCGCCTCCTCCGGCCTTCTCATCGCCGAAGCCACCATGGCCATGGAAGGCCGCTCCGCCTTCGGAACCGAGCCCGGCATTTACTCCGAGGCTCAGGTCGCTGGCTGGAAGAAAGTGACCGACGCGGTCCACGAAAAAGGCGGCCGCATCTTCCTGCAAATCTGGCACGGCGGCCGCGCCTGCCACCCCCTTCTCAACAAGGGACGCGAAGCCGTCGCCTCCTCCGCCATCGCCATCAGCAACGACGAAGTCCACACCCCCGAAGGCAAAAAGCCCTACACCGTCCCCCGCGCTCTCGAAGACGAAGAACTTCCCGCCATCGTCGAAGGCTTCCGCCTCGCTGCGCAAAATGCCAAGGCGGCCGGCTTCGATGGCATCGAAGTCCACGGCGCCAACGGTTACCTCCTCGATGGATTCCTCCGCGATGGAGCCAACAAGCGCACCGGCCCCTACGGCGGCTCGATGGAAAACCGCGCCCGCCTCATGCTGGAAGTTCTCGACGCCGTCATCGAGGTCTGGGGCAGCGATCGCGTTGGCCTCCGCGTCTCGCCTCTCAACTCCTTCAACAGCAGCTCCGACACCGACCCCGTCGGCCTCTACACTTTCCTCGCTGGAAAACTCAATCCCCTCAATCTCGCCTACCTCCACGTGATGCGTGGCGACGTCCTCGGCGAGCTCGAAGGCGAAGTCCTCAAGCCCATCCGCGCGGCCTACGAGGGCCTCATCATTTCCAACATGGGCTACACCGCCGCTGAAGCGAACCAAGCGATCACCGATGGCGAAGTCGACGCCGTCGCCTTCGGAGTCCCTTACCTCGCCAACCCCGATCTCCCCGAACGCTTCGCCCAAGATGCTCCCCTCAACGAGCCTGACCCAAATACCTTTTACGCCCCCGGTCCCGCAGGTTACAACGACTACCCAACTCTGGAACAGTCCTAAGAAACATGCCACATCCCGTCTCCTCGATTCCCGCCCTCCTCCTCACTCTCGCTTCGTCCTCCCTCGCCGCGCAACCCAAACCCTGGGAAGTCACCGGCGCCGCTGGATTCAGCGCGAGCAGCGGCAATTCCGATTCCCTCGCCTACCATCTCCAGTTCCTCGGCACCTACGAGCTTGGCAAGAACGAAGCGCAACTCGGCATCGACTACTTCGGCGCTGAAAACGATGGCATCGAGACCACCAATTCCTTCCGCGCCTTCGGTCAATACAATCGCCTCCTCAGCGAGCGATTCTACCTCGGCCTCACCGGCGAATTCCTCACCGATCCCATCGCCGACGTTGACTACCGCTACAACCTCGCCGCCCTCGCCGGATACTATGTCATTAAGAACGACGCCACCTCCCTCTCCCTCGAGGTCGGCCCCGGATACAACTGGCAACAGGAAGGTGGCATCTCCGATTCCTTCTCCACCGTCCGCTTTGCCCAGCACTTCAAGCACCAATTCAACGACCGCACCAAGCTCTGGCAAAACATCACCTTCGGCCCCCGCGCCAGCGACTACTCCGATTACCTCGTCCGCGGCGAAATCGGCCTCGACCTCCGCGTGAGCGAAAACTGGGCCCTCCGCACCTCCCTCCGTCACCAAATCGACAGCACCCCCGCTGCCGGACGACAAAAGGACGACACCACCCTCCTCATGGGCTTTGCCTACGCCCTCCGGGGTATCGAAGAGCCCGAAGAAGAAGGCCGCGAAACCCTCCTCAACGCCCCTAAGCCCGCCGAAGCCGCGCCCCTCGGCTGGACCACCACCGCCTCCGCCGGCATCAACTTCAGCAGCGGCAACTCGGAGAGCTCACGCTACAATCTCAAGCTCGCCTCCGCCTATCGCGAAGCGAAAAACGAAGCCTTCTACGACCTCGCCTACACCTTTGGCGAAGATAACGACGTCACCAGCGAGGACCGCCTCAGAACCACCGCCCGCTACAACCGCGTCCTCGACGAACGCAACTTCGTCGGAGCCAGCATCGGCTTCCTTCGCGACGACCTCGCGGACATCGCCTACCGCGCCACTCCTGCCCTCACCGCCGGACGCTACCTCGTCAAAAATGACGACCTCACCCTCAGCCTCGAAGCCGGCCCCGCCTTCACCTTCGAGGAAGTCGCCGGAGACAGTGATTCCTACTTCGCCGTCGTCGCCGCGCAACGTCTCACCTGGGCCCTCAATGATCGTTCCACCTTCAAGCAAGAGATCGTCGCCAACATCTCCGCCGAAGACAGCGACAACTTCACCCTCGTCGCGAGCGCCCAACTCGACACCGCCCTCACCCCCGACCTCTACTGGATGATCGGCCTCGAATACCTCTTCGACAACCAACCCGCCAAAGGCCAAGGCGAAGAAGACCTCAGCCTCAACACTGGCGTAACGATCCGGTTTTAAAAAACGGTCAAACTAGCACTCCAATCCGAGGCAACACCGCAAATCCGCCTCACCCACAGGACTCGATCCAACCGTCGAGTCCCTTAGCTTTATGGGTTAAGGCTAATAGCTCTCACACTATGCTCGCAGATTTTTTGCTCATTTCTTGTTTGAGAATGAAACCTTTGAGCGTGTCCTCAAGGGGGGACGCTCGAAAATGGCGCAAATAATGATTTCATTCTTAGCTCATGAGGGTCAGCGGACGCAAAATTCCGCCGTCTTGTGATGGTTCTGATTTCTTTCGCTTGCTCATTTACGCTCAAAGTTTTCGCTGCTTGCTGGTAGCGCCATTCGGGTCAGTCCCCGCTAGCTAACATTAAAAGGAAGTCTTTGGGAGAGAGGACTGAGATGGGGGATTTGGTGAATCCGCTGGCATCATTGGTCAGGATGTGGTCTGCCTTGCTGGCAACGGCTGCGGAGATTTGGAGGGCATCTTCGAAATCCCCTGCGAGGTAATTGAAAGCTTGCTTGGCTTCGTCGGTTCCGGTGGAGGGGACGGTGAATGTGTCCAAAAGGTTCCTGAGCAAAAGGTGGATGGCTTCCGATCCGAATCGTTTCCTGCCGATGTATTCGATGATGGAGAGGGAGTGCCATGCGCACGAGAGTTTGCAAGGATGTGTATTTGCAAAGTCCTCAAGAGCCAGCGCGTTCTGGTGCCCATCCCTGTCGCTGATGATCAGATCAAGGATGACGTTGGTATCGAGGAAGAGGCGGATCATCTGCCGTATTTCTGATCGAGATGGTCGTGATAGGCGGCTTCATCATCTGCACTTGCTGCGGGAGCAAGAGTGGCGGTTTCCCGCCACTTAACCAGCCAACTTAGATCCGAAGGTTTTTTCGCCTCACCCAGGGCCTCCTTCATTTCCTGATAGGCATTGTATGAAAGCATCACTGCGACGGGACGGCCTTTCTTGTCGATCTCGATGGGTTCGCGGTGAACGGCTTCGAGAAGCTCGCCGAAACGATTCTTCGCGTCAGTGGCGGTGAAAGTGTTCATGAAATGAAAATAGCTAAAATGGCTATTAAGTCAAGAATTGAACACGGCTACTATTCTGTGGGGATGAAGGCGGGAAGAGGTGGAACCGCCAAGTCGCAAAGATCGCCAACATAAAGCATAAAGTATGCCGGGCATGAATGGCACGGACTTAAGCCTTCTTCGGTGACTTCTTACGGGAGCAGGTTGCTCGGTGTTGGACCTCTTTGAAGACTCGGCAGTGGGCCGTTAGAAGTTGGTAGTTCTTTGGTCTTCGCTTGATTGCTCGCGGTTCTTGGCGGAAGGGGCGAATCTCCAATTGATGTTCGGCACAGGTGTCGAGGAGTTGGTCGTAAAGTCGCTTTTTCAGGAGTGGTTTTCCGGTGACTCCGCGAAAGGTTTCGTGG
>CAWUTG010000007.1:0-90758 GCA_963925135.1 uncultured Verrucomicrobiales bacterium | reverse complement strand
CACCCTACCAGAAATTACCGCGGCCAAAAGTTTCCACAAGTAAAGCTTGGCCCAGCAGGAGCGGACCGCTATAATCCGCACTAGATCCATGAGCCCCGCCATTCCATTGCGACCGCAGATCAGCCGGAAATCGGATGATCGCTGTCAATAGATAGCTGGCAATTTACTTATCCCCTAAATATGAATATTAAAGTAACACATTTCATTACTGCCAGCGTATTGCTCGCCTCTTATCCTACTCAGGCTGCTCAAGTGGCATTTTTTGACTTCAATTCAAATATTTCAAGTAGTCTCCCAGGCTACACAATGACGGCCATTAACTCACTGGTCCCATTTACCCCCAACGATTATGTTACAGAAACAGTATTCGGCAGTCCAAAGACGGTGCTCAATGTGGAAGCTGCACACGGACTGAACCTTGATGTTACTGCTCTCGTCAATCGCACGAACTACACCATCGTAATGGATGTGCGCTCCCCGACGATTAGTGGTTACAACAAGCTCATGTCGCTTGATGGAGGTTTTAGCGACGCCGGCGTGTATTTTGTTAGTGATGGAATTGCTTTTTATCCCCTGGGGAGCTCTAGTAACACGTTGACACCCAATCAGTGGACGCGAGTGGCGCTGTCGTATAACGGCACCGATATGAACCTATTTTACGGCGATCTCAACAACTTTACCCTTGCCAGCACCGGTACCGCCGACAGTTATTACACTTTAGCCGATACTTTACAGTTTGTGGTAGATGATTCAAGCACTGGCTATAATGAAAACTCCCCACTCCAAATTTCTTCTCTCAGGCTCTTTGACACCAGTCTAAGCCTTCAGGATATTCAAAACTTATCCATTCCTGAACCATCCGCCGCTTTGCTCGGGAGCTTAGGCGTGTTTGCCTTGCTTCGTCGTCGACGGAACTGAGTTTCCAACAAAGTGACATTCGCCGTCGCTCCTTTTATTCGTTCGTGAAGGCGGCACCATCCTCGTCCTCGATCCCGACTTTCCACAAGTAAAGCTTGGCCCAGCGGAGCGGGCGACCATGCTCGCCCTAAGCCCCCCTCTCTCCCCGAAGCCGCTCCCCGTTCTGACCGTTTCCGGTGCGGCGGGCGCAATTTTAATTGCCAGACGATTTACACACGAAGCCGAACTGGAAATCCTCGAAACGGTCACCTTTTATAAAGAAAGAGCCGGAGACATCGCGGCGGACTTTTTCAACGAGTTCAGGAAGGCGCGGGAGGAAATTAAAGCCTTCCCGGAGTTCTGGAAAGACGTCGGTCAAGGCTACCGGCGCAAGCTCATCGAGCGCTATCCCTTCGGGATCATCTACCGCATCGACGGTGAGTAAATCCATATCGTGGCTCTCGCGCACACCAGCCGGGATCCCGACTACTGGCGCGGAAGATAGCGAGGCGTGTTGCGGGTTGGGAATAATCTCGTAGGATGGATCGACTTTCTTGGGTTACGTGCTCTAACTCCTGAAGAATTAGCAATTGTATTCAGACTGAATTCATTGGCTCTCGTCCTTGACGCCCCTTCACAAAGGCAGCGTGTGCGGGCGGAATCAATACCTGCAGTAATTAAGGATTACAGCGAGTTCATCCAAGGTCTTCCCGGAATTGATGAGTATAACACTCACAGAAGTCAGGGGGTGCTTGCGTTTGATGACTATCAATGGAAGGGGGGAGAAAAGCCGTATGGAAATCCGAAGCTGGGGATCGATCTTTTCGACTCGGCATTCTATCCTAAGCTGGGAGTGTTGCAGGCTGGATATCGGAAAATTTGGCAGCGGATTTGAGGTCCGTTAGTGGAAGTCGTGTGAAATGGTCACTAGTTCGGGCGCGAGTCCGAGCGGGGCGAGGGAAACGACGTAAACGGTGGGTTGTTTGCCTTCTGTGATTTGGAGGCGGCCGCGGACGAGGAGGAAGGATTCGCTGGTGATGGTGAGGCGGTATTGGTGGAAGGTTTTTCGGGGGATGAAGAGGTTGGCGATGCCGTATTCGTCTTCGAGCGAGATGAAACAGTGTCCTTTTGCCGTGCCGGGGCGTTGACGGCAGATGACGAGGCCGGCGATGGTGAGGGGCATGCCGTGGGGGAGTTCGAAGAGACTCGCTGAGGTGGCGAAGGTTTCGCTTTGTTCCCCTCGCCAAAGGCGCATGGGGTGTGGTCCGGTGGAGGCTCCCTGGAGGGCGAAGTCGGTGTTGAGGCGTTCGAGGGAATCCATCATGGCGAGGACTTTTTCGTGTGGTGGAGGAGTGGCGAAGAGGTCATCGAGCGGGAGTTGCTCGGCTTGCCAGAGGGCGTCGCGACGGTGTTCGACTTCGGGGAGGTCATTGAGAGATCCTGAGGCGGCGAGGATACGACGTTCCTTGACGTTGGGTTTGACACGACGGAGGAAGTCGTCGAGTGAGGTGAATTGGGCGAGGGAGCGTTGCTCGATGAGGCGTTCGATGGTTTTTCGGCTGAGTCCTTTGAGTCGGTGGAGGCCGAGGCGGAGGTTGTGGTCGTCGAGGACTTCCGTTTCGGCCATGGAATGGATGACGGAGACGGGTTTGGCGCGGACGCCGTGGCGTTTGGCGTCCTGGAGGAGGGTGTTGACGGAGTAAAATCCCATCGGCTGGTTGTTGATGAGGCCGCAGTAGAATTCGGCGGGGCGGTGGGCCTTGAGCCAGCAGGAGGCATAGGCGATGAGGGCGAAGGAAATGGCGTGGGATTCCGGGAAACCGTAAAGGGCGAAGGAGCTGATAGATTGGATGATTCGCTCCTGGACGTGGGTGGTGACGCCCCGTTCGGTCATACGGGTTTTGAGGGTTTCGATGATGGGGGCCATTCGTTCGTCGGAGCGTTTGAAGGCCATCGCCTTGCGAAGTTGATCGGCTTCGACTCCGGTGAAGTCGGCGATGACCATGGCCATGCGGAGGACTTGTTCCTGGAAGAGGGGGACGCCGAGGGTGCGCTTGAGGATGGCTTCGAAAGAGGGGTGAATGTATTCGATTTTTTCGCGTCCGGTACGGCGGTTGAGGTAGGGGTGGACGAGGTCGCCCACGATGGGGCCGGGGCGGATGATGGCGACCTCGACCGCGACATCGTAAAAGGTCTTGGGTTGCATAATGGGGAGGGTGGCCATCTGGGCACGGGACTCGACTTGAAAGGTGCCCACGGTGTCGGCGCGGCAGAGGAGGGCGAAGGTTTCCGGGTCACTTTTGGAAATGCGGGCGAGGTTGACGGGGCGTCCACGGCGTTCGCAAATACGGAGGGTGTCTTCCATCGCGGCGAGCATGCCGAGGCCGAGAAGATCGACCTTCACGATGCCCAAATCTTCGCAGTCGTCTTTGTCCCATTGCAGCACGGTACGATTCGGCATGGCGGCCGGTTGGAGGGGGACGATGTGGTCGAGGCCATCGTCACAGAAGACCATCCCGCCGGAATGCTGGCCGAGGTGGCGGGGGGCGTGGAGGATGGCGTGGTAAAGGTGAAGGAGGGGTTCGAAGCGGGGGTGGGAAGGGGGAATTCCGGATTTTTCGATGGTGGCGGCGAGCTCCATGACCTGGTCGCGGGGGTAATAATTGGTCATGGTGAGTTCCTCGGTCGGGGTGTCGCGGGAGGCGTCGTGAACCTTGGGGGAGGCGCAAAGGTCGGTGAAGCGGTTGGCGATGGTTTCCGGGAAGCCGAGGACTTTGGACATTTCCCGGAAGGCCGAGCGGGGGCGGTAGGTGATGACGTTGGCGGTCATGGCGGCACCACGCGGGGCGTATTTTTGGTAAAGATATTGGATGACCGATTCCCGTCGTTCGCCGGAAGGGAAGTCGATATCGATGTCTGGCCAGGATTGGCGGTTCTCGGAGAGGAAGCGTTCGAAGAGGAGTCCGCTCTCGACTGGATCGACACTTGTTACGCCTAAAGCGTAACAGACGAGAGAGTTGGCAGCCGAGCCACGGCCTTGACAGAGAATGCCTTGCGAGCGAGCAAAGTGAACAAGATCCCAAACGATGAGGAAGTAGCCAGAGAAGCCTAGTTTATCAATAGTTAATAATTCTTGATCAATTTGTTGACGGTGTTTTTTACTTAAAATTCGGAAGCGTTTTTTTAGGCCTTCTTCAACAGTTATTCGCAGATATTCACACTGTTCGCGGTCTGTGAATAACTTGCCGGTTTCGGGATTTTGGTAGGAGGGAAAGCGGTAGCCAAGATTGTGGAGAGAAAAGCTCGCGCACTCTTCGGAGAGTTCGTAGGCGTGGTGAATAGCCTGTGGACAATCTGAGAATAGGTTATGAATAACTTCCGGTGACTTCAGATCGCGCTCGCCATTGCCTTCGAGGAGGCGTCCGGCGTCGTCGAGGGTCTTGTGTTCGCGGAGGCAGGTGAAGGCATCGGCCAGGAGTCGTTCGGAGCGGTGGGCGAAGATAGGGGCATTGGTGGCGAGGAGCGGGAGTTTGAGGTGGGTAGCGAGATCACGGAGGAGGAGGTTGCCTTTTTCCTCGCCGCGACGGAAGTGTCGGAACAGGGCGATGGAGACGTTGCCGGGGCCAAAGCGGTCGCGGAGTTCGGTGGCGGCGGAGAGGAGTTGGGCTTTGGTGGGGTTTTTGAGGGATTCGCGGGTGAGGATGGCGTGCATTCCGGTGAGGTTGGCCTCTGGAAAGTTATCCACACCTTGCTCACAATGGAGGGTGGTGAGGAGTCGGGAGAGGTTTTGGTAGCCTGGGCGTGATTTGTTTAAAATCGTCAGGTTGGAAAATTGGGAGACGTTTTCCAAAGTGGCTCCGACGAGGGCTTGGATGCCGACTTTTTGGGCTTCGGCATGGGCGCGGGCGGAACCGTAGAAGCCCATGTGATCGATGATGCCGAGGGTGCGGTGGCCGAGTTCGGCGGCGCGGCGGACGAGAGCTTCGGGGGAACTTGAGCCTTTTAGGAAGGAGAAGGATGATTTGGCGAGGAGTTCCATGAAGTTGTGAGTTGGAAATTGGAGGTCAGCAGTTCCATGAAGTTAGCAGTTGGACGTCAGTAGTTCTGGGTTGCGGGGCTTGGTTGAGGGGGGCGTCCGCAGATTTCGCAGATTCACGCAGATTGGTTGAGGGGGGGGGGCTTTGGGTTGCTGGTTGGAACTGTTGACTTCTAAGTTCCAACCGCTGACTTTTTTACCCGTAGATGCCGGTGAGGGTCCAGTTTTTGGGGGGGGTGAAGGAGAGTTGAATGAGGAGGGTGTTTTCGAGTTGGACGTCCCATTGGGCTTGTTGCCAGCCTTGGTCCCACCAGGAGCCGGAGAGGGGGAAAGGGCCGCGGGCTTGTTTGATGGGGCCCTGGTGGGGGCCGGTGAGGAGGGCGAGGGGGTGGAGGAAGCGGCCCCGTTTTTCGGAGGCGACGCTGATGGAGATGGGAGGGCGTTGGCGGTTGAGGGGGAGGGCTGTAGGTATTGGGATGTCGGGGCCGGGAGGGAGTTGGAAGTTGGGGAGGACGGGGTGGAGTTGGAAGTGGTCGGAGCGGTGGCTGTCGAGGGTTTGCGGGATGCCGAGGTTGGTGGGGCCAAGGAGGGCGGAGAGCTTGCGAAGGGTGTCGGAGAATTGATTGGGATCTTTGAGGCCGCGTTGGAAGAGGTGGTGCTGGGCGTGGCGCGGGAGGGTGGGGATGAGTTCGAGGTGAAATTCGATGATGGGAGCGGGGGCGGTGAGGCGATCGAGGTGGGTGTGGAGCGAGCGGAGGAGGATTTCGGGCGTGAGGGTGGGCTCGGAGAGGGCGAGGTTGCGGGTGTGGGCGGCGCCGTTTTCGAAGGCGAGGGTAAGGTGGAGTTCGGCGGCGGCGCGTTGGTGGTGTTCGAGTCGGGTGCAGAGGGTTTGGAGGAGGCGTTTGGCGATGAAGAGGACGGGTTCATGGTTGTCGACCGGGGGCTCGAAATTGTGATGGACGCGGTAGTGATCGAGCGGGCGGTGGAGGGTGAGGAGGCGGTGGTGTTTGCCGTGGGCGATGTCGTGGAGACGGGTGAGTTCGGGTCCGAGTCGCTCGGCGAGGCCTTGGCGGGGAAGGTTGGCGAGGTCCTGGAGGGTTTTGAGGCCCCAGAGGTGAAGGACTTGGGCGTGCGGGAGGGGGAAGGTTTTGGCGAGGGTAAGGTCGGTGATGAGGAGTTTGAGGGGATTGTCCTGGCTGGGGGAAAGGGAGGCGAGGTGGGCAAGGTCGGGTGTGGTTCCGAGGCCGATTTGGAGCGGGAGGGCGAGGTAGGTGGAGAGATCGAGGGTGTGGGCGGCCCATTCGCTTTCGGAGGCGATGAGCATGGTGGAGAGGTCGAGGAGGAAGGTTTCGGGCGTGGTGAGTTCGAAGTCGGGAGTGAGCGATTCGACGAAGGCGAGGGTTTCGAGTCGGGCGGAGGATTCGGTGGTGGCGTCGGGATCGAGGAGGAGGAGTTCGGCGCAACGGGCGAGGGCCCGGGTAGTGGCGATGCCGGGGTGAATGCCGAAGGCACGGGCGGCCTGGTTGATGGCGGTGAGGGTGGATTTTTCGCGCTCGCCGGTGGAGAGGAGGGCGGCGGGTTGTTGGTCGGGGATACCATCGCGGGCGAGGAGGCAGCTGAGGGCGAAGTCGTGAAAATGGAGGGCGGCGTAGTTCATTGTTTTGCGACTTAGGCTTTGTTGGCGAGGGTTTGGCTGTCGGTTTTTTGGAAGGTGAGGGTGGGTGTTTGGAGTTCGAGGTGGTCGAGTGAAAAGTGCCCGCTGAGGGTGAGGCGGCGGTGGGGTGAGGGAATGAGGGGGCGCGGGGTCATGGCGACGAGGGTAGCGCCGGAGTCGCGGGCCTGGGTTTTGAGGCGGTGCCAGAGGTTGGTGGGGATTTGGCGGAGCTCGCGTTCGCAGACGAGGTGGAGGTCGAGAAGGATGAGGGGGAGGTTGCCATCGCGCAGGAGGAGGTCGGCGCATTGGAGGGCTTGCGGGGTTTTGTGGCAGCGGAGCCAGATGAGGCGGCGGCATTGTTCGTTGGCGTAGGAAGCGGGGTCAAAGGTGTCGCGTCCATCGACGAGGGCGATGGGAAGGTCGCGAGGGTCGTCGAGGAGTTCCGAGACGAGGAGGGAGATTCCGGAGGAGGGGTTTGAGGCGACGATTTCGCTGAGTTGGCCTGCGGCGAATTCGAGTTTCTGGGGTTGGGGGGAGTCTTCGAGCGGGAGAGGGACGCGATGAGCGGCCGGAAACTTCTCGCGAAGTTGGCGGCGGAGGTCGGTGATCTGCAGGATGCTCAAAGCGTGTTCATTAGAACACTTAAAATGAAGCGGTCAAGATTGGAGATCGAAGTGAGCGGATTTGTGCTGATGTGAGAGAAATGGATCGCTTCAGGATTTTTTTAAATCATTCTGATGGGAGTGATGAAACGGCGTCGATTTTTTATGAGTGGAGCTGCGGTGGCGGCTGGGGCGGCGACCTGCGGGGGTGCGAATGGTCAGGTTCCAGATAGTGAGGTTGGTGGGTATGATTACCGGCGTCCGGGATTTCAGAAAGGGAGCCGGCTCTTGTTTCAGGGGGATTCCATTACGGATATGAAGTGGGGGCGGAATCAGGCGGATCGGAATCATTACTTGGGGCACAGTTACGTGTATCTCATCGCGTCCCGTTTGGGAGTTGATCTGCCTGAGGCGCAGTTGGAAGTCTATAACCGGGGGATGAGCGGGCACAAGGTGGGTGATCTTCGTGGGCGCTGGCAGAAGGATGCGATCGAGATGAAGCCGGATCTGCTGAGTGTTTTGATCGGGGTGAATGATGTGGGTCGGAATATTGAGGGGGTGGATGTTGAAGTCTGGGAGGAAGATTATCGTTTTATTTTGGAGGCCAGTCGGAAGGCGAATCCGAAGTTGAGGTTGGTTCTGCTGGATCCTTTCGTTTTGCCGTCGGGTCGTTTTGAAGATGGTGACTTATACAAGAAGTGGCGTGACCAGGTGGAGCGCTTGATTTCCATCGTGGGATCGTTGGTGAAGGATTACGATGCGGTGCGGGTGGAGACTCAGAAAATTTTCGATGCTGCGGCGAAGGCGGTGAGTCCGGGGCATTGGCTTTGGGACGGGGTGCATCCGCTTCCGCAAGGGCATGAGTTGATTGCGCGGAATTGGCTGCAGGAGGTGAGTGGGCGTTGGGGGTGATTTTGAACTTTACCCTCCTTTCTTGGGTGGAAAGTGGTTATCCCTCTGGCAAGATGACGAGCGAGGAAATTAAGGATCAAGTTTACGGAATGGGGAAGAAGGCGCGTGCGGCGGCGTTGGCGTTGGCGGTGTTGTCCGAGGAAAAGAAGAACGAGATTCTGCGCGCAATGGCGGTGGGGATTCGTGAGGCGGCGGCAGGGATTTTGGAGGCCAATGCGAAGGATATTGCGGCGGGCGAGGAGCGCGGGTTGACTTCGGCGATGCTGGATCGCTTGCGACTCGATGCGGCACGCCTTGAGGCGGTGGCCGCGGGGGTTGAGAAGGTGGCGACGCTACCTGATCCAGTGGGAGAAATTTTAGGGGAATGGGATCGGCCGAACGGGATTCGGATTCAGCAGTTGCGGGTGCCGATCGGAGTGATTGGGATTATTTATGAGAGTCGTCCGAATGTGACGAGTGATGCGGCGGTGCTGTGTTTAAAGTCGGGCAATGCGACGATTTTGCGCGGTGGGTCGGAGGCGATTCACTCGAACCGGGCGCTGGCGGATGCGCTGCAAGCGGGTGGTGAGAAGGCGGGGTTGCCTGAAGGGGCGATTCAGTTGATTCCGTTTACGGATCGGGAGAGTGTGGCGGTGCTTGCCGGGATGGATCAGTATTTAGATTTGATTATTCCACGGGGCGGAAAGGGTTTGATTGAGACGGTGGTTTCGCTGGCGCGGATGCCGGTGATTAAGCATTACGATGGAATTTGCCATGCCTATGTCCATCCCGAGGCGGATCTGGAGATGGCGGTGAAGATCGTGGTGGATTCGAAGACGCAGAAGCCGAGTGTGTGCAATGCGCTGGAGACTTTATTGGTCGATGAGGCGATTGCGGCGGAGTTTTTGCCGAAGGTGGCGTTGGCGTTGGCGGCGAAGAAAGTGGCGCTTCGTGGCGATGCGGCGACGTGTGCGATTATTGAGGCGAAGGTTGCTACCGAGGAGGATTGGAGTACGGAGTATCTTGATTATATTTTGGCGGTGAAGGTGGTGCCTTCGCTGGAGGCAGCGGTGGCGCATATTAACGAATACAGTTCCCAGCATACCGAGGTGATTGTGACGGCGAATGTGGAGGCTGCGGAGAAGTTCATGCGCGAGATTGATTCGGCCTGTGTGTTCCACAATGTTTCGACGCGTTTTAGTGACGGCGAGGAGTTTGGATTTGGGGCGGAGATCGGGATTTCGACCGATAAGCTGCATGCGCGTGGGCCGATGGGACTGCGTGAGTTGACGTCTTATCAGTATCGGGTAAGGGGTGAAGGGCAGGTGAAAGGAGTTTGCTAGGTTTCAGGGGTTTGGGCTTTGAAGTTTACAAAGAGGCTCGGAAGACGCGGAGTTTTTTTGAGCTTGGTTGAGGGGGCTTGGGTTGGGGGGGCAAAAAGCTGGAGAGGCTGCTACGGTTGGAGTGAGGGGATAAAAAAACGGCCACTGGTGAACCAGTGACCGTTTTTGAAATGAGAGAAATCTCTGAGGCTTACTCGGCTTCTGCGATGGTCTGCAGAATACGGCTCGCGATGGCGTAGGGGTCGCCCTGAGAGTTTGGACGACGATCTTCGAGGTAGCCTTTCCAATCGTTTTTGGCGAAGGAGTGTGGCACACGAATGGAAGCTCCGCGGTCGGCGATACCCCATGAGAATTTGTCGATGGACTGGGTCTCGTGGAGGCCGGTGAGGCGCTGGTCGTTATCGGGTCCGTAAACGGCGATATGTTCCATGGTGTTCTTTTCGAAGGAGGCCATGAGTTTGTCGAAGTATTCTTTGCCGCCTTCTTCACGCAACTTGGAGGTGGAGAAGTTGGCGTGCATACCGGAGCCGTTCCAGTCGGTGGCGCCGAGTGGCTTACAGTGGTAGTTGACGTCGACAGCATACTCTTCGCAGAGTCGCTCAAGGATGAAGCGAGCGACCCAGATTTGATCGGCAGCTTTGCAGGAGCCTTTGCCAAAGACCTGGAATTCCCATTGTCCCTTGGCGACCTCGGCGTTGATGCCCTCGTGATTAATTCCGGCGTAGAGGCAGAGGTCAAGGTGTTCGTCTACGATTGCGCGGGCGATATCGCCGACGTTTTTGTAGCCAACGCCGCAATAGTAAGGGCCTTGGGGTGCGGGGTATCCGCCTTTGGGAAAACCAAGAATCTCGCCGTCTTTTTCAAGGAAGTATTCCTGCTCGAATCCAAACCAAGCGTTTTCGTCATCGAGGATGCCGGCGCGGGTGTTGGAAGGATGGGGATTACCGTCGGGAAGCATGACCTCGCACATGACGAGAATGCCGTTTTCACGGGTGCCGTCAGGGTAAAGGGAGACTGGCTTGAGAACGCAGTCGGAGTCACCACCGTCAGCCTGCTGTGTGGAGGAGCCATCGAAGCCCCACTCAGGGAGCTGCTCGAGGGTGGGGAAGTCATCAAATTCCTTGATGCAACATTTAGTACGGAGGTTTGCGACGGGTGTGTATCCGTCGAGCCAGATGTAATCGAGTCTGTATTTAGCCATTGATTTGGTTGGTTGCTTGGGAATGAGCCTTCCCTTTTTGGAAACGCCGGAGGCTTGATAATTATCGGCCTTGTGGCAATTCCTTAGTCGGGAAAAGCAAGATTCGTGCCAGAAATCTCTTCAGATCCGGGCGATTTTTGCGACGATGATCGTAGTGTCGTCCCTACCATCGTTTTTTCGGGCCCGCTCACTCATGGCGAGAGCGGTGCTTTTGACGGGAAGATCATCTGCGAGCATTTCGGTAATATGCTGCTCCCAAAGTCCATCCATGATTCCATCGGAGCAAAGCATGAGGCGTTGTTCTGATGCAAGATGGATGGAGCCGACTTGTGGGTAGGGCTCGTGGGGGCTTCCGCCAAGGACGTCGCTGAGGACGGATTTTCGCGGATGGTTGCGGTAGGCGTATTCGGTGATCGCTCCGCGTTGCCATTCGTGCCAGGCTCGGCAGTCGTCCTTGGTGAGTTGCTGCACCCCTTCGTCATTGATGAGATAGAGGCGTGAGTCGCCAATGTGAGCCCAGTAGAGTCGCTCGTGAGAGACCCAGGCTAAGGTGAGGGTCGCGCCCATCCCTTTCGTATTGGAGTCGTGGTCGGCCAGGTTGGTGACGTCGTGATGGGCAGCGCGGAGAAGTTGGTCGAGGGCTTTTTCGGCCTCTTGGTAGTTCTCGTGATTGGCGAGGGTCTTGTAGAGGCGGTCGGCTTCCTTCCGGATACGGGCCATGAGGAGGCGGGAGGCAAATTCCCCGGCATCCCGACCTCCCATGCCATCTGAAACGGCGAGGACAAGGTGGCTGGGATCGAGGAGGATTTCTCCGGAGGTGGGAAGGCGGTCGGTGAGTTCGGGATTGACGGTGAGAGCGAGATAGGCGTCGTCGTTGGCCTTATGGGTGAGGCCCCGCACGGATGAGGCAAACCAGCTGGCCCGAAGGACCTGGGTCTTGGTGTGTTGTGAGTCGGGGACGGGGAGGACTTTTGCGAGTTCGAAGTCAATGAGGCAGAAACGGCCCATCTTTTGAGAATAGGTGACGTTTCGGGGTTCGGGGTCGTCGTGGCGGATGCCGTAGAGTTCTTCAAGCTCCTGGAAGAGGGCGGTGGCCTTGGCTTCTGAAATCAGGGGGGCGGGAGCGCCGCAGTTGGTGGTGACGATGGTGAGGGTCTCTTCGTCGGAGCTGATGAGGACGGGCACATTGGGAGCACCCCGTTCTTCGAGGGTCTTTAAAACGACAACTTCGTTGGCAAAGCGTTTGTCGGAATCGGTGCCACGAAATTGCTTGTGGACATGTCCGTTGAAATCAATGCGGACAAGGGACCGGATGCCATCTTTGAGTTCCTTCATGAATGTGTGGAAAGGTTAGGCCGCTCGATGGATTGTCCAAGGAAATTGGGCTCCCGTTTTCCTCGCATGAGACGTCACGAGAGGCTATCTCGCTTTTGGAATGCAGAGTGAATACCAACCGGGGCAGCGATGGGTCAGTACAACAGAACCGGAATTAGGATTGGGGGTTTTATTGGAAGCTGGATCGGGGAAGGCAACGATTCTCTTTACGGTGGCGAAGGAGAAGAAGACGTATGCGGTAGCGACGGCTCCCATTCTCCGTGTTCGCTTTAAGGAGGGTGACGAGATTCTGGTTCATACGGGTGAAACGTTGACCGTGGACAAGGTAACGGAAGAGGATTATTTGCTGACTTATCACTGTGGCGACCGGGCCATCGGCGAGGGCGAGTTGGACGACTCGATTAGTTTTTCCAAGCCGGAAGATCGTTTGCTGGGAGGGCAGGTCGATGAACTCCGGACCTTTAATCTCAGGATCGAGTCGCTCTTTCGGAGTAGTCAAATCAGGAAGTCGCCGGTGCGGGGATTCCTGGGCGGGAGAGTGGATTTGATCCCTCACCAAATCGCGATTGTCAAGGAGGTGAGTTCGCGTCCCGCTCCCCGTGTTCTGCTTGCTGACGAAGTGGGGTTGGGAAAAACGATTGAGGCCTGTTTGATCATGCATCGGCTGCATTTGACAGGCCGGGCCAATCGGGTGCTCATCGTTTTGCCGGAGCCTCTCGTTCATCAGTGGTTCGTCGAGTTGCTACGTCGATTTAATCTGCTCTTTGCAATCTTTGATGAAGAGCGGTGTCAGTCGATCCAGTCGGACAATCCCTTTTTGGAAGACCAGTTGATTTTGTGTAGTCAAGATTTCCTGTTAGAGAATCCGGAGAGGATTCCCCAGGTGGTGGAAGGGGATTGGGATTTGTTGATTGTTGATGAAGCTCATCACCTGGAGTGGAGCCCCGAAGAGGCCAGTGAGGGCTATGAGCTGATTCAAGCTTTGGCGATGGAGACCCCTTCGGTTCTTTTACTGACGGCAACGCCGCAGCAGTTGGGGGCCGAAGGTCACTTTGCGAGGCTTCAGTTGCTTGATCCCCATCGTTATAATGATCTGGAGGCCTTTTTGAAGGAGTCCGATTATTACGAGCAAGTGGCGGATGCGATTGATCTCATTAAAGATGGAGGAAAGCCCGATCCGTCTCTCTTTGCGGGACGCTCACCACGGATCGAAAAAGGGTTGGAGAAACTGGATGAAGAAGGAGGGCGTGAGCAGGTTGTTCGTGATCTGTTAGATTCATTTGGCACCGGTCGGGTGATGTTCCGGAACACCCGCAAGCAGTTGAGTGGTTTCCCGGAGCGGAAAGCCCACCTGTATGAGCTTGAGGGTGAGGAGGAATTTGAGGCGAAAGTTGATTGGTTGGAGTCTTTCTTGAAGGCTCATCCCGGAGAGAAGATCCTTTTGATTTGTAAGACACTCGCTCTGGTTGAGAATATTGCGGCGGCCTTGCTGAACCGGGTTTCTCTCAAGATCGCGCAGTTTCATGAGGAGCTGACTCTTTTGCAGCGGGATCGCAATGCGGCCTATTTTTCGGAGGATGACGGGGCGAACCTGTTGCTGTGTTCCGAGATTGGCAGTGAGGGGCGCAACTTCCAGTTTGCCCATCATTTGGTGCTCTTCGATCTACCGGAAAATCCCGAGCTCCTTGAGCAGCGGATTGGTCGTTTGGATCGTATTGGGCAGAGCGAAACGATTCATCTTCATGTGCCCTATGTGAAGGGCAGCCGTGGAGAGCGATATGCGCGTTGGTATCAGGAAGGCTTGCAAGCGTTTGAGAAAAATCTCCAAGGAGCCCAGCTTTTGGTGAAGAAGCTCCAGGAGATTAAGGCGGATAGTCTGACTGACTTTATCGAAGAATCCCGGAAGCTGCGTGCCGAAGTGGAGTCCAAGATGGAGCGGGGTCCGGACCGCCTTCTCGCCTTGACCTCGAAGGGGGGTGGTGACACCGAGGAGACCCTTGAGTTGATGGATTCCTGGGACCGCAATCATGCCTTCGAAGATTGGATTTTGCGGCTCTTTGATTTCTTCGGTCTGAGCGTCGAGGAACTGGGAGCGAGAGGGTATTTGCTTCAGCCGGGTAACGTTATTACGGACGCTTTTCCCGATCTTCCGAAAGATGGCATGAGCGTGACTTTTGATCGGGAGCGGGCCTTGAGCCGCGAGGATATTGGTCTCATGACGGCTGATCACCCCATGGTGCGTTCATCGGTAGAGCTCCTGCTTTCAGGGGAAGCCGGGAACAGCGCTTTCGGGGTTTGGGAAGCGCCTGGTCCGAAGTCGATTATTCTCGAAGCTTTCTATCTCGTGGAATGCGTGGCTCCGGCATCCTTGCAGACCGACCTTTATTTACCAGCCGTTCCAGTGAGGGTTGCGGTCGATCATCAGGCTCTGGATCTCTCTTCTGATCCAGGGTTGATCAAAGCGATTCTTAAGCAGGGGAATCATCGTAAAATTCTCGATCAACCCCGGATTACGGGTGAGATCATTCCGGCAATGATCAAAGCTCTTGATGTTCTGGCAGGTCAGCGTCGGGTTCGGATTATCAAGAAATCCCTGAAGGAAATGGGGGCGGCCTTTGATCTTGAAAGGGCCCGTCTGGAGGATCTGCAGCAAGTTAATCCGATGATCGGAGAGGAGGAGATTGCCGCGAACGAAAATCATCGGGCAGAGATCCAGGATGCTCTTGCTGGTGCGAGGCTCCGGTTAGATTCCCTTCGTCTGGTTTATCGGACATCGCCCTAAGTCGGGGGGACCAAAAAAGCCCCGTCGCGAAGAGCGAGCGGGGCTTTTGAGAAAGGTGATCGAGTCCTGATTAGGATTCGAGATCGAGCTGGGTTGCGCTGAGGATGGCGCGGTTGTTTCCACAGGCGATTTGGATTTCCTCCATGAAGTCAGAAACCTGGACGTCTTTCTTGAGGACGAGGCCGTAGCGGAGCTCGCTCATCATGCCGGCTTGCACGGATTCAACGCTGATCATTTCGATGGCGTCGGTGAACTTCTCGAAGATTTCGTTAAAGGCGATCGAGAAGTCGACGTCGTTGTTCACGCGGATCCGGAGCTGGTGGGAAGCGCGGTTAGGAGCGAAAGCGTCTTTCTTCGAGATGAAGAGAATCGCGATTGCAACGATAAGCGTGGTGACCAAGACGATAGGATATTCCCGGGCTCCGATTCCCATGCCGGTGGCCATTGCAAAAAAGACGAAGGCGAGATCTCGGGATTGTCCAAGATTGCGTCTGAAGCGAATCATGGAAAAGGCCGCGAAGGCTCCGAAGGCGACTGCCGGGCTTCCATTCACAACCATGATCAAGATTGTGGTGACGGTTCCGATAATCACCAGGGTGTGGACGTAATCTTGCGAGTAGCGGGTGCCCTTATAAGTCGCTTTATAGAGCACCCCGATGAGCATATTTAGGAAGAAGCTCAGCGTCATTGCTCCAAGAACTTCCAAAGGTGGGGGGCTGCCTGATTTTGGAGCTGAGGGATTGGTCAGAAAGTCAAAGCTTGCGAGTATGAGGTCCATGATGGGTTTTGTTTCTATTTGAGGTGTGAGTAAATTGGGCGAGCACCCGTAGTCGGTTGCAATTCGCGTTTTTTATCAAGTCCGAGCTGAGCGCGCAAGACCGGGTCGCAAACGACCATGGCCGTACAGAACTTACTAAAGCTGCGACGAACGAGTTTTTTAGCTCCGTTGTATTCGCGGAACCAGAAAGGGACGGGGCCGATCGATTTGATTTCGAGAATCGACTGATCGGCGGGGATGATGTGCTGGGTAAAGCGTTGATCATCTGGTTGCAGATCGAGTGATTGCGAGCGGCAACGGAGGCTGGTATCGAAGGTGATGCGAAGCTGGCCATCCGGGGTCATGAGCGCGTTGCGATCATAGCGGAGCTGGATGGCGGGACCGAATTCACGACGCTCGATCAAGTCGAAAAGCTCGGCAATAATCATGCGTTGGCTCCGGGACCATTTACGGCCCGGCTTACGGAGAACATCGTAGTTCCCTTTGGCGAATTCGATGGCTTCTTCGACAGGAAGGAAGAGGCGGCGTTTCGCGCCAAATCCGAAGTGCTTGTGTTTGATCTCAATGAAGCCGGTGGGCGGGATCTTTCCGCCCTCGGTTCCGTAGATGCGGACCCGGATTTTACGACGGCTGGAGAGTCGACGCTCCTTTTCCCAAAAACAGGCACGCTCGGGAGTTTCAAAATACTCAGTGACAATAGGGTAGCGACCGTCCTCGGATGCCAAGCTGTCGATCACGAGACGGTCGTCGAGATCCTTCTGGATCTCATCCATATCATCGAGGGTGATAAGGTATTTATACTCTGTGCGGTTGAGGCTCAATGCGCTGGGTGCTTAAGGTGTTTTGAAAGTAAAGGGATGTGAAATCCGGCGTTGCGTGACAATAGAAAAGGGAAAGGGGACGACTGGCCAGTCTAACTTTTCAGATGGTAGGCTGAGATTCCGTTCGTTTCGAGGATTTTACTCTGCTCATCTTTGGAGAGGGCGCTGATAAATGAGCGGACACCGTCAGCCCATTCTGAATAGGAATCAATCCGGAGGAGGCAAACTGGCCAGTCGGTTCCAAACATAACCCTGTCGGGGCCGAAAATTTCGAGCGTCTCGTTGAAGTAAGCTTCAAGAGTCCGAGGGTCGATTTCTTGATCGTCATTGAACTCGGTGACGAGTCCTGAAAATTTAACCCCCCGGATGTTTTCCCGCCGGGCCAGTTCTTTCATCCCTCTGCGCCAGTCAGACTCGACTCGGCCATTTCGGGCTTCGGGTTTTGCGATATGGTCAATGATGATTTCCAGGTTGGGTTGGCGATCAACCAGTTGGAGGGCGACGGGAATCTGACGCTGAAAGAGAAGGAGGTCGTAGACCAGGTCGTATCCCGGTAGGAGTGCGAGCCCCCGGTGGAAATCGTCACGAAGGAAGTAGTCATCGGCCTCTTCTTGGAGGACGTGCCGGACTCCCACGAATTTCGGATGCGGAGCGAGGCGTTCAAGCTCCGGTTGGACGTTTTCGTCGATAAGCGGGACCCAGCCGACGACTCCGCGAATGAGGTCGCCCTGATCGGCCATGTCGAGGAGGGCGTCTGACTCTTCGATCACCTGGCGTGCTTGGACTGCAACGGTGCCTGTGACTCCAGCTGCGGAAGTGGCGGCTTGAAGCTCCGGAAGAAGTTGGTTCTGAGCGAGAGGCGTGCCTTTGGGAATCCAACCGTATTCGACGGTATTGTATGCCCAAAGGTGATGATGCGCGTCCAGCATGGGGGGCGACTCTTTCAGGCGGGAAAGCACTCGTCAAACTCCCATTCGGCAAAATACAAACGATTTTTTGTGAATGAATCTTCACCTGAATCCTAGCTTCGCTATGCTGACGCTGATGAGCAAGATCCCCGATGGGAATAATTTTAGAATTGATGGCAAAAGTCCGCTTAAATTGAGCGGGTTTCCAAACAAGATTGATCCCCTTTATAAGGATAAGAAAGACTACTCGAAGCAGCTGGGACGGCTGACGGAGGAGATCGACGAACTGCAGCAGATGATGTCTGCCAACGATCATGACAGCCTTCTTTTGGTCTTTCAGGCCATGGACGCAGCCGGCAAGGATGGGACGATTCGGAACGTGCTTTCGGGCGTAAATCCCCATGGCGTGAATGTGCATTCGTTCAAGCGTCCGTCGGAGGAGGAGATTGATCACGATTTTCTCTGGCGGAGCATGGCGTGCCTTCCGCGCCGGGGGCAGGTCTCGGTGTTCAATCGCTCCTACTACGAGGAGGTTCTTGTGGTGAAGGTACATTCGGAAATTTTCACGAAATACCAGAGAGTTCCCAAAGAGCATCACGAGAATGTCTGGGAGGGGCGCTATGCCTCGATCAAGGAGCACGAAGCTCATTTGACCCGCAATGGCACGCGGGTAGTAAAGTTTTTTCTCAACGTGAGCAAGGTGGAGCAGTTGGATCGCTTCGTTTCCCGGATTGATGAATCGGATAAGAATTGGAAATTCAATGAAAGTGACGTGGAGGAGCGAAAGTTCTGGGATCAATACCAAGTGGCCTATGAGGAAGCGATCAATGCAACGGCGACAGTCGAGGCTCCATGGTTTGTTATTCCGGCTGACGACAAAAAGACCATGCGCCTGCTCGTAGCCGGAGTGATCCGGGATGAGATGAAAGCGCTTGGCCTTTCTTATCCCGAGGTGAGCGAGACACGAGGTGCTGAGCTCAAGGCGATGCGGGAAACGTTGGTAGGGGGCAATCCTGCCTAGCCGACTTCGTGCCGCAAGGTGCGGCTGAAGAGTCGGTCGAGCGCTTCGGCCGGTGGCACATCTTGATAAAGCATGGCGTAAACGACATCGACGATGGGAGTCCGCGCGTTGACCCGTCGGGCCGCTTCGTAGATTGAGCGGGTGTTGGGGACGCCTTCGGCAACCATGCCGAGTTCTTCGACGGCTTCCTGGAGTTTTTTGCCATGGCCAAGGGCAAGACCCACTTTATGGTTTCGGGAATGCACTGAGAAGCAGGTGGCGATGAGATCGCCGAGGCCGGAGAGGCCGGCGAAGGTTTCCGTGTGCCCGCCGAGGGCAGTGCCGAGTCGGGTCATCTCGGCAAGACTCCGGGTGACGAGGGCCGAGATGGCATTGTCTCCCAACTTGAGTCCGGTGGCGACTCCGGCGGCGATGGCGAAGACGTTCTTAATGGCGCCGCCGAGTTCGATCCCAGCGACGTCCTGATTGGTGTAGGAGCGGAAGCGTTCAGTTGAAAAGACCTCCTGAAGGGATTTGCTGACGGATAGATCAGAACAGCCGATGGTTGCGGCAGCGGGAAGACCGAGGGCGATTTCCTCGGCGTGATTGGGCCCGGAAAGAACGGCGATGGGATTGTTCGCAAAACTATCGGCGATGATCTGGGACATGCGCTTTCCGGTTTCACGTTCGATGCCTTTTGCACAGGACATCAGGACGGTAGATGCCGGGACCTGTTGCAGAGCAATGCTTTCAGCGGTGGCGCGAGTGGCTGAAGTGGGAACGACGAAGAGAATGAGATCGGCCTTGGCGCAAAGGGAGTTGTCCGCGGAGGCGATGAGGTTGTCGGGGAGTTCAACATGCGGGAGATATTTGGAATTCCGGCGGGTTGAGTTGATTTCATCGATGGACTTTTGGTCACGTCCGATGAGGTGGACTTGAGGACACTTCCGCGCGAGAAAAAGGGCGAGGGCGGTGCCCCAGGATCCGCAACCAATGACGAGCGGGTGTTCGAAGGATTGAATCATGAGGTGGCGTCCTTTTTTTTCTGGCCGATGCGGTGTTCAGTCCCGGCTCTGAGGCGGGCGATGTTGGCGCGGTGCTTCCAGACAGCGAGGGCT
The DNA here is from genome assembly GCA_963925135.1 of uncultured Verrucomicrobiales bacterium. GTDB lineage: Bacteria > Verrucomicrobiota > Verrucomicrobiia > Verrucomicrobiales > Akkermansiaceae > SW10. The sequence goes on along the minus strand of CAWUTG010000007.1, from coordinate 71,392 downwards.
CCGGCGATGAGGCAAAATACAAAGAGCGGTTTGTTCCAATCACCGTTTGGGAATTTTCCATGCAGGCTGGAGCCTAACAGGAATACCAGAGGGAGTGAAACAGCGGTCGCGATGCTTCCGATGGAAACGTATTTGGTGAGCTTGGTGACGACGATAAAGATGATGATGAGAAGCAAGACGCCGACAGGCATGAGTGCCATTAAGGCACCGCCCGAGGTCGCGATTCCTTTGCCCCCTTTGAAAGCGATCCAGGGTGAGTAGTTGTGTCCCAGGATGGCAGCAAGAGCGGTCACGACTTCGATGGTCTGCCCGTGGGTGTTGTGAGGAGTGAGCTTGATCGCGATGAGGACGGGAATGAATCCTTTCATGAAATCGAGAAGCAAACAGGTGATGCCAATCTTTTTCCCGAGGGTGCGGAAGACATTTGTGGCACCGATGTTCCCGGATCCGTGTTCGCGGATATCGATCCCCTTAAGTTTACCAAGGATGAGGCCGAAGGGAATCGACCCAAGGAGGAAGCCGAGTAAGGGAATGAGCCAGAGCATGGGTGCTTATTATTCTGATTTTGGGGCGCGCTTGATCGATTGAATCGTCACGAGCTCAACGGGGACGTCGGAGAATTCCCCAGTTTCATAGCGGTCATTGGCTCCGAGGGAGAGCGCAATCTTTTGGCCGGTTTCGACTTCCTTGATGGCATCAACGACGTCCATGCCTTCGATAACCTCACCGAAGACGGCGTAGCCGCCCATGTTGGGATGATCGAGGTTGGGGTTATTCTTCACGTTGATGAAGAATTGTGCCGTAGCACTGTTGGGATCGTTGGTCCGGGCCATGGCGAGGGTGCCGCGGGTATTCTTTTGAGAGTCAGCACTCTCGTTGGTAATGCCGCTGCCGGTTTTCAGTTCCTTGGGGAACCCGTCGGTCATTTTGAAACCACCGCCCTGGATCATGAAATTAGACATCACGCGGTGGAAAATCGTTTCGTCGTAGTGTCCTTTGTCGACGTAGGAGAGGAAGTTTTCGACGGTGATGGGAGCGCTGTTAGGGTGAAGCTTGGCGCGGATGGTGCCCATGCTGGTTTCGATAATGACGATGTCAGAGGGCTGATTTTTGCGGTCCGATTTTGTGACGCCCTCGCGGTCTGAACTTGATTCAGATCCGTTGCGGGATTCGGTGTCGGATCCGCCTTTGCAGGAGGCGAGCAAAAGGGCTCCAATGAAGCAGAGAAATGTTTTCATAATCGTTGGGATCTATTTGGCGCGTTTGATCGATTTGATGAGGACGGTCTTCTTGGGGACATCGCCCATGCCGTTAATGACTCCGGTTTCGACGGCTTTGATCTTATCCACGACATCCAATCCTTTGGAGACTTTGCCGAAAGTCGCGTAGCCGTGGCCGGCACTGTGTGGGAAGTCGAGGTTGTAGGCTTCGGTGCCATCGTTGTTGGCGACATTGATGAAGAATTGGTTCGTAGCGCTGTCGGGATCGGGGGTGCGGGCCATCGAAATAGTGCCCCGAGTGTTGCTTCCGGAGGTTGGGCTTTCGTTCTTAATTGGTTTGCCCGCAACGGGAGCCTTTTTGAGCGATTCTCCTTCGAGGGTAAAGCCACCCCCTTGGATCATGAAGTCGGAAATGACGCGGTGAAAGACGGTTCCGTCATAGGCTTTTTTATCAACGTAGGTGAGGAAGTTGGCTACGGTAATGGGAGCCTTGGCTGAGTTGAGTTCGATGTGGATGTTTCCCTCGGAGGTCGACATGATGACGGTGACCTCCTCGGGGGCGGGCGCTTTTTCAACGGCTTCAGCTTTCTCCTTTTCTTGCGCGAAGGCGAAAGTGGAAAGGAGTCCGACAAAGAACAGGGTGAGAAGTGGTTTCATGACGGCGGGAGCTTAGGGTGACTCTAGTGAGCTTGCAACCAGTTGTCGCCATATCCGGTATCGATTCTCACGGGGACGTCATTGGGTAAGGTGATGGCGGTTTCCATGGCTGCGACAATGAGCGGAGTGAGTTCCTCTTGCTCGTCGCGATGGAGGTCGAAGAGGAGTTCATCGTGGACTTGCAGGATCATCTTGGATTTGCGGCCTTTGAGAAGATTGTGAACGGTTACCATCGCCACTTTGATCATGTCGGCAGCGGTTCCTTGGATCGGGCTGTTGATTGCGGCGCGTTCGGCATTGGCCCGGATGGTGGCGTTGCCGGAGGTGATGTCTTTGAAGTAGCGGCGGCGTCCGGTAAGGGTCTGGGCGTAGCCGGATTCGCGGACGCTTTCGGTGACCTCCTCCATGAACTCGGCGACGGCGGGGTATTGATCAAAGTAGGTCTTAATGATCTCGGAAGCTTCGCCGCGGGGAATGCCGAGGCGTTGGGAGAGGCCGAAGGCGGAGATGCCGTAGATAATGCCAAAGTTGACCATCTTGGCGGTGCGGCGCATTTCGGGAAGGACGTCTTCAGTGGCGACTCCAAAGACACGGGCGGCGGTGGCAGTGTGAATGTCGATGTCCATTTGGAAGGCCTCGATCATGGCCGGGTCGCCCGAGAGGGCGGCCATGACGCGGAGTTCAACCTGGGAGTAGTCGGCCGCTAGGAGGGTGAATTTTGGACCACGCGGGATGAAGGCGCGTCGAAGTTCGCGGCCCAGTTCGGAGCGAACAGGGATGTTTTGGAGGTTGGGATCGCTGGAGGCGAGTCGTCCGGTCGAGGTGAGGAGTTGGTGAAGGTGGGTGTGGATGCGGCCGGTGTGGGGAGCGCGATGTTGGGGGAGGGCATCGACGTAAGTCGACTTGAGTTTGGTGGCCTCGCGGTATTTTAGGATGGCGGTGACGATGGGGTGTTTGGGGGCGAGTGAGGAAAGGGTTTGTTCGTCGGTCTTGAACTGGCCGGTTTTGGTTTTTTTGGGCTTTTCGACCAATTCCATTTCGCCGAAGAGGATTTCGCCAAGTTGCTTGGGCGAGTTGAGATTGAAGGGCCGGCCGGCGGCGGCTTCGATCTCGGTGGTGAGGGTGGCAATCGTTTCGGTGAGTTGCTTGCCAACGTCGTCGAGGACACTTTGATCGAGAGTGATGCCCTCGGCTTCCATCGCCACGAGGACGGGAATGAGAGGAGATTCGATTTCGGAGAGGACCTTGGTGAGATTCAGTCCTTCGAGCTCGGGTAGGAGTTTTCCGTAGAGCTGGATCGTGACATCGGCGTCTTCGGCGGCGTATTCCGCCATCTTATCGAGCGGGATTTGGGAAGCGTCGAGTTCTCCTTTGGTCGCCTTTTTCTGAGCGGCGGCGGCGAAGAGGTCATCGTCGGGCTCCTGACTTTCGGTGAAGAGGTCGATGAGTTTGACGGGTGAATATCCGAGAAGGTTTTCGGAGAGGGCGTCCATGCCGTGCTTCTGATCAGGAGCGACGACGGTGTGGGCGAGCATGGTGTCGAAAAAGGGCCCGGTGACGGCGACGTCGTGGGAGAGGAGGATGGCGAGATCGAATTTGAGATTGTGCCCAATCTTGAGATTGTCCGAGGTGAAGACAGGGAGGAGTTTTTCGCGAAGCGCGGGCCAATCGGTGACGGGGACGTAGAATCCTTCGTGCTTCGTGGTCGAGAAGGCGATGCCGATGAGTTTGGCTTGGAAACGGTCGAGGGAGTTGGTTTCGACGTCGAAACAGAAGGGCCCGGCCTTCAGGAGCTTGGCGATGAGTTGATCGAGGGCTTCGTCAGTTTCGACAAGGTGGTAGTCGTGGGGAACGTCGGCGAGGGTTTTGAGGCTTTCGAAGACGGGCGCTGGGTCATTCTTGGATTCGGTGGTTTCCGGGAAGAGGCGTTTGGTGAGGGTTCGGAATTCGAACCGCTCAAAAAGAGCCCGGAGGGTGGCTTCGTCCGGCTCCTGCCTGGCAAAATCATCCATGCTCTCCGAGACGGGGACATTGAGGATGATGGTGGCCAGTTGTTTGGAAAGGAGGGCTTGCTCGGAGAACTTGATGACGTTTTCCTTTTGCTTTCCTTTAAGTTGGTCGGTGTTGGCGATGAGCTTTTCGATGGAGCCGAACTGAGCGATGAGCTTTTTGGCGGTCTTTTCGCCGATTCCGGGCACTCCCGGGATGTTGTCGGAGGCGTCACCCCAGAGTCCCAGAATATCGATGACCTGTTTCGGCGACTCGATGGCCCAGTTTTCAAGAATCTTCGGGAGATTTAACACTTCGTGATCGGAACCCTGCCGACCGGGCTTCCACATCGCGGTGTTTTTGTCGACGAGCTGGGCGAAGTCCTTGTCGGGTGTCACCATGAAGGTTTCGGTGTCTCCGGCGTCTTCCGCGCGGCGGGCGACGGTGCCGATGATGTCATCGGCCTCGAATCCATCGATGACGAGGACGGGGATGTGGAAAGCGGCGCAGATGGTCTTCACTTCAGGGATGGCGGCGGCGAGTTCCTCGGGCATGGCTTCCCGTTGGGCCTTGTATGCCGGGTAGAGGGTGTGGCGGGGAGTGGGGGCCGAGGTATCGAAGGCAACGGCGAGGTGGGTGGGCTTTTCCTTCTCGATAATGGTGAGGAGGGTATTGGTGAAACCGAAGATGGCCGAGGTGTTGAGACCCTGTGAATTGGTGATGGGATTCCGCATGAATGCGAAGTGGGCACGGTAAACGAGGGCCATGCCATCGAGTAGAAAGAGTCGGTTCTTCGCCATGCCGGAGAGTTCCGCTTCTACAGGAAAAGGTCAAATGCCGACTTTGACGGCGTGACATGTTGTGCTGAGTTCTCTAATTTCTTCGGAACACCTTCCGCCACGTTATGAAGTACGCTAAATTTGCAGCCGTTGTTTTAATTCTCTTTTTCCTGGGCTATGTCCTGGGGCCAACCATCAACCCTATGCTGGTTAAGGAGAAGAAGCCTGAGAACCTTCTCAAAGTTTCCGTAAAATTGGATGGCGGTGCCACCTATGAAATTGATCTCGCGGAGTATCGGGATGCCGATCTTCCTGAGACCGTTAAGATCATGAAGTCTGCTTCAATTCCGACGCTCACTGGTGAGGGCATCAAGCCATTGCGCAAAGACGACAAGGTGAAGCTTTTGAATCGCAAGGACAATATGCTCATCGTCGAGACGATGGATGGTATAGCTAAGGGCACGATCGAGCCCCTGAATACGGACATTTATCAGGCCCTCGCCCAAAAGAAGTTTGATGATGATGCGGCCAAGGTTGCAGGTGGACCCAAGCCTCCGGCACCTGCACCAGCGCCTGCTCCGGCGCCAGGGCCAGGGCCAGCTCAGGCCTCGATTGAGCCGGTATCCGTTACTCCTGCTCCCGTGCCGAATCCAGCGATGACAGGTGCAGATCCTGCTCCCGCACCAGAGCCCACTCCTCCAGCGCCAGAACCTGCACCAGCAGGTGGAGGTGATTCGACTGATGATCAAATCGTTGCGTTGATGCAGAAGAGCATCGCCGATGGCGCGGTGAAGGAATTCAAGGCAGATCAAGTCAAGGCTTGGAAGGCGACCGAGAAAGAAACGGTCGATGGCACTGAGTATCAAACCGGACTCGCTGCTTATGAAGCTGCCACCATTTTCGGAGTGAAGCCAGTGCAGGCCAAGGCTCTGATCAAGGGCGGAAAAATCGACCGCTGGGTTTACGCCAAGAGCGGAATGGAAATCCAGTAAGCGATCCCACTTTTCCAAGATTTTCAAAAACGCCCGGACGGAAACGATCGGGCGTTTTTTATGGGCGGGTCATCGACTCAGGGAAATGACGCACTCGAGATGTCGGGTCTGGGGGAAGAGATCGAAGGGCTGGATGCTATCGATCTTGTAGCCGTTTTCAAGGAAGCTCTTGAGATCCCGCATTTGGGTGGAGGGATTACAGGAGACGTAAACGACGCGGTTGGGGCTGAAGACGAAGAGTTGCTGAAGGAAATCTTCGCTGCAGCCTTTGCGAGGCGGATCGATCACGACGGAAGTTTCGTCGGATGGAAAGGTGATGTCCGCGAAGAGGTTCTCGGCTGAGGCCGCGATGAACGTGGCGTTCTCGATCTTGTTGGTGAGGGCATTGCGTCGTGCCCAGTCGGCTGATGATTCCGAGAGTTCGATGCCGACGACTTGCTCAAACTTGCTGGCAAGCGAGAGTCCAAAAAGACCGGAGCCGCAGTAGGCATCGAGAAGGTATTTTTGGCCGGGTCCGCTGGCTTGATCGGCGGCGTGGGAGGTGAAGGCTTCGAGAATGAAGGGGTTGTTTTGGAAGAAGTCTCCGGCGAGGAAGTTGAAAGTCAGCGGGCCGACTTTTTCAGAAACGGGAGTGCGGTGCTCGGTCTCAACGCGGCCATTGGTGGCGCGGAGAAGGAGGGTGGCACCTTTCTTGTAGCGGGACGAATTACTGCGAACTTCCGCGCGAATGGCCGGGAGTTCGGTATTGATTTCATCCATCGCAATCGGACAGTAGTTGATGTCGACGAGACGTGTCCGGCGATTGAATTCCAGAAAACCGATGGGGAACTCTTTCCCTTTTTCAGGCTTCTGGAAATGAGGGGTGATCTTCGAGCGATAAGCCCATTGTTTGGGCGAGGGGATGGCGGGAAGGACCTCGGCGTCGATGCCAACCATGTGTTTGAGAAGTTCGCTGACTTGCCGGGTTTTCCACTCGAGTTGCTTCTCGTAAGAAAGGTGCTGGTATTGACATCCACCACAGGTGGCGAAGTGGCGGCACTTGGGCTCGATTCGGTCTGGCGAGGGTTCGATGATTTCGACGAGGTCTGCGTGGGAGCAATTGGCTTCATTGCGCCAAACCTTCGCGCGAACTTTTTCGCCGGGAAGGGTGAAGGGGACGAATACCACCCAATCGTTGGGTTTAGCGATTCCGGCTCCTAGATTTGAGAGGGCGACGATTTCAAGTTCAACAATCTCATGCCACTCATAGGGCTCGGCTTTGAACTTTGGCGGACGGGTTTGGGCCATGAATAGAGAGGATCGAAATTAACCTTCGTCGGGGAGAACTGCGTCGGGGAGCTTGGGAGGATCGACGTTGATGGCGTTGTCATCTTCAACAGGTGGCAAAGTAGCGGGGGCGACCGGGCCGACGACGGTTTTTCTCTTTTCGTCGGTCATCAGTTCATCGGTCGACTTGGGAACAGCGAAAGTGAGGCCCGGATCGACCGGCTTTGGAAGCTCCGGTTCGACAACTTCAGGGACTTTCTCTTCTTGGTTGGGGGCAGGCTTGGGTTCGGGGCCTTCTTTCAATTCCTGGGTGCAGGAAATGAGGAAGGCAGTTGGGACGATGATCAGATGACGGAATCTCACGGCTAGGTCGACGGTGTGTTTGGGGACTTTGACCGCGAGTGCATCTGGAAGCAATGCTGGATTTTCTGCATATGAGGCGGCCGGGCTTAGGCTGGTTTGGTCTCAAACTCGGCTTTGGATTTTTTACGAGCTTCTGCGACAAAAAAGTTACAGGCCTCCTGGCAGACCATGGGGATCGCGGTGCCTTTGTCGGCATCTCCGACGATTCCTTTAAAGCGGGACGCTTCGGAGTCGTCGAGGGGAAGGTTTTCGTCAATATTCCAGAGGATTTTTTTGACGCACTTGTTAGAAGGGCCGCAGAGGCACTGGACTAACTCCTGGGCTCCCTGGTCGGAGACATTGCGGGAATGTCGATACATCCCGGACTGTCGGTTGAGCTTCTCGCGAAGGTCTTGAATGCGGATGTTTCCGGCTTCATGAGCCTGCCAGAGGCCAAGGGAAGCGGGGTAGAAGAGATCGATGGTGCGGCGGAGGTCATCGATGCTTTCGAGTTTAAAAATCCAGCCCCGCTTGAGGGAGAGTTCTCCTTTGGTGAAGCGGTATTCGCCCTTGTCAGAGTAGAGGCTGATCTCGCGGGCGTCATCGGGGACTGTGTGAACTTCGAGCGAGTCGAGATCGGAATCATCGAGGTGATGAAGCCGGAGAGGATTTTGCAAAATACGGATTTGTCCGATCTGATTGATTCCGGAAGCGAGGGCTTCAGTGAGATTTTGTGTGAGCGACATGTTGGGAATCGAAGGTTGAGATTTGATCGAGGATGACGTCCGCCATCATGGGTTCGGTGCCAATGGCGGCGGAGTAGTAGAGGGTCTTTCCGTCTAGGGAATAGGGGTTGTTGCGGAAGACGTCTTTTTGGCTGGCGGCCCGGCCTTCGTTTTTTTCAAAGCCGAGCATGACGGGGATGTCCTGGTAACTGTGGAGGCCGTCGGCGATGAAGAAGGGGACGACGATGACATTGGGTGTTTCAGCCATTTTTGCCCAGTCGGCGATGAAGGGAGCCTCCTCCATGTAAGTGTCAAAGACTTCGGCGAAACGGCAGTTGGGCAGGGTTTTGATGTGGGTGACCTGGTCCTTGATGGATTTGGTGGAGTTCTTGTTGAGCCCGGTTCCGTGGCCGACGATGAAGAGGGTCGACTCTTCCTGGGAGACACCGGGGGCAACTTCGTCCGTTCGTTGAAGAATGAGCGAGGTCATGGAAGGATGGATGCCCACGGGATCGCAGTAGTGAATGGTCTTTCCGTGGACGCGGGTGGTGGGGCCGGTGAGCTCGAGTTCGCGCGGGATGACTTCCTGGGTGAAATATCCCTCGCTGATGAAGTCGGGAACGACGTAAACTTCCTCGGCGTCGATCATGTAAAGAGCTTCCCGCATCGAGGGCTCTTCCTTCCAAAAGCAGCAATGGACTTCGCCAAAAACGTTGCGTTGGCGGATTTCGCTGGCGTGGTCAAAGTAGGGGGTTGACGAGTCGGGATTCTCGGTGGACCCGTGCCCAACGATGAGCAAAGCCGAATTGGGCTTTGGAGAAAATTTCATGCCGGATCTTAGTTTGACTTGTGCCATCTGCAAGGGGGAGTGTGATGAAAGCATGATTTTCGAGAGTTTGAAGGTTTGGCGCGATCCCGTGGCGAGGTCGGGGCCCGAGAATATGGCGACAGATGAGTGGTTGTTTCGGCAGGGAGGCGAGGAGCCGTTGCTGCGGCTTTATGAGTGGGCGGGTGATTGGGTCAGTCTGGGGTATTTCCAGAGTTTGTCGGAAGCCCGGGTGATCTTTGGCGGAGATTTGAAATATGTGAGAAGGTGGACGGGCGGGGGGATTGTCGATCATCGGGCGGACAGCACCTATACTCTAGTCATTCCACGAAGTGAGGAGTTGGCCGGGAGCCGCGGGAGTGAGAGTTACTGTGCGATCCACAAGGCCGTGGCCGCGTGCTTACAGGGAGGAGGTCAAGCTTGTGATCTGGCAACTGAGGATTCCAAGAGCGACTCGAAGGCGTGTTTTGAGAGGCCGGTGCAGTGGGATTTGCTGGCAACTGGAGGAGGGAAGTTGGCAGGCGCAGGGCAACGGCGCGGGCGGGAAGGGATCTTGCATCAAGGAAGTGTGGCTGCTCCGATGGAGATTTTGGCAGGGTTGGCAGCCTGCCTTGCGGGGGAATTCGAGGAGGTGGAATTCTTCAATATGTCAGGATTGGATGAGTTGGTCCGTCGCTATGAGCAGGACGAATGGCTGATGCGTGTTCCTTAAGATGTGTTGTCAATTGCCCGGAGAGAGGCGAGAATCAGGGCGAGTTGATTGAAGGAGGAAAATCCAAACAGGAGTTTATCGTCGCCCTGCTGATTGCAGTCTGGGCGCACGTGGCCTTCTTCTTTGTCTTCGTAGTGCTGTTAGTCTTCGATTTGCTCTCGGCCAAGATCATTGAGGAGGATCTTGAAAAGCCAAAGAAGGAGAGGGCGCAGCTCGAAATTTCACTGGTCTATGAAGAAGACGAGGTCGTCGAGGCGACAGCTCCCGTCCTTGTCGTGCCGGCTCCGGTCGAGGAGGACGTTGCTGAGGCGCCACTACCTCCTCCGACGGGCTTTGTGCAAACTGAGGAGAGTCAGGCGATGGACGAAAAGCCTGATGAGGCAACTTTCATTGGTGAAAATAATACCAAGGCCACGAGTGACGCCGGAGCGGAGGCCGGAGATCAAAAATTGTCGGCTCTGGCTGGCCAGGAGGAGATGAAGCAGGACGTGAAGACCTTTAACTCGGACTTTTCTGACGGTAAGAATAATGGTCCCCAGGATGGCGATGCCGCTGCAGGTGACGGTGGCGAGGGAGATGCGGCGATGACGCAATCCGAAGCGCTGGAACATGACAGTCTTGAAAAACCGGCCGAGCTTCCCTTGTCGGAAGCTGTTCTTGAGGAGTCGATGCCCGAGCCCAATGAGGATGAACTCGCGGCGATTGACCAGGCTCTCAAGGAACTCGATGAGGCTTTGGCGAAGGAGAAGACTCCCATGAAGAAGGTTGAAGAGACTTTGCCTAAAAGGGTGACCTCCAAAGCCAGTGAGGCGGCCAATCAGGACGGTGGATTCGCTCCCCAGACAAGTAAAACAAAGGTCAGGGGCGTGCTGAATGCCTCGGGTTCAGGTTCCTTAAACGTGGAGGATACCCCGGCGGGACGGTATCAGGCGAAGATCTTAAAATTGCTCGAGCGCAGTTGGCAGATGGAAAATATCAGGAATCGATCTCTGATCGCGCCGGGGAATATCACCCTGTATTTCGCCGTCGATCGCAATGGAAAGGTGTCTCATCAACAGCAGGTTGCCATGAATGGAGCCTCGGGGACCCAATGGGGAATGGTTCTTCGGGCCTTGGATACGATCACGATTCCGAAGATGCCCCAGGAGGTGATCGACGATCTTGGTAGCGATTCTCTTGAGTTAACGGTGACCTTCAACTACTAGACCACGAGATGAATCTCTCCGAGGCCTTCGATACCACCTGGAACTTCCTTTATGGGGGCGGCTTTTTCATGGCTCTGTTGGGGCTTTGTTCGCTGGCGTCGCTCACCGTGATTCTCATGAAAAGCATGAGCCTGCGTCGTTCCAGCGTCCTTCCAGATGAATTGGGCAAAGAAGTCGCGCGTTTTGAAGAACACCTCGAAGCCGGGACTCTCTCCGGTCTCCAGCGTGAATTTGCCAAGGAGGATAACTCGCTTTCTCGACTTTGCACGGTGGCCCTCAGAAACGCGGGCCGGACCCAGGGTGAGGTTCAGGAGGCCGTTCAATCCTCTGCGCGGGAGGAAATTGTCCGGATGAATGCCGGAATGTCGGTGCTTGAGGTGGTGATCACGATTGCTCCTTTGCTGGGGTTGCTGGGAACGGCAGCCGGACTAATCACCGTTTTTGCGGATCTTGATGACAAGGAAAACATTGGACGCGGAATTGCGACGGCTTTGAGTACCACCATTGTGGGAATTGCGATCGCGGTACCATCGGTGATCGCCCAGAGTATTTTCAGCCGTAAGATCGAGATGCTGTCAGTTCGGCTTGAGGTTCTTCTCGGACGGGTCGTCTCTGCCTGTCATCAACACGTCTTCTTCCGCGATAAATCTTCTCTCTAGTCGTGGAATTCTACCGTCCCAAGCAAAAGCCCGTCACTGTGCCGATCGTTCCCCTGATCGACATTCTCGTGACGCTGCTTTTTTTCTTCATCGTGAAGCTGAATGACACGACTGATAAGGTCCCTCGACCCGAGATCCAGGTCGAGCTACCTTCGGCAAATTCGATCAAGGTGACGACGGTTTCGATCAATCGCTCCACACTCTCCCTTGGAAAAGACGGGAATGCCGAGATCGATGGACTTGAAGTCCCCGAGGGCTTGCTGAAGGAATTCCTCATTAATCTCAAGGAAAGGCCTGGTATGAAGTTGGCGCTCCGCGTTGATCAAGGGTGTCCGTGGGCTAAAGTCCTGGAAGCACACAGTGCTGCGCTTGATGCCGGTTACCCGAAAGAAGACATTTTTTATCCGGTGAGGAAACCGGACAGCCCCGAAGAAACACAAGACACCCAGACGCCATGATTCTCGAAATTACGCAATACGGAAATCCTATCCTCCGCAAGAAGTGCCAACCTGTCAAAGAGGTGACAGCCGAGCTCAAAAAGCTCGCCGAAGACATGATCGAGACCATGGTTGATGCGCAAGGGGTTGGTTTGGCCGCGCCCCAGATTGATCGGGATCTTCAGTTGGCGGTGGTGGATGTTTCCCACGACCCTGAGTGCATTACATATCTCAGAGTTGATGGGGAAGACGCTAAGCTAGAGAGTGTGATGCCGCTGGTGTTTATCAATCCGTCGCTGGAGTTTGGTCCTGACAAGGAGTCCGCGACCGAAGGTTGCCTGAGTATCGATGGGATCACTGCTGAAGTCCGACGTCCCACGGAGGTCAAAGCCACCCTGGAATTGCTGGATGGTCGAACGATTGTGGTGGAAGCGGATGGGCTGCTTTCCCGGGCGATCCAGCACGAGGTCGATCATTTGAATGGAATCCTCTTTGTTGACCGTCTATCAACGGCTTCGAAAGTTTCCATTCGCCGAAAGCTCAAGAGATTGGGATTTCATCAACAATAGTTTTGATTTTTAAAAAAAGCTGACCAACTTCTTTCCGTCGTCGCTCCACAAGGATTAACGGCAAACAGTTCCTTTTTAGGCTCTGAACGCCCCCTAGCTATGTTTGCAGATCCAAATAATCTATTTGCCGCTGCTGCCCCTCAAAGCGGGTCAGCACCAAGCCCTTTTCAACCCGCTCCCAACGGGGCTCAGTCGGGCCAAGCCCCGACCTCTCCTTTTGGAGTTGCTCCCAGCCAAGGTCGCCCCGCTCCGCCTCAACCCCAGCAGGCTGCCGCGTCGCCATTCGCCTTGGTGAATAAGCTTCCCGCGCCTCGCATCGCCGAGCTGTTCGAGGGATTTGCCGCAGTTGATCAAGAGTCTGCCCAGCAAGCTCCAGCGCCTGTGTCCATGCCCCAGCCCCAGCGTGGCCCCAATGGCCGGGATACCTTCGCGGCTCCTTTGCCGCAAGAGGGTCAACAGAGGCCTGCGAGCGATTTTGTTCTTCCAGCCGAGCGCTCCATTCCTGCCGAGGTTCCGGCGATTCGGGTTGATGCTTCCGAACAAGCTCGACAGGCTTCGCAATATGCCGCCCAGCCGAATCAGTCAGCCCAGCCAGTGGCAGTTCACGGCGAGATGCCGCAGCTCGTTCTTCGTGCCATCTTCGGTGTCACCCAAGAGCTGAACAAAAATGAAATCATTCAACGGGCCCGCACTCTTCCTGGAGTTCGGAACCTCCATCTCGTCGGTTCCGATGAAGCAAAGGCCATGTCTTTTCTTCGCGCCAGCGTTCAACGTATGGGCTTTGGTGACCAGAATTCGATGAGCCTGCACACTGATGCGGGGGTGATTGATATCATCGAAGAACCCGGTGTCACTCTGGCGGTCCTCCATGAAGGAGGCTACGGAGCAGGGGTGAGAGAGACTCTGATCATCATCGCGCGAGAGCTCGCCAGATTGGTCTAAAAACCTCTGATGTCTATCGAGGGCACCTCCGGCAACCTCATTTCTGAAAAATCGCCCAAATTTCCCCATCTCAGCGTTGGTCACAAACCTTATGAATTTATTTAAAAGGCTCGGTGTCCGCCTTGATCTGAGGAAATATCGACAATTTTCTTTTCGAAAGCAGGTTACCGGAGGGGCCCTCGAGACTGACAAAGTTCACAATCTTCAGGCGAAGGTTGTCTTGGTCGGTCTTCCCGGTAGAGGGAAGCTCCAGATCCTTCGGGATTGGTCCAATCGCCTCAGTGATGGCAAGGTGATCGACTAGGTGCTTGGTGATGCCAGTGTGTATCGATCAGACTTCTCCTGGCCGGACATCCCCATGAAAGGGGGTTCTTTTGATCTGACCGTCCATACCACGAGTGGCGATGTCGAGTATTCGGCTCTCCATGAACTCTGATTGGATGGGGTGGATGATGCTCCCAAACTCAAATTCTCACAACGGCAACGCGGCACCGGTCTGTTCCTCGAGGGATTCCATTATGCCGCCGAATTTCGATGATGGCGAAGCCCCAAGCTTCAGCAGCCCACGAATGGCTCGCAATCACCGCAGGTGCCGACTCCCAGCCCGAACTCAAGCCCGGGCAATGTTGCGTGTGGCAGCATCTCTCGGATCCCGCCCTAGTGAGCGTTCCGCAGCGATCGCGGCCCGGGCCGCGGCCACTTCACCCCAAGTGAGTCCTGAAATCTCGGGCGAGAGCTGGAATGCGCCCAATGCGCTGGTTCCCGGAGGAAGCCCTTCTCCACAAGCTCCGACCGAATCCTTTAATTTCAGCCCTGATCAGGACGAGAACCTCATTTTAAGGCCCAACCTGAACAAGGTGAGACTCCCAAATCCGACCTCCTTCGCAAAAGCGGAATCAGGTCCTGTGAAGCCTGTTGCCGGACCGGCCAAGGCGACCAGGTCGGTAGAACCGGAAGTTTCGAATCCCTTGACTTCAGAGCCTGATGTTTCTCCTGACCGCATGGGAACATCACCGTCACCAAAGCCGGAGCCTGTGGATGAATCTTTTACCAACTCGACCCAATTAGCTCTTCAAGTCATTTTCGGATACGAAGGTGACCTGTCCCGGCAGGAAGTTCTTGATCTGGCGAAGGATCTTGATGGGGTAAAGGAAGTGAAACTCGTGGGTGGCCCTGAAGCTGCCGCCATGAGAATTCTGAAAGAGAGTGCCGAAAAATTCGGATACGGGGGTGAGCATGGACTCATCCTGCGCTCCCGTGGTTATCCCGTGGAGTATGTGGGAGATGACAAGGTTTGCCTCTGCGTGGTCCTTGAGCAGCCCGTGCTTCCCAAAGGAACTCGTGAGAAGCTGACTTTGATCGCTCGCGAGGCCGCCCGTTTAGGGTAGTCTCTGCGCATGGCAGCGTGGCAAATCCGCATTGATGTTGGTGGAACCTTCACCGACGGTTGGGCTCTTTCTCCGCAAGGAGCTTGTTTGCGATGCAAGCTGCTTTCGTCAGGGATCATTCGGACCCGGGTGGTTTCTTGTCAGGGGGGCTGGGTCCTTTGTGAACGACCATTGTCCGATCATCCATCGGGGCTGGAGGGATTCGAGACCACGGACGGACAGGTAGTCCTGGAGTCGCGGCCAAATGAGGGAAAATTACGATTTGAGACTGCGATCCCCGCAGGAACAACTCTCGAGCTGACTTCGGGCGAAGATGCTGCGGTGGTGGCAGCGCGCTTGTTAAGCGGGACTGCACCCGGTGAGCATTTTCCAAAGTGTGATCTTCGGGTGGCGACGACCCGGGGAACCAATGCCTTGCTGGAGGGCAAGGGCGAGCCGGTCGATCTGATCACGAGTGTGGGGTTCGAATCCCTTCTGGAAATTCGGGATCAACGGAGGCCCCACCTCTTTGAATTGAGTCCATCGATTGCCATTCCGGTAACCCGTCAGGTAATTGGGGTGGCTGGTCGTTGGGATCGCAAGGGGGTGGAGATCGAGGAGTTGGATCTGGCTGTCCTTGCTGGTTTCCGGCCTGGCAAGGCGGTGGCGGTGGCATTGCTTAATGCGGATCTGGTGCCTGAGCACGAGGAGCGGGTGACGGCATGTCTTCTGGAGTTGGGCTGTGAAAATGTCAGTGTCTCTCACGAATTGGCACCGGTAATCCGGCTGTGGCCGCGAATGGAGACGGCAGTGGCGAATGCCTATTTAACCCCCATCATGGGAGAGTTTGTGGCACGTATTCAGGCGGGACTGCCCGGCGTGCCGGTAACCCTGATGACAAGTGCAGGGCAACTGAAGTCATTGGATCTTTACCGACCCGTCGACAGTCTGTTGAGCGGGCCGGCAGGAGGAATCGCTGGCGCAGCGGCGCTTGCGAAATCGGTGAAGCTGGATCGGGTCCTGACCTTTGATATGGGAGGGACGAGCACGGATGTGGCCCGGATTGCAGGTGAGCCCGGATACCGATATGAGCAGCAAATTGGGCCGGTGAAAGTTCTCGCCCCTGCTGTGCGCATCGAGACGGTGGCTGCAGGGGGAGGCTCGATTTGCCAGTGGCGTAATGGTGGTTTGGAGGTGGGGCCGGAAAGTGCGGGATCGGAGCCCGGGCCAGCTTGTTATGGAAGAGGCGGGCCTTTAACGGTGACCGATGTGAATTTACTTCTGGGCTTAATGGATGAAGACAAGGCGGGGATCCCGCTGGATCGAGCGGCCTCGCTTGAGAAATTTGAGAAGCTCAGGATGGCGATTGGAGGAAGTCCCAATGAAAACGAACTTCTCAACGGACTCCGGAAGATTGCGATCAATCACATGGCCGAAGCTCTGCGACTGGTGTCGACACGGGAGGGCTATGATTGCCGGGATCACGCCCTCATCGCGTTTGGTGGGGCCGGACCGCAACATGCTTGTGCTCTTGCTCGTGAGCTGGGGATTCGGACGATTCTCATTCCAAGCGATGCGGGTTTGCTCAGTGCCTGGGGCCTTCATCAGGCCGGTGACCGGGAACTCAGGGTTCGGCAGATTTTGCGACAGCTCGACGAATCGGTGAATGAAGAGATCCTCGAGTTATCAGGCGCCCGGTCGATCCACCGCTGTCTTTTCGAGCTTCGATTGAAAGGTCAGGATTCCTGTTTGGAGATTGAGACGCAGGGGAGGACATCATTGGCCGAATTGGTTTCAGAGTTCGAAGCGAGATATCGGGCCCTTTATGGATACGAGCGCCCTGCTGGTCGGGAAATCGAGTGGGTGACACTGCGGGTTGAGTTGGCGGGAAATTCCCTGGATGTGGAGGTGGAAACCTTTGAGATGGTGGGGCTTGTCGAAGAAGACCGGATTGAGCAGGACGCGTTTTCGACATTGTCTTTGGAGAAAGGATGGCGGGTTTTTGAAGGCTCAAATGGATCGGTGAAGTTGGAGTGGGAGGGTGAGGAGATCCGCTCTGACCAGACCTTGTCTGTGGTGGAGGCCGAGCTGTTTCGGAGGCGTTTTGAAGGAGTGGTTGAAGAAATGGGCGAACTTCTGAGGCGCACGGCGCTCTCGACAAATATTAAAGAGCGGCTCGATTTTTCCTGCGCTTTGCTGGATGCCCGCGGCTTTCTCGTGGTCAATGCCCCTCATATCCCAGTGCATCTGGGCGCTCTGGGTTTGTGCGTCCGCAAAGTTTCGGAGAATCACACCTGGAGCGAAGGTGAGACGATCGTGGTGAATCATCCCGCCTTTGGGGGATCACATTTGCCGGATGTCACCGTGATCAGTCCGATCTTTGAGTCAGATCAGCTGCTTGGGTTTGTCGCGAACCGGGCTCATCATGCCGAAATCGGAGGGAAGACTCCGGGATCGATGCCTCCGGATGCGACTTGTCTTGCTGAAGAAGGGATCGTGATTCCTCCCACCTTGTTCGATGAAATTGGGCCTGATTTCTTCAACGAATCTCGCTCGCCTGCTGACAATATCGCTGATCTCACCGCCCAGGTTTCGGCGAATCGTCATGGCGTCGCGGCAATCCGGGAGATGGTAGCCTCGTCCTCGGTAGCGACTGTCGCCAACCATATGGAGGGACTTTATCAGCGGGCAACCGGGATTCTCGCCCGGTCACTCACCGGATTTTCGGATTGTCGGGCTGCCGATCAAATGGACGACGGTTCGGTGATCCAGGTGGCAATGTCATGTCATGACAAACTCAGGATCGATTTCACGGGGTCGGCGGGAACCCATCCCGGGAATTTAAATGCGACTCCGGCGATTGTTCGGAGCGCGGTTCTTTATGCACTCAGACTTTGGGTGAATGAGGATATACCGCTGAATGAGGGATTACTGGAGAACGTCGAGATCATCACGGAGGTCGGGATTTTGGATCCGCCACTGACCGCCGATCCTACAACCTGTCCCGCCGTTGTTGGCGGGAATATTGAGACCAGTCAGCGAATTGTGGACGTCCTGCTGCAAGCTCTCGGAATTCAGGCGAATGGGCAGGGGACCATGAACAATTTTCTCTTCGGCAACGACCGATTTGGATTTTACGAAACAATGGGCGGCGGGGCTGGTGCCGGTCCCGGCTGGAATGGCCGGAGTGGTTGCCATGTCCACATGAGTAATACTGCGATCACGGATGTGGAGATTTTGGAGGAACGTTATCCGGTAAGGGTGCGCGAGTTTGCGATTCGGAGAGGGTCCGGTGGCGAGGGGACTTGGAAAGGTGGCGATGGTCTCATTCGTGAAATTGAATTTCTCGAGGCCATGACGGTGTCACTTCTGACCCAACGGAGGACGCGAGGCCCGCAGCCCAACGGTCAGCCCGGGCGGCAGCAACATTTTCATGCCGGAGAATGGCAGGAGTTGAAGGGAATCACTTCGGTCGAGGTCGTTTTGGGGGATCGGATTCGAATTGAAACGCCAGGAGGTGGAGGATGGTTGCAAGAGTCACAGACCTGCGTATAATTAGGGCGTGAGCAACGAAAAACCTCAGATTACGGCCTACCTCAAAACTTTTTGTGGGTGGAGCGAAGGCATCCGTTCGATCATGCGAAAGTATGACCTCGAGTTCGATGAGAAGGACATCATCAAAAATCCTGCTTTCCGTTGGGAAATGGAACAAAAGACCGGCCAACCACTCAGCCCTTGTGTTGAGGTGAACGGTGAAATGCTTCCCGATGTCAGCGGAGAAGAGGTCGAGGCCTTCCTTCTTCAAAAGGGACTGGTTGAATCCAGCGAAGCCGAGCCGGATTCCCCGATCGACTCATCTTGCTCGCCCGAGCAGCACGAAAAGCAGGCACTTGCCGAAGCTGCTGCCAAAGGTGAGCCCGGCAAGATTGTCTTTTTGGATTGATCCTGTGATGTAATTTTCTCGAAACAGCCTGAGAAACGACTTCCTCAGGCTGTTTTTTTTGGTCAGATGTGGAATCGCGCTTGCTTTCAGGTTGGGAATTCTCTTGATTCCTCTATGGCGGAACTTCCTTTGGCCCTTTCTTTTGACGATATCCTTTTGCAACCTGGTTTGAGTGAATTGCTCCCTTCGGACGCGGATGTCGGGACTCATCTCACGGCGGGAATTCCGCTTAATATTCCGGTGGTTTCCGCCGCGATGGATACGGTGTCTGAATCCGAACTTGCGATGGCTTTGGCTCGCGAAGGAGGGATTGCGGTGATTCACCGCGCCTGCGGAATCGAGGAACAAGCGGCGATGGTTGCCAAGGTGAAACGTTCGGAGAACGCCATCATCCAGAAGCCGATGACCGTTTCGAGGAAGTTTACGGTGGCCCAGGTTCGAGAAATCATGGATCGCGAGGGATTCTCCGGGTTTCCGGTCGTCGATGCCTCTGGAAAGCTGGAGGGCATGGTGACCGGGCGGGATCTCCG
Organism: uncultured Verrucomicrobiales bacterium; assembly: GCA_963925135.1. Classification (GTDB taxonomy): domain Bacteria; phylum Verrucomicrobiota; class Verrucomicrobiia; order Verrucomicrobiales; family Akkermansiaceae; genus SW10. Next base: position 52,232 of record CAWUTG010000007.1, on the reverse strand, counting down.
TCACATTCCCAGTGAGGACGCCCTCGTTGAGGACGTGATGACCCCGATCGAAAAGCTGATAACGGCAGCGGTTGGAATGGATCAGCAACAGGCCCGTCAAATTCTTTACGCAAACCGGATCGAGAAGCTGCCGTTGGTCGATGCCAATGGCAATCTGGCTGGTTTGATTACGGGCGCAGACATTGAGAAGCGAATTACTTTTACGAACGCCGCCAAGGATCCCAATGGCCAACTTCGGTGCGGAGCAGCTGTGGGACCGGGACCAGAGTTTTACGACCGGGCACAAGCCTTGATCGCAGCGGGAGCCGATGCTCTTTTCATCGATGCCGCCACGGGTCACACTAGCCGCGTCATGGACGTGATCGAGACTCTTCGGGGAATGAGTGATCTTCCTGTCGTTGCAGGAAACGTGGTGACAGAAGCGGGAGCTCGAGACCTGATCTCGGCAGGAGCCAGTTGTTTGAAAGTGGGTATCGGACCAGGTTCGATCTGCACAACCCGTGTTATTTCAGGCGTAGGAATGCCCCAGTTCACGGCTGTTCGCAATGTCGCTGATTATGCTCATGAGCATGGTGTCCAAGTGATCGCCGATGGAGGTATTCGCTATTCAGGTGACATCACCAAGGCTCTCGCCGCGGGAGCTGACCTCGTCATGTTGGGATCACTTCTCGCGGGAACGCGGGAGAGCCCTGGGCAGACTGTCCATTCCCAGGGCCGCCGCTTTAAAACCTATCGTGGCATGGGCTCGATTGGAGCCATGCGAAAGGGCGCTGGCGACCGATACGGCCAGAACTCCAGTGGAAAGCTCGTTGCCGAAGGCGTCGAGGGCCGTGTTCCCTACAAAGGACCCCTCACAGATGTGGTGTTCCAATTGATGGGCGGTCTTCGTTCCGGAATGGGCTACGTCGGTGCAAGGAATCTTAAGGAGCTCCGTGAGAAGGCTCAATTTGTGCGGATTACCGCAGGTGGACTTCGCGAAAGTCACGCGCATGACGTTGTCATCACCGAAGAGCCGACCAACTACCAGCCAGCGAGCTAACCTTTTCTGACATGCAAGAAATTCAACACGTGGCCGTTCTCGATTTCGGTTCCCAATACACCCAGCTGATTGTTCGCCGGGTTCGCGAGATTGGCTATTTTGCCAAGCTTTACTCACCCGAGGATATTGACGAAATCGGTGAGCCCGGAGCGATCATTCTGTCCGGCGGCCCCCGCAGCACCAGTGAGCCCGATGCTCCTGATATCGATTTCGAGCGCTTAAAGTCATATGGTGTACCGGTTTTGGGAGTTTGTTATGGCATGCAATTGCTGAACATTAAGTTTGGTGGTTCAGTGAAGGCGAGTGACCGTCGGGAGTATGGCCAGTCTGACTTAAAGCCAACTTCCAAGGATGATCTCTTTGCAGGGATTTCAGACGTTTCCCAAGTGTGGATGAGCCATTCCGACACGGTTCAGGATCTTCACGATGATTGCGAAGTGATCGCGGTGAATCGCCGCGGAACACCTGTCAGTTTAAAATGGCCTGGTGGATTTTTTGGAATTCAGTTCCACCCGGAAGTGACGCACAGCCACGAGGGATTACAGGTTCTCCGGAACTTCCTTTCGCAAGCGAGTGATCTTCAGCCATTCTATATTGAGGATTTTAAACGCGAGATGATTGACGGGATTCGCGAGCGTGTGGGCAGCAAGCAAGTCGTTTGCGGAGTCAGCGGTGGAGTTGATAGCACCGTGCTTGCCGTCCTTCTGAAGGAGGCCGGGGTGAAAGTCCGGGCAATCTTCGTCGACAATGGCTTGCTGAGAAAGAACGAGACTGAAGAGGTTCAGCGAAACTTTGCCCGCATGAAGGTGGACATCGAGACGGTGGATGCTTCGGATCGCTTTCTCGATGCTTTAGCTGGTAAGGAAGACCCCGAAGAGAAGCGCAAGATCATCGGCAACATGTTCATTGAAGTGTTTTGGGATGCTGTCGGCGATGCCGAAATACTGGCCCAGGGAACTCTTTATCCGGACGTGATCGAAAGCGCCTCGAATGCGAAATCGAAGGCATCCGTCATTAAGACTCACCACAACCGAGTTCCTAAAATTCTCGAACTGCAGGCCGAGGGCAAGGTCCTTGAGCCACTCGCTGAATTGTTCAAAGACGAAGTCCGGGAGCTCGGGGCCTCTCTTGGAATCGAGGCGGATATTTTGGGTCGTCATCCTTTCCCCGGACCTGGCCTCGCGGTGCGATGCCCGGGTGCGGTCGATCGCCATCGCCTTGAGATCATTCGTGATTGTGATGCGATCTTTATCGGCAAGCTCAAGGAGCACGGCTGGTATGACAAAGTTTGGCAGGCTTATGCCGGGTTGATTCCGGTCAAAACAGTGGGGGTCAAAGGAGATGAGCGAAGCTATGAATGGGCGACCAACCTCCGGGCTGTCATTAGTGAAGATGCCATGACTGCCGAGTGGGTTGATTTACCGGCTCAACTATTGCGTGAGACCAGCCAGGATATTCTCAATGAAGTGAGCGGGATTAACCGCGTGCTTTATGATATTTCGACCAAGCCTCCTGCGAGTATCGAGTGGGAGTAAGCCCGGCCTTTACTGGTATTTTTTAAGCTTCTCCAGGGCCTCGGGCGTTCCGATGGCCTTGAGAGCTGCTGCCACCTTTGCCCGGGCGAGAGCCTGATCTACGGGGGTCTTGGCGTAGAGGGTTTCGACGACAGCGTAGTGTCGGATTGCGTCACCAGGTTTTTTTTCCGCCATGTCGATATCGCCTGCGTGGAGTCTGAGCTGAATATCGAGTTCGCCCTGGGGGCGGAGGTCGAGAGCATCCGATGCTGCTTGGCGGGCCTCGTTGAATTTTTTGAGGGAATTGAGCCCTTGTGACTTCAAATAGAGGGCTTCGGCTTTGCGGTAGGGGTGCGATTCGGTTGCAAGAATTTCATCGGCGGCCTGAACGACCGAGCTGCTTTTCCCGGCGGCGAGGGATGATTGGGTGAAGAGTTTCCAGATCAGGTTTGAGATTGGTTTTGAACGGTCTTTGAGCCCTTCATCGAGAAGAGGCCAGGCGCGATCGTGATGGCCTTCCCTGGAGAGGGTAGCACCCAGCCAGGTGAGCATGGCGGCAGGAACAGGCGCCTTGGGATCGGCTGCCCGCATGATTGCGATTTCCTGTTCGAGCAGTACGGTGTCTTCGGCTTGATAAGCAGCCCGAATCAGGAGTGGACCGACTTTCGGGGCAAAGGTTTTAGCGTCGAGTTCGCGGGCTTTGGAGAGAAAGGGAAGGGCACTCTCGACCTTCTTGAGTCTGAATTCATTCCAGCCCAGCCAGAAGTTTACGGAGGCGATGGTCTTGGTGTCCAGATCCGGGAGAAGGAGGAGCTTTTCCTGTGTTGAGACGAATTTCACCCAGTCCTTTTTCTCCTGATAAAGGGCTGAGAGCCGGACGAGGATAATACGCTTGAGTTCAGGATCAGCCGTCGCCGCGAGGACTGCATGATAGTCGGCGATCGCTTCAGTTTCTTTGCCCTTGGAGGTCAGTAGCTCGGCCCGGTCGAGGCGGAGTTGCGTGGACTGCTGGGCATTGGGATATTCCTTAATGAAGGCCGCGATGGCCGCGAGGCTTCCACCTTCATCTTTCAGCGCGAGCTGGGATTTAGCGACATGGTAGCGGACCCCAAGACGGTTCGATGAGTCAATGAGCGCGAGATCAAGGTCACGATAGAGCTCAATAGCCCGTTTGTAGTTTTTTTCACCGTAGTAGTGTTCCGCAATGAGCAAGCGGGCTGATTGGACCTTGGTGTCTTGGGCGTACTCTGTTCCGTAGTTGGTGAGAAAGGTCTCGGCGGTCCGGGGGAAGGACCGGGAGTTTTTGCCATGTTCCTGAACCAAGATCCGGTAAGCGGCCTGGAAGCTGGTGGCCGAGCCGGGAGAGAGTGTGGAAATGCGGGCGTAGAGCTTGAGAACTTCGTCGTCCTTACCAAGGGCCTCGTAGGACTTGGCGGCCATGATAAGCCGTTGAAGATCGTTCTCTTCGGTGAGGGGATGATTGCCGTCATTGAAGGTTTTGACAACGTCGGCCCACTCTGTTGAGAGGTAGTGGAGGTTCATCAACGCAAGCTGGGTTTGGCCGTGATATTCCTTCAGGCCGTCTTCTTTGAGGGCTTTTGCGAACCAGATTTTGGCAAGTTTGGGATCCTTCAGTTCGTCGGCAGTGAGGGCGGCCTGCAGGATGGCCTCACTACGCACCTCTTTTTTTGAGGATGTGCTGAGAAGGACATATTGATCGTGTGCATCCCGGATGACTTTGGAGCGGCGATAGAGTCTCGCCAGAGCGAGGCGCGCCGTCTCAGCGAACGGGGAGTCTTCGTCCTTGAGGACCTCTTTGAGTGCGAGGAGGGTGCCGGAACTGTCGTTAAGCTTGGAGTAGCTGAGGAAGCGACGGTAGAGTGATTCCTGACGGATCTTTTTGTCTTGAGTGACTTCGGCGGTGACGGCGAACCACTTGGCAGCGCTGCTCCATTTTTCGGCACCGTAGTCGTCAGAGGCGAGGTAGAGAGCGGAGGCTTCCACAAACTTTCCTTCTGTCCAGCTGGTGGCAGCGGCCTCAAAGCATTGGCGGCTGGCCTTTTCCTCGCCAATCTGGCGGTAACAGAGGCCGAGGAAATACCAACTATCGAGCGATTTTTCATCCTGAGGGTAGGCCCGAAGGAACGCATCGAACTTTTTGGCAGCCTGCCGGAACCCGTCCTTTTTCTTCTCGGGATCCTTTTCGCCGGCCGCAGTATTGTAAATCAGGGTCGCGAAGTCAAAAATGTCACGCGAGGGCTTGGCCACGAGCGGGTTTTGTTCGCCGACGGGAGGAGGGGTTTCCTGTCCAAGGGCGGGAAGCGCCAAACAAAGGAAAAGAGCGCGATACTTCATGGGATACTACTCCGGCCGGGGAGCGCGGCTTGCAAATCCAATGTTGAAGATGCCGGCTTTTTGGATCTCATCCATGACTTCGATGAGAGTCTGGTTTGTGCCATCGGCATCACAGCGGATACGGACGGGTTGGCGGTCAGCTCCGCCGGTGTTGGCGATTTCCGAGGCCTCGACGATGCGCTCCATCTTCTGACGGAGCTCGGTGAGAGTGTAGGTTTCGCCGCTGATGGTGATGATTCCCTCCTTGGTGACGTTGACGACGATTTCGTTGGCAACACGGGCTGTTTCTGCACCCTGGGTCGATGATGGAACAGAGACACGGGTATCTTTCTCCTGCTCGGTGATCTGGTAGGTCACGAGAAAGAAGATGAGGAGGAGGAACACGATATCGATCATCGGCGCGAGCTGGAAGCTGGCCGGTGGCGGTGAGTTATCGCGGATGCGCATGAGTTGTTCAGGCTGAAATTAAATTTCGCGGCCAGGATAGTCATCGTAGTGATGTCCGGCCTGGGTTTGATTCAGCTGACCACCAACGAGAGCGAGAATATGGGTGCTGGCAGCTTCGAGCTCGGCAATGTGGTTTTGCACCCGACCCCGGAAGAAGGAATAGAAAGTCATCGCAACAATACTGATGACGAGTCCAGCGGCGGTGGTGATGAGGGCTTCCCAGACACCCTCAGCGAGCTGGAGCTGCTTGGTTCCCTCGATGTTACCATTGGCGATCTCCATGAAGGATTTGATCATTCCAATGACGGTTCCGAGAAGACCCACCATGGGGGCGATTCCGCCAATGTCAGCGAGGTAGCTGATGCGTTGGGTAAGAATTCCGGCCTGGCGTGAGCCTTCGGCTTCGGCAATTTCGCGAATCTCGGGCTGGCTGGCTCCAGGGGTTTTGGTCAGAAAATCGAGGGTCTTTTGAGTGACTCGGGCGACTGATTCATTTCTGCGGTGACAGTAGGCGATGAGACCCAGGTAGTCGCGCTTGCGGATCATGGCCTCGGCGGCGTTCATGAATTTGTTGGTGACCACCGTGCTGCGGCGCAGGGTGAGGAAGTAGAGCATCACCAAAATCAAGGTGAAGATCGACAGGATCACCAAGACGATCATGACCCATCCGCCTTTTTGGAGGATCTCGGCAAGGGTGATGTCTTCGACTGCGGCGCCGGGATCTGCGGCAAAGGCTAGGGAGGGTAGGAGCGCGAATACGAGCGCGATAAGGAAGGGGGACTTCATTTGTTAGGGGTCATTCTAACTGGAGTTTGAGCTGGTGCAAGTGCAGGAAAACCCGCTTTAATTGACTGGTTGCGCGCGGTCTTGGTCTGGATTACGACTTTTTAGCAAGATTTCTTCCATACAATGTCCGAGCTTCCTGCCCTTCGCGCCCGCCTTTCACAGGTCCCACACAAGCCAGGGGTCTATCTCCATAAAGACAGATTGGGCTCAATTATTTATGTAGGAAAGGCCCGGGACCTTCGAAAACGGCTCAGTTCCTATTTTTCACCGTCGGGAAAGCAGAGGGCGGATCGCAAAACCCGGGCGCTCATTGACTCGATCTGCGACTTCGAGATCCATGAGGTTCGGAATGAGCAGGAGGCGCTTCTATTGGAGGGCAAGTTGATTAAGCAATACCGGCCTCGCTACAATGTGAGTTTTCGGGACGATAAACGGTTCCTGCTGGTGAAGGTGAATCTGGAAGATCCGTGGCCCAAGTTCACCACCACCCGGTTGAAGAAGGCGGACAGTTCGCGATATTTTGGACCCTTTGCACATTCCGGCGCAGTGCGGGCGACGGTGACCTGGCTTAACAAGGAGTTTGGTCTTCGCAATTGCCGTCCAATCAGCCCGGGGGAGCTGGACTATAAGCACTGCAATGCAGACGTCATCCGTAATTGCCTCGCACCCTGTGTCGGGAAGGTGACGCGAGAGGACTACCTTGAACGCATCGAGCAGGCGTGCGAATTGCTCAGTGGGAAGGGCAAGAGGGAGCGTCTGAAGTCGCTGCAGGAGGAGATGGAGAAGGCGGCGATCAAGTTGGACTTCGAAAAAGCGGCGAGGTTGCGGGATGTCATTTTGAATCTCGAGCGCGCTCTCAGCCCAACCCGCCAGTTTTCGCGGGGACGGGGTGTGCCAACAACGGTAAAGCCGACGGAGGATTTGGCCGAGTTGGGAGATTGGTTGTCGTTGGATGGTCCTCCTGAGGTGATGGAGTGTTTCGATATCTCTAACATTTCCTCGACCCACATCGTGGCTTCGATGGTCAGGTTTACCAACGGTCTTCCGGATAACCAAAATTACCGGCGGTATCGGATTAAGACCGTGGAGGGGCAGGATGACTTCGCGAGTATGGCGGAAGTGGTCCGCCGACGCTACGGGCGGATCTTGAAGGAAAATATGGAGGCAAATCCCGAGGTTGCCGAAGAATCCCAAGAAGGTGTTGTTGATACGCTGCGTCGTCTGGCGGCGGAAGGAAAGAGCCCAATTACTTTGCCGAGTTTGGTGATCGTGGATGGCGGTAAAGGACAGCTGAGTTCGGCCGTTGCTGAGTTACAAAGACTGGGGCTGGAGGGGCTCCCCATTGTTGGGCTGGCAAAGCAGCGGGAGGAGATTTTTTTTCCGGGGCTGAGCGAGCCCGTGACGATTCCCCATGATCGAGGTGCTTTGAAGCTGATGCAGAGAATACGCGATGAAGCCCACCGCTTCGCCAATGGCTACAACGAGTTGTTGTTGCGAAAGCGGGTGACGGAAAGCTTGCTCGATGATTGTCCGGGGATTTCTCCGGCCAAAAAGAAATCGCTGCTGAAGAAGTTTGGTTCGGTGGCCCGAATCAAGAAGGCCAAGGTCGATCAGATCGCAGAGATGCCCGGGTTCTCGGCAAAATCAGCTGAGCTGATTTTGACCTGGCTCAAATCAGTTTGAGGGATTTTGGAGGCAGTAGAGGATCTCTTGGCGGTTCCCTTGTTCGACAAGACCAACACGTAGGAAGAGTTCGTTATCGACGGCAACGGGTGAGGCATAGGTGTCATCACCCAGTTGATTCTTAGCCAGCTCCTGGTAACCCCCGGGACCGGCTTTGAAGATCACAGTGGAGCCATCTTTGAGGGATGCGTAGATGTGGTCGCCCACAGCCAGGGGGGAGGCCATGACGCCACCGCGACCGACGCGCTCGCTCCATTTTTCCTCACCGGTCTTGGCATCCCAGCAATGGGCGAAGCCTTTGTCGGTGATGGCATAGATATAGCCCCGATAGGAAAGAAGGGATTGCTCGTAACAGCACTCGAGGTTTTTCCAGACGACCTTACCGGAGCCATCAGCCATGATGCCGGCGGTTTGGTTTTTAGGATAGCCGCCGCTGGCGAAGACCATGTCATCGGTCCAGACGATGGTTCCGCAGGTTGATTGGGGCGTTAGGGGAGCTTCCCAAAAGAGTTTTCCAGAGGAGGGATCGTAGCTGGAAATCTTGCCGGTTCCGGAAATGAGGAGCTGTTCTTTTCCCGCGATCTTTGCGACAACGGGGGTGGCCCAGTAGTCGTGACCATCCCGCTTGATCCGCCAGGTTTCGTCGCCGGTTGCGGTGTTCAGCGAGGTCATGAAACCGCCTTCTTCAGTTCCGACAACCACGATGAGATTCTTTTGGTAGAGGACCGGAGTCGAGCCGTATCCGAAGGGGAACTTGGGTGTGTAGTCGCCTACCGTTTTGGTCCAAGCTTGATCTCCCTTTGGAGTGATGGCGGTCACCTTGATTTCCCCCTCATTTTGAAAAACCACGAGGATGTTCGTGCCGTCCCATTGGGCTGAGGCGGAAGCCGCGCTGTTCTCTTTGTGGAGCTCTGAGGGGAAGCCTCCCTGGTGGACGACTTTATTCCAGAGGATCTTACCTGAGGCGCGATCGAGAGCGCTGAGGGATTGAGTGGCTTTGTCCCTGTTGGCTGTCGTGAGGTAGAGCCGGTCTCCGACGACGATGGGTGTGGAGTGACCGCGTCCTGGGATGGCGGTTTTCCAACGAACGTTTTTGTCTGCGGACCATTTGGTGACCGGTTTGGCTGAGGCCGAAGCGTGATTGTTGACATCGGGACCACGCCATTGAGGCCAATCAGTCGCGAAGGCGGACGCTGCGGTCAGGAGTAATAAAGTAAGCCGTTTCATAGGATGTGGAAATGTTGAGTGCAAACTGCATCAAGCCAACCATTTACGTAACACAATTCCATGAAATTGCGGGCATTGCTCTCTCCCGGGATTTGAGCTTTCCTCGGGACTGTGATCATCAGAAAACACGCAGAACAGGAGACCTTGACGACGAAGGACGGATCGACGATCCGAAGCCTGCTTGATTTGAGCAATGCTCCGGTGAAAAAGCAGAGTTTGGCTGAGGCCAGCCTGGTGGCAGGTGGTGAGACGGAGCGTCATTATCACCGGTTGAGTGAGGAGTTTTACTACGTGCTCGTTGGTCAGGGCCAAATCGAAATTGACGGTGAAGAAAAGACGGTGGTCCCGGGAGATGCGATCCTCATTCCGGCAGGAGCGTGGCATCAGATTTCCTCGGAGAAAGGAATGAGGTTTCTGTGCTGCTGTGCTCCGGCGTATGCGCACGAGGACACCTATTTTGAGTAGGGGTTCATCGTCTCGGGTTGTGGGATGCCGAGACGTGGAAGGAGAGATTTGTTCGCTCGGTTGGGATTCCAACCGAGACCCGATTAGTAGTTCCATTCGATGAAATTACGACGGGTGAAGGTGTGACAATCTTGGACTAAGTCATGAGATCGGTAGAAACCTCTCATCCCCATTGAGCCGTGGCCCGATGATGACGAGGTCACATGGAGCGAAGAGTTACAGCAGCGAGCAGCCGAGTTTCCGTGGGGACATGCGGAAGATGGACGGGATCGATTGGGCGTAATGTTACTCAAGCTGGCACGGCAAGAGGGTGAGGAGTTTAAGGGATTGGGAATGATTAAGCTGGGCTTCATGAATTCTTATCAACCCGGTCGATCGATGTCTTCAGGGCTTCGACTTTTGTTGATGCGGCAAATCATGCGCGCGCACCCGGAGTTGGATTACAGGTGATATCAACTAGCCGAGGGGATTTGGGCAGTGGAAGGGCGGGTCGATGAATTGGAGAGGCCACTTGAGGCCCTCTCGGATCAGGGTGTGACCTTATTCTTCACTCGAGATCAGATGATCGACTGGGTAGGGCAATCGCGTGAAGCTGAATTTAATCTCACGGCGCTTCCACCGGACGATGCCAGTTGAATTAAGATTCCGGGATTTAAACATTGGCCGTATCTGGGTTTGAAATCGGTGTTGGTGAGAGGGAAAGCCTCCATGAGGGAGAGCCAGCGGGCCATAAGAACGGTGGGTGTGCTGACGATCGACCTGAGGTGCTATTTTAGTTGCGATTTGGCTCGGGCGCAGAGAGCTGAAGTTAGCCCGGTCGCGGACGGATCTTGCTGCGTCGGTGGCGCATGAGCTGAGGACGCCGTTGGCGGGGCAGCGGATTGTTTTGGAGAGTCTGGAGAAGCGCTTGAGCGGGGCGCGTGAGCAGGAGCAAGGGTCGGTGACGATGGCTTTGCGGGAGAATCTTCGTTTGGGCGATTTGGCGGAGATCTTTTTAACCTTCTCGAAATTGGACCGGGGAATCTTAAAAATCGACCGACATCCGTTGCTCCTTCATCAAGTGGACCGTCGCTTGAATCGTGCGCAGGGAGGGCTGGAATTGGGCTTGTCCATTGTGAAGAGATTGATGGCCGGGATGTCAGGCCGTACGGAAATCGATAATGAGCGGGGAAGCGGGACGACGTTTCGGTCTTTTTTGAGAAAGGAGGAAAACCATGAGAATACTCATTGTTGACTCCCAAGGAATTTGACCTGTTGGTGATTTTTCTTCGCAAAGCCGGCCGTGCCATGACGCGGGAGCAGTGGCCGGGGGGGGAGGTTTGGGGTCACGGGCTTTTGGTCACGGTATGGAGCGTCGACCGTGGCGTGAAGACCTTGAGGGAGAAGTTGGGCACCGCGGCGGGATCGGTGGTGGCGGTTCGCGGGGTGGGGTATCGTTGGGATCCATGAAAAAAGGGCAGGATCGATGAATCCTGCCCTTTTGGAGAAAATAGTGGTGTTTACTCTTTGGTTCCGAAGAGTCCCTCGAAGACGTGAAGTTGGTCGTGGAGCATTTTGACGGCAGCAGGGTCGGTGGACTGTTTACACTTCATGGCTGCGACGATGACCTTGTGACAAGTGGTGAGCTTTTTGAGATAAGCCGCGTTGTCGGTGTCTGCTTCGGTGAGCTTCAGACGCTGGGCGAGAAAGTAATTTGAGACAGTCTCCTGGATCGTCTGACAGTGCTCTTCCTTCACCATGATCCAGCGGGTAATGGTGTGGATGTTCGCGGCGGAATCCTTTGAGAGTTCGACGATCTGAGTAGATGCTTTTTCAATCGTGACGAAGTCGGTGTGCATTTTTGAGATGACATTGTTGTCATCGAAAATACCGCAGGGGACCTGACAGTGAGCGGAGATGGTAGCAGGAGCGAGGAAGGAGAGCGCGCAGAGTGCGAGGATGGATCGTTTCATAACAACTGCAGACTAACGCGGTTGCGGCCTGTGGCAAGGGAGGAAGAGTGGGATGAAGACAAAAATTTAACGAAGAGCATTCAAAAATATCGCCGAGGCGGAGGCAACATTGAGGGAGTCGATTTCACGCGACATTGGAATATAGGAGAGGTGATGGCAGAGGGCCTCAATTTTCGGATTGAGGCCGAAATCCTCCGGGCCGAGAAGGATGGCAGGGAGACGCTCCAGAGGAGGAAGTTGCGAAAGTGGCAGGGATCGCTCTGAAAGGCTGGCGCCGATCAGGGTGTGAGTGGTGGCGAGGGCGACGAGATCAGCCTGGAGATCCGGACTCTTTCGCACCGGGAGTTTGAAGAGAGTTCCGGCGGAGGCGCGGACGGCTTTGGCGTTATAAGCTGAAGCGCCCAGGCCCACGATGACGCCGCTTCCACCAAGGGCTGCGGTGTTGCGGATGATGGTGCCGAGGTTTCCAGGGTCGGCAATCTCGGGCAGGATGACGATGGTTCCGGGGCCAAAGTCGGAGAGCTTCGGTTGGGTGGGCTTGCGGGCGATGGCGAGGTGGCCGCGATGGAAATGAAAACCAAGCAGTTGCGAGGCTTCGTCACGGGTGAGGTCGACACCGATGCGAACGACTTTCTCGACCTCATATTTCGAAGCCTGCAATCGTTCAACGGCCAAGCGGCCCTCTACGACAAAATGGGTGTCCGATTCGCGTTCCGAGAGTCGTTGCCGCCAATCCATATTTACTCGGTGACCCGGCACTCTTTGATCACTTGTGTCCAAGTGAAGGGTTTGGTTAGCATGTCGGCGAGGAAGATGTTTTTGGCCGAAAGCGAGATGGCGCGCTCGAGCCTGTCATCTCGTTCGAAGCGACTGAAGAGAACTCGTTTAATCTTGGACTTGGCCACGGATTGTTCGCCGTAGCCGCCTGGAATGTTGGACGACCAGTAGCAGATTTCATCGCCTTTGGTGCCAAGGTAAACAACGAGATGGCCGTGTTCGCGACCGCCGATTTCTTCGGTCCACCAGATTTTCATGAAGTCGCCGGGAAGGGCCTTTTCATAGGAGGTGAAATTGCGGCCGCATTTGAGTTCAGCGAAGAGCTTTGCGGTGCCTGGGCCATTGGAGTTCCATCGGCCGAAAATTTCTGCTCCGTCTTTGACTCCCAGGCTGGCGTAGCGGGAGAGGGCGGCTTCTGAGAGTGTTAGCCGGCCTTTTTCCTGTAAGAGATCGATGGTGCGCAGGAAGACGAGGTAGGTGGCTCCGGAACAGAACGAGGCGGCAATTTGGTCGAGGTTTTCTTCGAACCGGGAGTCCTTGACTGAGACTCCGGCAGCGAGGCGATCGACGGCGGTCTGGGTGGCTTCATAACCACCGCCCTCGGGCATGGATTTGACGGCGGCGAGAACGTAAGTATTGAGGGGGAGGGCTGTCGTTTTCGAGAGCTCGGGTGGGGTTGCGAGACTACAACTGCAGAGGAGGCTGAGGGCACCGAGGGCGATGGATCGAAAGAGGAATCCCGAATTACTTGAGAAGTTTTTCGTCATAGCGGGTGATTTTGATGTGGCCGTTGATCAAGGTGAGGGCAAGTCGGATGGAAGTCCGGCTCTTCACTTTTCCCTAATCGCATTTTAATTGTCCATTTTAATTGTCAGACGATTTGGACACGATCCCGCTGGGCAGCCCGGTAAAACTAAAGTGCCAGAACTAAGGTGTCAAAAGTAAAGGTGCCAGACAAAGTATGACTACGACGACCGCCAAACATTGTAGCTAAGATGACGGCAGGGGAATCAGCGTTATTTGGGAGGGGGAAATCTACTCTGCTCCATCCCGTCTTAGTGAATGAGCCAGCCTCCTTCGTCGGGTCATTTTCAAAGCGGGCGGGATGTCACGCCTCCTGGCACCGGCCACAGCCTCCGCGCCAAACCCACCAGCAGCGACGAGGCAGGGAAGCGCATCGGGCACCTCTTTTGGCGGGTTCGGAGTTTTCCTTCTCGCTTTGCCGCCGGGCGGTCCCGGCTTCAAGTGGAACCTTTTCGACGCCCGAGCGCCGCTATTCCACTTGAGCCCACCTCGGCGGCTTCAAAGCCCTCCTGCCAAAAGTAAACTCCTAGCAGTCAGTCAGTTTGTATCGACGAGTGGTTAGTGGGTGCCTACTTTGAGGGATGATGAGAAGGGCTTTACGAGCTTGGGCGTTGTGGTTGTTGGTTTTCGGATGGACCTCTTTGCAAGCCGGGGAAGCGGAGTATCGCTATTATCGTTTCACTCCGAAGCAGTTGAGGGTGAGCAATGACTGTTGCGTTCAGTTGGCAGAAATTGAGTTTTTAAGAGATGGAGCAAAAGTGGGAATTCCATCGGCCTGGAATCCGGGTGGAAGTAATCCGGAAGGAGAAACTCCTGATTTGGCGGTGGATGGTTCGCTAACAACAAAGTGGCTGGACTTCAATCAAGGGCTCTTGATTTTTGATTTCGGGAGTGCGACTACGATTGATGGCTATCGCTGGGCCACGGCGAATGATGCCACCGAGCGCGATCCGGTCCGATGGACTTTGGAGGGAAGTAATGACGAGACGAATTGGGTTCTCGTCGATGAACGAGTGGATGCCGATTTCCCAACGCCAGTTGCTCGCTTCACTTACACCTCGATCCTTGAGTTGAATGCCGCTCCGCAGGTCGGTTCATTCACGGTAGTTCGTCCGTTGATCTCAGCGGGATTACCCGTGACTCTCTCCTGGGAGATTGATCCGGCATCGACCGACGTCTCGATCGATCAAGGTGTCGGTTCGGTATTTGGAATGACGACGAATGGTGTGGGATCCATCACGCTCGACCCCGGTCCAACTGCGACGACCGTTTATGAGATCACCGCCAATCATGCCAACGGAGATTCCTCGGCACAGGTCGTGGTGACGGTGACTAATCTTCCCGTGATTCATGAGTTCATCGCCACGCCAGCGATTGGAGGGCCGGGAGATAACGCGACCTTGAGTTGGGAGGTTTTTAATGCCGAGAGCTTGGTTCTGGATGGAGTTGCGGTGACGGGGACTTCCTTGGTGAAAGTTCTCACGACTTCGCAGACATTTATCCTTATGGCAACCAATGGAAACGGCACCGCGACCAAGAGCGTGTCCGCGACGGTAGTGGAACCCGGGGTGCCGGTGATTAATGAATTCATGGCGAGCAATGATGGCGCGCTGGTGAGCGATGAAGATGGTGAGGATTCGGACTGGATTGAGATTTACAATCCAAGTGGATCGATCACGGATTTAGAAGGTTACTATTTAACGGATGATGCCGGTGATCTAACAAAGTGGGCATTTCCCGCTGGCACTCTGGGGATTGATGAATATCTCCTCGTGTGGGCCTCAGGAAAGAATCGCGCGGTATCGGGAGAAGAGTTGCATACAGACTTTAGTCTCAAATCCGGCGGCGAATATTTGGCTTTGGTGAAGCCTGACGGGATGACGATTGTTTCGGAATACGGTGTCGGGGGAGCGGACTATCCCGATCAAGATGTAGGGGTTTCTTTTGGTGGATTTGGAGAGGGGCAGCAACAGGGTTACTTCTCAACGGCGACTCCGGGTGCTGAAAATTCGAGCGGGTTTCTGGGTTATGTGAAGGACACCCTGTTCAATGTGAAACGAGGGCATTTCACCGATCCTTTTTTACTAGAAATCACTTCGAATACCGTCGGGGCATCAATTCGTTACACCACTGATGGTTCAACTCCGAGTGTATCGGAGGGGACTCTCTATTCAGGTCCGGTTACGGTGGACCGGACGATGCCGGTTCGAGCCATTGCTTATTTGGATGGGCTCAGATCGACCAATGTGGATACGCAAACTTACCTCTTTGTCGATGATGTCATCACACAAACTTCAGCAAATTCTCAAAGCATCTGGGGACTCCCTTCCGACTGGTCTGGAACATCCCCGGACTATGGGATGAACTCGAGCGTGACCTCGCTTCACGCCGCGACGATCGAGGATGATTTAAAAACGGTGCCCAGCCTGTCGATTTCAATGCCGGATGAGGATCTTTTTGGGCCGAATGGAATTTATGCCAATCCGCTAAGCAGTGGCATCGCCTGGGAACGAGCGACCTCATTGGAGTTGATCGACCCTGCAAATCCTGATGGGAGCGGGAACTTCCAAATTGATTGTGGCATCCGGATTCAAGGAGGGGCATTCCGTAGATTTGATCTGACGAAGAAGAAGTCGTTCAGAGTGGTCTTTAAAGGAATCTATGGAGATGCTAAATTGCGCTTCCCCCTGTTTGGAGATCTGACGACGGATGAGTTTGACACCTTGATTTTCCGTATGGAATCGAATGATGGTTACCAGTGGGATAATCGGACCAATGTGCAATATGCCCGTGATCAGTTTGGGAGACGCTCGGCTTCCGATTTGGGAATTCCTTCATCTCGCGGACGTTATTTTCACCTCTACCTGAATGGAGTTTATTGGGGCGTCTACAATGTCGTGGAAAGGCCTGATGTCTCCTTTGGGGAAACACATTTCGGGGCGACGAAAGAAGAGTGGGATGGGATTAACTTCGGAACGCCAACGAATGATAGCCTGAAGGATTCCTGGAACACCCTGATGGGTCTCGCAGATGATGTGAGTAACGCCGGGAGCGAAGCCTTACGAACGGCAGCATACATGAAGGTACAGGGTCTCAATCCGGATGGCTCGAATAACGGGGGCTGGGCCGACTTTTTGAACGTGGATAATATGTGCGATTATTTACTCGTAAATTGGTACACTGGGAATGCGGATTGGCCGCACCGGAATTACTACACAGGCCGGGAGCGGGATCTGCTGGATCCCGTCGCATGGCGTGGATCCCGGACGAGCACCGGGACCCATTTTTTCATGTGGGATGTCGAGACCTCGATGTTTTTGAACTCGGACCGCGATCACACTGACGTGGTAAGCGGGGTGAATGTGCCGTTTGGAGATCTTCGTGGCAGTAAGGAATTTCAGGTGAGAATGGGAGACCGGGCGCACCGGGCTTTATTTAATGGAGGTGCCTTGACGGCGAACGAAGCGATGACACGATACGATGAAATCACGAAGGATCACCGGAGCATTCTGATCCCGGAACTGGCACGCTGGGGCGATCAACATGGGACGCAACGGACGATCGTCCAGTGGGAGTCAGCCTATAATCAGATTCAAGACCAATGGTTGGCGGACCGTTCACCGGAGCTTGTGGGAATCTTGCGAGGCTCAAATTATTATCCGGATTTGGATGCTCCGATTTACAGTCAACATGGTGGCGATGTCTCTTTTGGCGGTGGCCCGGCCTTGCGTGTTCCCGTGGCGATTCCACAGATCTATTACACTTTTGGAGAAGACGATCCTGACGAAAGCGATTATCAACATCCTCTCGATCCGAGATTGATTGGTGGAGGCATTGCGCCTGAGGCGACTTTGATCACTCTGGGCGGTGGCGGTGGCGGTGGCGGGACATCGATGCAGTTTGTTTCGAGCGGTGATCAATGGAAGTATCTCGATGATGGTTTGGACCAAGGAATGGCATGGCGGGGGACTGGCTTTGCGGATGGAGCATGGAGCGAGGGGGCGTCTCCACTAGGATATGGCGATGGTGACGAAGCGCAGGTGGTTGGGTTTGTTGATGCTGACCCCGGGACGGCGGGAACCCAGAAGAATGCCACCACTTATTTCAGGAAGACGGTGAGTGTTTCAGATCCTTTGGAGTATGGGCAATTTAAGCTCGATTATGTCTTCGACGATGGCGTTGCAATTTACGTGAATGGAAATGAGGTCGAACGGATTCACCTGGAGGATGACGCGCCGTTTGATCAATATGCCACGCTACAGAGTGATGAGAATGAAACGGGAACGGTGATTCTAAATCCTTCGGTTTTTGCGGCGGGAGATAATGTCATCGCGGTGGAAATTCATCAATCGAATGAAGGCAGTTCTGATATCAGCTTTGATTTGGAATTACGCGGACAACCAGCAGGCGGCGGAGGAATGCACAGCTCTTCTCCTCTGGTGTTGACGGAATCAGGTTGGTTATATTCCCGGTCATACGATCCGGGGACTGGTGAATGGAGCGCCTTGAATGTCGCTCACTATAATGTCGAAACAGAGCCCGCCGATGCCACTAACCTCGTGATCTCGGAGTTTAACTATCGTCCGGGTAAGCCCTTTGCTCCCAATGATGTGGCGGTGTCAACGGATCGCGATGACTACGAATTTATTGAATTGATGAACATCGGGAGTAAGACGATTGATCTCTCGGGTGTGGAATTTACGAGCGGAATCAGCTTTTCATTTGCAGAAAATACCCTGCTCGGAATCGGAGAGCGGTTGGTTCTTGTTTCGCATGCCGCGGCTTTTTCCGAGAGGTATCCCGGCGTGGAAATAGGCGGTGTCTTTTCCTCGGGGAAGCTGGGGAACGGGGGTGAGCAAGTGGTGTTGACAAGTAGCACGACGGGAGTGATCCGAGATTTCACCTATGTCGACGTGGATCCCTGGCCAAGCGCGGGAGATGGTCATGGATACTCGCTGGTGCTGGTTGCTCCGGCGACAAATCCAGATCACAGCGATCCGCTCAACTGGAGGTCGAGTGCAGAGATCCATGGAACTCCGGGTGGGGCGGATGGTGTCAGCTATGCTCTGTGGAAATCGGCCAATGGGATCATCGGTGATTTTGGCGACCCTGATGGTGATGGGCTGACCAACCTGGGTGAGTTTGCGAGTGGATCGGACTTTGAGGTTGGAGGAGTTGAGGGCGAGCTCACAGGGCAGGTGGTGAGTGGATTTTTTGAAGTGGAAATTCAGCGAAATCTCCGAGCCGTCGATGAAATCGAACTGACCGTGGAAAGTTCCCATGATCTCCTGCGCTGGTCGAAGGATGGAATTTATGTGAGAGAAACGAATGTGGGTAGTGGGATTTCGACCGTGACATATCGCGTTGCAATCGATGCGAGCCCGAAGAAGTTTGTGAGAGCAAGATGGGTGTTGCGAAACCCATAGAACTGCTAGCAGTCTGTCGGACTTGGGTGCGAGGTGGGGTTTGAAAATTTGCGGGCGTGTAATCTTTCGTCTGTTAAAGCGGACTGACCTTGACACACGCCAGCTTTTGCTGCGCGCGCTGAAGCGTAGCGATTCTAATGTGGCAGATCGGAAGTGCTGGCATCACGTGATGTCCAGAGTCTCAGGAGGCTCTTTGACCATTTGAAGCTCCTTTATTCGGCGGCTTATTTGAAGCAGCGCAAGTCCGGGTTGGAGGTGATGACCGAGACGGGGATGGCGGATCTCGACGAGAGGACGATGAACGGATATTTGGCGCGTTTGTGCAGCTTGCAGCACTTTATGAAGGAGCTCAAGGAGCGCTTCAGCCGTTGCTTTAACAAGCGGCACGGGCGTCGGGGGACGCTTTGGCAGGATCGCTATCGTAGTATTTTGGTGGAGGACGGGGAGGCGCTGCCTACCGCAGGCTGCTTTTGAGTGATGGGATTGAGGCGGGCGCGGAGGGGAAGGGCGGGGGAAGTTTTGTGAGAAAGGGATTTGGTTCCGAACGGGCGCGGGAAGAGTTGCGGGGCGGGAAGAAGTTGAGCCGGGGCGAATTGCGGCGATGCCGGGTGCGTTATTTTAGCGATGGACTGGTGTTGGGGAGTCCGGCTTTTGTCGAGGAGGCTTTTGCCTCGCGTCGCGAGTGGTTTGGCGTGAAGCGGAAGTGCGGAGCGCGCGGATTACCGCTGGCGAGCGGTGGTTTGTTTCGCCTGGGAGATTTAAAGAAGGAGACGCTGAGCTGAGCGAGGGGGAATGCCGCGTCAGGGCGGTCACGGCGCGCCGGGACATCTCATGGCGGTCAATAGATCAATCTCTTTCCCGGATCGACCCTCTCCGGCGCAGCGATCGGGCTGGATATTTGTTATGAATACGACCTCCTTGGTCCCCTCGGCTTCTTCAGCGTTGCCACCGAAAGTTGCTCCATGGCGGTAGTGCTCTCGATAGAGGGGTCTGGTTCGACCTGCGCCCTTGATCCTCTCCGCCTGCGGAGGTTGACTTGCTCTTTCAAAAAAAATGGTCGGGGCGACAGGATTCGAACCTGCGACCTCTTCACCCCCAGTGAAGCGCGCTACCAAGCTGCGCTACGCCCCGACACTTCGCCTTCCGGCGGGCGTTTTTTGCCAGAGACTCGGTTTTTGGCAAGAAGTTTTCATGAAATGATGCCTTAAAGTTGCGTTCAGGGTCCTTTCGCCGAAAATACCGCACATTCCCGCAGACAGAACTTTTAACCCCGTGCGTTTTATCGATACTCACTTTAACAATGACCGAGCTTCTTCTTAAGCCCGCCCGCGATACCGGATGCACCGATCTTGCTGCTTTGCAGGAAGCAGTCGATGGAGCCGCCTTGCGCCAACATTCTCCCGTCGACGATATTCTGGATTCCGGATTAATCGACGAGGAGCCGTATATGCAGCAACTGTCCGGAGATCTCCATATGGATTGGCTGGCGGAAATTCCACCATTTGAGAGTGCGATCCCGCTGCGAAACGCCTGTGGACCCCAGGTCGCGCTGAAACACCGGGTGCTGCCCATCGAGATCGAGGGGGAGGGCGATAAAGCCCGTCTGCACATGGTCACCTATGATCCGCTGAATCTTTTGGCCCGTCAGGCTGCGGCCCAGTCGATCGATCTGCCCATTATCTGGCATATGGCCTCGCGCCGCCGGGTGCACGAATCCCTCCGTAAGCTCTATGGAGTGGGTGCTGATACTTTTGAGAAGCTGCTAGAAGGTCGTGATCTCGATCTCGACAACCTCGACATGAAGGACGAGGCCAGCGTGATCGACGAGGTCGAAGACGAGGAGGCCAGCGTGGTGAAGTTCGTGAACCAGATTATTCGCGAATCATTGGCGCAAAAGGCGACTGATATTCACGTGGAGCCGCTGGCGGACAATCTGCGGATTCGTTATCGGATTGATGGTGGACTTGTCGAGGTTGCGGTTCCTGACAACATCAAGGCCCTTCAGGCATCGGTGATTGCCCGACTCAAGATCATGTCGCAGCTCGATATTGCCGAGCGCCGACTCCCTCAGGATGGTCGGATTAACCTGCAGTTTGAAGGAGCTTCAATCGACGTTCGTGT
The DNA here is from genome assembly GCA_963925135.1 of uncultured Verrucomicrobiales bacterium. GTDB lineage: Bacteria > Verrucomicrobiota > Verrucomicrobiia > Verrucomicrobiales > Akkermansiaceae > SW10. The sequence continues at coordinate 31,636 of CAWUTG010000007.1, read as the reverse complement.
TGCCACCGTTCCTACGGTGGAAGGCGAGTCGGTGAGTTTGCGACTTCTGAACCAGGAAAAATTCAACGTTGAGCTTCTTGGTATGGAGGATTTCGTCCTCAAGAAGATTAAGAGTATTCTGAGTCTTCCCAACGGCATTATTTTGATCACCGGGCCCACAGGTTCGGGTAAGTCGACCACTCTTTATTCCTTCCTGAGTGAGCTGAACACTCCGAATACCCGCATTGTGACCATTGAGGATCCAGTGGAGAACAAACTTGAAGGCGTGATGCAGATCGCGGTGAAGAGTGAGATCGGACTGACTTTTGCGAGCGGACTCCGATCTATTCTTCGTGCTGATCCTAACATTGTTATGTTGGGAGAGATTCGAGATTTGGAGACTGCGGAAATCGCAATTCGGGCATCCTTGACGGGTCACCTGGTGTTCTCAACTCTTCACACCAACAACGCGATTGGCGGTATCAGCCGTCTCGTAGATATGGGGGTTGAGCCTTTCCTGGTGGCTGCTGCGGTGCGGGCCTTCCTGGCCCAGCGCCTGGTTCGTCGCCTCTGTAAAAACTGCAAGGTGCCAATTGAAGTTCCTATGACACAACGGATTCAGCTGGGAATCCCTGATCATATTGAGGGACAGGCATACCATCCGGTTGGCTGTGATAAGTGCCGGAATACCGGATTCTCAGGTCGACTCGCGATTTACGAGGTCATTCTCATTGGCCAACAAATGGAGGAACTTGTGGCCCAAAATTCCCCGTCGCCTGTCTTAATGGCCCAAGCCGTGAAGGATGGTTATATTCCGATGCGTGAATACGGTTGGCATAAGGTGATGAAAGGGATTACGACCATTGAAGAAGTGGCCTCGGTGACCGCAACCGATCTCGGGGTGGGGGACTAAATTTTTTAACGGTAATTTTTTAACGTGGCAACATTCGCATATAAGGCACTCAACGGAACGGGTTCGCTCGTCATCGGCTCGCTCGATGCCGGTGATCGTGGTGAGGCACTTCGACAACTCGACAAAAAGGGGCTCCAACCTGTTTCACTCAATCTTAATGCTGCGGCCGATGCGAAGTTGGCTAAGGCAGAGAAGGGCAAGAAGCCGGGGGCGGTTCCCAAAACTACGGTTAAGGCAGCGGAAGATAAGATTCCGGAAGGCCCGATCAAACTCAAGCGATCGGAGGTTGTCCTCTTTACCGAGGAACTCTCGGACATGTTGGCCGCCGGGTTGCAGCTTGAACCTGCTTTAAGGGCGATGGAAGGTCGTCAGGAGTTGGGTAGCTTGAAGGCGGTGTCGATGAAGATTCGCCAGCTCGTTCGGGATGGTAATAGCTTTTCTTCGTCACTACGCCGGGTAAGTCCGAGTTTTGGGCAACTCTATTGCAGTCTTGCCGCGGCCGGTGAGGCCAGTGGTGCCTTGGATACAATTCTTGATCGCCAAGCCCATTACCTAAAGACTCTTCAGGATCTGCAAAGTCGCATCATTCTCGCTCTTATTTACCCCTGTTTCCTTATTCTTGCGGGCATCGGGGTGGGAATCGTCTTCATTACCAAGCTGATTCCCCAGCTGACCGAGCTCATTGAGAGTAGCCCTGGAGGAAAGGTTCCTCTCGGTGCCCAACTCCTGATGAAGGCTTCCAATTTCTTCACCCAGTGGTGGCTTGTGATCGTGCTGTTCATTGCGGCCGTGTTCATTCTCTTCAAAGCTTGGAAGGAGAATGAAGCAAACAAGCCCACGTGGGATCGCATGCAGCTACGAATTCCGCTTTATGGAAAGGTCGTAGAGCATCGCTTCTACGTGCAGTTCCTCGAGACAATGGCAAACCTCGTGGGTAACGGACTTCCTTTGCTCCGCGCCTTGGAGTTGACTCGTGACGCAACCCCTAATCACTTTCTCCGTGATCATCTCACGCAGATGTTAGAGTGGGTGGGAGATGGTCGATCGCTCTCAGCTTCCCTGAGCCGATCGGGAGCGTTTTCACCTCTTTTGATCGATATGGTGTCAGTGGGTGAGCAGACGGGTAAGATTGACAAATCCCTTCGCAAGGCCGCTCTGCGCTTTGACAAGGAGTTGAATAATTCCCTTCAGCGAATCATGGCTCTCATCATGCCCGCCGTTCTTTTGGTGATGGCCGTCTTGATTGGTTCAATGGCCTATCTCATGATCACCGCCATCTTCCAAACCATCGAAAGCATCGGGGGGAAATGATCCAAGCAAAGAACGTCCATCGATCTTACCATCTTGCCAAGAAGGAGATCCAGGTCCTTCAGGGGATTGATCTTGAGATTGCTGCGGGGGAGAAGATTTTTCTATGCGGGCCCAGTGGCGCTGGAAAAACGACTCTGATGTATACCCTTGCTGGCTTGGAGCAACCCCACATCGGTGAGGTCTTCATCGGCGGGGTGAACTTCTACGGTCTTTCATCGTCGGCCCAAGCTCGACTGCGAAACGAAAAGATTGGTTATATTTTTCAAAATTACTTCCTCTTACCCGAGTTGACGGCGATTGAGAATGTCCTCGTTCCCGGGATGATCGGTGGGAAATCGGATCGTGATGCCGCTCTGGCCGCACTTGATCGCGTCGGCCTTGCGAATCGAGTCGATCACCTACCAGCGGAGCTTTCCGGAGGAGAGCAGCAACGGGTGGCAATTGCCCGGGCTCTGGTAAATTCGCCCTCGATGATCTTTGCTGATGAGCCCACAGGAAACTTGGATTCGGTGAACGGTGAGGAAGTGATGAAGATCCTTCTGGGAGTCGTGGCTGAGAAGAATGCCACCCTGGTGGTCGTGACTCATGACACTTCACTGGCGGTGCACGGCGACCGGACTTTAATTATCAAGGACGGCAAGATCGCCGACTGATTCACCTGCTCAGCCAGCATTGGCAGTGTTGAAGGATAATGAGGGCTGCTCTCATTCCTATCTTTGAAAGCGTGCCTTTTCTCCGGGATTTGCCATAGTGACCCGTCCCATGAAAATCCCACTCTTGATCTCAACTTTATTGGTGGTCGTATTTTTCGCTGCCACCGCAGAGCAACAGAAGATTCCGGATGTCGGGCTTCGTCTCGCAACCTTTGATCTCGATGTCACTCCTCCCATCGGGTCAGCAATGGCTTACACCATGGTAGAGAAGAACCCGGAACTTTCGCTTCGTTGCCGGGGGATTGTCATCATGGGGGAGGGGGAACCCGTGGTGATTTGTGCCATCGATTGGATCGGGGTGGCCAATGAGGGGTATGACGCCTTTCGTGATAGTCTTGCCGCAGCTGCTGGGACCACCCGAAGCCGGGTCACTCTTCATGCCCTTCATCAACACGATGCGCCGGGTTGTGATTTTACCGCTGAAAAATTGGTCAAGGAACTGGGCTTGAAAGGCTATGCCCGGATTGAGGGGACATTCCATCGAGAGGCGATCAAGCGGGCTTCCGATGCGATCAAAGCCGCCATTCCTAAGGCTCAAAAAGTAACGCACTACGGGTGGGGCGAGGCCAAGGTGAAGGAGGTCGCCTCCAACCGTCGACTTCTCGGACCCGATGGAAAGATCCGAGCGGTGCGCTACACCACGACGACCGATCCCGCTCTACGGGCGGAGCCCGAGGGCGTCATAGACCCCGATGTTTCCTTGCTTTCGTTTTGGAACAATCAGAGCCCGGTCGCGATCTTGAGTTACTACGCCTGTCATCCCCAGAGCTATTATCGGACGGGAACGCCAAGCCCAGACTTCCCGGGGATTGCCCGTTTCATGCGGGGCCAAGACATTCCGGATGCTCTGCATGTCCACTTCAATGGTGCGGGTGGAAATCTTGGGGCTGGTAAATATAACGATGGTAACAAGGAAAATCGGATGAAGCTGGCCCGCCGTCTTGCCGAAGGAATGTCCGAAGCATGGCGCAACACCGAGAGATACCCGCTCACTGCTGATCTTGTTCGCTACGATGTCGAAAAAATCCGCCTGCCACTCGCGGACCACCTCAAGGATGATCAGGCACTTCTCGATACCGTGAAGAAGGAGAAAGCGCGTGGCTATTTTGCGAGTGTTGATCAGATGGCCTTCGCGCGTCATTGGAAAGCTGGAAATAAAATAGACGTTTCCTGTCTTACCGTCGGGGATTCCCGGGTTCTCCACTTGCCGGGTGAATTATTCGTGGAATACCAACTTGCCGCTAAAGCGATGCGTCCCGATTTGAAGGTGGCGATGGCGGCCTACGGTGAATATGGCCCCGGCTATATTGGAACTGAACTCGCTTACACCCAGGGGGGATACGAGACCAGTCCGAGTGCGAGCGCCGTGGGGCCGGGCTCGGAAAGAATCCTCACCGCCGCGATGAAGAGTTTGCTGGGAGATCATCCACCGAAATCCGATACCCGGATGGCTCCTAAGTCTCCCAAGGAAGCGATGGCGGATTTTGAAGTTTTACCGGGATTCGAAATTCAACTCGTCGCAAGTGAACCTCAAATCCGTGAGCCCGTTGTTGTCACCTATGATGAAAATGGTCTGATGTATGCCGCTGAATATTTAAAATTTCCTTCGCACGGGGGCAAGAGTGATGGCCCCGATGGTTGCATTCGAGTCCTGCGTGATACGGATGGTGACGGCCACTATGAGAGTAGTCAGATTTTCGCAAAGGGTCTCGCCTGGCCTACTGGGATTTCTTGTTGGGACGGAGGCATCTATGTCGTGGCTGCACCTGATCTCTGGTATCTTAAGGATACCGATGGCGACGGAATCGCCGATGTTCGGGAAAAAGTCTTCACCGGATTTGGTTTCCGAAACGACGAAGGCACCGCAAATAATCTCTTTTGGGGGCTCGATCACTGGATCTATGGCGCGGGATCTAACAGTGGAGGCGAAATCCTAAGTCTGAGAAATCCAAAGGCTGAAGCGGTATCGATACGCGGTCGGGATTTTCGTTTTCACCCGCGGACCGGGGAGTTTCAAGCTCTCTCGGGATCGGAACAATTCGGGCATACCATGGATGATTGGGGGAATCGTTTTCTGAGTCAAAATTCGAAGCCCGCAGTGCACGTTGTTCTTCCTTCGAGTTATCTGAAGAGGAATCCCTACCTTCCGGTTTCCACGACCCGAAAGGACGTTTGGAAAGGCAATGCAATCTATCGAGCGAGCAAAATTGAGCCCTGGCGTCTCGCTCGAACCAAGGCTCGCCTCTCTGAGTCTCGGCAATACCCAGCACCTTCCGTAGCGCATGATGTCTTCACCGGTTGTTCCGGGGTGACGATTTATCGGGGAGCAGCTTACCCGGAAGATTTTCGCGGGAACCTCTTCGTTGGCGAAGTGCAAGGAAACCTCGTTCATCGTCGGGTTCTTAAACCGGTGGGCATCACTTTCTCCAGTGACCGGATAGAAAAAGAGAGCGAATTTCTTCGATCTACTGACAACTGGTTTCGCCCCGTCAACTTCGTGAATGCACCCGATGGGACCTTGCATATCGTCGACATGTATCGCGAAACGATCGAGACGCCCGACTCTATGACGCCCGAGATTTTGGCGATGATTGATTTTCGATCCGGGCGTAACCATGGGCGGATTTATCGACTCGCTCCGAAGGGGTTTCAGCCCCCGTCTCCACCTACGCTGGGGCGGGTCACGACTTTGGAACTTGTGCAAATCCTGGAGAATCCCAACGGATGGTGGCGGGATACTGCGAGCCGGTTGCTTTTAGAAAGAGAGGATCAAAATTGCCTACCACTGCTTCGCAACCTCCTTAAAAAGAGCAAGTTTCCGCTCGCCCGGCTTCATGCCTTGCACACTCTCAATGCGCTTGGAGGACTCACAGAAGCCGATCTCTCTTTTGCATTGGTAGATCAAACGGCAGGAATTCGCGAACATGGGCTTCGACTTTTCCGCCCGGAATTTACTGGTCTCAAACCAGGTATAATCGTCCTCGCTGAGGACGATCATCTTCGCGTGCGTTTTCAGGCGGCCTTGACGTTGGGAGATTTCGACGGAGAAAAAGTGGCGGAAGCCTTGGTGAAAATCGCCCTCCGGGATGACGCGGATTCCTGGATGCGAACTGCTGTCCTTAGCGCCCATCCTCGACTTGCTCTGCCAATTTTCAAGAGGCTGCAGAGTCAGGTTAAAGAGAATTCATTGTTGGTTCCTTTGGCGAAAATTATTGGCGCCCGCAATGAAGCTGCCGAAGTTCGCTCCTTGCTTTCTCTCATCGAAGAGGACGATACGGATCTCCCGGTTTCAGCGATCATCAGGGGACTCGGGATGGGCTTGCAGCAATCCCAAGGCAGCCTCGCAGACTATCCCGCGGCTACGAAATTGACTGGAAATTTGGTCTCTCATGCCACGGTGGTTTTGCAGGACAAGGATGCCAGGGTTGATCTTAAGCAAGAGGCGGTTGAGATGTTAGGGAATGCTCCGTGGGCCGAGGTTTCGGCCGAGCTTTTTCGATTGCTGAATGTCGTTGAGGCACCAGCAGTGCAGCTCGCGTCGTTGCGTTTGATTGCAAATTTTTCGCAGCCTGAGGCTGGAGGTGTTCTCATCAATGCTTTCCCCGGAGTTTCCCCATCAACTCGAATTGAAATCGTCGAAGTCTTGCTGGGTCGGGATGAGTGGACCGATTCCTTGCTCTCCGCGGTCAGAGATCAAAAGGTGCTTCCCGGGCAAATACCTTTGGTTCATCGAGAGCGGCTCCTGAAGCATCACCATGAAGATTTAAGGAAGCAGGCAATGGTTCTTTTCGCAGTTGAAGCCAATCCCCGGGAGAAGGTGGTTGAGATGTATCGCGCTTCTCTAAAGCTCTCCGGTGATGTTGAGCGAGGCCGCAATGTCTTTTCGAAAACCTGTCAGGCCTGCCACAAAATTGGCGAAATTGGGCATGTGGTCGGACCTGACCTGGGCACGATCAAATCCCGCTCACCCGAATCCCTCCTTATCCAAATTCTGGATCCTAATCGCGAGCTTCTGGATAATTTCACCCAATATTTCATCAAGCTCAATGATGGTCGTACTGTGACGGGGCAGATCGCGAGCGAATCGCCAGGGAGTCTGACCTTGCGTCGTGCCGAGGGAGTTGAGGAAACAATCCTTCGTAAAAATATTCAGACGATCACCAGTTCCGGACGTTCTCTGATGCCGGAGGGCCTGGAGGCGGTGATTAATCCACAAGCGATGAGGGACCTGATCGCCTTCTTACGTTCTTGATTTCCTCTTCGTGATAGCTGTCTTCTCCATGAGAAGGGCGGAATTTGGAGGGTTTGAAAAACGAGCTTATTTGAGCGATCTTTAACTCTTACCTCATGCCGAAGGAATCGATTGTTCATCCACGTTTCCCTCTGCAAGAATGAGTCATGAATGACACCCCGGATTCTCTGACAGAACCTTCTTCAGCCAAGGATAAACATCCACTTCGATTTCATTTCAACTCCAAGCATCTCGCCTCTGCCTTCGGGAGTGATACGTTTGGGAGAAGAGCGGAAGCATTTGCCCGTTTTTTTGGAACCCCGTTTTTTTTGATCGGGCAGACGATCATTGTCGTAGTGTGGATTGTTTTGAATCTTACCGGAGTTTTCTCCTTCGATTTCTATCCCTTTATTTTGCTCAATCTGGCCTTCAGCCTGCAGGCAGCATACGCAGCGCCCTTAATCCTCCTCGCCCAGACACGGCAGGCCGACCGGGAACGCGCGATCACCGAGAATGACGCCCTGCACCGGGAAGAACTTGCCTGCGTCAATCTGGATCAGCAAAAGGAAGCGGCCCAGCAGTTGACGATTTTGCACACACTTCTGGAGCAGAACAATCAACTCACGGCCCTCACCCATGAACTGAGCGAGCGCATCGCGATGATGACGATTGAGATGAACGACAGGCTCAAAAAGAGTTCTACCTAGGTTTTTGCTTTCCAACGATTCCTCCCATGTGTTGACAGGTCGGGCAAGCTCGCTATTTTCCGCTCAACTTTCAAAACAAGATCATGAGCGAAACCCAATCCTTCCAAGCCGAAGTCCGTCAGCTTCTCGATATTGTCATTCATTCTCTTTATACCGATAAGGAGATTTTTGTCAGGGAACTGATTTCCAATGCCTCCGATGCCCTCGAGAAGCTGCGTCTGAAGCAACTGACCGAGAATTCGATATTCCAAGGAGAGCTGCCCCTCGAAATCAATATTACGACTGACGAAGGGGCCAAAACTTTGACGATTATCGATCACGGGATCGGAATGACGCGTGAAGAGTTGGCTGATAACCTTGGAACGATTGCCCGTTCCGGATCCAAGGAATTCCTCGCGGCCCTTAAGGAAAAAGGCGATGCTAACGCCTCGGTCATTGGCCAGTTTGGTGTCGGTTTTTATTCGGCATTTATGGCGGCCGAGAAGGTCGAAGTTTACACCCATTCCTGGGATGAGACGGCGGAAAGTCTGGTCTGGTCCAGTGATGGACAAACCGGTTACACCATCGATGAAGCCGATGACCAACAGCGTGGATCGAAGATCGTGGTCCATCTCAAGGAAGACTCCCTGGACTTCTGCAAGATCGATTCCCTGAAGAGAATCATCGAAAAGCACTCCCGTTTTGTGTCCTTCCCGCTGAAGCTGAATGGCGAGCAGATCAATACCGTCGAGGCGATTTGGCTAAAGTCGAAAAGCGAAATCAGCGACGAGGAATACAGCGAATTTTATAAATACAGCGCGCACGCCTACGACGAACCCCGTCACAGGTTGCACTTCAGCACTGATGCTCCGATTGACATCAACGCCCTTCTGTTTGTCCCGTCTGAGAATCAGGAGAAGTTCGGAATGGGTCAAATGAAGGCGGGAGTTTCACTCTATTGCCGCAAGGTCCTCATCGATCCCGAACCACAAGGACTCCTTCCCGAGTGGTTGCGCTTCCTTCGAGGCGTCGTTGATTCCGAGGATCTCCCCTTGAATATCTCCCGGGAGTCCATGCAGGACAGTGCCTTGGTTCAGAAACTGAATCGCCTCCTCACCAAACGCTTCATCAAGGAGTTGGGCAAGATTGCGAAGGATGACCCCGCCAAATACAACGACTTCTTCGAGCGTTTTGGTCGCTTCTTGAAAGAGGGAATCGCGACTTCAATGGATCACTACGAAAGTCTCGCGGGACTGATTCGCTATGAATCGAGCATGCTCGAGGCTGGCGAGAAGACTTCGCTCGATGATTACCTGACACGCGCGAAGGACGAGCAAGACAGTATTTACTACCTGGTCGGCCTTGATCGTGCCGCCATGGAAAGCGGACCATATCTTGAAGCCTTCCAAAAGCGCGATCTTGAAGTTGCGCTCTTCTTCGACGGGGTTGATGACTACATTCTCGAAACCCTTGGAACCTACAAAGGGAAGAAGCTCGTGAGTGCCGACCGTGCTGATATCGATCTCGATGATCTTGCCGACAACGAAAGCAAGTTGAGCGATGAGGAGGGGAAATCTCTCGTCGAATGGCTGGGAACAGCCCTCGGAGACAAGGTCGAGAGCGTCAACATTGGTAAGCGGCTTGTTTCGCACCCCGTTGTTGCGCTCACCCCGCAGGATGCTCCGAGTGGCCAGATGCGTGCCATGATGGAAGCAATGGGGCAGGATGCTCCCGCCTTGAAGGCTCGCCTTGAGTTCAATCCGAATCACGAACTTGTCGCCAAGCTTAATATCCTGCGCGGAGAGAAGGAAGAGGTTGCCACGAAGCTGGCTAACCAGCTTGCAGACAATGCTCTCCTGGCAGCAGGGATGGTGAAAGATCCTGCCAAGATTGTGGCAGGAATGAACGCCCTCCTTGAGGAGCTGATCTAGACTCCAATCTACGTGAGAATTTGCTTCACCACGTGCCCGTGCACGTCGGTGAGGCGGAAATCGCGCCCTTGAAAACGGGTGGTGAGCTTGGTGTGATCGAATCCAAGCTGGTGTAGGATGGTGGCGTTGAGGTCGTGAATATGGACCTTGTCCTCGATGGCATTGAATCCGAGTTCGTCGGTTTTCCCGTGATTGACGCCGCCTTTGATGCCGCCGCCGGCCATCCACATCGTGAAGGCATTGGGGTGGTGATCGCGACCGTCGGTGCCGCCCTGGGTCATGGGGGTGCGGCCGAATTCACCACCGAAGACGATGAGGGTGTCTTCGAGCATGCCGCGTTGTTTGAGATCTTTGATGAGCGCAGCACAGGCTTGATCGATATCCTTGCAGTTCTTTTTGAGGCCTCCGACGAGGCCGCCGTGTTGGTCCCAGGATTCGTGGAAGAGTTCGACAAAGCGGACGCCTCGTTCGACGAGTCGACGGGCGAGGAGGCAATTGTTGGCGAAGGAACGTTTGCCGGGTTCGGCTCCGTATTCCTTTTGAATGTGCTCCGGTTCGAGAGAGATATCGGTCACCTCGGGAGCGACATCCTGCATGCGGCCTGACATTTCGTATGCTGCAATCCGGGTTTGAATTTCAGGATCACCGACTGAGGCAAAGTGGCGGTGATTGAGCTCGTTAATGGCATCGATGACTGCGGTTCGGTTGCTTTTGTTGACGCCTTTGGGATTGGAAAGGTAAAGGACGGGATCACCGACGGATCGGAATTGGACGCCATCGTGAATCGAGGGCAGGAAGCCTGAGTTGAAATTGGCGGCTCCCCCGGAAGGGCCTTTGGATCCGGAGGACATGACGACGAAAGCGGGGAGGTCATCGGTTTCACAACCCAGGCCGTAGGTCACCCAGGAACCGAGTGAGGGACGTCCGAATTGTTGTGACCCCGTGGAGAGGAGAATCTGGGCTGGAGCGTGGTTGAAGGCCTCGGTATGCATCGAGCGAATGACGGCGAGGTCATCAACAACGGAACCGAGGTGGGGGAGGATCTCGGCCATTTCTGTGCCGGCCTGACCGTATTTCTTGAATTTGAATTTGGGCCCGAGGAGATTGTTGTCGGGTTGAATGAAGGCCGATTGGTAATTTTTCAAGAGCTCGGCGGGCGGTTTGGTGCCATTGAGTCGGGCAAGCGCGGGCTTGTTGTCGAAGAGATCGAGGTGGCTGGGCGCTCCTCCCATGAAAAGGAAGATGACGTTCTTGGCCTTGGGAGGGTGATGAGGTTGCTGGGGCGCGAGGGGATTGTTCTGGGCCTTGGCGTCGAGCGATGCGAGTGCGATGGCACCGAGTCCGACGCCGCATTCTTTCATGAACCAACGGCGGGAGTGGGCTCGCTGGATGTCGGGGATGATGTTCGTTGGCAGAGTCATGACGGCTTAGTTTTTGGTCATCGTTTCGTCGAGATTGAGAAGGGTCTGGGCCACGGCGGTGGCGGCGGCTAGGTCGATGGGATCGTGTTTGTCCGGATCCAGCGGGAGAGGCTTGTAGGTCGTGATGAGCTCTTTGGCGGCTTCGGCAGTGTAGTTCGCTTTTTGCTGATTGAAGAGTTTGGTGAGGACTCCGAGTTCCTCTTTGAGCGGAAGACGGGAGGTGCAGTGCTCGAAGGCTTCGGCGATAGATGAGTCGAGGATTCGGTTCCCCAAAGCGATCGCGAGTTCGACGGACATGGATTCATTGAGCGTTACCAAAGCCTGGAGGGGCGTGGTGGAAGTGGTGCGACGGACGCAGGCGGCATCGCCATTGGGGGTGTCGAAAGCGACAAGCATGGGATAGGGGACGCTGCGAAAACGGAAGGTATAGAGAGCGCGTCGATAGCGTTGGGAATCCATCTCGGTGTGCCAGATTTTCGGTCCGTAGGAGGACGGCTTGTCGAAGAGGAAATCGGGCGCGGGTGGAAAGACACAAGGTCCCCCGAGTTCCAGGTTGATGAGTCCGCTGGCACTGAGGTGGATGTCGCGGATGGTCTCGGCGGGTACCCGCAGGCGTGGACCCCGGGCGAGGAGGCGGTTGTTGGGATCCTTCTCGCGGAGGCGGGATTGGTGAACGGACGACTGCTGGTAGGTTGCGCTGGTGACGATGAGCTTGTGGATGTGTTTCAGGCTCCAGTGGTGATCCATGAATTCGACTGCCAGCCAGTCGAGGAGTTCGGGATGCGACGGACGGGGGCTTTGGAGGCCGAGGTCTTCCGCTGTTTCGACGAGACCGGCACCAAAGTAGGATTGCCAGATTCGATTGACCGCGGTGCGGGCGGCAGTGGGTGACTGACGATCAACAAGCCATTTTGCGAAGGTAAGCCGGGACCTTGGGTCGCCTTCGGGAAGGGGGTGAAGGAAGGCCGGTGGGTGCGGGCTGATTTCGTGCTTCGGGTGTGTTTGCTCGCCCCGCTCAAAGAGCCGGGTAGTTCTTGGATTTTCGACTGCTGATGCAGTGAGCGCCACTGCCGGAGTGGGGTGTGTTTGCCAGAGGGCTTCGATTTGTTGGTTGTAGGAATCGAAGGCGCGAGTGACGGAACGCCAGTGGCTGAAAAGTCGGGCGCTTTGTTCCGGGGTTGGTTGGCTCGCAGTGAGTGCTTCGCGGACGAGCGGAGGCAGGTTGTCGAGGGCATTGGGAGGGGAGCTGGAGAAGGAGAGTCGGAAACGGCCAATGTTGAAGGTTTGGTTGTCGTCCGAGTTCCAGCCGCCATGTCTTTGGACAAGGAATGTTTTAAGATCCAACTGGGTGGCGTTTTGAAGAGGCGTTTCGAGTTCCATCACGAGGACCTGGGGATCATTGGAGCGACCAGGCCCAAGGTCGTTGGTCCAAGCTGTTTTGTGGTTGTTGTCGATGGCGTATCCGGCATGCCCGGTGATGCGATCGTCAGCTCCACGCCCGGCATTGAGAGGGTAGCGCATGGGGTCGAGTTTGGCGTCGGGAGGATTGACCGAGGCCGCGGCGCTTTTGAATTTGGCGTCCTTGCCGTTCACCCGGAGGAGGTATTGCGAAAGGGAGGCTGTGCCGGCCATGGATCGACCGGGGCCACTGAGGGCGAGATAGGGATCTTTGATCAGTTCGAGTCTGACGGAACGGACCTCGTCGAGAGTGGTGGGCTGATGCTGGAAGGGGGCGTTCATCATGGTTGCGGCGTAGCCCTGGTTGATGAGGGAGCCGTCGGGAAGGACTTGGTATTTTTGACCATCGTCTCCATATTGTTCGATGTTCTGGGTCGTCCATTCGGTGAGGGGAAGCGCCAGGAGGGCGGTCTTCCACTGAGCGAAATCACTTTGCCAGTTGGGGGTTTGTGATCTGAGGTCTTCTTCAATTTTGGTAATGCCGGATTGGATTGATTGAATAGTCTTCCGGTCCTTCTCTGAATAGGCGGGATAGGAGGCTTCCCGAATGGAGTTGAGGTAGGCGAACATTCCGAAGTATTCATCGTGGGTGAGCGGGTCGTATTTGTGCGTGTGGCACTGGGCGCACTGGGTGGTGATGCCCAAGAGGCCTTTGCCGATGGCGTCCATCCGATCGAAGAGTCCCTCGACACGGAATTGCTCGGGCTTGGCTCCTCCTTCTTCGTTGGTCATGGAATTTCGAAGATAACCGGTGGCGACATGGTCATCCTGGGTCGCATCGGGTAGGAGGTCTCCGGCGATTTGTTTGATGACAAAGTCATCGTAGCCCATGTCTTTGTTCAGCGCGTTGATGACCCAGTCGCGGTAGAAATGCATCTCGCGCGGCAGGTCCTTTTCGTAGCCGGAGGAGTCGGCGTAGCGGGCGACGTCGAGCCATTCGCGACCCCATTTTTCGCCATAGTGCGGACTGCTCAAGAGCACTTCAGCGGTGACGGAGTCCGGGTTCTTGAGTTGCTCCAAAGTCGGGGGAAGCCCGGTGAGGTCGAGTGAGCGACGTCGGAGAAGGGTGCGGGGATCGGCGGGGACGGAGGGTGAGAGGTTTTCCTTTTCGAGGGTGGCGAGGATGAAGTTGTCGATGGGGTTTTTGACCCATGAGGTGTTTTGGACTTCGGGTAGCGATGGGCGGGTCGGTGAGATAAAGGCCCAATGGTCCCCCCACCGGGCTCCTTCGTTGATCCACTGAGTAAGAAGGTCTTTCTGGGTTTGGGTGAGGGGATCCTTTTTTTTGAGAGGGGGCATGTGGTCATCGTCGTCGTGTGCCAGGGAAATCCGTTGGATGAGGAGGGAGTTGGTAGCGTCGCCCGGGATGAGGGCTTCGCCCGATTCACCACCCTTGAGGGCGAGTTCCCGTTGATCGAGCCGAAGTCCGGCTTCTACCGCAGCTTCATCGGGTCCATGACAGGCGTAGCAGTTGTCAGAGAGGATGGGCTGAATTTGGGTGGCGAAATCAATCTCACCGAAGGCGGGAAGGCAGAGTGCAAGAAGAAGAACGGGAGTTCGCATGTCAGACAACTCTACGGATGGGGTGAAGATTATTCTATGTTTTTTTGAGTGATTAATGGTAGTTTTCACGCATGGGTGTCTGGCGGGTGGATGAATTGTTGGCGCTTTATGACGATCTCCCACAGGTTGTCTTTTACTCCAAGGATCTCGAAGGGCGCTTCGTGAGATGCAATCAGCGCTTCGAGGATCTCCACGGGCTGCGGGAGAGGGAGGCAGTTGGGAAAACGGCTTCGCGAGGATGAAGGTCTGACACCCCGTGAGTATCGGACGCGACTGAGGGAAATGGCGGAAGCGGGAGGAAGTTAGCTTGTCGGCATACCTGCTGCTGTTCATCCTGTCATGGTGTCAACGATGAGAAAAACGCGGATCATTTGCACGCTGGGACCAGCGACCGAATCTACCGAGATGCTGAGGGAGATGATGAATGCCGGCGCGGATGTTTTCCGACTAAATATGAGCCATGCGACGCATGATTGGTGCCGGGAGATTGTACCGAGAATCCGAAAGATTTCTGCTGAGGTGGGGAGAACGGTGGGAGTGCTTTTTGATCTGCAGGGCCCATCGATCCGGACGGGGGATGTTGAGGGAAAGATCGAGCTGAAGAAGGGGGATCATGTGGAATTCCGACAGGAAGGAACCGAGGCCAGCATCGAGAAATCGACCACGGTGAATTATCCAGGGCTGATGGGGGATGTTTCGGAGGGTGATGATCTGACGGTCGATAACGGTGAGTTGTTGATGAAGGTTCATCGCTTGGCCGAAGATCGTCTCATTTGCGAAGTCGTGACGCCGGGTAAGATGGGTTCACGCCGCCATATCAACCTTCCAGGGGTTCGTTTGAATCTCCCTGCGCTCACCGGGAAAGATCACGAGGATCTTAGAGTCGCCGCGGAATGTCGGGCTGATTTTGTGGCAGGCTCCTTCGTGCGGGATGCCGGGCACGTGCGTCAACTTCGTGCCGCTTTAAAGGCTGAAGGTGGACATGCAGAGATTGTTTCGAAGCTCGAAGATCAGGAAGCGATGAAGCATCTTGATGACATTATCAGCGAGTCCGACGTGATCATGGTGGCACGGGGTGACCTGGGAATCGAAGTGCATGTCGAAGAACTGCCCATCATCCAACGACGGATCGTCAAGCGCTGTCATGAACTGGGACGCCGGGTGATCGTCGCGACACACATGTTGGAATCGATGATCCAGAATCCAACCCCGACGCGGGCCGAGGTGACGGACGTTTCCAATGCCGTTTATGAAGAAACGGACGCAATCATGCTTTCAGGCGAAACGACGGTGGGGAAATACCCGGTTCGCTGCGTGGAGTTGATGGATCGAGTTTCGCGCCGGATTGAGCGCTCCGGATCCCTGGGTTACGGAAAACTGGCTTCCCTCAAAAGTGAGAAGCAGAAGACGATTGCCGCAGCGATTGGACTGGCTGATTCAATCAGGGGGGCGCTTTTAGTGGTCTTTACCCGATCCGGGACGACGGCGAACCAGGCTGCCTTGCTGCGCCCGAGATCGCCAATTTTCGCTTTCACGCCTGATCCTACGGTATGTCGGGCGCTGACGCTCTCTCGCGGGGTTCGTCCTTTCGAGGTCACCTTTGACCAGCGGCCGCGCGATACCATCTCGGCGGCAGTCTCCATTTTACGCCACCAGAGGGACATTCAACCGGGGACTCCTTTGGTGATTGTTTCCGATATCATGCATGAAAACCATGCGGTGGAGTCGATTATCTTGGATCACGCCTGATTTTGAAGGTTTGGGCACTTTGTGAAAAGTTTCACAAAGTGGTTGAGCCCCGTCAGGACGCGGTTATTCTCCGCCCGTCGCCATGACGGAAGAAAACCTCACTGTCTCCCATGCCGCCTACGATTCCAAGATCGAGGGCAATATCATTATCACGCGTCTGGATGCCGCGATCAACTGGATGCGGAAGAACTCGCTGTGGCCCATGCCGATGGGCCTCGCGTGCTGCGCCATCGAGTTGATGGCGACGGCGTCGTCCCGCTTTGACATCTCGCGTTTCGGTGCCGAGGTCATGCGTTTCTCTCCACGTCAGGCTGATGTCATGATCGTGGCTGGCACGGTGACTTACAAAATGGCGCTCGCGGTGAAGCGGATTTGGGACCAAATGCCCGAGCCCAAGTGGTGTATTGCCATGGGTGCCTGTGCTTCCAGCGGCGGGATGTATCGGAGCTACGCAGTCCTTCAGGGGATTGATCAGCTGATTCCGGTTGATGTTTATATTTCCGGCTGCCCGCCACGTCCCGAGGCCCTCATTGAAGGACTGATGAAGCTTCAGGAGAAAATCGAGGGTGAAAGCTCACTCCGTGAGCAGAAGCAGGAGCCGAATCACGCCTACTAAATTTTTCGAACCATGAGTGTTGCTGCTGAAATGAAAGCCCTGGGGCTGAAGGAGATCACCGAGTTTCGTGGAGAAACGACGGTTCAGGTTGGACTGACCTCTTTGAATGGTCTTCTTAAGAAGTTAAAGGAGACGGGCTACGACATGCTTTTGGATGTCTGCAGTCTTGACCATTTGGGTGAAGAGCCTCGATTTGAAATGGTTTACGAACTGGCGACTCTCGATGATTCCAAGCACGTGCGCGTCAAGTGCAAGGTGGCCGAAGATGTCGAGGTGCCGACTTCTGTGAACATTTGGAAGACCGCCAACTGGCACGAGCGCGAAGTTTACGACATGATGGGCATCAAGTTTGCCGGTCATCCACAAATGGAGCGGATTCTCATGTGGGAAGGCTATCCTTACTTTCCGCTTCGCAAGGATTTCCCGCTCGCCGGTAAGGAGAGCGTCATGCCTGACGTTGCTTTCAGTGGCGTGGCTCCGCTGGAAGGTGGACCTTTTGTGACTTCTCCAGGCTCGACCCGTGAAAGCGGTGAGCCTAGGGCAAGAAGTTAGTTTTTCAGTGTGCTGGTGCGGATATCGGAAGGAGCTGTGGCGCCCTCGCCACTTATCAACCGGCCTAATGCCTGCATGCTGTTGCTTTCCTGTCCAAGTGGCGAGGGTGCCATGGTTCCTTTCGCTGCCGCGGAGTTTCTCAGAGTCGGAAGAAGCTTTCGACGACGGCTTCGGTTTCTGAGACCAAAGAGGCAAGTGAGACCTCACGTTGCTTGGCAATCGCTTCGGCGGTGAATCTGGTGAATCCGGGTTCGCAACGTTTTCCACGATGGGGAACGGGCGAAAGGTAAGGCGAATCGGTTTCTAACATGAAGGAGCCGGATGGAGCTGCTTTGACGGTGTCGACGACGGCCTGAGCATTTTTGAAGGTGGCGATCCCGGTGAAGGAGATGATTCCGCCGGCGGCGAAGACGCGCTCGGCGAGTTCGGGTGGGCCGGGGAAACAGTGGAAGACGGCGCGGACGGAGTCCGAAAATTCGGCGGAGATTTCGAGGGCATCATCGAAGCTTTTCGTCCCTGACTTGTCGCGGGTGTGGATCACGATGTTGAGGCTCGCTTCTTTGGCGAGTTGGAAGTGACGTCGGAGGAAGTCGCGCTGGCGGGCGTGGTAGTCGTCGTCTGTCCAGCCTTCTGGGGCGGGGTGAAAGTAGTCGAGTCCGGTCTCGCCGAGGGCGGCGACTTTTGGATCTGCGAGGTGGGGGCGGAGGATGTTTTCAAAATCGTCCGGGCATTCGTGGACATCGCAGGGATGGATGCCGATGCAGGCCGAGACTTCCTCGAAGCGATGGGCGATCTCGAGATTGATGGCGAGGTCGACGGGATCGGTCGCGAGGGTGATCATGCGATGGACCCCGTTTTCGTGGGCGCGGGCAATGATGTCGGGGATTTCGTCGGGAGAAAATTGAGG
This sequence comes from uncultured Verrucomicrobiales bacterium, assembly GCA_963925135.1. GTDB lineage: Bacteria > Verrucomicrobiota > Verrucomicrobiia > Verrucomicrobiales > Akkermansiaceae > SW10. The sequence continues at coordinate 13,606 of CAWUTG010000007.1, read as the reverse complement.
GGAGCCGAGGTGGCAATGGGAATCGGTCATGGGGAGAGAATGATTTCAGCCTTCGAAAATGTGTGGCTTGTGCTTTTTAAGGTCCTCGCCACACATCGTGCAATTTTGGCGGGACGAGTTACAGTTCGCGCCGCAGGCCGGACAAGGGAAGACTTGTCCTCTAATTTTGCCATCGGCCCTTCCATCGCGGGTGTCAACGTCTGCGACTTTGACGCGAAGTTGATCATCGTTCAGACCGGTTTGCTCGCGCAAGACCTCCCACATGGACTGGCACATGAGGGTGAGGTGAGCGACCTGTCTTTGAAGCTTGAGCAGGTCTTCGGAAGCCCGGTTTATTTTGGTCTTGGCGGTGTCGGCCTCGCGTGAGGCTGACCGGATGCGTCCGTCTTGGTGAATATCCCAGAGGCCCATGGTGATTAGCTTTGGAGGTAAGTGCGTTCCTTGTAGAAATAGGCGAAGGGCACGAAGATGATCGCGGTCACGAACATCAGGATAGTGAAGAAGCGGAAGTACGAAGCTCCTTCGAGCTCGGTTCCGCCGCCAATGGATGATTCAACCCTGAAGTAGTATGGTTGGTCTTCTCCGGTTTCCACGTCGGTTGCGCCCAGCTCTGCTTTGCGATGTTCCAGCCACGAAGTCTCGGGGTGGAGGGCGTCGGCCCAGGATTTCGATTTTTCTTCGTCGGCTGCAGGCAGGGTGAGGGTCATGTTGATGTCCCACTTGGTCTTTTCTTTTGAATCGGGTCCGTCCGAGGAGATACGGACAGTGACGGAATTCAGTTGGCTGTATTTAAATTTGTTGCCCCAGGGATCCTTGGGAAGATCAAGGAGGTCAGGGAATGAACCTTTTTTCGCGACGGCGCCTGAGAGGCTTTTGAAGATAGTTTCGAATTGTTCGTTGAGATCCGTCGTCGCGAATTGATGGAGGGCGTGTTTCTCGTCCTTCTTCGGGGCGGTGATTTCATCGCCAGAGTCCTTTTTGCCATCGAATCCCAAGGCGATTTCTTCCTTGGAAGCTTCCGGGACGATCACGGCTTTGTTGATAGCGGAAACGAGGAAGTTACCCGCCCAGACCGAAAGAAGGAAGACGGCCATAATCATGGACTTCATATTCCGGGGAGACTGAGTGTAGGAAAACTCAAGAGCCACGATGGAAACCATCACTTCGGACGCGGTGATAAGGGCGTAGGCGAGAAGTTGCCAGGCGACGGAAGGTTGTTCGCCGGCATCGATCCACGATTGGGTCAGCGTGACGAGAGCAAAGGCTGCTGCGGCGAGGAAAAGCCCCATTCCAATTTTGCGAAGTGGGGTGAGTTTGAAGACCTTGTCGATGGCGGGATAGAGGACCATCGTGAAAAGCGGGATAAAGGTCAGGATGAGAAGCGGGTTGATGGCCTGGATTTGAGATTCCAGCCAGTTGATCCCGAGGAAGTTGCGATCCATGTCCTGTGCTTGAAAAACCCATGAGGAACCAGTCTGGTCGAAGAGTGCCCAGAACATCGCGATGAAGGCGTAGAGTGGGACCAATTTGGCGATGGCGAAGAGGCCTTCGCGGGACATGAGTTCGTGGAAAAACTTCATGCCGCCGGGCGGGACGTGGATAAATTTGTGGCGGCCTTTCCAGAAGAGGAAGGTGGCGATGGCCATAAGGACGCCGGGAATGCCGAAGGCCCAGTGGGGGCCATACCACTTGAGGAGCCACGGGGTCATGAGGGTGGAGATGACCGAGCCGAGGTTAATGGAGAAGTAGAACCAGTTGTAAACCTTGGTGAGGAGATGGGAGTTTCCTTTTCCAAATTGGTCGCCGACGTGGGCCGAGACGCAGGGTTTGATCCCGCCGGAGCCGATAGTGATCATGAGAAGGCCGGCGAAGAGCCACCAGCTGGAGCTTCCGGTGACGCCCATGAAGGCGAGGGCGGCGTGCCCTGCGCAGTAAACCAACGAGAGGAGAATGATGGTGCGATATTTTCCGAGGAAGACATCGGCAAGGAGTGCTCCGAGAAGTGGGGTGAAGTAGACCCAGGCGACGAAGTCGTGGTAGTAGGCCGTGGCTTGGGTTTCGCTCATTTTTGAGCCACCCAGACCATCCATGAGCCAGAGGTATTGGGTCATGAAGACCACGAGGATGGTGCGCATCCCGTAGAAGGAGAAGCGCTCGGCGGCTTCGTTGGTAATGATATAGGGAATACCGCCGGGCATCCCGGTGGTCTCGGTAGGGGTGGAGCGGTATTCTGAACTCAAAATGGTGAAATACGTTAAGGTTGATGCATTTCAGTGCATCAGGGCGCTGGGTCAACTACGGAGTGGGGAGCGACGGAAGAAGTTGTAGGGCTCAGTGCATATTTATGGCCTAAGCACCTTTGTTACGGAGCTGTCCTTTCATTATCACCAACCAGCTGCATCAGGGACTCATTGACGGCTTGTTTGGGGATTTTAAGGGCTCGAGCTTTCGCGGGCGTGAGGAAATAGTTTCTCAGGTCAGAGCTGATTGCGATCAGGTCGCTCCTGGATCCGTGGAAGTAAAGCTTGTGATTTTTTTGAATGGTGAAGAGTTGAGCTTCCTCGTCGATTTCCCAAATGACCTTATAAGTTCTAATTCCGTGAATGATGAGAATAAGGCTGATGACGTCCTGATAGCATGCCCCAAAAGCACTACCTAGTGAGAATTCAGAGAAGGAATTGATCGCATGAAAAAGAGCGAGCAGCCCGAAGAAGATGCTCCAACCTTGATTGCGGACTGTGGTTATCTTACCACTCAATAGCAGCAGCAGCCCAGGTCAGGCCGGCGCCGAAGGCGACCATGACGATGTTGTCGCCGCGTTTGATCTTACCTTCGCGGTTGGCTTCATCGAGGGCGATGGCAATGGCGGCAGCGGAGGTGTTGCCGTATTTGTGAAGGTTCACGAAAACGCGGTCGTTGGGGACATCGAGTCGTGAGGCGATGGCATCGATGATGCGAAGGTTGGCCTGATGGGGAATGACGAGTGCGATGTCTTCGGCTTTGAGGCCGGCGCGTTCGATGACGGTGTTGGCGGAGTTCTTCATGCGGGTGACGGCATGTTTGAAGACTTCCTTGCCGAGCATGGCGAGAGTGGCGAGACGGTCACCCGCGTTGCTGATGGTGATGGGGCAAGCTGAGCCACCGCCGGGAATGTTGAGAAGATGGGTCTGGGCCCCATCGGTGCCGATGTCGGTGGCGAGGATCCGGCCTTCGCCTTCCCTGGAAGCTCGGAGGACGGCGGCGCCGGCTCCATCGCCAAAGAGGACACAGGTGGTGCGGTCTTCCCAGTTGACGAAGGCTGAGAGTTTCTCGGCCCCGATGATGAGGGCGTTGGCAAAGGCTCCGCTTTCGATGAGGTGCTTGGAGAGCTTCATGGCGTAGAGAAATCCGGAGCAGGCCGCCGAGATGTCAAAGGCGACGGCGGAAGTCGCGCCAATCTGTTGCTGGACGTAACAGGCCGTGGCGGGAGTGAGGGTGTCGGGCGTGATGGTGGCGACGATGATAAGCTCAACTTCGGAAGCTTCCATCCCGGCTTGTTCAAGAGCCTTGACGGCAGCCTTGGAAGCGAGGTGTGAAGTGAACTCGCCCTCTGCGGCAACGTGACGGGCCTTGATTCCGGTGCGGGAAACGATCCATTCATCGGAGGTATCGACAATGGTAGAGAGTTCTTCATTGGTGAGGATTTTCTCGGGGAGGTAGCTCCCGGTTCCTGCAATGGTGACGCCTTGACTCATGGGCAAAGTGAAGTCGAGGATGGGCGGCCGGGCAAGCTTTGAAAAACGGGTATTACGGATTTATTAAGTAAGTTGCGCAGATTGAAAAGAAAGCTATGATCGCCCATGACTATCGAATGCAAGGCGCGCGGATGCCAGTCGCCTGATTGGATGAAATCGGTGCTGAAGCTTGCAGGGGTTTACAACATTCTGTTTGGACTGTGGGTTTTGGGAATGCCCGGGGCGTGGTTCAGTATTTCGGGGATGGAGCAACCGCGGTATCCTTTCCTTTGGCAGTGCATTGGAATGATCGTGGGTGTCTATGGCGTTGGCTATCTTGCGGCGTCTTCGGCTCCGTTGAAGCATTGGCCCATTGTTTTGGTGGGCTTTTTGGGGAAGGTCTTCGGGCCGATCGGTTTTGTCTTTGCGGCCTCCCAAGGTGATCTGCCATGGCAGGCGGGTTGGATGATTCTCTTCAACGATCTGATTTGGCTGGTTCCCTTTGCCATGATTCTTTGGGCAACGGGCTGTGCGATGGTGGGCCGTCCGGCAGTGGGAAGTCCCATGACTGCGGATGAGGCGATGAAATCGTTTACGCTCTCAAGTGGCGAGACGCTGGGCGAGGCGTCGAGGGAGCAGGTCCTCGCGGTCGTTTTTCTGCGGCACTTTGGGTGTACCTTTACCCGTCAACTTCTGAGGAACCTTCAGCACATGCATGACCGTGCCAAGGCCGAGGGTTCGAGGCTTGTCTTGGTCCACATGTTGCAGGAGGGGGAAGAGGTGGAGTTTCTTACCACAAAAGGGGTCGATCGGATTGCCGACCCTTGGTGTGATCTTTACCGGGCCTTTGGCTTGGGCAAAGGTGGTTTTTTGGAACTCTTCGGACCTAAGGTGTGGTATCGGGGCGCAATCGCCTTCTTCCGCGGTTGCGGGGTTGGGATGCTCAAAGGGGATGGCTTGCAAATGCCAGGGGCCTTCCTCGTGAAGGACGGGAAGGTGATTAAGGCGCAGAAGGCCGAAAGCGCCGCCGACCTCCCCGATGTCGACGGACTGTTTACGGCCTAGTATTTGGTTTTGAACTCTTTCACGAGAAGCTCTTTGCAACGCTGGGCATAGCTGGAGACTCGGCCGGGGGCGCTTTTGTCGGGCTTGGTATTGATTGATTTAAGGATCCCGTATTGGGCAGGTGTCATTTTTTCAGCCTTGCGCAGTGCCTGGTAAGCGTTGAGGGCAGTATAAGCATCGCTTTTGACAGGATCGGCGAGGACGAGGAGTTGATCCACGTATTCCGGTTTTGATTCGAGACTGATCAGGCTGTCGAGAAGCAGGACGCGGAAGAAATCGGGTGAATCTTCCTTCAATGAATCACGGAGATCGTGAAGGGTGGCGCGTTGTTCTTCAGGTGTTCCGCTGGCGAGGCTGCCAGGGTGGCTGGTGATGATTTCTCCGGCTTGGAATTTTTGAGTCACTTCGAGATACCCCGGAGTTTTGGCAAACTCGGCGGGAGTCATCTTCATGGTGGAGGTGGCATGTTGAAGGTGGCCTTCCGAGAGGAGTCCGAGATCACCGGTGCGCACGAAGTAATCTCCAAGCGCGGCAGCCATGCGTTTGGTGACTTGGGGCCTGTCGACGAGGATATTTTTAATTTCGTGGGGATCGCTTTCGAGGTCGAAGAGGAGGTTTTTGGCCTTGGGGGCGGTCCAGGGTTCGGCTTGCACGGCGTTGAGTTTGCCGGCGTCGAAGAGCTCCTGCCACTGCGAAGTCGTGCGGGTTTCCATTTGATAGGTGAGGCCCTTGAGCTGCGGAAGGGAGGGAACAAAGTTGTGAATGTAGAGATAGCGTCCGTCGAAGACGCTGCGTGACTCATCGGGATGTTCATCGGCGCGCCCGACGAAGCCGAAGGAATACTCCGGGGCCTTTTCGATCTTCTGACCGAGGAAGGCGCCCCCCTGATAGTAGTCTTTTTTCTCGAGTCCGCAGAGGGAAAGAACGGTGGGGGCGAGGTCAACGAAGGCGACGAGGCGGTCACTGGTGCCGCCGGTCTGGTATCCTTCGGGACGGAGGTGGGCGAGTGAGTCGGGAATGTGAACGAGGAGGGGGACGTGGAGTCCGGACCAGCCGACGTAGCGCTTGTGGCGGGGCATTCCGGAACCGTGGTCGCCGTAGAAGAAGACGATGGTGCTATCGGCGAGGCCTGCTTTATCGAGATCGGAGAGCTGCTTGCCGACCCAGGTGTCGAGCTTGGTGAGACGATCGTAGTATTGAGCCCAGTCTTTTCGAACCTCGGCAGTGTCGGGGTGGTAAGGCGGGACGGGGGCGAGGGCAGGGTCGTGGTGGGGGTTCTCGTTTTTGTTGCGAATCTGGGATTCGTGAGAGCAGGTCTGGTTCATAACCGCGAAGAAGGGTTGGCCGTCGGCGCGGTTTTTGTAGTGAGCCTTGCCGCTGCATTCGTCCCAGTATTTTTTGTGATCGCCGTTGATATTGTAGTCAGTCTTGCTGGCGTTGGTGCAGAAGTAGCCGGCTTTACGAAGGGTTTCGGGAAGGAGTTCGAGCCAGTTGGGGAGATCAACGCCGGATCGCATGTGGTGTCCTCCGATGGCGGGCGAATACATGCCGGTAATGATGCAGGTGCGGGCGGGCGCGCAGATGGGCGCGTTCGAGGAGGCGTTGGTGTAACGGAGTGAGCGCTTGGCAAAGGCGTCGACGTTGGGAGTCGTCGCGTAGGTATCTCCGTAGCACCCAAATTGAGTGCCGTGATCCTCACCAGTGAGCCAGAGGATATTGGGTCGTTTTTCCGCAGCGGTAGCGACGGTGATGAGGAGAAGGGCGATCAGGAACTTCATAGGTCGTGAATCTCATGAAATCGGAAGGACGATGGCAAAGGAAATCCCGCTCCACCGGGTAGAACGGGATTCTTTTTAAAATGGTGATTTCAGCTGCCCACGAGATCGTAGCCCCGGTGGTCCTTGATGGTGACATCGAGGAATTCGCCGATTTCAGAATCGATGGGGACAAAAATTCGTCCGTCGATGTCCGGTGCATCCCACATGGATCGGGCGATCCCTTCTTCTTCCACGAGGACGCGCTTGATCTCCCCAAGTTGGCGCTCGTTGACATCCTGGGCGACTTTGTCGATGGCCGACGTCAATTCATTGTGACGCTTTTTGCGGGTGGCGTGGTGGACTTGGTCGGGCATTTTATAGGCCCGGGTTCCTTCTTCCTTGGAATATTGAAAAATTCCACAGCGTTCGAATTTGAAGGTCTGGATGAACTCGAGGAGCTCTGCGTGATCGGCTTCAGTTTCGCCCGGGAATCCGGTGATGAAGGTGGTGCGGATGGAGAGGTTGGGAATGCCGTCGCGCATTCTTTGGAGAAGGTCGCGGATGTATTGTCCATCCGTCTTCCGGTTCATCTCCTTGAGCATGTGATCGGAAATATGCTGAAGGGGGATATCGACGTAGCGGGCCACTTTTGGGCACTCGGCGATGGTCTTGATGAGCTCGTCGGACCAATGGGCGGGGTGGGTGTAAAGGAGGCGGATCCAGAAGTCGCCTTCGAGCTCGTTGAGCGCGCGGAGGAGGGAGGCGAGTGATTCGCCTTTCGCCGAGTCGACGCCGGAGGTGGGATTGGGGCGGTTCCCGAGGCCCTGCCACTTGTCCATGCCGAAGTAGGTGGTGTCCTGGGAGATGAGATTGATCTCCTTGACGCCTTGCGCGATGAGGCCTTGGGCTTCGCGGACGATGGAGTCCTGGGTGCGGGAGCGATGCTGGCCCCGGATCTTGGGAATGATGCAGAAGGCGCAGGTATGGTTGCAGCCTTCGGCAATCTTGATGTAGGCCATGTGATTCGGGGTGAGCCGGAATCGGGGCGTGGTGTAATCGGGAATAAAGCGCGACTTGGCGGTGACGGTGTCGAGTGAGCCCTCAGTGGCGTGATCGCGTTCGAGGGTTTTGCGGACGATGGCTGCGACGTCGGTGATTTGGTCGAGGCCGATGAAGGCGTCGACTTCAGGAAGAAGGCCGGGAAGATCTTTTTGAAATCGTTGGGAGAGGCACCCGGCGACGATGATTTTTTGCTTCTGGCGGGCCGGGTCTGTCTGGCGGGCGTTGACCGCTTCGATGATGGTGCCGACGGATTCATCCTTGGCGACATCGATGAAGGAGCAGGTATTAATGATGAGTGCGTCGGCCAATTCAGGATCGGGCACGAGGGTCATGCCTTCTGCTTGAAGGTGGCCGAGCATGATTTCGGAATCGATGAGGTTCTTGGCACAGCCAAGTGAGATAAGACCAATCTGGGTAGGCATAACGTGATCGCGGGAAAAGCAACGGCACCTCCCATAAGCGGAGAGGCCGTGAAAGACAAGAACTACGGCGAGGGCGGCTGTTTAGTAGAAACTGGGGAGGGAGCCCGGCTTGCTCATGGCAGCAGCGTTGCGAAGGCTGACCATGGAGTTAATGGCGTCACACATTTGTTTGTGCATGATAATGAAGCAGATCATCGCGACGGGAATGCCAATAATGGTGACCGTGGAGATCACTCCGGTCATGAAGAGTCCCTCGGAAACGACGGGAGTGGAGCGGAGATTGGGGTAGCTGGCGCGGATGCGATTCCAGTCCTTGGCCCAGCCACCGAAGGCGACGAAGATCCAGTAAAGGCTGTAAATTGGGACGAAGAGGAAGCCGACAGCCGCGCCGGGAGTGGTGCGGGCACCGCCGGGTTGAAGGCAATACCAAGCCCGGAAAAGAATGATGTAGGCATAAATTCCGGCAAACATCATTGACGCTCCAGCCAAGATCATGAGCGCCATAAAGGCGAGACCTCCGCCAACTTCGGCGTTGGAGTATTCCGGCTTGCCAGCATCCTTAAGCTGTTCATCGGCCAATCGAATTTCCTCGGGTGTCCCGGCATTGGCGTGTTGCTGGTTCAGGTCAGAAGGGCTTGTGGCATCGGCAGAGTCCGAGGATGCCGCGAGGGAAATAATGATGAAAGCGATGAGCCCCAGCAGAAGAGGGGTGAGGAGTGCCCCGATATAGAGTCCAAATGAGGTCTTCTTGACGAAGGGAATGGGGTAGTCGGTGGTTCCCTGTGGGGCCGGACTGGTGCCCGGGGCCAGGTAAGGATTCACGGGCGCCGGTGCCGGTGCGGCGGCGAAGAGTCCCTCGATCTGGACGGCCTGGGTCCAGTCGGCGAGACCCTCGGTCCAGAGCATGGTGGCGGGTTGGATTTGTCCACTGGCAGTCATTTCTTCAACTTGGACAAACGAAAAAGGACCATATTGGCCCCCATTTTCATCGGCGCAAAACCATTCGGCGTCTGGATTCATACCAAATAAAGTATCCTACCTTTTCTTCCGTTGCGAGGAGAATTACGAGAAGGTTGGTGTGTAATATGAGGTGGACTTTATCATGAAATATTTCTAGTGACACAGATTTGAATGTGTCGCGTTCTCATAGTAGCAGATGGGCGAAAAAGATGGTTCTCAATGGCAGATTTTAGCCTCAAGGCTCGCTTGGCGGATTAATTTGGGATGGTTTTTGGAAATGTGGGCTCTTCCGGCCGTGATCACGGCGGTTGTCGGAGGAGGGGGGATCCTCGCATTGCGGGCGACTCATCAGGTCATCCCGGGTTATCTATGGATCATCTATTCTGTCGCGTTTATCGGAGCCGGGGTGCTGGCTTGGCGAAGAGCTTCGCCGCGCTTTATCGACTCTCAAGACGCGCTTGTTCGCCTCGAAGCGTCTCTAGGGCTCAATAACTCCCTTTCGACGGCTTTGGCTGGAAGGGGGCACTGGCCTGAGCCCCCGGCCGATTCTCCGAAGATTCTGCAATGGAAAATTCAGCGGGTCCTCGGACCCTTCTTATTGGGTTTGGTATTGATCCTTGTGGGAATACTGATGCCGGTTTCTCCGGCCCATGCTCCGTCGCCAGAAAACCAGACTGACACCTGGACCAAATTGGAGAACGATATCGAACAATTGATCGATCAGGACACGATCCAGGAAGATTACGCTGAAGACCTCAAGGAACGTCTCGAGGAACTCCGAAATCAAAAGGCGAGAAATGGTTCTCAGCTTCATCGCTCGAAGCGACCGAAGCCCTCCGAAATACCCATCGCAATGAGGTGGCGCGTCTGGAACGTAATCTTCAAAATTTGCAACAAATCCTGAAGCAGGCGACTGATCCTTCGGCCACCGAGGCCAAGCGACATCAAATGCAGCAGCAGTTTAGCGAGGCGTTGGAGCAGCTGAAGAACGGCAAAATGAAGCCGGATCAGGATCTTCTCGAGAAACTCAATAAGGCCGCGCAAGACGCGATGGGGGATCTCACCGAGAAAAGTCCCACCACCAGTGGTGCTGCTCAAAGCGAAGGCATTGGAGGTGACCGCGTCTGGAAAGATGCCCTCGACCCTTCCGAACAAAAATCACTCAAACGCTTTTTCGAATAACCTCCGATCACTCCATGGAATACGCAACTGACGCAGAAATCGCGACCGCCCGGTCCCAAATCGCCCGTCTCTCCGAGGCTCTCAATCAGGTCCTCTTTGGGTAGGAGGAACTCATCGATATGGTCATCACCGGAGTGCTTGCCCGGGGACACATTTTGCTCGAAGGCTTGCCGGGATTGGGGAAGACCGAGCTGGTCAAGGGGCTCTCCAAGACCCTCGTTCTTGAGACCAGTCGCGTGCAGTTTACTCCCGATCTCTTGCCCGGCGATATCACCGGGAATCCCGTCCTGCAGGAGGTTGAGGGGCGTCGTGAGTTTGTATTTCAACCCGGACCGCTCCGGAAGTTCATGCCGTTCTCGGTCAGGCCCACCTCGATACGGTGATCCAAACCGTTCGGCGGGTTTATCTTCCCGAGGTGGCCGCCAACTACATCGCCCGCCTGGTAGATGCCACGCATGCCGGGCAATCGGAATCATCGAAGGCGGTGAAGTTCGGGGCGAGCCCACGGGCCGCGCTTTCCATGGCCAGTGCGGCCAAGGCCCGGGCCGTCATGAATGGCCGCGGCAATGCCAGTTTTGAGGACGTGAAATTCGTGGCGCTGCCGGTCCTTCGTCACCGCATTGTGCTCGACTACAGCGCCCGCGTTGATGGCTCCACCACCGACTCCGTGATTCAATCTCTCCTCGCGGAAGTTCCCTTTCAGACGACCGGCACTCCGCGCACCCTGACCCCCGCCTCGCAAGAATGAAGCTCCTCGTTTTTCTCACCATCCTCTCTTCGCTCCAGGCCCAGAAGGAACTCACGAGGGAGATCCTTCCCGGGGGTTCTTCCATTGCTCTCATCGCGCCTCTGGCGGTCTTGCCTGCTGGAGGCTTCGCCTCGATTCGAGTCGAGATGGAAAACAAAACCTCCAAAGACGTTTCGTGGAATCTCAAGACCACGTCCACGTCGACAAACTATAATTACTATGGTCCGAGAAGTTCCAATAGTTCGAGTAAGGTCACGAGCAGTTTTGGAGTGAGTTGTCCTGCCGGTTCAGTCCGGCTGGTTGACCTCGTGGTTCCCGTCCATCAGTCGAACGAAAACGGGGTCTATCACCGAAACGTCCGCATCTCCGGGAGCAGTCCCAGCTATCCTGATTTTGAAATCTTCGCTTACCTCGATGGATCGGCCGGATTTCGCTCTTCCTGGAAATGGGCGTCAGCCGGATCGCGAGATCTGCCGAGAATCATGCCACCCGCAAGAGGCTGGTGAGCCTGATCTTAATGGGGATCACCCTCGGGATTTTTCTGTCGAGCGATGCCATTGAAGGCTCGATGTTTGTCGTGCTCTTTTTCGCCTGCTTTATCGGGCTTGATGTCTGCACCGAGGATGCCGTGAGTGTTCCCAGAGTGGTGATGCCCTTCGTGAAGAAGGGGGCATTCGGTCGGGCGATGGGCTATTTTTTCTACCCCGGGTGGCATACCGGACTGGTGATTCTCACTATCTTGTTTTTTCTGACCATCTTTGTGGGCGATGCCACTTACAAAAGAGGGTGGTAAACATCGGTTTCCGGACTCACGGAAGAGCTCACCTTTGTGATTTTCACCGTTTTCCACACCATTCTGACGCCGCTTTTAGTTTTGAGGCATTTCGCGTCGAGAGTCGCTAATCCCTTTACGGCCTATATCGGAATCCTCGTTCTCTCTGGAATTTTTGCGATCTTACTGGGAATCCTCACCTCGGTTTCCGATGGAGATGAAGCGATGATGCTCCTCTTTGCCTGGATCCCGGGAGTGGGCATGTTCATTGTCGATAATGCCTCTGGAGGAGAGGTCATTTTCATGGGCTTTCTTCTGGCGGTGGTTTGGGTGATCCTCGTGGTTATGGCGGCCCAGGAATTTCGAAATACCAGAAGGCTTGAGGCAAAGGTGGCGGATTTACTCAATGACGATGCGGCATGAGAAACCGTGAACAGCTCACGTCCGATCTTACCGCTGCCACTGGGGTGACCGAGTGACTGCGGCTTCCACTGGGATCCCAGACTTGGAAGGGGCAGGCCGGCGAGTTTCGCGGAGCCGGGGTGGGCTCAGCTCTCTATTTTCAAGACCATCGGGCATACTCACCGGGTGATGATCCCCGTCATATCAATTGGCAGGCCTACGCCCGCACCGGGCAATACACCATGAAGCTCTACCGCGAATAGTTCCGACCGGTGGTGCATCTCACCAGCAACGACCCTGCCGGCCCGCCGCAACTTGAACTGGCACGGCGGAGATCCAATGCCATCCGCGTCCTGGTTTCCGATCTCCTTTTCGAAGGGGATCCTTCACCGCTCATTCGCTCCCTGAACGAGCGGCAGGCGTCGGGTCTCATTTTTTGTCCCTTCACCCGTCAGGAAGCCGATCGCGAGTGGACCGGGCATTATGATTTTATCGACGCCGAACGCGGGGATCATCACAGTCATCAAATCAGTCCCGGCGTTCTCACCCGCTACCTTGCTTCTTACCGGGCTCACTTTGGAATCTGGGATGAGCTTTGCCGCCGTCACCAGCTGGGTTTCTCGCGGATTGCAGCCCTTCCCGATCTTTTTACCGCCCTCCATGAAGAAGCCGTTCGGTCCGGTTTGCTCGAACTATCGCCATGAATCTTGTCCTGACCAATCCCTGGGGACTGCTTGGCTTGCTCGGTGTTCCCGCCCTGATCCTGATCTACTACCTCCGCCGTCGCGCCAAAGTCGTCACGATTAGCACCGTCTTCCTTCTGAGGAAGGCGCAACGCGACTCTACTGCCGGTCGTCGCTTTGATCATTTCAATAACTCCATCACGATCACGCCGAGTGGGGTGATCAATTGGCGGAGCGGCCTCCGGTGATTCGCTTGAACGAAAACGAGGCAGAATCCGGATACGAAGTGATGTGGAAACGCATCTCGCCCGGGCACTTTACGCTGACTCATAATCTCGCTGAGGGAGCGGTGGTGCGTGGCAGCGCCGTCGTGGGGGATTGTAGCATTCCTTTCGGGCCGCTCACTGTTGGAAGTGGGGCCGAGTGGGCCTTCGATTCCGAAGGCATCAAAGAGCTCCGGCATCTCGCCTCCGTGACCGGCGGGCGTGAGTTGTTAGATCTCACCCAGGCCTGGGTGCGTCCCGAGCAAACCCGGATCACGGATCTTCGGGTGTGGCTTGCGGCATTAATCCTGATCTTGCTTCTTCTTGATGCCCTCATGACCCGTGCCGGATGGCCGTTGTGGACGAGTGCGGTAAAGGAAGGGATCCCGCGTCCTGCAAAAAAGGTGAAGGTGAAGGAATCAAAAGATGAGGGGCCGAAACCTCCCGGGCCAACAACTCCACCTGCCTCGACGGAAGAACGTCAATCCCGCTTTGATCGCGCCAAGCGACGTCGATAGTTCATTCCTTAGTGCGTCGCCACGAGCAAGGAGCCGATGAGGGCGAGGGCTGTTCCGAT
>CAWUTG010000006.1:0-58566 GCA_963925135.1 uncultured Verrucomicrobiales bacterium | reverse complement strand
GCTTCCACGAGTTTGGGAAAGCGGGCCTGCGATTCGGGAGAGTCAAAACTGCAACTCATCAAATCCACCCCGGCTTCTTCCGCGGCCCGCGCTTCTTCCGGCGACTTGACGTGGATGTGGGTCAGGCAACGAACTCCCTTGAGTTTCTGCAAGTCATAGACGGTGAACTTTTTTCGCGGTCTCAGCATGCCCCAGCAAAGACCTGATTCCGATCCGAGCCAAGCCGCAATCTCTCTCAGCGCAGACGCTCTCTCAATTCGCGGAGTTCCGCTTCCCGGAAGTCCAGCGAGTCCAGTAAGCCCACGATGTCGCGGATGATCCGGAGGCTCATTTGTTCATGCTCGCGAAGGTGGGCAATCTGTCGAAGCCTGGAAATGCCGGCATGATCAAAGAGAACCGTTCCCTCTTTACTCTGATAGGCTTGGACCAAATGCCCGCGGAGGAGCTCCTCGATCATCTCGGGATGGAGTCCGCAAAGATCAGCAGCCTCGGCGAGTTCACAAAATGACGATTCGCTTGCGACACCCTCCAAAATGCAGGTTAGTTCGTAATGATAAGTCATGGTCTTGGGTTTGTTGAGGGATTACTTCCGAGGATTAAATTTCGAGAGCGAGGAGAGCTTTTCCCAGAGGGCTACTTCTTCTTCGGTGACCGTTTCAGGGAGCGCGATTTCAATCACGGCATAGAGGTCGCCAGTCCCTCCGGATGCGGAGGTCGGAAGCCCCCGGCCTTTGATGCGTAACTCGGTTCCTACGCTGGCATTTTTCGGCACCCTGATCTTCACGGAGCCATCGAGAGTCGGCACCGGAATCTCACCGCCCAGAACGGCCTCCCAGGGAGCGAGAGGAAGTTCGCAATACAGATCCGCTCCCCGAACACGGAAGATGGGATGCTTCTCAAGGCGGGCATGGAGGAAAAGGTCTCCAGCAGGCCCGCCATTGATCCCGGGTTCGCCAAGACCGACACAGCGAATCAGTTGCCCTTCGGAAATTCCCTTTGGAATACGGATGGTTGAGGTTTTCGATTCGCGACGTCCGGTTTCCCGGTTGACCTGTTGAAACGTCAATTTACGCTCGGTCCCGCGCACCACTTCATCAAGCGTTACCAAAATATCAGCATGAGTATCCTGCCCCGCCATAGGGCCGGCCTTGGCACCGGGATTTCCGGAAAATCCCCGAAATTGCGAGGACTGCGGGCGGTGACCAGCCCCGAACATTTGCTCGAAGAAATCGCTAAAACCCGTGCCATCGAACTGATAGTTATAATTCGCATCCGAAGGAGGAGGTCCCGTCCCGGCGCTTTTCCAACCGGATCCCATGGCGTCATACTTCTTGCGCTTCTCGGGATCGCCCAACACTTCGTAGGCTTCGTTTAACTCCTTAAATTTCTCTTCAGCCGTCGATTTGTCTTTGGCCACATCAGGATGGTGTTTCCGCGCCAATTTGCGGAAGGCCTTGCGCACCTCATCATGACTGGCGTCCTTGGAAATTCCGAGAATCTGGTAATAATCGCGATATTGCATGCTCATCTTAATCTCAGGAGGAGAACGAAAAGGCTTCCTGACGAAACATCGCCAATTCGCCCTAAATCTTCTTCACTCGTTCCACTATCACGCATGGCTTGATTGCCGTCAAGATTGCTCACTTCTCTGCCGCAGATTCGGGCACCTACCACGCCCCCAATGAAAAGGTCCATGGATCTAAGCGCTTTCATCAACGGACTCACAGACTCTCTCTCCAAACCACATGGTTCACACAAACAACCCGTTTCATGGTTAAATCGGGTTTATCTCTAACACCGTCAACCTACTCAACTTCGAAACCATTCATCGATCCAAGGAGAACGAATTCTTCTTCAAGACCGACTACCGCTGCGGCGAAAACCACGGGGTTAGCACCTCCAATCGCGTGCAGAATGGCACCCGCTACAACTGCAAGTTCGACGCCTACAACTATGCCGGCGTAGGACTCAGTTTTCTGCATGATGATGCCGCAGACCTCAGCTACCGGATCACTCCCGGAGTGCACGCCGGTCGCTACGTGGTACTCACCGAGATGGGAGGGCTTTCCTTCGAGGCCGGACTGGGCAGCACCTCCGAACGGATGGCGGGGATCGCATCAACAAATCTCTCATTCGCGACCGGACTCACCTTAAAAATCGGGAACCAGCTCTTTCGTGGATTTGCTGACTTCGAGGACCGGTCCCCGGCCTTTCGGGACTTCGTCATCGCTCTTCACAAGGCGCGGATGAACGTCACCCCACCCTGCAAATTCTTCGCCGGAGTGACTCCGCTTTCATTCTGGCTGAATGCCTCCTTTCTTGGGTCGGTCATGATCGTACTCGCGATCCTCATCATCCTCTTCGCCGGTTCCATTCCCGCAGTCGCTCTGATCAAGCTTACCATTCTGATCATCATGCTCCCCATCGCGATCAACCGGTTCCGCAAAGACAAGCCACGGCAATACGAGGGCAATACCATCCCCCCGGATGTCATTCCTTCATAAGCTCAACCACAAAAAACGGAGAGGGGCTCCCATGAACCATCCCTCCGTTTGAAATTCAATACGCTTGCCTACAAGCTCTTCAAGTAAGCGATGCTTTCCTTGATGCTCGCGATCGGATTCGGCGACTGATCCTGCTCGACGTGGCAATGCACCACTCCGGCGGCCTTACCGGCCTCGATGATGGGCTCCATCTCGATGATCCCATTGCCCAGCTCTTTGAAGCCATCTGCCGGCATTCCGTTGTAAATCGGAAGCGTCAGTCCCTTCTTGAGATCCTTCAAGTGAAGCTGCGACACGCGGCCTTGCAATTTCTTGATCAATCCCACCGGATCAACTCCACCCGCCTTGACCCAGAAAACATCGAGCTCGAACTTCATCTCCGGCGAAAATTCCTTGATGAAAATCTCAAAGCCATTCGTGCCTTCCATCGGCAGGTATTCAAAAGAATGGTTGTGGTACGCCAGCTGAATTCCGGCCTTCTTCGCAATTGCGGCGGCCTTGTTCAAGTTTCCTGCGACCCGCTTGTAGTCATCCAGATTCTTGCGGTCCTTATCCTGCAGATAAGGAACCACCAAATGGGTCAACTCGATCTTCATGGCCTTCTCAATCACTTTCTGGAAATCAGAGAATCCCGTATCAGAAGGGTTCACGGCAGTCTCCCATTCAAAGTGGCTGGAATGAAGACCCAGCCCGTGATCCCGGGCGGCCTTGATCATGTCATCGCAATTCGGAAAGCCATACATCTCCCCCTGCTTATACCCCGCGTCCGCGACGGCTTTGATCGTGGCGGAGGTATCCGCCTGAAGCTCGTTTCTCAGAGTGTAGAGCTGGATACCGATGTTGGCGCGATACTCATTATCAGCGGCGAGGGCACTGAGAGTGTGGGCAGTTCCGCCAAAAACAGAGGCAACAGCAGAGGTCCGGATAAAAGAACGGCGATTCATAGTTCCCAAAAGTAACCACAGCCCACCGTGGGTTGCGAATGAAAAGATTCCCCACCATAAAAACCCTATGCCCGCACTCCCAGGCACCTCCCCGGGAATCCAGCAGTCTTCGCTGCATCCCTCATTTTCAGACTTTCAACCCTGATTCCCGGCCCAGACGAGGCAACACATTTCACTTTCTCGTAACTCGAGTGAAACACGCGTGCTTTCTAACTTTCTAGGCTGACATCCCATCGCCTCACAAATAGCATCTCAGCCTTATGAACAAATATCGTCTCTTCTTTTTATCACTCCTGGTTCACGGCTCGGCCGTCGGGGTGCCCTTGGTAGGTGTTGACTTCAGCAACGAACTTGGAGGAAACAGCACCACCCCGGAGGACCGCAACCTCGCCGATCAGGTCACCGTTTCCAATTGGACCTTCGGAGGCACCGGCGCCGTTCTCTTTGATGCCAATGCCAATACTGGCCGACCCTCTCCTCCAGTGGGTAAATTCAACGGCCCCACGACCACAGGCGTCGCACCAACCGTTGGCAGCCCCCCTCCCACCGATGGAATCCACTCTCTTTCACTCACCTTCGGTGCCGGTCCCATCACTCTGACAAATGTCTCCTTTGACTTCAGTGCCGCCACCGGAAGCGCCAACCAACGCTGGATCGCTTTTAGAACCAGTCTCGATGACAACATCATTTATAGTCAGGTCGGACCAGCCCGGCCCAATTTCCTCTCTGTAGCGATTGATCTTAATGGAGCCAAATATTCCGATCTCGCCAACCAAACCGTCGACTTCATCTGGTACTGCGGTGGAGAAGGATCCGGCGACCTCGACATCGATAGCATTGTCATCGAAGGACAATCAAAAAGCGACGCCGACGCCGACGGAATCCCCGATGACTTCGAGCAAATCATCATCGGCGCAGATACCGAAGACTCGCTCAACACCATTTTCGACGTTCTCCCCGGAGACGATTTTGACTCCGATTCGTCCACAAACTTGAACGAATACAATGTCGGAACCTCCCCCATCAATCCCGATTCTGACAACGACACCCTCCTTGATGGCATCGAGTCAAACACCGGAAACTTCATCGACCTCGCCACCGACACCGGCACCGACCCGCTCGACGACGACTCCGACGATGACGGCTTGAAAGACGGAGTGGAAACCAATGATGGCACCTTTGACGACCTCCTGACCGACACCGGAACCAATCCCGTCGAACCTGATACCGATTTCGATGGCATTCCAGATGGCTATGAAGTGAACAACGGACTCAGTGTCTTCGTTGGTGACTCAGGCTTGGATCCCGATGAAGATGACTCAACCAACCTTCAAGAATTCACCAACGGAACCCTCGTGAACAACCCGGACACCGACGGGGACGGATATCGCGATGGTATCGAGACCAATGACAGCACCTTCGACGACGTCGATGCAGATACCGGAACCGACCCTCTCGATGCGGATACGGACGACGATGGATGGCTCGATGGCGTCGAGACCAACAGCGGGACTTTCTCCGATATCAATGACACCGGCACCAGTCCTCTCAACGAAGACTCCGACAGTGACAATTTCCGCGACCGCGCGGAAGTGCTCTACCATGGCACCAATCCGACCGATGGCGGCAGTATCCCGACAACCGACTTCGACGTCCTCTTCATGGAAGCCAATGGAACCGGAATGATCGGAGCAGATGAATTCGCCATTCACTTCCTCCAGGATAAGTTTGGGATCGCAGGGAAAGTAATCGTGGCGCAAGCCTCCACCATTTTGACTGGAGACGAACTCGCGTATGACCTGCTCGTCACCTCTTCCACACCGGGCTCCGGTGACATCAGAGGCAAGTTCATCAACTCTGTCGTCCCTATCGTAAACTGGGAAGAAGCCGTCATCGACAATGGGGCCGGGGAGTTTGGGGCTGCCTCGGCAATCATTGCCAAGTCGAATGAGACGACTGAAATCGTCCTCAATGATCACCCGATCAAAGGGAACCTGTCCGAAGAGGTCACCCTCTACAGTGGAACCATTGGTGAAACGGGCTCTTCCGCAGCACCCTTCCCGGGAATCGCCATTGTCGGCACCGCTGGTAACGGATTGGCGACCGCTGGCTCGGCTACCGAAATCGGCAACGACGTGACGGGATACGCCATGATCTTTGCCATCGAAGCTGGGGATGCCGTGGATCCCAATACCGGAACAACCAATAACGTTGCCCCAGCCCGCCGGGTCATGCTTCCCTTCTCCGATGGCACCTTTGCCTTACTCTCGGCTGACGCCATCGCACTCACCTCCAACGCTATCGACTGGGCTCTCGGTATTCTCGGAAGCCCCATCCAGCTGGCCGTCGTCAACTTTGAGATCGACTCATCCACCCCGGGATCACCCACCGGCTCCCTCCAATTCTCCTCAAGAGGTGGACAAACCTACACCATCTTTGCCTCCACCGAGCTCTCGGTATTGGCAAGTGGGGACGGAGACCTCATCGCCACAGTCACCGGAGCAGAAGGAACCACCACCGTGCCTCTCCCGACTCTCCAAGTCTCAGATCCCAAACGCTTCTTCGTCGTCCGCGAAGGTAGTGAATAAAGATCATCCACCTTCAAACTCTCCAAAGGCGGATACTACCAATCCACCGCCGCCGCCACCCGAACCCGCTGGGAAAAATACGCCCGGGACCTCGACCGGGCCATCATCGCCGAGTCTGCACGCTGGGGCGACCACCGCCGCGCCACCCCCTACACCCCCGACGTCGAATGGCTCGCCGAACAGGATCGCCTCTACACCTCCTACTTCCCCGTCCGCTCCACCAACGTCCTCAACAATATCACCCTCCCCTCCGTTGACCCACCCACCTACCTCCTCGGAGGAATTCCTCAAAACAATGGCGTCATCCCCGTCGGAGCCAACCTCACTGCGTCCGGATCCGGAACCATCTACTATACCACCGACGGCTCCGACCCCCGCCTCGATGGCGGCGCCCTCGCCCCCACCGCCCTCGCCATCCCCTCCGGAGGCACCATCCCCCTCACCGCCGGCGCCCTCGTCAAATCCCGCGCCCCCGGAGAACACATCGTCGTTGTCAAAGCCCCCCTCGCCTTCGCCGCCGCATACAACACCGCCGGCCTGCGCATCGCACCCGGCAACTACCAATTCAACCTCAGCAACGACGGCGAGGAAATCGCCCTCATCGATGCCCTCGGACTCGATGCCCGCCGCTTCACCTACAACGACGTCGCTCCCTGGCCGACCGCGGCTGACGGCGCCGGTTACACCCTCGTCCTCATCGCCCCGGAAACGTCCCCCGACCATTCCCTCCCCGAAAGCTGGCGCAGCAGCGCCCTCC
Organism: uncultured Verrucomicrobiales bacterium; assembly: GCA_963925135.1. Lineage (GTDB taxonomy): Bacteria > Verrucomicrobiota > Verrucomicrobiia > Verrucomicrobiales > Akkermansiaceae > SW10. Next base: position 51,773 of record CAWUTG010000006.1, on the reverse strand, counting down.
CCAATGGAAGTCCCGGCACCACCGATGCCGACATCTTTTCCGGAGATCCCCTCGCTGATCTCGACGGCGATGGCCTCACCACCTTCTGGGAATACGCCTCCGGCTCCATCCTCGGAGACGCGGGAGCCAGCCCCGAATCAACCCCTACCGTCAGCAACCAGGTCCTTCTCGATGACCTCGGACAACCCGCCGAAGACCTCACCATCTCCTTCCGCCGTAACCTGCGCGCAGACGATGTCCTCTACGAGGTTCAGCAGTCCTCATCTCTGCTAAACTGGACCTCGCTTCAAACCAAATTCGTCACCTCCCTCCCTAACGGAGATGGCACCGAAAACGTCACCTTCCGCAGCCTCACCCCCATCCCCGGAGCCACCATCCAATTCCTCCGCGTCAAGGTCTCAGCCCGCCCCTGAACAACTTTCTCCCTTTAAAAGAAAGGGCCGCAGCCCCGGGATCACTTGTTCATTGTCGGGAGGCCTGCCACTTCATTAGGCTTTCCCAATGCCTTCCGTAAAATCCTTCGCCATCTGGGTGGCTCCCCTTTCCGCTCTCGCGATCTGGTTCATCGCATCTCACTCGGGCATGCCACGGGATGCTGCCATCACCCTGGGCATCACCTGGGTCACCGCCGTCTGGTGGATGACCGGGGCCATCCCCATCCCCGCGGCCTCCCTCGTGCCCATCGCCCTCCTCCCCTTCTTCGGCGTTCTCCCCGCTAAAACCATCGTCGCCCAGAGCTACGGGCACCCCCTCATCCTTCTTCTTCTCGGTGGCTTTCTCCTCTCGAAGTCCCTTGAAAAATGCGGGGTTCACCGCCGCATCGCCCTGGGCATGGTCCGCACCTGCGGGGGCAACGGAGGAAAAGGGCTCATCTTGGGATTCATGCTCGCCGCTGCCCTCCTCAGCATGTGGATCTCCAACACCGCGACCACCTTGATGCTTCTCCCGATCGCCATCGCCATCCTTTCCAGCTCGGATGATTCACAAAAGCTCGCCGTCCCGCTCATGCTCGGCATCGCCTACGCTTCGAGTATCGGCGGCTTGGGATCACCCATCGGCACTCCTCCCAACCTGGTCTTCATCGAGCAATACGAAAAGTTTACCGGCATCCGCATGACCTTCTCCCAATGGATGGGTTTCGGAGTCCCCATTGTGCTCATCATGATCCCCATCGCCTGGCTTTGGCTCACTCGGAATCTCGGTCAAGGCCGGACAATCGAACTCCCGAAGAGCGGACCATGGCGTCCGGCCGAGCGCCGCACCCTGATCGTCTTCGCTCTCACTGCTCTCGCCTGGATCACCCGTGCCGAGCCCTTCGGCGGATGGAGCGCCTGGCTTCACCTTCCCGGCGCCAATGATGCTTCGGTCGCCTTCATCGGAGTTCTTTTCCTCTTCGTCCTGCCAGATGGCACGGAGCAAGATGGGCAGAAAGGCCGCCTTCTGGAAGCCAACGTCTTTAACGAAATCCCCTGGGGCATCCTCCTTCTCTTCGGGGGCGGCATTTGCCTCGCTGCCGGTATCACCGAATCCGGACTCAGCAGCAGCGCAGCGGAATTACTCAGCGATGTCGGAACCCTCCCTGTCCTCGCGATCATCCTCATCATTTGCCTGCTCATGACTTTCGTCACCGAGCTGACCAGCAACACCGCAAGCACCATCCTGATGCTGCCCATCCTTGGGTCTATCGCCGTTGCCAACAACCTCGATCCGCGCGTTCTCATGATGCCTGCCGCACTCAGCGCAAGTTGCGCCTTCATGCTCCCCGTCGCCACCGCTCCCAACGCCGTCGTCTTTGGCTCGGGCTACCTCACTGTCTCACAAATGGCACGCGAGGGAGTCGTCCTCAACCTCATCGGCGTCGTGGTCATTGGCCTCTGCTGTTACATCTTCTAGCAACAAAAAAAACCTGCCCCGTGTCCAGGGCAGGCTTTGAGATCAATCCGGATACTTCCGCTTAGTTCGTCCGACGGATCCGATAGAAGAGGGTCGAGTCGCCCAGTCCACGCGGAAGAATCAAGGTCGTCGTTCCTCCATCACTCGGGACCTCATCCTGGATCTCCGCCCAGTCGATGAGATTTGGAGAACTTTCTACGGAATACACGCCATTGTTTTTAGAGTTCCAGGTGAGAGTTGTTCGATCTACGGCCTGATCATAGCTGATCGAGGTAATGATAAACGGTGTCAAAGGCCCAAACAGTTCCGGAGGAGTCGCCCCGCCGGCAAGTATCCCAACCTGCTCGGACGAAAGTGCCTCCGAAAAGACTGCCAGTTCATCAATGCGACCGGAGAAGCTATTATTCAGAGTCACTCCTTCTGCTCCGATCACCATCGCGCCATTCAGCGGAACAAGGTTGGGCGCTCCGACACTGGTGCTGGCGAGAACGCCATCAATCCAAATCTCCAGGTCTCCGGCTGCCCGTCTCTGGAAGACGAAGTGCTGCCATTGATTCGTGATCGTGGCACCGGTGCTCGTGAGACGTCCCGTTCCGGCCGTTTGACCGGCGACATCAAAGTAAACCGTGCCATTTCCCCAAGGGGTGTGAGCCTGGAAACCCCGCTGGATATTCCCGGCCGTCGGAGCGATGAGCCAGAAGGCACTGCTGCTACTGACAACCGTATTGAACTGCCAGAAACTAACCGAAGCTGCGTTGTTCAGATTGATTCTCGCGAAGTGGTTCCCCGCCGCGACAGTCGCTGCCGAGCCATCGGCAGACGTTCCAAGATCCAAGGACTCATCGTTAGGAGATCCGCTGGCACCCAAACCACCTGTGGTAAGAGCAGCATTGCCTACGAGGGTCGCATCACCGGCGTTTCCAGTCTGATCTGCGCTACTTCCATTGAAGTCAAAGTAGACCAACAGGTCGAAAACTCCCGGTTCCGGGAAGCTCGCATCTGACGAAGGATCCGTTCCCAGAGCTAGTTCGAGATTATCGGAATAGGTGTCCTCGTCGCTATCAACCAAGTTCGGATTGGTTCCAGGCTGGGACGCATCGACGAATGGCAGGTCGGGATTCTCCAGGCCGTCACCCAGGGTATCGCCATCGCTGTCAACTTTCAGTGGGTCCGTCCCGGTATCCGTGATGCTCACCCATACTCCGGTTTTCGTTTCCACCCCGTCTTTGAGACCATCGTCATCGCTGTCGTCATCGTCAGGATCGGTGCCGTTGAGATATTCCTCAAAGTTTGTAGCACCGTCGTTATCCAAATCAGCAGCAGCGTCATTCACAGCAGGATTGAGATTATTTGCCGTCTCATAGGCATCGGGCATCCCATCGAGATCGGCATCATCGTTGGGAGGTACGATCGAGCGGGGATCATCTCCAGCAGCGAGAGCTGCAATCTCGGTATCGGTCAGGGCATCTGCGTAGATGGCCAAATCGTCGAGCAAGCCGACCGTGTTGAGCGTCGCGGAATCCGTTCCAATATAGAATCGAGTAAAGGTCTTCTGGAGATCGTCAGTATTCGTCGCTTCGAGAAGCTTCACCCCGTTCACCCAGATCGCCTTGGTGTCTCCGTTCTTGTTCAAAACGACATGGGTCCAAGTGTCCAAGGCTAGATTTGCGAGGGTATTCATTCGCTGACGCGCTCCATCACAACAACCGTTGGTGTCCCAATAAGCCCGGCCATTACTCCAAGGAACATGAGCGCTGAAGGCTCTCTCAACTGCCGGAGAGTTGGCATAGACAGCCATCGAATTCTGTAAACTCGGAGTGTTCACCCAGAAGGAAATCCCAATTTGATCCTGAATTCCCGCCAGATTCAGAAACCGGGCCTCCTCGACTATGACGCCGGTTCCGACATTACCGTTAGCGCCCATATCCAGAGCATGGTCGCCCGCAGTCAGGGTTCTCCCCGTCGCATCCGCTGAAAACAAGGTCCCGGGCTTGAAGTCACCCTTGAATCCTTTCATCAGGTCAAAGGTCGCAGCGGGATCGCTGCCATCATTAAAGTCCCAGTAAGCAACGATGTCCAAAAGCCCTGAACGCAGGGGGCGGGAGGCCGGATTGGTGGGATTCGAGGTGCTGATGAGCACTTCCAGTCCGTCATCGAATCCATCTTCGTCAGTATCGACAATCGTCGGGTTGGTACCAGCCTGATTCTCATCAACAAATGGAAGGTTGGGATTCTCAGTTCCGTCTAACAGTCCATCTCCGTCGGAATCTGGATTCAGGGGATCGGTGCCGGTATTTGTGGGGTCGACATAGGTTCCAGTGTTGGTCTCATCCGCATCCTTCAAGCCATCCGCATCCGTGTCATCACTCTGTGGATCAGTTCCGCTGAGGTATTCGTCGAGATTGGAAATAGTATCGGAATCGGCGTCCGTGAGGGCATCGCCCGAATCACTGGGATTCAGTGAGTTTGCCGTCTCATAGGCATCGGGCATCCCGTCGGAGTCAACATCCACCTCTTTCGTGACCCGGAATGCCGTGACTTCCCAAGCCGGTGAAAACACACCCAGCGTATTCGCATCGAATCCTGCGGTCAATCTGACCTGCACCGTCGAACCTGCGGGAATTCCAATCGGCCAGGTCGCCGTAGAGGTAATAAATGATCCCAACCCAATATCGGTAGAGTCGCCATTGAAAGCGGCCTGACCCGTCAAATCGTGCGTCCCGATCAAGGACGGAAAGCTATAAGGGTTGTTCGTAAATGACGTCGTAGGGATCGAGAAAAAGTTCCCTCCGTCGATCGACATCTGAATCAATCCTCCGTCCCACTCCACTTCAAAGCTATACTTGTGCTCGATCTCAATCTCGATTCCTCCCGTCGTTGAGATGGAGATCGCAGGGCTCGTCAAGTAGTCGTTCACTGCCACCGTCGCCTCATCACCAAACACCGACCAGGTTCCAGACACCCCATTGTAAACCCAAGGCTGGGTTCCCGGGCCGCTGAACGTGGAGGTAAACGCCCCGTCTGATGCATCGAAGTTCTCATTCAGGAGTTGCGCATCGCTAGCGCACACTACCAGTGCTGATAAACCCATCACACGGATCGAGTGAAGTGCTGTCGTTTTTGTGGAGTTTTTCATATTTTAACCTTTTTAAATCCTTACCATATCACGATGAAACGCGTCAATGATTATTGCTCCAGAGGTCGTAATTTCTCATCGGGCTTCCGACACAAACCGCTCTGATTCATGACTCTAGCGCTCACGTTCAGATCTGGAGGCCGACTTCCCTTCGCTTCGAAGAGCCTTTCTCTTCGCTCCCACCTTTGACCTGAGTGCAGACTTGCCATCGCTCCACCAGAGCGCGAAGTTCATCCCATGATCAGACGAACCCTTCTCTTTGCCCTCCTCGTTTCCAACGCATTCGCCCAAAAAGACATGCCCATGACTCCCGTCACCGACGTCGATGGCCTCCCGCGCGTTCTTCTCATCGGAGACTCCATCTCCATCGGTTACACCGTCGACGTCCGCGCCATGCTCAAGGGCAAGGCCAATGTCCATCGCCCCCTCACCAACTGCGGACCTACCACCACCGGACTTCAAAAACTCGATGAATGGCTCGACACCGGTGGCCAAGGAAAGAAATGGGACGTCATCCACTTCAACTGGGGACTTCACGACCTCAAATACATGGGTCCGAACGGCAAGAACCTCGCCGACCCCAAAGCCAAAACCAGCAAGGCCCAGGTCTCCCAAGCCGACTACGAAAAGAACCTTCGCGAACTCGTCAAACGCCTCAAAAAAACCGGTGCCCGACTCATCTGGCGTAATACCACCCCCGTCCCCGAAGGAGCCAAAGGCCGCGTCGTCGGTGACTCCATCATCTACAACGACATCGCTGCAAAAATCATGAAGGATGAGAACGTCGAAATCCACGACCTCTACTCCTTCGCCAAAGAACACGCCGCCAAAATCCAGCGCAAGGCCGACGTCCACTACTCCCCTGCCGGATCCAAAGAACTCGCCGCCGAAGTCGTCAAAGTCCTCAACCTCGGAAAGTAGCCGAAAGCTCCCGCTTTCTTTCCCCCCTTCCAAAGCCCCAACGGGGCAAACCAACAAAGCCCGGGGCAACGCCCTGGGTCTCTCCACCTAAATCCCCCAAGCCCTGCAGGGGCGATCTAATCCCGCACCAGTCATCACTCGGCTCCGTCCCCTTTTCCCAGCACCGCGATCACCGCGATCATCGAAGCATAAAGGTTACTCCGCTTCGTCACATCCTCCCCCAAACCATATCCGACAAATCTCCATCGAGAAACAAGGCCTCCTCACCTCCCAGAGTCCGAAACAGATCCGCAAACTCAAAGAGATTCGGATACTTCGCACCTCCAAACTCGGTCACCGCAAAAATCACTTGCCCCTCCTTCGTCACCCCGACGCCATTCCGGTGCAACCTCGATGTCGACTCTTTCCTTCTTAACATACTTCGTTACCTCCGGAAACGACTCCAACTGCGCCCCCTCCTGATCCTTCCAAACAATCTTCACCAACTCTGATTCGGGAACCTTGGTTCTGTTGGTTTGGCGGTTTTTGCTCTTAAATGTCCTATGCTTGACGTCGATTTGGTGGGATTTTGAACTTAGCTTTTCAGGAAGGCGTAGCGGTCCATATTATAGACCATGTTGCTGAGGCTGTTGTGCTGACTCGCTCGTTTCAGTCCGATGCTGCGAACGAGGTCCATCCCGAGCTGTTTCATCCGCCCGAAGACGTACTCCACTCTCACTCGGATCCGACTCACTCCTTTGTTGAACTTTTGATCGGCATCACTCAGGGGCTTGTGGCGGTAGGCTTTGCGCATCAAAAATTCCTCGGCCTCACATTCGATGAGATAGTCTTCATGTCCAAATTTTCGTCGAACTCACTCGATTAAGAAATCTAAAAGAACCGGGAAGTTACCGGAGGTGCCCTTAAAAATATCACCGCTCATTCTTTCGAACGGTCGCAAATTTCTAGATGCCGGAGAGTTCCACTTCCTCGCCGAAGACATTCAAGAATTCTGGAAAAAACAACTGGAAGATAGCCCCGACCACGATCACGAACTTCCCTTGGAAATCGAGGGGTGGCAGGAGAGCCTCAGGCTACTCGACAAAGCCACGGTAAGACCGTGGAGACAAAGCTTCCCGACCACAAAATTATTTCCTCCAAACCCACCAAGTAACGATAGCATCTCCCACATCCCCCGTATAGAAACCGTCCCGTCTAGCTTTTCATGCCATCGCCCCGCGCCCTCCTCTTCCTTCTCCTCGGCCTGGGCCTGGGCGTGCCACTTTCCGGGCAAGTCCACCCCGTCATTCAGGAGAACTGCACCAAGTGCCACGGCGGCGTAAAACAAAAGGGCGGGCTTGACCTCCGCACCCTCGCCGCCGCCATCGAAGGCGGCGAAACCGAAACCGCCCTCGTCCCCGGCGACCCCGAAAAGAGCCCTCTCTACCAGGTCGTCCAAGTCGATTCCGACCCCCACATGCCGCCCAAGAAGCAGCTCACCCCGGAAGAAATCGACGCCCTCAAAACCTGGATCATCACTCTCGAAATCAAACCGCCCGTCGAGCTCGTTCTCCCCGACCCCGCCCTCAATCCCACCCGCGTCATCAACGACCTCACCGCCCAAAAATGGCAGCACGAAAAGGTTACCCCTGCCCAGGCCTCCGACGGCCCCACCTTCGCCCGCCGCCTCTACCTCGACCTCCTCGGACGAATCCCCAAACCCCACGAACTTCAATCCTTCCTCGCCCAACCCGACCGCAACGCCCTCATCGACCAACTCACCGGATCCCCGGAACACGCCGCCCACCTCGCCGAGGTTTTTAACGTCGTCTTCCTCGACCGCTCCACAAATCGCAACGACCGCAAAGCCTGGCTCAACTACCTCCGCTGGACCTTCGAAACCAACCGCCCCTGGGATCAAGTCGGCCGCGACCTCATCATCGCCCGCCCGAATTCCAAACAAGAAAACGGCGCCTCCCGCTTCCTCTACGAACAAAGCGACAGCCATCACGATATGGCCATTCGCACCTCCCGCACTCTCCTCGGTAAGCAGATCCAATGCGCCCAGTGCCACGACCACCCCGTCGCGCCCGAGATCGAACAAGGTCACTACTGGGGCCTCATCGCCTTCTTCAGCCGCAGCCTCAACGTCGAGACTCCCGAAGGCCTTCGCGTCGCCGAACGGGCCCACGGCGGCTACGACCAATTCGCCAACCTCGAAGGCAAAACCTCCCAATCCCAACTCATCCTCTACTCAAACAAAATCATCTCCGAACCCTACGAAAAACGCGAAAAGGATCAGCCCGATTTCTACCAGGTCGCCCCTCCCGAACAGTGGTTCAAGAAACTCAAGAAAGACGAAAAACTCGCCAAAGACCTCCCCCACCTCCCCGTTCCCAAATTCTCCCGGCGCGAGGAATTCGCCAAAGCCATCACCACCGACAACCCCGAATACTCCGCCGCCATCGTCAACCGTATCTGGGCCCTCCTCTTCGGCCGCGGTCTCGTTCACCCCGTCGACCTCATGGACTCCGCCCACCCCGCCAGCCATCCCGAACTCCTCGCCTGGCTCACCCGCGACTTCTCCAACAACGGATCCAACCTCCGCCGACTCATCCGCACCCTCTGTAAATCAAAGGCCTACCAACTCGACTCCCGCCCCGCCCTCTCAGCGTCCCGACCACCACTCGATTCCTTCTTCGCCCGCGCCCTCGACAAACCTCTCTCCGCCGAAGCCCTCGCCCGCTCCCTCCGCATCGCCCTCGGCCACGAATCCCCTGAAGACGAAGCCCTCCGCTCCCACCTCGCCAGCATCTTTCCCGACCTCTTCGAGGAAAACTTCTCCCCCTCGGTCCAACAAACAATGTTCCTCACCAACGGCGACCTCTTCGACAAACTCATCGCCGAATCCCCCCTCCTCAGAGACCTCAGCAATCTCGAAAGCCCCGAACAACTCGTCGAAAAAACCTTCCAAAGCATCCTCTCACGCCCACCCGATACCGAAGAAAAAGAGCGCTCCCTTTCCTTCGTGAAAGCCAAAGACCCCTCCTCCATTGCCCCATTCATCTGGGCCCTCATCACCAGCGCCGAATTCCGCATCAATCACTAATGTCGACTCCCACTCCAGATTGCGGCTCGCCCGACCACAACCTCCACCGCCGCAAGTTCCTCCAGGGACTCTCCGCCGGGGCCATCTCCTCCATGAGCTGGGCCGGGCTCTTTGGCGCGCCCGCCTTCGCCGAAATCGCCAAGCGCAAACAAAAGCACTGCATCCTCCTCTGGCTCTGCGGCGGCCCGTCCCAATTCGAAACCTGGGACCCCAAGCCCGGAACCACCACCGGCGGCCCCTTCAAAAGCATTCCCACCAAAGTCCCCGGCACCCACTTCTCGGAGCTCATGCCCAAGTGCGCCTCCATCGCCGATAAGCTCGCCATCATCCGCTCGATGAAGACGACCGCCAAGGAGCACACCGAAGGGATCAACCTCCTCCAGCGCGGCCACGCCCCACGCCCGCCTTTCACCCGCCCCACCATGGGCTCCGTCCTCGCCCAACAACTCGGACAGCTCGAATCCAAAATCCCCAACTTCATCCTCCTCGACCCCTGCCCGGAAGGAAACGAATTCAAAGGCTTCAAAGCCGGCAACTGGGCCGGATGGCTCGGAGCGGAATACTCACCTGTCCGCGTCGGCGGCGAATTCCAAATCCCCGACGCCCACAAACTCGACTCCATCACCCAGGACGATCACGAAGCACGCGAAGCCCTTCGCAAGTTCTTCAGTAAGAAGTACGAGAATGACCGGAGTTCGGCCGCCGCCGGATCCTGGAACGCCACCTTCGAGCGCGTCAATGGCCTCATGAGCTGCGCCCACCTCTTCGATCTCGAACGTATCCCGCAAGCCGACCGCGACCGCTACGGCCCCGGTGCCTTCGGTCAACACGCCCTCCTCGCCCGCACCCTCGTCGAAGAAGGAGCCCCCTTCGTCATGGTCGCCAACGGCATGCCCTGGGACTCCCACGTCTTTAACCACGAGATCTACCAAATGGTCGTCCCCGATCTCGACAACATCATCTTCCAACTCACCAAAGACCTCGAAGACCGCGGCATGCTCGAAGACACCCTCGTCGTCGCGATGGGCGAGTTCGGCCGCTCCCCCTGGATCAACCAGGCCCGCGGCCGCGACCACTACCCCAACGCCTGGTCCCTCGCCATGGCCGGCGGAGGCGTGCAAGGCGGGGCCCTCGTCGGAGCCACCGACAAATACGGAGCCGAAGTCACCGACGATCCCTTCAACGAAGAAAACCTCTTCGCCACCATCTTCTCCGCCCTCGGCATCGACCCCCACGCCGAGTTCAACATCCCCGGCTTCCCGACCTTCCACCACGTCGAAAACAAAGCCAAAGCCATCTCCCAAATTCTCTCATGAACCCTCCGACCCTCAAAAAAGGCAAGGAGATCACTCTCCCCAGCCACGTTCTCGACCTCACCCTCGGCCCCGACGAAAAACTCTACGCCGCCTGCCTCGACGGCGGCATCTACGAAGTCTCCACCGGCCTTAACCTCCTCGGCGACGCCTACCAGGAAATCGCCCGCCACGACAACTACGCCTCCGGCCTCAACTGGTCCGCCTCCCAAAACACCCTCGTCTCAGCCAGCTACGACGGCGACCTCAAGTGGATTGATCCCAAATCGGAGTCTGAGAAAAAAGAAACCCGCTCCCTCAAAGCCCACAACTTCTGGTCCTGGCAATCCCGCCTCTCACCCGACGGAACCCTCGTTGCCACCACCACCGGCCAATACCTCTGCGGCGGCTACAAATACGAACCCGCTCCCGAAACCGAACCCTCCGTCAAAGTCTTCGACGTCGCCACCGGCGAGCTCCGCCACGCCTTCCCCCACACCCCGCCCGTCCAGTCCGTTGCCTTTTCCAACAACGGTAAACTCCTCGCCGCCGGAAACCTCATGGGCGAAGTCATCCTCTGGGATCTCTCGCAAGGCGGCCAAGAAATCGCCCGCCTCAAAACGCCCGACTTCACCGGCTGGGGCATCATCAAGGGCCACTACTACACCGGTGGCGTCTTCGCCCTCCACTTCGCGCCCGACGACCAATCACTCTACCTCGCCGGCATGGGCAGCACCACCGACCCCGCCGCCGGAAACGGCAAACAACTCTGGCAAAAATTCACTTGGCACGACGGCCCCAAAAAAGAAAGCGCCGCCACCGCCAGTGAAATCGGCGAAGGCCTCATGGAAACCCTCGCCTTCCATCCGAGTGGAAAATTCTTCCTCATGGCCGGTCGCATCTTCAAAGGCGACTGGAACGCCGCCCTCTTCGACCACCAAAGCGGCTCAAGACTCCACCACGAAAACGTCGGCTTCCGCATCTCCGCCTCCACCTTCACCCCCGACGGCAAAACCCTCTACCTCGCCGGCGGCGCCAACCAGGACAACCCCGCCCAAGAAAAAAAATGGGGCCGCATCGTCATCTACGAAGTAACGTAGCCGAAAACTCCGAAAGCCAGACATCACGCATCCGGCGAAAATCAAAAAATGGCTAAAAGATTGATGAAACGTCCAAAATAGATAAATTGGACAAAACCCACTCAGCCACATGGAGCAATTCACCGCCACAGAGCTCAAACAGAACTCAGGAAAGATTCTCGATTCCGCCCTCCAAGCTCCGGTCTCGATTCTGAAACACGGAAGACCCGTTGCCGTCATCACTTCGGACCGTGAGTATCAGGCATACTTGAAACAACGGGAGATTCAAAACCAGGTGCAGGCCGGATTTTCCCAAATCGAGAGTGGTCATTTTTCCACGCGATCCATGGATAATCTTGCCGCAGAAGCGAGGCGAAGAGTCGAGGAAAAGAAAAAGAGTGAGCAGGTTTCCTGAAGACAAAGATGCACGCTTTCAAGAGCTCCCTCCTCGCCGATGAGGACATTATCTCCATTTACGCTTACACCCTGGAGACTTGGGGAAGCGACCAACTCGAAATTTATCAGGCCAAACTTGATCGGGCGCGAAATCAGATTCTGGAAGACCCCTTTCTCGCCGGAAGCCAGTCTCGGGAAGATCTGGCACCGGGATGCCGCCTCTTCCGGGTTGAGCATCATTACTTCCCCTATCGCCTCAATGATTCCACTGTCGAGATCGCCCGGGTTCTTCATGAAAACATGGATTTCCATGTGCAGATGAGAGCAGACTATTTCCCCTAATAGCCCCACCTTCCATCCTTCGGACAAATTCTTCCTCATGGCTGGACGCCTCTTCAAAGCAACGAGGCATCAAGGGATTAGTCAGGATGCGAGCCGCTGCCGCTTCAATTCGCGTGACGAAGTGCTCGCCGAGTCCCTCGACTTGCGCTTCGTAGTGAATGGCAGCCTCTCCAAATTCAATTTGAGCCTCATCATGCCAGTGCAAGGTCACGACAAATCTAGCGACCTTCAGAGATGCGCTTTCTGACGCGAGTCATGACCTCGGAATGAGGGATCAATTTGGCGCTTCCATCGTCGAGGCTTTTGACACGCTGACGGATCTCACTCAACCATTCGTCGCTGAGATCGTCGCCATCATCGAGGCTTTCGAGCAATCGACTGGCGAGACGCGAGCGTTCTTGAAGAGTCAGATGAAGGGCTTCCCCCTCAAGTTCTTCGTAGGAGTGAGCAATACCAGCCATAGCCGGAGGATAGTTCAACATGGCTTCTCCTTCCAGCGTTTTTCATTAGCGCAACACGGGATTCAAGAACTCGGCTGAGAGACTCAACGTTCATCTTGGTGTCAATGGCCGCAGTTTCGGGGCTCGTGTGTCCGAGGACTTCACCGCTTGCTTCGCCTTTGCCGCATCCTGTTCGATTGCCGAACCTACCCAAGCGAATAAATTCTCAATTTTCAACTCAGCTGGAGGATCAATAAACTCGGGAAAAGACGAAATTTTCTCCATCGCTGTGACCTCACCGCCCACCACGGTGTAACGCGCTTCGTAGCTCACCATCCCCTGGCTCGACCTCACCACAAAGGTATAATCCTGATAACCCGTCTCCCGCCAACGCAGCAACGCGTTCAAATATTCGCGGTAAGAGCTATCCTCCACCTCTAATTCCACAGCCCGGAAAAGCATCTTGCCAGAGCCTCCTCCTGAGACAGCCCTGCGCTCAAAGCTGACCCCAAATCCCAAAAGTCCGGGCCCCCCGTCGAGATACACCAGGTCGGCCCAATCCTGGCCATTCGACGATGACTGCAGCATCCGAACTGCGGTGAGGACTTGGTAGGAACAGAAGGCGCGGTCCCCAAGGACGAAGTCGCCTTCGTCAATGTGCTTGAGCAGGCGCGGAGCGATACCAGCATAGTGGCCGGGGGACACTGCGCCGAACCGGGACCGCGCTCGTTGGTTTTTGCGGAAGTAAGATCGAGGGCATCGACCGCGTCCCTGATGAAATGAACCATGTCATCCTTGCTGATCCAGTCCCGGAGATCGGGAGGTAAGAGAAGTGGGGTATCGTGATCAAGGTGGACGAAGCGAGCTGCCATGGGGGCATTTTCACGATTCAAGGCCAGGGTCCCAGTTCTAAGTCCGACAGACTGCTAGCAGTCCTCTTCCAGGACACGTTTGTTGAATTCGAGCCAGCTAAGCTCGCGGTTGATGAATGTTTCGCTCACGTAGACTAGATAATGCCAGATTTTGAGGAGGCAACGATTCTAGCGTGACAATCGTAAGGCGACGGTTGCTGAAGGGGCCGCCTAGGGCAGTTCCCGGACGCGGTAGAAGAGTGTTTCGTTGACCTGCACCGGGTTCGGCGCGGGGAAGGCTGTTTCGCCACCCTGCGAGGGCACGCTGTCCGTGATCTCGTCCCAAATCGCCAGGTTGGTTGAGGAGTCGACGGCATAAATCTTCCCGGGTTTCGATCGCCAAGTCAGTGTGGTGGTGGTGAAGTCGGGGCTGACTGCGATGTCCGTGATTTCAAGCTTGGCGGGCCCGGCGGCGGCGCCGCCGCCTTCCCCGGTCACGACGACGTCTGAAATGACGAAACTTCCCGTGGTGGCCGCGCCGAAAGGCGCGTTGTTGAAGAAGTGGAAGCCGATGCCATCGACGACGTTCATCGGGAGCAGGGAGTCATCGACGATGGAAGTGGTCGCGGAAATCGTGGCCGCGCCGACGTCATTTGTCCAAAAGGTCGTCCACTGAATGCCGCCGATGACGCGCTCCAGGGTCAGGTTAAACGCGTGGGTCGTGGTCGTGTCCTGAAGTCCGATGCCGTTCGGTGTTCCGGTTGTGGAGCCAGAGGTGGCGCCGGCATTGCCGAAGTGGCTCCAATCTCCGGGAACGAAGGTTGTGCTCGCTTCCGTGATACTGTCGTCACGCCGCATCCTCAAGGTCGTTCCGGCAGGAGTGCCGATGTCGATCATCCCGAGGACGGCCTGATTGTTCGCCGTATCGGTGAGGCCGAAGCGGAACTGGGTGTCACCCACGATGGGCACGTCGTTGAATTTCACCTTGAAGGAAAGAGATGCCTTTTGACCCACACTGGAGAGAAGCTGCGGGGAAAAGGTCTGGTAGATGCGCGGGCGAGCCGCTTGATCGACTGCTGGAGGATCACCATCGGTCATCAGGGTGTCTTCTCCGATGGCGGCGGTGAAGCCGGTTTTGGTCTCGTCTCTGAGGGCGAGGATGCCCGGGGCGCCGTTGACGATTTCCGTCTTGTCATACTGGCCCCACAAGGCGACCAGTGGGACGGGATGGCCGAGTGCACGACTGACGGCACTGAGGAACATGCGCTGGCCATCCTCGCTCAGATCCAGGGCACCAGCCTCAGGATTGGGTGCCGAGTTGTTGCTGCCACTGGCGTCGCGGGTGCCACAGCCAAAAAAGAGGCGATATCCGCCCAGCTTCTCGTCGGCGACCTGGGTCGTGCGCACCACAGTGCCCGCTGGCCATTCAGCGATGGCGTAGCCGGTGGTCTTGTAGTTTCCGAAGACCACAGGGGCTTGCCCGGCGGGAATATTGGTACCAGGATCGAGCGCATTGACCTCAATCGTCGCCAAGACGACACCACCTGGCTCGACCTCGTTGGTAATCATCTGGTCGACATCATCGACGATGGAGCTGAACAATTGAGTTGAAGTCCCCCGGTTGTTGGTCGGTGATGGGATGCGAATGCCGCAGAAATTCGTCATGACCCCGCCTGTCTGAGCGATGCCCTGGAAGATCGGGTTCTCCGGTTTGAGAAAAGTTAGTTTTCCGCTGACGGTCGTGCTGGCGTCTGCGGCGGAATCAATTTCGACATTGCCTTTGAGCCACCCCATCCGGGAATCGCGGATGAGCGTGGATTTTGTGACAATCATCGGCTTGGTGATGGCTGTATTCCAGAATGGGCCCCGCGAATTCAGGTTAAAGGGGCCGCTGTTCATGGCCGTTCCAACGATGACCAAATCATAGTCATTCAGAGTCGCGACATCCGTCTGAGAGTCCTGAAAACCCTGCGGATCGGGATTGTAGCGGGTGACGGTGTGCCCCGCATTGATGAGTAGATCGACGAAGCCCTGATCGACATAGGGCGTTCCGGAGGAGACCGCGGGGTGGAAGGCTCCGTCGGCGCCGTTACCTTCGGTACCATTGTCACTGACCCAGACAATATTGGCGGCAGGGGATGGCACGGCCATCACAAGGAGAAAAAACAGAGGATTTATATTTTTCATAGGGTGCGAGAACTTGGGCTGATTTACTTTAACTTTCGGTCGAAGATATTTCGTCCCCCCAGTCAAGCAAGAAAAAAGAGCCGATTAGGGGGCTGGTTACTCGGAATTTTTAGCCTGACACAGCGACTACCCGGGAGGCGCGGGATCATCCCCCTGGCACCCCCCTCCGCTCCGGTCCAAGGGCGGCTTCAAAGCCCTCCCGCCAAAAGTAAATTCCTAGCAATTTCACGACGACGCACGCAGACGGGCGACGTAGATCCGGTGTATCGCCTCTTCGTCAAACTCATGGGCTGGCATCGGATGCTCCTCAAAATTGAAACCGGCTTTCTTCAGCGCCATCTCGAGTTTCGGCGAGGGGATCGCCATCCAGTAGGCCAGACAGCCGCCCGGATTCAGCGATTCCCGCAGCAGCGCCATAAAACTTGGGGTGTAGAGCTTGCCATTGTCCACGGTGATCAGCGCATCGGGCGAGTCGTCGATATCGATCAGGATCGCATCGTACTGGTCACCATCTCCGAGGCAGTCGAAGAGATCGGCCAGAATCACGTTCGTTCTCGGGTCATCGAGCAAGGCGCCATTGTGCTCAACCAGGTAGGTGCGGTTCCATTCGATGACCCGATTCATCAATTCCGCAACCTCGACAGTGGCCGGCGAGCCCACCAACTCCAGAACCCGCTTGAGGGTGAATCCCATCCCCAAGCCGCCAATCAGCACCCGCGGGTGCTCTGGCCGGGTCGGCGCCCCTTCCAACAGATGGGCACAGCCCAAATCCGCAAGCATCTGTTCTGACCATGTCAGGTTCGTGCTCATCAACACCAAGTCGTTGTATTCCAGGATTAAATCCCCGCCCTGCTGGTACAGGGCGAGCAAGTTTCCATCGGGGAGACTGGTTTGGTCCAGTTGAATATAGTCCTTCACGGCTCGAAGTATTGTCAAATCCACCTCCTCGACAAGGGCATTGACCCTCCCCTCCAAGTCCGGTCCAAATGTCCCCTTAAAACATCTCTGAGATCGTCAACTCTTCAAGACCTGCCCGTAAGGACCCGGACATGCAGAGCTCCCATCGCGGCGGCATGCCGGATTCACTTTTTGACAGAGTCGATCTGCTTCCTCCACCCTCCACCCTTCGGATGGGTAATGACATTCCCAATCGCGATCCCGGAAGCCCCGCAACGCCAAGTTGTTCGTCCACTTTGGGTGCGGGAAAAATTCTGCGAGAAAGATTCTCGCGAATTCAGTTGCTGGCACACGAACCTCGCTGTTTAAGGGTCGCTGGAATCTTATGAAGATTAATGAACCCTGTATCTCATCAACCGTAGATGAGTACGGACCAGTTCATGTTTACCAATCAAGAACGAGCCTGATTCTCAGCTTTGACGGGGAAATCTATCAGAGTTCCATGAAGCTCAACAATGTGAATGGATTGGCCCTCGACTACACTCAGGCCATGATGACGGGGCTCATGTTTATCCCCAAGGTGAAAACAGCCACCATCATGGGGCTGGGCGGAGGCTCAATGGCCAAGAACCTGCTCAGTAGTTTTTCCGATTTGACGGTGCACGCAGTGGAATACCGGGAAGAAGTGGTGAAGGTCGCCAAAGAATATTTTCATCTTCCCGAGACAGATCGCCTAGTCATTCATCTCGACGAGGCTGCGAACTATCTCAAAAACACCGACGTGAAAAGCGATGTCATCTTTTCAGATCTCTACCGCCCGGAAGGAATGGACCCGAAGCAGGTGCACTCATCTTACTTGCGAGATTGTAAAAATGCCCTCAATCAACACGGTGTCCTCGTGCTCAACATTTGCCACACGGCACTGAATTCACAGGATGAGTTCGATGGATTACTAGCACTCGAATTTGAGAATCGGCTCCTCAGTTTCGAAGTAGAAGGAGGAAACTCGGTCGTGCTCGCTTTCAAAAACAAAATCCCCTCGATCACAGGAGAGGAGCTGCTGGCGAAAGCGAAATACTTGCAGGGAAAAATGAACATTGAGCTGGAGCTTTATGCCCAACGATTCTGCGATGCCCATGATTGATGAGGTCCTGAATGCGCCCCCAATTTGGGTTGTGAGACAAAACTGACCCTACTCCGGGTGCATCGCAGGTTCAAAGTCCGGCCTAAACCTAGTGCGTTTCTGGTATTCTCCATCGATGAGCTCGGGAATTTTACTCGCAGACTTTCCATTCGCGATGAAAGTTTCCACTCCATGGGTAAGAGCAAACTGAACCGCCTCCAGCTTGCTCTGCATCCCTCCGATCGATATCGACCCCTTACTCTCTTCCACCAAAGACATCACCTCTTCTAAGTCTGTGACCTCTCGGACAAGCTTTTGCGAGCCATCCGCATTGCGAGCCAAGAGACCGTCTACCGTGGTCAAGAGAAGAAGCTGACGGGCCCCGCACAAGGCCGCTAGGCTCGCGGCTACAATGTCATTCCCATCAAATTTTTCGTGTTCTGGAGCGATCGCATCATTTTCATTAATGATCGGGATCACGCTATCCATTCCCAGTATCGCCTCCAGCGTGTCTAAGAGCCTTCCACGGCGCTCTTCAGACTCCAAGTCACTGTAAGTCAGCAATACCTGACCGACACTCAAACTCCAGACGCTTAAATGCTTACGATACAGTGAAAGCAACTTAAGCTGACCAATCGCAGCAAATGCCTGGGTGACGGCAAAGCACTTCGGACGTTCTTTAATATTAAACTCGGTAAGGCCAGCCCCGACAGCGCCGCTTGACACCAAAATCACCTCATAGCCCAGTGCCTTCAACTGAGCCACAGCACGTGCAATTTCCAAAAAGGCAGGCTCATCAATAACCACGTCATCATCCCCCGTTAACACACCCGTCCCGATCTTGATCACAATCCGTTTCGAGTGCACTATTCTTTCAATGGGCCACTCTTCGTTTCCTTTTACTGTTGGTTCTGTTTGAGCGTCGATGACAAATTGGTTGTTGCCCGAAGCTATCGCGCACTACTTCACTGTCCAGAAATTTGTCTACCAAGTAGACACCAACCCAAACGCCCCTCTAGCAACTGATTTTAAACGAGTTTGCGACCCCTTAAGGAGTTGGTCCACAAGGTCCGCGCCGGTGATCACTCTCCAGTGACCCAACCACTCAAAGAAAATTCCGGGCAACTGCCCCGCCTTACTGCCCGCATGGTCGCCGCGTCCCTGTCTCAAGATAAAGAAGGGCTTTTTGGTAACTGGCTCCGGTAAGAAAGTGGTCCAAATTTCCATCAATCTCACTCCGGTGCGCTTCCTGCCAGGAAACGATCGCTTCGCTCACCCTCTTGAGCGCTTCAAGGTGAGCCCCGGGATCCCGGTCACGGAAGTCATGATCGGCAATCACCGCAATCCGGGCTTCGAGGAGCTTGGCTAAATCAGGGAAGTTCATGAGAAAATATGCTCAAGGTCTCCGTTAAAAACAATCCTTCGACAACTGAATTCGAACAGGCTTTTCGGCGACTTGAGGTCGTTGGAGTCGATTTGGAAACGTAGCAACGGTATTGATCTCTTTATTTCTTCACCGCGGCGACCACTGAAATCTCCACAAGAAGTTCAGCACGTGCCATCCGTGCTTCCACACAAGCGCGCGCTGGGGCGTGCCCTTCTGGCACCCAGGCGTCCCACACTTCATTCATGGCTACAAAATCCTTTATATCCCGCACGTAGATGGTTGCCGACAGCATATGCTCACGGTCTGATCCTGCCTGAAACAGAAGCTCATCCACTTTTTCAAGCATGGTCTCAGTTTGTTCAACGATGCCTTTTGTGGCGTCCTTCCCAACCTGCCCGCACAAATAGACGGTGTCATTGTGAATGACGATACGGCTCATTCGTTGCTTTGTTTCTTCTCGCTGAATGCTCATGGCATGGAGTTAGCTTTATTTGGAAAAGTAAAAAAGACCAATCCACTGAGACATTGCTCCAAGCTCCTTGAATGACCGGAAAATTCCAATCTTCCGGAAAGAACATGCCGAGGGGGGCGCAAACGCGATCGCGGAAGTTGTTGATGAGGCCTACCCTATTGGACTTCATCAATTATTGATGAGGTTTCACCCATGAACAATTTAAGGAGAGCGCTCTTTTTGCTCGCTGCTTTCCCTCTCATTGGGTCGGGCGGGCAGCGCAAATATCCTCATCGAGCAGGCCGTTCCGACTTCAGAGGGACAAACGGGTATTCGCTCAAACTTCAACTTCATTGCGCCCATTGAGATAAGCCCGGCAATGGTTGGGGAAGGTGACCGTATTACAAGGAGATCTCACAACCCCTACCATCCTCACCAGTTCATCTTCCGATTCTGCATCCGCAAGTCGAAGGGGAATATCATCAAGCTTCTTCGCCAACCGGATTAAGACAGATGGAAGTCAGGGCGACAAACTGATCTTCAATGGCTCTGCGACATTTGAAGCAGTTGAGTTTACGTTTGTGATTGAGGAGTATCAGCCGGCTGGTCAAACCTTTGACTCCGTCATTTTAGACATCTCGGTTTCCCAAGGCATTGCAAAAATTATTCCAGAACCCAGCATCCTTCATCTAATGGGGATTCCAGTCCTCTCTATGCTCCGAAGAAAGAGGAATTCTAACGACGAATACGCCAGGGATAAATGAGAAGCCCGATCCCATGGTGATCTTCACAAGGTCGGCCGGCTTCCCTTTTTAGCAAACGCAACTCATAGCAACGCCGTAAATCGAGTGCTAACAGGAGAAGCTCCAGAAGATCTTGGCTCGCGTTCAGCGATGTGATGTTCACTTCGATGTCTTCGCGCAGGAACCAGCCGGTGGTGAGATCGCTGTCCAATACGCTGGGAAGATCTCCGCCTGCGAGTTTGGCTCCCAGCACTGTGAAGCGTCCGCGGGGGCGGGACCTGGCTCGGCGGAGAGCAATTCGAAGGTCATTAGAAATTCGTCAGGCGTTACCGGGGCGGCGGCGAGGAGCTTGGATCAATCAGAACACCATGGCCTGTCACCCTCATCTCTCGTTTAGACCGCGCGCTCCCGCCCCAGCTCTCATTTTACCGGAATCAAGCGAATTAATTGATCGGGCGAATTGAGCACGACGTAGATCATGCCATCCGGCCCGGTCGCGACGTCGCGCACGCGCCCGATATCTTTCATGATCACTTCCTGGGAAACGACCTTTTGGTTTTCGATCCGCACCCTGCGGATTTCCTGCTGCGCGAGCGCGCCTACCAGGAGGTCATTCTCCCATTTTGGAAATTGCTTCCCCGAGTAAAAATCTAATCCGCAAACCGCGATACTGGGGACCCAAGCCGTGACCGGATCCTCCATTCCCTCTTTCTGAGTCAGGTCCGTGATTGGGGTGCCGTCATAATTCATCCCTAGGGTGACCACCGGCCAGCCATAGTTTTTTCCGGGCTTGATCAGATTCAGTTCATCACCGCCGCGTGGTCCATGCTCGGTACTCCAGAGGTCACCGGTCACCGGATGAAGCGCGACCCCTTGAGGATTGCGATGCCCGTAGCTCCACGTTCCCGGGTGCGCCGTGCCATCGAATTTCGGGTTGTCGGTCGGGATGCGACCATCGTCATGAATGCGATAGAATTTGCCAATGGCACGCTCCAAATCTTGAGCCTCCATATTTCCGCCCCGCTCGCCCACCGGAAAAAAGAGATACCCGTCCTGAAAAACAAAACGCGTCCCAAAGTGTGCCCCCGAGGTGCTGTAATCCTCCAGCCTTCCCCGCCAAATCACCTCCGAATCGAGCCACTTGTGGTTCTTGATTTTTCCGCGATGAACCGCTGTCAGCACGCGCTTCTTTTCCTTCTTGAGATCCTCGGGATGCGGCTCGCTCAAGCCCAGATAGACCCAGCCATTTTCGGCATACTTCGGGTGCAGGGCCACTTCCATCAATCCGCCCTGGCCATGTTGTTCCACGGTGGGAATTCCCTCAATCGGGGTGGGATCGAGGACGCCCTTGGAGTCGATCAGTCGCAGCGCGCCTTTTTTTTCGGTCACGAGCCGGTCTCCATTCGGGAGAAAGGCGATGGCCCAAGGCGCTGCGAGATGCTCGGTGACGATCTCGATTTGATAGTTTTCCAACTCCGTCTTGGTGACTTCGCCGGGCTTTGGTTTGGGAAATTGAACGCCCGCCACCCGCGTCTCCTTTTCCTTTTCTCGCAAAAAGATCACCATCGCGCGGATTTTTTGATCATCCAGAACCGTGCCAAAGGCCGTCATTCCCAACTCGGCATTGCCATCGCGGATCGCCTTCTTGAGGTCCTCATCCGTGGAGCCATACTTCCAAATCCCATCCACCAATGAGCCTCCGACCCCTCCTTCAAATTTCACGCCGTGGCAGCTGGCGCAGAGCGTTTGATAAACCTTATCGATCTTCATTTTTGAAAAATCAGGATCATCTTGAGCCATTAGGGGAGCGGTCATCATCGCCGCTAGTAAAAGTCTTCTCATCCCCGTCAGCTTAGGGGCTGATTTTAAAAAAGCCACCCGACACTGAGCCAAAATGCACGTGGCTGACCCCGCGTTGTCAGGCCGTTTCCCGATTCCCCCGCGATGATCTCTTCGTCGAAAAGATTCTCAATCTGCGCCCGCACGGTCAGAGCCTCGGTCACCTGCCATTCCCCACCTACACGTGTGTTCCAGTATGCCGGAAGCTTGCGATCTCCCAGAAGATCGTCCAAGGCCTGTCCACGATATTCCACCCCCGCATTGACCGATATTTGCTCGGTAAAGCGATACCGGCCTTCCAGATTCAGCCGTAGCTCCGGAGCTTGGGCAAAGCGTTCTCCCTCCAACAATTTTTGCCCCGGCGAGTCCAAAAACTCAGACTGTGACCACACCCCCGTGAATCGTAAATTTAAGGCCTCACTCGCTTCCCAATCTGCCCGCAACTCCAATCCATAAACCTGAGCCCGTTCGACATTTCTCCGCTGGCTTCCGGTCCCGCCCGCAGGCAGACTGCCAAATACCCCCGCAATCTCCGCAGCCTCGGTCACCGGCACATTGGCAATCGCATCCTCAATCAGGTGATAAAAAACTCCCGCTCCGAGCTGCCAATTGCCACCCTCATAGTCGAGCTGCGAGCGAAGTGAGTGGAAGCGCTCGGGGTCCAAGCCGGGGTTCGCCTCGGTCACATCCGAGCGCACGCGGAAGGGGCGGTAGAGTTCATTGAGATTGGGAAGACGAAAGCTCGAACCAAGCCCCGTTTCCCAGCGGAGATTCTCCGCCGGCGCCCATTCCCAGCTCAGTGAAATCGAGGGCTCCCATCCGTCGCGGTCGCTCAAGTCATCATCGCGTAAAGTCGTAGCGCTCGAAAGCGAGCGCTCCAGCCGCTCCCCCTCCGTCAACGACCAGTAATCCATTCGCCCTCCGAGCTTCAGCCGACCATAATTCCCCAGGGCCTTTTCACTGTTCAGGAAAGCCCCGACGTTCGACTGTCGACCGCCCGCTCTTCTTGACCGAAAAGTCCCCACCGTCTCATTCGTCTCTCCCGTGAGAAAGCGGAAATCAACTCCACCAATCGTCGTGTCATCCCCTTTTTCCCAGCTCGTCGTCAATCCCCCGCCCAAGCCCTCACCCGGCACCTCGAATTGATCCAAAGCCAGCCGCTCGCTCTGCCGGTCATCCGCCGCCGCACTAAACTGTGAGGAAAAATCCCCTGCTTGGTAATAGGCAAGGGCCTCCCAACGCCGCTCTCCGAGAGGCGAACTCAGACGCAAGCTCACATCCGTCGCCTCCGTCTCATTCCGACTCAGCGCGGTGCCATTTCCGCGCTCTTCCTCGAAAAATGAGAGCCGTGATTCCGCCCGTAGGCCGCTCTCCGATTCCCACTGCCCCAGCACCTCCGCGCCCCTCGCCTCGAGATCGAGCCGTCGGTCAATCGCGCCCCGCTGCAAGCGAGGGAGGGCATAAAACCCCTCCTGTTCAAGCGAGAAGAGCGCAACGCGGAACCTCCAGTCGTCCTCCACCAAATCGTAGCTCCCGGCCCCTGACAGCAATCCATGCGAGCCCGCCGTGAGGCGCACCTGCCCGCCATTTTCTTCAATTTCGCGCGAGCGAAGACGGACCGTTCCCGCTGCCGCGAGATTTCCCCAAAGGGAGGCATTTTCTGAAAAATCAATACTCACTCCACCCAGCAAGGACTCATCGTAACGAGCCCAATTCACCCACCCGCCGAAGGGATCATTCTGGGGAATGCCATCGAAAAGAACGAGGCTCCGCGAAGCCGCCGAGGCTCCGCTTTGTCGCAAGCTCACCCCAGCCGAAGTCGGATTCCCAAACAAGGACGACTGCCGACGAAAAAGCGAAAATGACGGTTCCCGTGCCAGCAGCCGGTCAATCGTCAGTGGGGCCACCTCCGCAATCTCCTCAGCGGTCCAGCTCCGCGCCTTCGGGACCTCGGTCTCTCGTTCCCCCAAGACCAGCAAAGCCGGCAACTCCTCAATCTCCTCGGACGCAACCGCCATCCCCAAGAGCCCCCAAACAAAAAACAGCTTTCTCACTGCCCAGCCATAACCCGAAAGCGAGCACCTGCCAACCCGTCTCATCGAGATCCGACAATTTCTTTCTGGATGTAAAAGCACCTTCCATGACTAGCCAACATTTAGACACCAGGAAAGGAGTGGCACAGCAAAACTAATTGGCTGGCACCTTCGCCTTTTTTCTTATTAGAAATAGTAAAGTCGGGATGTTCCGTATCCCCCTTCGCCGCCGTCCAAATCAGATCGCCCTTTTTCAGCGTTCGCAGAAATAATACCGCTCCGCTCATTTTAGGACGATCTTCAATTTCCGTTCTGTTAGGTGCCAAGCAAAAGCAACTAGTATGCCTTGCCTATTTATCGCGGCATATTTCCCACTCCCGGTCTACCGAGACTCGACTTTCCTTCCCTTTCCACTAAAAGATAATTTTTATTATCAGCAACTAGAAGGGTTAAGTTATGTGAAAACACATGTCCACACGAGAGATCAATGCCTATTTTAAAAGAACACTGAAAGATCTGAAAGGAGCGAATGCCGAATTTGTCGAGATCGTGGCGAGTGGGCTTTTGGATGACCTCGATGGCTGCAAGGCGGACCACGAAAAAGTTTTCCCGATTGATGATCTGCCGGAACTTCCCCACCCTTGGAAGAGGGGGTAAGCTCCGTGCCGTTGTGTCATCGTAATGTGGGTGGACGAGGAAAAACAAAAACGGGAAGTCAATGAAGCGAGGGCACGATTGGAGCTTGGCCCAAGCAAGCTTTACTAGGCTGGGGAAGATATTAATCAATAAGCGTGAACTATTTCGCTGTTGTGGTTCCGCTTTGCCGAGGCTCTTTTATTTCTGCTTCCAGATTGATCAATCCTCACCGGACGAGCTCCTTGAGGTGGGCGGCCACTGAGCTGGCCAGCGCGTCGAGATTGTAACCACCCTCCAGCGTGGACACCACCCGTCCCCCAGCGTGCTTCTTTGCCGCGTTGACGATCCAACGAGTGACCCAGGCGAAGTCTTCTTCATCAAGAGACAATCCTCCAAGCGGGTCGTCCCGGTGGGCATCAAACCCGGCGGAAACAAAAATGAGCTGGGGCCGGTGTTTCTCGATGGCTGGGGCCCAGTCGCGCTCGATGGCACGGCGGAAATCATCGCTCCCCGTGCCGGCGGGGAGCGGCGTGTTCACGATGTGCTTCCGTTTCACATCATGGTAGCGGTGCGGATAAAACGGATGCTGGAAACTCGAACAGACAAGAACCTCGGGCCGGTCCTGGAAAATCTCGACCGTCCCATTGCCATGATGAACGTCGAAGTCGAGCACCGCGACGCGCTCAATGTTCGAGGTCGCGATCGCGGCCGCTGCGCCGACCGCGACATGGTTGAAAAAACAGAAGCCCATCGCCGCATTGCTTTCGGCATGATGACCGGGCGGGCGCATCGCACAAAATACGCGATTCGCCTCGCCCCGGGTGACCAGCGCGACGGCCTCTTCGAGTGCACCGGACGCACGTCGCGCTGCCCGAAGTGTCCCCGGGGACATCGCGGTGTCCGGATCAAGCGGAGCCAGCCCCTCGTCCGGAGAAGAGGCGAAGACGTGAGCGAGATAAGTCGTATCGTGGACGCGCTCAAGTGCCTCCCGGCTCACCAGTCCCGGCTCACGAATCGCCCACCCCTCAAGGCCCTTGTTCTCCCAGAGATTCCGCAAAACTGCCTGCCTCCGTTCCGGACGCTCCGGGTGACCATCATGCATCCGGTGGGCATCGCAATCGTCATGAGTGAATAAAATCGGTTTCATGGGAACTAACGCACCCTATTTCCCGCTTCCTACTTCTTCAGCTTGGAATTCCACTCATCGAGATTGGTCTTCTGAGCGGCGAAAAGAGCTTTGGTGGAATCTTTCACGACGATGTCGTTGATGACATCACCTCCTGCAATCGCATTCACGATATCAAGCCCCTTGGTCACTTTACCAAAAACGGAATGCTTTCCATCCAAATGAGGGGTTGCCACGTGTGTGATGAAAAACTGGGAGCCATTGGTTCCCGGCCCCGCATTAGCCATCGAAAAAATACCGGGGCCGGTATGCTTGAGAGAAGGGTCGAACTCATCAGCAAACTGATAACCCGGGCCACCCGTTCCGGTCCCCTCCGGATCACCTCCCTGAATCATGAAGTTGGGAATGACACGGTGGAAGGAAATGCCGTCGTAAAAATCTTGCTCAGCGAGATTGAGGAAATTGGCAGCCGTCATCGGAGTCTTCGAAGCGTAAATCACCGCCTCGATATCACCCTTAGACGTTTTCAGGACCACATTGACATCGGTGATCTCGGCCGGCTCTGCGGTTTCGAGACTGCCGCCCTTTTGCTCGGAACTCTTGGTCCCTGTGGAATTCTCAGATTGCCCGGAGTCCTTGTCATCGCAGGAGGTCAGCACCAGAAACGCCGCAGTCACAGGAAGAATCAAATTTCGTTTTAGCATCGACTCAGAGAATAGACCTGCTCTTTCCTCTTCGCAAACTCAAAACCTTCTTGAATTTCGATAGAAGAAAGAGGCGGCGGTATTCGCGACCTCTCTAAGACAGACGCACCGCCTTACTCCCTGCAAGGCCGCCGCGTCCCTGCCTCAAGATAAAGAAGGGCTTTTTGGTAACTAGAGCTTGGCGATACCACAAACTCGCTCGGTATGGCTTTTCGGAAAGTCAGTGACAGTAACGGCATCGGTGGACCTGGCGCCGGATGGGGAACCTACATCAGTGCCTTCACGGTCAATCCGTGGTATGAAATGACAATCTCGCACTCACATCCGGATTGGTCCCAGAACCGAGCAGCCTGAGCCTCAGCCTGAGCCTGCTCGCGCTCAGTGCTCAGTGCTCTGGCTCTTTTCAGACGCCGCCGCTCATTATAATCGAGAGAATTTTGAATACCGCGTCTGACGTCCTGTGAGAAATCGCAGGGCGTTTTTTGAATTACGAAAGAGGTCCTTAAGTTTCTCGGGCAGCGGCGCATTTAATCTGCCAGGAACCCAGTAGCTCCTCAACTCGACCATCGACTACGCGGGTACGGTGAAACTGGTCCGTCGAGCTACTCAGGCTTCGCATCTGCTCTCCTTTTCTTACGTCGCAGTAGACCTTTTTGCTCCAATTCCTGTGGACCCGACACCGTTCCCGACAGGAACTTTATGCCAAGCAGGAAGGGTGCGCAGACAACAAAGAAATCCGGGATTTTGCCAGAAAATCCCCTCAAGGATTTTTCATAACCACAAAGAACTGGTGATCGTCCAGCGACAAAGCTTGGGCATTGAAATCGACAGGGAAGAGGGTCGACGAAGCTTCGGCAGTGGCGGGGATCGCATTGTTTAATTCGGTCCAACTTTCGAACGGCAGAGAAAGATTGTTAGTAGCAAAAACGGAGTAGAATCTCCCTTCCTTCGAAGTGAATGTGAGGTCCACAAGAATATTATCTTCTGTGCGGGTATGCGTGACATCAACGATTTGTAAGAGAGATCCGCTTTCGGTAAGGCTTTCGATGCTGGCGCCATCGCCGTCATTCCAAATTAAGGCCACCTCTTCCGGAGAAAGAGCGCGATCCCAGAGTGCGACATCGTCGAGGTTCCCGTCCCATCCCCTGTTGGCCGCCTGGGCATTGCCACCAATCTGCATCGCCAACCCGGAACCGTTTCCCAATCCCCACGTCCCTATCGTTCCTGCCGCCACCCCGTCGATATACATCGTGATGTCTCCAAGTAAGTCGTGCGTTACCGCCACATGATGCCATGACCCGTCTTGCTGATCGATCTTTGCCGGGACGGAACCAGGGCCGGCTACGCTATACTTGAAGTTGGTATTCGAGGTCCCATGCCGCGCAATTCGCCAGTTCCCACCTTCACCCTGGCTGATCAGAGTATTCCAGCCCGTGTAAAGGGATTCGGTCGTGTACCAAGCGGAGACGGTCATACTTGCGCCCTCGAAAGCAAACTCAGCCGGATCACCAACGTTAATGACGGCCTGGTTCTCAATGCTGTTCTCCAAATCAACCGCGGAACCGAATTTACCAATAACGAAGGTGGCGTTGCCCGTGCCCGTTACCGCGAGAATTCCATTGTTGGAGACGTCCAGTGCAGCGGCGTAATCTCCGTCGAAGTCCCAGTATTCGACGAGACCATCGACAAGCTCGGCATTTGAGAACGAGGTACTCAGGAGTGAAATAGCGGCAGGAAGAAGGTAAGTTGAGATGAATTTCGATTTCATGAGATAAAAAAGAAAGTTTTATAATGAGTCAAAGTCGGTCCCGCAATTATTTTTCTGATAAAAGCGGCGGATGACTTTAAGACACCTCCAGCAACCTCATTTCTGAAAAATCGCCCAAATTTCCCCATCTCAGCGTTGGTCACAAACTTTATGAATTCATTCAAAAGGCTCGGCGTCCGCCTTGATCTGAGAAAATATCGACAATTTTCTTTTCGAAAGCAGGTTACCCGAGGGGCCCTTAAGTGTGAAGTTTTTTTTATGAGCAGTCCCTGTTTTTTAGTTCGCACTTTCCTGATTTTTGGGCAGCTTACACAAGCGCGGGTCCATTGCAGCAATTTGCTCTAATCAATTAAATCGAATCCTTTTTTTCTTTAGGATCTCCATAGTTGATTGCCTCACTAAAATCGCAGCCACCATGATTCGCTTTCTGATCTTCCTCCTCGCCAGCCCTTTCCTTCATTCCGAGGAAGTCGCCCTCTTCCCATCCAACTCTCTCGACGAGTGGACTTCCACGGGCAGAGCCCAATGGACCTACCAAGACGGTATTCTCTCCGGCGGTCAGGACGGTGATCCCAAACGCTCGGGCTTGCTCCTCTCAAAAGCCCAGTTCCAGGACTTTGACCTCAGTCTCGAATTCAAAATCGACGAGCATGGCAAGTACAACAGCGGCCTCTATCTCCGCTACCAACCGGAACAAAAAGGCGACCGCCTCCAGGTTAATATCGGCCGGGGCGTCGCCGACGAACCGGTCGGTCTCTATCTCAACGACTGGCTCGATAAGGGAGACGCCAAAGACGAACACCGCAAGCCCCGCGAGTGGAATACCCTCCGCATTAAAGCCCTCGGCCCCCATATCCAAGTCTGGCTCAATGGACAAAAAATCGTCGACTATCAAGACCCCAAACGCCTGGCCAAACACCTCGCACCCGGCCACCTCGCCTTCCAAACATACGGCGCCGAAGACCACGCCGGTTGGGTGAAGTTTCGTAAGTTGAAGATTCAGCCTACCACACAAAGTTCATCACCAGAATAATCGCCAAATAGCGCCCGGCTTTCCCCACGAAGGTGAGCACCCAGAACAGGGTGAAATTGACCCGCATGACTCCGGCGATGAAGGTCAAGGCGTCTCCGCCAATCGGTGCCCACGCCATCAGCAGCGACCAGACGCCGTATTTCTGAAACCAACGTTGCGAGCGCGAAAGGCCCTCGGTCTTAAACGGAAACCACTTGCGGTCCTGATAGCGCAGGAGGTAGCGACCCAACACCCAGTTAAGGGCCGAACCGAGGGTGTTCCCAAAAGAAGCCACAAGCCAGATCCAGAACCATTCGTCCGGCCTATCCACTAGCAGGCCCACGACGACGACCTCCGAGTAAAACGGAAGCAGAGTCGCGGCAAGAAAGGCCGCTCCGAACATGATCAGATACGCAGTCATCAGTCTTCGGGAAGCTTGAGCGATTCGGCGGCACCCTCACGCGCCCGACACACGAGATGACGGAAAATCCTGCGCTGTCGTTTCAAATAGATTAGGTATTCCGGATGCCACTGCACTCCGACAAGCCAGCGGTGGCTGATCGACTCAACCCCCTGCACCAAAGAATCGAGATCCCTCGCCACTACCTTCAAGCCCTCGCCAAGTCGGTCAATTGCCTGGTAGTGCAGGCTGTTGATCCGCCATTGGTCGCTGTCGATGGCATCTAACAAAACCCCGTTTGATTCCGCGATGGCGGTCTTCCGCGGAAAGGGTGTGCGCCGGTTCGAAGTGTGCTCACGTAGCAAACGAATATCCGAAAACAGCGAGCCACCCAGGACGACATTGATCAACTGGGCACCGCGGCAAATGCCAAGGATGGGCAGATTTGTGTCGAGGGCGTGACCGATCATTTCAGTCTCGAAAAGATCGCGCTCCAAATCGATCCGGCTGTGCTCGGTGTTTTCACCACCATACAATTCGGCATCGATGTCGCTTCCGCCACCGATGATGATCGCTTGGAATCGCTCCTTTTGATGCTCCCGGAAATTGGACGGAGTAAGCCGGACAGCAGTGCCCCCGGCAAGAAAAACGGCAAGCCGGGTCGCCCCCCACGCAATCGGGTAGCGCCCATCCGGACCAGTGACTGCTACGACGGGACGATCAGCCATTGTTTCACCTTGTCCTTCCAGGAATGGTATTCCGACGAAAAATAACCGCCCGCGCGGCTGCTCCGCCACGCTCCACAAACCGAGCTAAGACGGAGCTCGTCATTGGCAAGAGCCTCGACCTGCATCCAATCATTCCAGCAGCGCCAAACGCCCCAGTCGGGATTGTCGACATCGGAGTTCGGCAAGCGGTAATGCAACGTCGGCCGTTTGCGCAACTTCTGCCCGCCCACGACTTCGACCACGCGCACCTCGTCCAGATAGGCAAAGATCGGCAACATATCGAGCATACGGTTGCGAGTCGGGTTATACTCCAGATAATCGTCGATGAGCTGCGTGAGTGACGGCGCGTAGTCCTCTTCTAAAATGAGATTCTCGTATTCGGTCGGATAGCTGCGAATGAAGGGCGAGAGCTTCCGGCTGAAGACAATGTCCTCTTGCTCTTCGAGCCACACCTGCAGGCAGACAAATGCCCGCAGATAGGCGAGGATTGTCCCCGCTTCCAAATCGGGCAGTTCAGGATTGAGATGGAGACCAAAAGCCGAGAACAAAGCCTGGCGGGTCCCGTTGGCACCGCTCTCACGCAAGCCCTCTACGACCGCATCGAGTTCACCAAGTCGGGCGAACGGCAGCGGAGGCGTGATCAACTCGCAGGGGATCAGGTTTTTCATCAGTGCTTGAAGGGCATCTGCCGCCAGCAGTTCGACCTCATGCAACCACTCCCCGCCCGCATCGAGGTCACGACGAGCAAGTTTTTGAAAATACTCGAAATCCAGATCAACCTTGAAGTCACCCAAGGTCGAGCCATTCACCTGAATTTCGTATTCGGAAATGTGCTTGAGCGTCCCGCCTAACTTGTCGACCAGCACTTCTGCGATCACGTCCAGCTCGATACCAGAGATCTCGATTTCAACGCCGACGCGGCGCGGGGTGCCGTCCGCACAGCCCGATCGAGCGGGCATCTGATAGCGGGATGCAATCATCGCCCCGCCCCCTCGATAAAGCGGCAAGTGACAGTGAATAAATGAGACGGGCTCATGGTGAAAAGTTAGCCCCAAGGGCAGTCCCCGCAATCAAAAATACCGGCGGGCCGCTGTCCTTCCCGTTCCTCTCAACGACAAGTCCAATCCCCGGGCTCCAGACACCACCTTCCGGGATTCAGTTGAATTGACTGTCGCTAAAGTTTCCTAGCTAAATGGAGCCGGAAGCTCCAGCTTTTGATCCCGGTCGATCCGCCCCCAAAAACATGACGCCCCCCCTTTTCAAGCCCTACCTCATCGGTAGCGAAACATTCTCCCTCATGGAACTGGATCACCCCCGGGTGGAACAGGAAATCATTGCCGAAATGAAACAGGGAATCGACGTCTACTACGACCAACGCTGGGAGACCACCGGCATCCTCACCGAGTGGCTCGCGCACCACACCGATCTCTTCCTCGGCAAGCGCGTCCTCATCCTCGGGGCAGGCATCGGAGCCGAAACCCTCATCCTGGGCCGCCACGCCAGCCACATCTGGATCAACGATCTCTCCCCCACCGCCCTCTCCCTTTGTCAGGAACAGCTCAAGGAAAACGGCATCACCACCGCCACCTCTCTCGTTGGCCGCTTCGAGGAACTCGACCTCCCCCAGGTCGACCTCGTCATCGCCAGCTTCTTCGTCTATAACAACGATACCTACAAATCCATGACCACCTTCATGGACCGGCACCAGGGCGATTTCATCCTCGTCAATGAGCGCCTCGCCCCCTTCCCGCGGCTCCTCAGAGAACATCCCCATCGCCTCCTCTTTGAAAAGGAGGCCGCCGTCTGCGTCCTCTTCTCCAAATAGTGAACCCGGCTTCCGAAAGATCACCCTTCACTCAGCCAGTAGAAATACCTCCATGAACATCGGTTTCCAAAAGGCCCGCGCCCTTCTCGCGCTCGCCTGCTTCACCTTCGCCCACGCCGACGACTTCCCGGAAATCTACAACAGCGAAAAAGACCAGTCCGCCAACCCACCTGCCCCTGCCGAAGCCGCCGCCTCCTTCGA
This sequence comes from uncultured Verrucomicrobiales bacterium, assembly GCA_963925135.1. GTDB lineage: Bacteria > Verrucomicrobiota > Verrucomicrobiia > Verrucomicrobiales > Akkermansiaceae > SW10. The sequence goes on along the minus strand of CAWUTG010000006.1, from coordinate 19,275 downwards.
GGTCCCCGAAGGCTTCCAAACCACCGTCTTCGCCGCCGAGCCCGATGTCCAAAACCCCATCGCGATGGCCTGGGATCACAAAGGCCGCATGTGGGTTGCCGAAAACTACACCTACGCCGAAACCGCAAAACGTTTCGACCTCTCCCTCCGCGACCGCATCATCATTCTCGAAGACAAAGACCACGACGGCCACGCCGAAACCCGCAAGGTCTTCTCCGAAAACCTCCAAATGCTCACCTCCGTCGAGACCTCACCCGACGGCGTCTGGGCCCTGTGCCCCCCCCAACTCCTCTTCATCCCCGACGCCAACAACGACGACGTCCCCGACTCCGAACCCCAAGTCATCCTCGATGGCTTCACCGTCGCCCAAAACAACTACCACAACCTCGCCAACGGCCTCCGCTGGGGACCCGATGGCTGGCTCTACGGTCGCTGCGGCGGCTCCTGCCCCGGCAAGGTCGGCCTCCCCGGCACCGCCGACGATCAACGCGTCCCCATCGAAGGCGGCATCTGGCGCTTCCACCCCACCCGCAAAACCTTCGAAGTCCTCTGCCACGGCACCACCAACCCCTGGGGCCACGACTGGGATGAACACGGCGAGCTCTTCTTCATCAACACCGTCAACGGCCACCTCTGGCACATGATCCCCGGAGCCCACTTCGACCGCCCCTTCGCCCCCTCTCCCAACAAGCTCGTTTACGAGCCCATCCAAATGCACGCCGACCACTGGCACTTTGATCGTAACGGAAAATGGACTGACTCCCGCGACGGCAAGGCCAACGACTTCGGCGGCGGCCACGCCCACATCGGCATGTGCATCTATCAAGGCGGCCTCCTCCCCGACTCCTGGAACGGCAAGCTCCTCACCTGGAACCAACACGGCAAACGCCTCAACGTAGAAAAGCTCAACCGCCACGGCTCCGGCTACCTCGCCAGCCATGAACCCGACCAACTCATCTCCGGCGACCTCTGGTTCCGCGGCCTCGAAATCTCCGCTGGTCCCGACGGCGCCCTCTACGCCCTCGACTGGTCCGACACCGGCGAATGCCACGACCACACCGGCGTCCACCGCACCTCCGGCCGCATCTACCGCTTCTCAAATGGCACCCCACCAAAACCCGACCTCGACCTCCTCCAAAACATCGATGTCAAGAAGCTCACCAAGATTATACAACACAAAAACGTCTGGTACGAACGCCAAGCCCGCCTTCTCATCAAGCCAACTCCCGAACTCATCGCAGCCGCCAACGAATTGTTAAAAGCAGAAAACACCGTCACCCAACTCCGCGCCCTCTGGACCCTCAACGCAATGGGTGCCGCAAAACCTGAAACATTGCTCTCCCACCAAAACGAACACGTCCGCGCTTGGGCCATCCGTCTCCTAACCGACCACCTTCCAATTGACCACGTTTACGGCCTTCATCCCGACCATCAAGCTCATGCTAACTTCATCCCTATGCTTCGTCCCCTCGCCAGAAAAGATCAATCAGCCCTAGTCCGACTAACTCTTGCATCGACCACACAACGTTTACCTCTCATGGACCGGGGCCTCTTGCCTCTTGATCTTGTCACTCGCGATGACGCCACCGACCACAATATTCCCAAGCTCCTCTGGTTCGGGCTCGCCCCCTACGTCGGCAATCACCCCGAAGGCCTGATCAGAATTGCCGAAGCCACCAATTGGCCCGATCTCCTGCGCTACATCTCCCGCGCCATGGCTTCCCAACCCGATGCCCTCATCGACCTCGCCATCGCCCAACCCGACAAAGCCCCCCACATCCTCCAAGGCCTCAACGAAGGCTTCAAAGGATGGCGTAAAGCACCCCTCCCCCAAAACTGGAACGCCGCCGTCGAAACCCTCTCCGGAAAAAACCCCAAACTCATCCGCGAACTTTCCGCCCTCTTTGGCGATGGCCGCGCCATGGACTCTCTCCGCAAAATCGCCCTCGATGACAGCGCCGCTTTCGAAACCCGCCAAACCGCCCTCCAAGGCCTCATCGACGCCCGCCCCGATGACCTCCGCGCCCTTTGCGAAAAGCTCCTCAACGTCCGCTACCTCAACAAGACCGCCATCCGCGGACTTGCCACCTTCGACGATCCCGCTCTCGCCACCCTCCTCCTCAAAAAATACCCCAACCTCCGCCCCGACGAAAAACAAACCATCATCGACGTCGTCGTCGCCCGCCCCACTTGGTCCAACCTCCTTCTCACAGAAATCAAAAACCAAAAGATTTCCCGCACCGACCTCACCCCCTTCCACGCCCGCCAAATCCTCGCCCTCAACGACGAAAAACTCTCCGCCCGTCTTCAGGAAATCTGGGGCGACCTCCGCCAATCCGACGATGCCAAAAAGAAACGCATCGCCGCCCTCCACCTCGCCCTCACCGAGGACGTCCGCGCCAAAGCCGACCTCTCCGCCGGTCGCCTCCACTTCCAAAACCTCTGCTCCTCCTGCCACCTCCTCTACGGCGAAGGCGGCAGACTCGGCCCCGACCTCACCGGCTCCGGCCGCGCCGATCTCGGCTATCTGCTAGAAAACATCGTCGACCCCAGCGCCATTGTCCCTGCCGAATACCGCATGAACATTCTCAAGCTCAAAGACGGCCGCTCCCTCGCCGGAGTCATCGCTTCCCAAACCGACCGCACCCTCACCCTCCGCTCCCTCACCGAGGAATTCACCCTCGAAAAATCCGAGGTCACCGAAACGCAAACCCTCCCCAACTCCATCATGCCCGAGGGCCTCCTCAACGCCCTCACCCCGGAGCAAACCCGCAACCTCATCGCCTACCTCATGCACCCCCAACAGGTGCCATTGAAGAAGTAACTCACCGCCCTCGCGATGCATCACTTTAAAGAAGATCCAGAGAACGCCATCGAAATCGCCGCCCTGCTTCTGAAGGACGGTGGGAGCCAAAACTCACGCTACTTGCAAATCTACACCGAAAACGGAAGCAGTGGGTGGGGAGGGGGAGAATCCCCCGTCGCCGACCTGATCAACCAACTCAGTCTCACCCATCCGGAAGCCCTCATCGATAATGTTATTGCCTCGGAGGGAAGCTATTCCGGGGTCGCCAGGTCTTGGGCCGGTCAAGACCTCCCCGCCTACGTTGCCTAGGTCAACCAGCAGGGTGACCCCAAGATCTATGGGACAAGCGCCCTTATTGTGAGCTCAACTCTCACCGACAAAGGCCATTATGCCAAAGCCATGGACTGGGTTGGAAGCATTGATGAGGACCCGCAACAGCCCTATTTAGTATCCCACCGCATCGCGAACACCTATCGTCCATGGCTCCGGTCAAATCCCGAGGAGGCACGGACTTGGAAGGAAAATGCCACTCTCGACGAAAAAACGGTGGAGCAACTCAACCGAATCGAACAACAAAACCAATGAAGACCGCCAAAGCACCTCTCACACCTTTCCAGCTTCCCTGACAGCTGGCGGGAGCAGGCCGCCAACTCCCCCCACAACCTCTTCAGTGGGCTCAAATCCTTCGACAAGGTCAGTCAAAGCAAGGTCACCGCCGCAAGTCAGCCCCCCGCCGCCAAGATTGAAACGCCCAACCAACTCATCAGCTCCCTGGCCGACCGTAACTTATCCAAACTCTCCTCCGTTGTTAGAAATTGGGACGCTGCACAAAAAGAAGAACTCCTCGCCTCCTACCACGAACTCGCAGAGGCCGATAAAGAGTACCTGGCCTCCCTCGCCATTCAAAAAGACTCCGCCATCCCGGCCGACCTCCGCAGCGAAGCCCTCGCCCACCTTCTCACCCTTCCCAAAGACAGCGAGTTTTTCACCTGGAGGGGAGAGGCCGATGGCAAGGCGGTCGACATGGTTTCCCAAAATGCTCTCAATCTCATGGAGACTGATCCCGCCCAGGCCACCCGCTGGCTCGCCCGCCTACCCGAAGGACCAATCCGCTTGATGGCTCAGAAAAACCTCGCCGTGAACTGGCAAAACTACGAACCCGAGGCCGTCAAAAAGTGGGTCTCCTCCCTCCCCGCCCACGAACAGACCGAGGTAAACAATTTCCTAAAATCCAAATAGCGCCCCACAAAGAATGGCATCACTTGGGATCTTGATCTCTGGAATCGTCCCGATAATCTTCTGACATGAAAATTCTCACCATGGGTGTCGCGGTCGCTGCTGGCTGCCTTCTTTCCTCCTGTTCCTCGTCAAAACCCCAATGGCGGTGATTCGGCATGGCATGATTTTAAATCACAAACTTACGATGGCCTCACCGAAGTCTCCGCTCTCGGAACGACCTCCATTCTCGTGTTGACCTCCCCCCAATACGAAAAAAAATGGGGCCAACTACTCAACGATCGGATTCTCCGCCACCGATGCCTTCGGTAAAACCGGCCACTACCGCCTCGTCGTGGAAGGCGGTGATGACATGGAAGCAGAGGTGGCCCGCCGCTTCTCCCCGGTCCAGTTGACCAAGTAGTCCGCCCCGGCGGAAACCCCCTCTTGAATCCCCCGGAAATTCGTTCACCTTTCGGAACATTCCCGATGGGTTTCCCCCGTGGCGTTTTTTTCTCGGAAGAAATCCACTCTTCCGCCCTCTCATGGGAAACTCATCGATAACCTACGACCATTGACCATGCATCGCGCACTCACCTTTCTCCTCAGCCTCCTCCTTCTGCCGCTTGCCTTGGCGCAGGATCCCTTCGGCGGAGGATTCTCAACCGATAAGGATACCACCGCCACCGTCACCCCCGAGGCTTCGTCGGTCGAACCCGGAGATTACTTCCAGGTCGCCTTCACCCTCGATCTCAAGCCCCACTTCCACGCCTACTATAAAAACGCCGGCATCCTTGGTGATGGACCCTCCGTCGAATGGATCCTCCCCGATGGCCTCACCGCCGGTGAACTAAAGTTCCCCATTCCCTCTGCCATCAAAAGCGGCGTCGCCGGAACGCCGGCCATCATTTACGGATACGAAGGGAACATCACCTTCATCGCCGAAATTCAAGCTTCCGACAAACTCGAGGCCGGCAATGAACTCACCATCTCCGGAATCTTCCGCTGGCAGGAATGCGACGACAAAAGCTGCATCCCCGGCGACCTCGCCTTCTCCTTCAACGTCACCACCGGCGAAACCACCTTCATCCCCGCCCATGAAAAACTCTTCGAAGCGGCCGCCAAAGTCCTCCCGCAGGACGGCTCAGCCTGGGGCGGCATCGCCACCGAGAAGGACGACAAGATCACCCTCGAAATCCTCCACCCCGAAGGAACGGTCATCAAAGAGCCCGTTTACTTCTTCTCCATCGACAAGCAGATCGACTCACAAGCGGCGCAGTCAGTGGAAATCACCGCAGAAAAAACCACTCTCACCCTCGACCGAAATCGGGGAAATGAAGACCTCTATATCGACGCCGGTGAAGTCGCCGATCCCCTCTCCGGCCTCCTCACCTTCCAGACCGAATACGGCCCCGGAAGCATCAAGGTCAGCGCTCCCCTGACAACCGGAGCCGCCGGTAGCAGCAGCGATGGGAGTCACCTCTCCGCCTTCGTCCCTGCCTCCGATGCCGACCGCAAGGCCGGGCTCGAAGTTTACGACATCGCCGCCCGCCCCGACGCCGTCCTCCTTGGCGGCGCCAAGGAAAAGAAAGTCACCTTCCTTTCCTCCCTCGGCCTCGTCTTCCTCGGAGGACTCATCCTCAACCTCATGCCCTGCGTCTTCCCCGTTCTCGGAATCAAGATCATGGGCTTCGTCGCCCAAGCTGGCGAAGATGAAAAGAAAATCAAAGTCCACGGCCTGGTCTTCGCCCTCGGCCTCCTCGTCACGATGTGGATTCTCGCCGCCGTCATCATTTCTCTCAAGCTCGACTGGGGACAACAGCTCGCCAACCCCGTCTTCCTCGGAACGATGATCATCGTCTTCTTCGTCATGGGCCTCAATCTTTTCGGACTCTTCGAAATTGGTACCAGCATGACGAGCGTTGGCGGAGACCTGCAGGCCAAGAAGGGATACTCAGGCTCCTTCTTCTCCGGCGCTCTCACCACCCTCGTCGCGACTCCTTGCTCCGGCCCATTCCTTGGAGCCGTCATGGCCTTCGCCCTCTCGCAGGAAAGCTACGCCATCCAGTTCGCCATCTTCACCGTCTTTGCCCTCGGCATCGCCTCGCCCTACATCATCCTGTCCATGTTCCCGGCGCTCATTAAGAAGCTCCCACGCCCCGGTGCCTGGATGGAAACCTTCAAACAGGTGATGGCCTTCTTCGTCTTCGCCACCGCCGTCTTCTTCATGAAGGGCTTCCTCAAGCTCGTCGGCGATGACCACTTCAACATCTTCCTCTTCGCCCTCTGCCTCATCGGACTCGGCGTATACATCTATGGACGATACGGCACCCCCATGGTCGCCAAGGCCAAGCGCCTCGGCGTGGGATACGGCCTCGCCGGAGTCATGACCTTCGGGGGAATCGGCTGGGCCTACTCCGCCGCCAAACCACCCAAACTCGGCCTCGCCTGGCATGAATGGTATCCCGGCATCATGGAACTTTCCCGGCCCAAGGGCCGAATTATCTGGCTCGATTACACCGCCGATTGGTGAGCGACTTGCAAAGTGAATGAGAGCCGTGTGTTCTCTGATCAAAAAGTCCTCGATAAACTGAAAGAGCTCAACGTCCTCCTCATCCAGGCGGACAACACCGACCGCCTTCAAAGCATCAACGACGACCTCAAGCGATACGGCCGCGCCAACCTGCCCGTCAACATCATCGCCCCCGCCGATCCCGACGCGCCCGTCATCCTCATGCCCGAAATCTTCGGCCCCGCCGAAGCTCTCGAAGCCCTCGAACAAGCCGCCGCCGCCAGTAAATAGCCCTACGGAGCTTGGATGGCATGCCCCTTGGATACTTCAGTCCGAGTCCCCCCAACCCAAGCCTCCCAAAACCCCGGCCCTCGCCGGGGTTTTTTTGCTCCCCAACCAAAGTCCCCTCAGAATCTCCGAGTCCTCCGCGCCTCCGTGTTAAAAAGAACCACCGCATACCCAAGAGCCCACTCTCCGCCTTACCGTCCACCCTCTTTCCCCATTAAACGCCCCCCAACCAAGCCCCCCCAAAACTCAGCGCCCCTCCCCGTCCCCCCGCGCCTCTGCGGTTCCCCCCCAACCAAGCCAAAAACCCACCCCCCGCGTTGCCGCATCCCCCCTTTGCACCTACACTCCTCCCAACATGAGAGGCACAGCATTCATCCTTAAAGGCATCCGCCACTACCGCAAAGCCTACTACGGTGTCCTCGCCGGAGCGGCCGTCGGCGCCATGGTCCTCCTCGGAGCCCTCATGGCGGGCGACTCCGTTCAGGAAACCCTCACCAAATCCGCAGCCCTCCGCACCGGAAAGGCCGCTCAAATCTTCACCGGCGGCGAGCGCTTCTTCCAGGCCGACCTCGCCACTCGCAATGGCGGAGCCTCCCTCCTCTACCTCAAAGGACAGGTCAACGCCGGCGACCGCGCCGAAGGCCAGGTCCAGATCATCGGCATCACCGATGACTTCTGGACCTTCGCCCCCGAAGCCGCCTCCATCCCTCTCAAGGACGATGACATCGCCATCAGCGAACAACTCGCCCGCGCCCTCGATCTTAAAAAAGGCGACACCGCCGTCGTCCGCCTCCAAAAGCCCGGCCTCCTCTCCCGCGACGCCCCCCTCTCCGGCGAGCCCGAATCCGTCTCCTCATTCCGCGGCACCATCACCCACATCGTCACCGACGATCAATTCGCCCGCTTCAGCCTGACCCAAACCCAGGTCGCCCCCTCCTCTGTCTTCGTCTCCCTCGCCCGCCTCCAGGAACTCCTCGAACTCGAAAACCAGGCCAACGTTCTCCTCCTCGACAAGGACACCACTTTCGACCCCAAAAAACTCACCCTCGCCGACTACGGTATGTCCGTCGTCGACGTCCCCGGCGGAGTCGAAGTCCGCTCATCCCGCATCTTCATCGAGCCCCGCATCGCCGAAAAAATCAAAGGCGAGCCCATCCTCACCTACCTCATCAACACCCTCGCCACCGAAGTCGCGGAAACCCCGTATTCCATGGCCACCGCCGTCAGCGGTCAATCCGCCTCCTTCCTCCCCGTCCAACCCGGACCCGGAGAAGTCATCATCAACGACTGGCTGGCCGAAGACCTCAAGGCGCACCCCGGCGATGAACTCACGATGGATTATTTCTCCGTCGAGGCCGGTTCCAAACTCGTCGAAAAGCGTGCCGTATTTACCGTCAAAGCGATCGTTCCCATGACCGGCCCCGCCGCCGATCAAAAATGGATGCCCGACTTTCCCGGCGTCGCCGATGTCAAAAGCGCCCGCGATTGGGAGCCCGGCCTCCCCCTCGATCTCACCCGCATCCGCGACAAGGACGACGAATACTGGGAAGCCCACAAAGGAACGCCCAAAGCCTTCGTCTCCCTCGAAAGCGGACAATCCCTCTGGGGCAACCGCTGGGGCAAAGTCACCGGCATCCGCATCCCCAACGGCCAAAAAGAAACCATCTCCACCGACGTCCAAACAATCCTCACCCCCGCCCTCGCCGGAATGCACCTCCAGGATTTCTCCGCGAACGCCCAGGAAGCCGCCAAGTCCCCCGTCGACTTCGCCATGCTCTTCCTCAGTATGAGCTTCTTCCTCATCATCGCCGCCATCGCCCTCGTTGCCATGCTCTTCAAGTTCAACGTCGAGCAACGTTCCGAAGAAGGTGCCCTCCTCTCCGCCCTCGGCATCTCCGGCAAAAAAATCATGAACTGGCGCCTTGGCGAAGCCTTCTTCGTCGTCCTCGCCGGAGCCCTCATCGGCGCCGCCCTCGCGGTCGGCTTCTGCACCATCGTCCTCAAAATCATCGGCTCCATCTGGGGCGAAGGCGGAGCCTCCTTCGACTTCCACTTCAGCTGGAAGACCCTCGGCCTTGGCATCCTCTGGATCGTCGCAGGCTGCCTCGTCACCGTCTGGCTCACCACCCGCAAGGAAGCCAAAAAAGCTGCCAGCTTCCGCCTCAATTCCGGAGCCGAAGAACAGGTCGGCAAAAAAAGCCGCTGGGCCATCGGTTTCACCATCTTCGGAGCCCTCCTCATCCTCGCTGGCATCGCCATGACCTTCACCGTCGGACCGCAAGGAGCCTTTTTCCTCATCGGCTTCGGCGTCCTCCTCGCCGGGCTCGGCTTCTTCCGCCGCCGCCTCGGCAAGATCGTCGCGCTCGATGAACTCTCGCCGCAAGCCCTCGCCAAGGTCAATCTCAGCCGGCGCGCCTCCCGCAGCCTCACCGTCGTCGGCGTCCTCGCGGCCGGCGTCTTCCTCGTCCTCTCCGTCGCCTCCTTCCGTAAAAACGGCGGCCAGAACTGGCAGGAAAAAACCAGCGGCGCAGGCGGCTACGCCTGGTGGGTCGAAACCACCTCACCCGTCAACCGCCCGGCCGATGCCACCGGCGACGTCCAATGGTTCGACATGGAATCCCTCGTCCCCTTCCGCATCGGCGCAGGCGATAATGTCGACTGCTTCAACCTCACCGCCTCCCAACAACCCCGCCTCCTCGCCGTTGACCCCAAGCTGTTAGAAGGCCACTTCAAAACCGACGAAGACTGGTCCAAGCTCTCAGGCGAAGGCACCCCCGCCTTCGTCGATGAAACCACCATGATGTGGGTTCTCAAAAAGAAACCCGGAGCCGAACTCATCTATCAGGATGAGTGGGGCAACGATTTCCCCGTCACCATCGCCGGCGTCATCAAGGACTCCATCTTCCAGGGCAGTCTCGTCATCGATGAAACCAAACTGTTAGAAAAATTTCCCTCCACGGGCGGATACCAACTTTTCCTCTCACCCGACGCTGACGCCAAAGCCGACCTCCAAAAAGCGACCGCCGACCTCGGTGGCAAAGTGACCTCCACCAAGGACCGCCTCGCCGCCTTCCACGAAGTTGAGAACACCTACATCACCATCTTCAACGTCCTCGGCGGACTCGGCATCATCCTCGGCAGCGTCGGCGTCGGCATCGTGACTGCCCGCAACCTCGTCGAACGCAAAGACGAATTCGAAACCCTTAACAAGCTCGGGATCTCCAAAGCGGTCCGCGACACCATCGTCAAAAAAGAAGTCCGCAGCATGGTCGCCTGGGGCCTCGGCATCGGCCTCATCTCAGCCCTCATCGCCGTCATCCCCGTCCTCGGCGGCACCATCGGATTCCTCGACCTCATCTGGATGCTCGGCCTCGTCGTCATCATGGCCCTCATCGCCAACTTCGTCGGCACCCGCGCCCTTCATTGATTGCCGGCAATGCCCCGCTCCCTCAAACTTTGTCAGTGGCTCGGGGTCTCTCCAAGACTCTACCTCGGATCCCTCATCATTGGCTTCTTGGGATCAATCTCTTGTCTGATCACTCAGGCGATGGAGGTCGGTCAAGGATGGGCCCTGCTTTCTCTTCTTTTCGCCCTCGCCCCATTTATTGTCATCGACCTTCCAGCTTACCGCATGAAAAAATTGACGGCTCATCTGGTCGTGAAGAGTTTAACGGGAAACCTTCTCACCTTCTTCATCGCCATCGTTCCGGGTGCCACCCTCGGAATGTTCCTGGGATCGTGTTCTTTGGCATCACCACAGTAAAGGGAATGACCTTGGACTACTTCTTCTGCAACGCCTTAATCACGGCATTGTAAGCCGGCTTTTCATCCCGCTTGCGATCAAACAGCAGTGGATGGTTCACCCTCTTCCAAGGGAAATCATTGAGCCAGCTCTCACCATCATGGAGATTCCAAAATGAAATCCTCGCGAGGGTATCAGAATAACGGGCGAAGATCTCAAAGAGCTTCGCGTATTGCTCCGCCTGCCTTTGCAATAGCTCAGGCGGACAGCCATCCGCATAGGGATTGATCTTCGCCATCTCCTCACGATGCGCCCCGCCATCTGCCCACCAACGGCCGCGCGGAATCATATCGATATCCAACTCGGAAACCACCACCTGCATCTTAAGGGACCGTGCCCACTTTAAAGTGGCCTCCAATTCCTCAAAGGGAATGCGATCAATCTCGTAATGCCCCTGCAAGCCGATGGCATGCAACGGAACCTTCTTCGCAAGCAAGGAACGAACCAAGCGGTCCATCTTCTCACGCTTCCCGTTGAGCTCGTTATTATAGTCGTTGTAAATCAACAAAGCCTCCGGATCAGCGGCGTGGGCATACTCAAAGGCCTTCGCGATAAACTCTTCGCCACAGACCTTCGACCACCCCGATGGCCGGAGAAACTCCTCCCCGTCATCCAGCGCCTCATTCACCACATCCCACATCGCGATCTTTCCCTTGTACCGCCCCACCACCGTATCAATATGCACCTTCATGCGGGCCAACAAAGCCTCGCGACCCAGTGGCTTGCCCTCATCATCGAGATAGAACCACGGCGGCGTCCGGTCATCCTTGGCCCACACCAGGCAATGCCCCACCACCTTGAGGTCCTGCTCTTGGGCAAACGCCACAAATGCATCCGGCTGTTCAAAACGAAATTCCCCCTCCTTCCTCTGCACCGCCGCTGGCTTCATGCAGTTCTCAGGCGTGATCAGTTGGAAATGCTTCTTCAGCAAGGTCCAATCGTCCTTCATTTCAGGAATACGATCACTGATTCCCACCCCTGTCGCAAAGCGCCCATTCGTTGCTTCAGCAAGATTCGCGGGTTCGGCAAAAGCGATCATCGTGGACAAACAAACCGACAAGACCTGGAGCAAAAACTTCATCTCAGAATTCTAAGGTATCCCGCGGCCTCCCACAATCCTGTTCCCGCGTATTGCGAACCCCCTTCCAGACTGATAACAGTTCGCCCCTCTCATGTTCCTCGCCGAAGCCCAAACCTCTCCCGTCGCCGTCTTCATCGTTGCGGGCCTCGCCATTGGCGGCATCATCTTCGGCATCCCCATCGCCCGGTGGCTGGGCGAAAGACTGGGCGACGTCCTTTCCTTCCTCCCCACCGACAAGTTCAGTAAGACCCTACCGCTCATCAGCCAAGGAACCGCCCTCGGCATGCAGGGCCGCCTCCACGAAGCCGCTTTCGTTTACGAAAAACTTCTCAAAACCCACCCCGGTAATCTCGAACTCTATTGCCACCTTCTCGACCTCGCCTTTGGGCCCCTCAACGATCACGCATACGGCGAAGTCCTCATCAAACGCGGAGACAAACACCTCAACCAACGCGGCCGGAACTACCTCCGCCTTCATCGCGACTCCATCCTCACCGGTCGCGCCTATCCGCTCAAGCACCTCGGCTGGCGAAAGGACGCACGGAGCGACCACCCTGAAGTCGCCATCCCCGAAGCTCTCAAGGGCCAGTTCGCGCAAAAATCCTAAAATCTGTTGGATATTCCGTGTATAGATCACGGATCCAGCAGTGTTTTAGGAAGGGCACCTGTCTCACCAAATCCCTCACCTCCATGCCCTCCACTCTCCTTTTCCTCCTCCTCACCGGAGCCGCGCAAGCCCTCGTGATCCGTCACGACCACCCCAACCTCCAAGGAAACGACCGCACCTTCATCCGCGTCATCGCCCGCCAGCGCTAAATCCCCGCCCCAAAGGGGCAAACCAAGCCCCACGCATCGCGTGGGGAAACATCGCCCCGAAAAATCAGAAAGCACTGAAAGGGCGATCTCATCGTCATTAACCCTTCGGCATATCCCCCAACTTCTCCGGCGAAAACCGCCGCGAATCACGGCAATGCTTACGCACTTCGTTGATGGTAATGTAGTTGTTCATCGACAGAGTCTCCAAACAATCATCGATGGTATGGCACCCCTCCTTGCGGCCGATCTCCATCAAACCAATCAACTGCTCAATCTTCCGTTCACGGAGACACACTTCGATTCCACTCGTCACCCGCATCGCTTCCGTCGCGAGCACGCGGCCCGGACCATCGGCCCTCGGCAGAAGGCGTTGACAAACGACCGCCTTCAACACGTTCGATAGCTGCGAGGCAATCTGCCGCTGCTGATCCGGCGGAAAGACATCCATGATCCGCTCGATCGATTTCGGCGCATCCACGGTGTGCAAAGTACTCAAAACCAAATGTCCCGTCTCCGCTGCCGTTAAGGCAATCTGCATCGACTCCCGGTCACGAAGTTCGCCCACCACAATGACATCCGGATCCTGCCGCAAACACTGACGCAAGGCCCTCGCAAACGACTTGGTATCACGACCAATCTCACGCTGCTTAATCAAGGATGAGTTGTGTTGATGGGTAAACTCAATCGGATCCTCCAAGGTAATAATGGTTCCCGAACGAAGCTCCGAGATTCTCTTCACCATCGAGGCCAGGGTCGTCGTCTTACCTGATCCCGTAATCCCGGTGATCAAGACCAACCCGTGCTGCAGATGACAAATATCTTCCACCATCGGATAGTGACCCAGCGTTGAGAGCTCGGGAATTTCTTCCGGAATGAAACGATAGACTGCTTCAATATTTTGCCGACAATAGTGCACGTTCCCCCGGAAGCGCCCGATCCCACGGGCCTCGATCGCGTAGTCGAGCTCCCACTCGTCTTCCAACGTCGCCCGTTGCGTTTCATTCATGGTATCGAGAATGAGGTCACGGACTTGAGCCGCCGAAAAGGGAAAATCCTCCAAGGCCCGCAAGGTGCCATCGACCCGTGTCGCCGGTGGAGCGTTCACGGTGAGGTGTAAATCGGAGCCACCCAATTCGGTGGTCTGGCGGAGGTAGTCGATAATTTCCCTGGGTTCACTCATGATTGATTTTTTCTAAACGATTCCGCGAATCACCCGGTCAAAGTCGCCCGGATTGGGCGCCGCATTGCGACCCGTATCAGCCGAAATCAAGCCTGCCTGATAAGCCTCCACCAGCCCGGTCAAAAGATCGCGCGTGTGCTCGTTTCCAGAACGAGACAGGAAGTCATGCATCTCACGATATTGCCCCTCACGGATCCACTTCCGGGTCGCCCCCTCATTCTCAAAATACTCGGTCACCAACTTCAACCAGCCATCCGTCCCGGGAAGCAAGGCCTGCGACATCACCCCGATCAAATGCTTCGATAACAAAAGCAACGAGGTCGCCCGCTGATCCGAAGGAAAGAAATTGGTCAAGCGCTCCATCGTCTCCACCACCCCCGGACTGTGCAAGGTCGTCAGGACCAAATGCCCCGTCTCCGCCGCCTTCAACGTCATCCGGGCCGTTTCTTCATCGCGAATCTCGCCCACCATAATGACGTCCGGATTCTGCCGCAGGGTCGCACGGAGCGCCGCCGCAAAATCATTGGTGTCCGAGGAAATCTCGCGCTGCGAAAAATAGGATTCCTTGTTCGTGAAAAGATACTCGATGGGATCTTCCAGCGTCACGATGTGCTTGCGATACCTATCGTTAAGATCATCAAGCGCCGAGGCAATGGTCGTAGATTTACCCGATCCTGTCGCCCCCGTCACAATGATGATGCCCGAGGCCCGACTGGTCCAACTCCGGAGCAACAAGCTGGGCAGACCCAGGGAATCCATATCAGGTATCTCATCCTTGATGGGACGGATCGCCGCCGAAAGCTTGTCCATCGCGCGGTAAAGATTCACCCGGAGATACCCTCCGCCCGCCATTTGCATCCTGACATCTCGGTCCCGGTCGTTTTCCACCGAAGCCCGGCATGCCTCCCAAAGTGTCTCAAGATCCTCACGGCTCATCGGACCGGTTTCGAGCTGGACCAACTCACCATTCGCCCGCACCCGCGGCACTGCCCCTTCACTCAAAAAAACATCGGTCGCTCCCTGCGAAAGCCAACTGTGAAGAGAGTTCTCAAGGTCTTCCAAAGTCATGATAGATAGAAAGACACCGCCCCTTTCCCTTGGGAAGGGAAATCATCGGCTCAAGGCCTCACTCTTGAAACTTTCCCGTCACCACCGGAGGAATCTCAGCGTTTTCGTAGAGAACCCGCAGTGACATCCCTTCCCAATCCTCAAAGAGCTGCTTGGGATCATCCGCCAGGCAGGCCGCCGTCGCCAGGGGATCGGTCAACTTCGCCTCAGGCAGAATCACCGACGCCGCCCTCCTCACTGTCAAACCCAGCCCCGTTCGTGGATCAATAAGATGCGAAAAGGTCTCGCCGCCCACTTCTACCTTCTGAAAAAGATCACCCGAGGTTGAAACCGCGCAATTGCTCAACTCAATCGTCTTCACCGGTGTCAGATTGAAGGTCCTCAGCCCCACCGTCCAACCCTCCTTATCCGGCGGCGCATCCCCCATCCGTAAATCCCCCGCCACCGCCACTAAAGTTACGGCATAACCCTCACTCTTCAACTGATCAAAAATCAAATCCGCCGCGAAGCCCTTGGCAATCCCACCCAGATCCAACTGCATCCCCTCCTGCAAAACAGTGATCGTTTGCGCTTCGTCATCCAGCTTCAAAAATTCAACCCCGCACCGCTCCCGCGCCGCCGCCAATTCCTCCTCATCCGGCTTTGCCCCCGTCCGGAGCATCGCCCTCCATAAATGAGTCAGCGGGCCCAAGGTCGGATCAAAAACACCCTCCGTCTCCTTCGCCAACTTCACCCCCAGTGCGATGACTTCATAAAGCTCGGGACTCACCTTCACCGCTTCCCCCACCCGCGTATCCGTCAGTTGATTCAACTCCGATCGACGATCGTAATCCGTGGCCCGATCCGCAAAGTTCTCCGCCAAATCCAGCGCCTCCTCCATCGCCGCATGCCCCGCTTCGTCATCCTCCGCATAGGTAATGATTCGGAACAAAGTCCCCATCAACGGCCGCTGCGTCTCGATCCGAGTCAAGACCACTTCGGCATCCGACGAGGAGTCATCCTCACTCCGGCAAGCCGCCAGAAGAAGAATCGGAAAGAGCAGGAAAAGTCGTATCATAAGGTCTCAAGAAATTCCACCAAGGAAGGATACTGAAACTCCGCTCCCGAAAAATCAATGCAGCTCGTAATGCGGTTGGGGATCGCCGCCACCGGACACCCCGCCTCGTGCGCCGCCTGCATTCCATTGAGCGAATCCTCAATCACCAAACACTTCGCCGCCGGAAGCCCCATCCGCTTCACTCCTTCCAAATACAAATCCGGCGCTGGCTTGATCCTCGGCGCATCGCCCCGACACACCACTTCATCGAAGTACGAAACCAACCCGAGTTTCTCCAACCACCGATCCACCCAATCATGCGATGATGAAGACACCACCGCACACGGCACCGAGACAATCCGGCAATAATCCAACGTCTCCCGCACTCCCGGCATGGCATCGAGTTTTGCAATTTCCTCCCGGATCCACTCATTCCGGCGAATTCCGATCTCCTTCCAGTCGAAGGCCTTCCCCGTCAGCTCCTCCAGCATCGTCTCCGGTGACCACGTCCCAAAGTCCGACCCGATACACTGCACGTAATCCTCCAACGGCAGGTCATGCCCGTTCTCCTGGAAAACCTCCAACATACTCTCATAAATCGACCACTCGGTATCGAGGATCACACCATCAAAATCAAAAAGGATCGCACCAGGAAGCATCGCCAAGGACGTTGACCGACAGCCGCCGTATGACAAGAGCGGATTGGGTGTCGTCAAGATTCATAAAGGTAGCCAACAGCTCCAGCTTTTGGCCCCTCTGCCAAGTTTCCCCATTGCAGATGCAACATTTGTGCATTCCTATCACCAGATAAATTTTTTCAAAAAACCTCAAATTTTCTGTCCAGAAATCGAATAGAGAACCTACAAAAAAGATAAGGTATTGATTTCAATCTTAATAGATCTTTACAAACCCCTGAAAATTCCATTCACCTTACTAATCCTATCCCGTCTCAAATATGACGCATCTCTCTCGAAGCATCTCTCTCGGACTACTCCTTTTGATCAGCTTCTTCCTCTGCCTTAGAGGCCCCGCCCAGACATTGAAGGCCTACCGCGACGCCAACAACGACCTCTACCTCGAGTGGACGGCCACCAGCGGCTACAACTACACCGTCCAGAGCAGCCCTGATCTCGAACCCGCATTGGCCCTTTGGACAAATCACAGTTCCTGGACGGGCCACGGCCAGACCATTTCCATCCTCGTTCAAAACACCAATAACCCCGGTGGGGGAGGCCCCCTGATCACCGATCTTCCCGGGCATTTCTTCTCAATCACCCCCTTTTACGATGAGCTCGACAACTCCTTTCTCGGAACCCTCCTTGCCTGGCAGGACCCCGCAGGAACTCCCTACCAACTCTTCACCAATGATCTCTACTTTTCAGAGAACGACCCTCCCCTGTTCGAAACCGAAGTGACGGATCCAAGCGGCGATTACCGACTCCTTCTTCAAAAACAAAACTCCATTCCCTTTCCCGTAGATTCCAACAGCCTCACCCTTGCGGCCCTTCCGCAGACCGAACAGGATCGGGTCGCCCTCCTCACCTCCGTCCGAACCCAGGTCATCAACGATCTCGCCACCCAAGGCGGCATCACCTCCCAATCCGGTGCCATTGCCCTCCCCCTGGGCGAGGAAGAATACTTCCGCTTGTTGATTTCCCGGAGAGACAGCGACGACGATGGCCTCTACGACGATCTCGAAACGAGCCCGGATTTCAAGTTAAACCCATACGATCCCGATACAGATCACGATGGCGTCACCGACCCTTGGGATCACGCCAACATCGATCACGTCATCATCAGCGAGTTCATGGCCTCCAATGATGCCTTTGATCCCGATGAAGATGGTGAGTTCCAGGACTTTATCGAGCTCTTCAACCCCACGGATTCTCCCTTGGATATTTCGGGCTATCACCTGGCCTGTAGCTTCAATGACCTGACCCGCTGGAAACTCCCAGACGGAGTCACCTTGGGTGCAGGTGAGACACTCCGCATCTATGCCTCCGGAAAGAACCAAAAAATCCCCCTGGATCCGACTCTCCCTCTCGGACCCAACAATCCCTGGAATCCCTTCACCAATCTCCATACCGATTTCGGACTTAGCATTGGAGGTGAAAGCGTCTTCCTAGTCGCCCCAGACGGACTGACCTTCGTCGACAGTCACGTCAATTGGCCCAGACAACGCCTCAATGCCTCCGCCGGATGGGGTCTTGATCGTGAAACAGGAGGCGTTTCCCCACTGCGATATTTCCTCGACCCCACTCCGGGTTTCCTCAACAGCCCGACCTCCTGCACCGGCCTCAGTGAGGCACCCAACATTTCACCCAACGGAGGCGTCTTCTTCGATCAGACCATCACTCCCACCATCACAGCCTCCGGCCCCGGCGAGATCATTCACTACACCTTGGATGGCTCCAACCCCACCGAAGATCCCCCCGTCTATACCGGACAGACCATCACCACCAACTCCACCACCATCGTCCGCGCCATTGCGGTGAAGCCCGGCTGTCCGCCCTCACCCATCACCTCACGGAGCTACCTTTTTAAAGAGAGCGTCATCGGAACGGGTGGCCAGGGAAACCCTGCCATTGGCTATCAAGTCAAGCCTTCCGGGTATCCAGACCGGCCTATGTACGATGGGGTTCCAATCGTCCTTGGTGAGGAAAACAACCCCAGCAACCCCCGCCGCTCCGCCTCTCTCGATTTCGAGATGAATCCAGACGTCATCAGCCAGCACTACGACACCATCAAGAACGACCTCTCCGAAATCCCCACCATCTCCATCTCCATGGCCGTAGGCGATCTCTTCGGCCCCACCGACGGAATCTATGCCCGCTCGGATGACACCGGCGGACGCCGCGATCCCCTTCAAGACCCCCGCAACAATGACTGGAAACGTCTGGCTTCCGTTGAGTATATTGACCCGTCTGATGTTGAACTTTACCGACAGGAAAACTGCGAAGTCGCCATCAGCGGAGCCTCCACAAGGGAATATAGTGTGACCGCCAAACACAACTTAAGGCTTCTCTTCAAATCCAAGTTCTCTTTGAAGGGTGCAGACACTCTGCAGTTTTCAAACAAAGAAGGCGCCATCGCCCTCCCTGAAACCCCGATTACGCGTTTCAAACAACTCCAACTTCGCAACCCAGGTCAAGATGGGTGGAGCACGAAGACCTATTTTGAAAACGGCGATAGTTACTTCGTTGCTGAGCGAGCCGCTTACGTCCGGGACTCCTGGGCGCGTGCCGTTCATCGTAAAATGAATCCCCCGGTCATCGGGGCCAATGAAGACGGAAACTGGGTCGCCCATCGTCGGTGGGTGCACCTCTATCTCAATGGCCTCTACTGGGGCCTCTACGATATGAGCGAACGGATCGATGAAAACTTCGCTCAAGCATATGGAGACCCATCGGCATCCTACGATGTGATTTCACAAGGGAACGGAGCCTTCGCAGAGCCTGTTGCTAGGGAAGG
>CAWUTG010000005.1:0-17141 GCA_963925135.1 uncultured Verrucomicrobiales bacterium | reverse complement strand
ACCGTGGAGTCACTTTTGAAGACCGAAAATCGGGATCAATTGATTACCATTCTGAGCCTTCACGCTGTGCCTGGAAACATCTCTGCGGGCGATGCATTAAATGCAGGAAAAGCAAAGTCGCTCAGCGGAGGAGTCCTCCAGTTTGGAATCGTGGATGGACTTTTCAAGGTGAATGGTGTGTCCATCGTGAAGACAGATATCGTCTGCGACAATGGCAGGATCCATGTCATCGATGCCGTTCTCCTGCCTCAAGAAAAGGGCGAGCAGAAGGAACCAACGGCGTCTTCCGGAACGTCAGTTTTAGAGCAAATCGAAGATGCCATCGATCAAGGTGTCCCGGTCTTTAACGGGGGTGATGCAGGCAAGTGTGCCGATATTTACCGCAACTGTATGGTGGCCATTTCCAAGGATCCGGAGGTTGATTCCCGTGTCGGTAAGTCGCTTCGTGCCTTAGTCCAGCAGGCCGAAAAGTTGCAGGACGATCACCAGCGCGCCTGGCTTCTTCGGAGCGGGCTGGATCAGATTTATTCGATTCTCTCAGGAAGTTGAAATCGGACAGGATTCTTTCCAAGACAGTCGAGGGTCGCCAGATCCCGGCTGTTTTTGTGTTTGATAGGGAGGACGGCTCGCAAAGGCAATTATTGAAAGAGACGGACCGGAGCTTCCTAATGAAGGGCCTCAGGGGTTTACTTTAGCTTTTGGCCATCGACCTCGATTGGTCGATCTCATCGACGAAGCGGGCGCGAATTTCCCACCGTCCAGCGATCCGGGCAATCCAGAAACGGGGAGGAGTTTCTACTTCTTCTCCCAGCCTGTTCAGGAGAGTCATCCCCTCGATGTCTCCATGGGTTCTCTCGTGTCCGGGGCCCGGAAGAAGAATGAAATTTTTCAAGTTGGAGTTCGTGGGTTTTTCCAAGTGCTTTTCGTACTGCTTCAACGCCGAAATGAGAGCCTCGATCATGGCGATATCGAGATGCATCGGCGCTTCGCCATGGTCCGTAAGGTAGTCTTTGGGGTCTTCCCGGAGAGCGTCGAGTTGGCCTTCAACACCGACGATCTTGTTTAAGATTTCCCAGTATAAAGAGCCATCGGCAGGATTGTTGGTATAAGGAAGGTTTTTGAGCTGATCTTCTAACGACTTTTTTGAATCCAGGAGAGTTTGGGCTTTCGAAAAGTCTTTGGGAAGATAGCCCTCGCCCAGTTTGGCGAGTTCCTTCCGCTCGCTCTCCAGGCTCATTATCTTGGTGGAATAATTGAGCCACCTTGGCCGGCGTGTTGTTTTTCTTGTTTTGGATTCGCAGTAGGGCGTCCGGGATGAGATGAAGGCCTGTCGGCTCTCGTTCACCATGAAATCTCTATTACCAGTCTTTTTCCTCTTCGTTGCTTTTTCGACCTTTGCTACTGCAGACGATTGGCCGCAATGGTTCGGACCGCAAGGCGACGGAGTTTGGCGGGAGACCGGCATCATCGACAAGTTTCCAAGCGGCGGCCCCGAGGTTCTTTGGCGCACCCCTGTCAACCGGGGATATGCCGGACCAGCGGTTTCTGGTGATCGCGTTTTCGTGATGGATCGCAAGGTGATCGACACCCCCGAAGCGCAAGCCGAGGGAGCGCGTACCGGGCAGAAGCAGGGGAACGAACGACTTCTTTGTCTCGATGCCACTACCGGAAAAGTGATCTGGGAAGAAGCTTACGACTGTCCCTACACCATGGCCTATTCATCCGGACCACGGGTCACTCCTCTGGTCGATGGTGACCGCGTTTATACCTTTGGCGGAGAGGGAAATCTAATTTGTCGTGCGACTGAAGATGGTGCCGATAAGTGGTCTCACGATTTCAAAAAGCTCTTCGGTGTAAAAACCCAAACTTGGGGATTTGCGGCTTCACCTCTCGTGCACGGCGATCTTTTGATCTGTCTCGGCAGCGGTGAGGGCACCACTGCGGTGGCTTTCGACAAACTCACTGGCAAGGAAGTCTGGCGATCCGTTTCGGCGAAACAGCCGGGCTATTGCCCGCCGCGCATCGTCAAACATGCCGGGCGCGATCTCCTCATCATTTGGCATCCTGAGGCCGCCAATGCTCTCGATCCGCTCACGGGAAAAGTCTATTGGAGCATCCCGTGGAAAATCCGTGCCGGGCTCACCATCCCGACGCCTCAGATGATTGACGAGGAGCATCTCTTCTTCACCTGCTTCTACGACGGCTCCATGCTCCTCAAACTCAAGCCGGATGAATCGACTCCGGAGATCGTCTATCGCACCGAGCGCGCCAGCGAAACGAAGACGACCCACCTTCACGGCATCATGAACACACCCGTCTTGCGTGACGGCCATCTCTTCGCCGCATGTAGCTACGGACAGTTCCGCTGCATGGAAGCACTCACTGGAAAGCGCGTTTGGGAATCTCTTGCGCCCCTCGCCATTGAGGAACCCGAGCGCTGGGGCACCGTCTTTGCCACCCCTCATGAAGACCGCTACTTCCTCTTCACCGAGAAGGGCGACCTCGTCATCGCGAATCTTTCCGTGAAGGGCTATGAGGAAATCGATCGCGCTCACGTCATCGAACCCAATGGGATCGATCTCCGGCAACGCAACATCGTTTGGTCACACCCCGCTTACGCCAGAAAGTGCGCCTTCATTCGGAACGACACCGAAGTGATTTGCATCTCGCTTGCGAAGTAGTTGAGAGCGGGTTGAGGTAAAAAAGGGGAGTGGACTTTCTATTGACCGACGCGAGTCGCCCGAAAGCGTTTCCCTTTGATGCGTCCTGTGTTGAGGCAGGAGACGGCCTCCGAAATCACCCGTTGCGACACTGCGACGTAAGATAACTTTTCGTGGATCTCGATCTTGCCGATCTCCTCGCCGCTTAAGCCACCGGCTTTACCGGTGAGGGCGCCAAGGATATCGCCCTTGCGCACCTTGTCCTTGCGACCGCCGGAGATTAAAATGGTCTCCATCCTGGGGCCTTCGGAGAGTTGCTTCATCAGATTATCGAGACTTAAATTTTCGATGTCGCTGTGATCCAGGATCTCAATTTTCTGCTCCGTGAATTCTTCGATGTCCTCGAGTCGCCAGTCCCTCTCATCCTCAACCAGTGAGATCGCGATTCCGTTGGCACCGGCTCTGCCCGTGCGACCAATTCGGTGAAGGTAGATCTCCGCTTGTTCCGGTAAATCGTAGTTGATTACCAGGTCCAGGCCCTCGACATCGAGGCCGCGCCCGGCGACGTCGGTTGCGATCAGAACCCGCACGCTGTGGTTGCGAAATCGCGCGAGCACTTGATCGCGATCGAACTGCTCGAGATCGCCATCGAAGCGGTCGACGCTGATGCCTCCGCGCCTCAATGCCTTCGTGATCTCGCGGACCGTTACCTTCTGGTTGCAGAAGACGAGGGCGGATTCGTGCGGCTGGGATTGCAGGGCCTTGCAGAGCGTCAAGAGCTTGTCGTCATTCCCAATGCAAATCTTCAACTGACGGATATCTGGAAGTTCCTCGTCTTCCGTTTCAATCTTAATTCTCAGCGCGTCCCGCTGAACTTCCTGGCTCATCGCTTCGGTAGAGCGGGGGAAGGTCGCCGAGAAAAGGGCCGTTTGACGTTCCTGCGGTAGAAGGCTGATGATTTCAAAAACCTCGTCGCCAAAGCCCATGTCGAGCATGCGGTCCGCTTCATCCAGCACGACCATCTTGATCGAGTCGGGATTCATGAATCCTCGCTTTAGGAGATCGAGAAGTCGGCCGGGTGTGCCGATGGCAATTTGCGCACCCCGTTCGAGCGCATCGCGTTGTGGGCGAGATGGTTGTCCACCGACGAGTTCCACGACCTGGAGACCGTGGTGTTCCCGACCGAGCTTTCGCATCTCGCGACCGACTTGGGCTGTGAGCTCTCGCGTCGGGCAAAGGACGAGCGCTTGCAGTTCGCGTCGTTCTACTTCGATACGCTGCAGGATGGGCAGGGCGAAGGCCGCGGTCTTACCACTTCCGGTCTGCGATTGCCCCATGACATCCCGACCGGCGAGCAGGGCCGGAATCGTCTCGATCTGAATCGGGGTTGGCCGGGTGTAGCCGAGGTCATGGACCACGGCGATCAAGGCTGGGGAGAGCTGGAGGGCTTCGAAAGATAGTTCCACGAATCTTGACTGTCGCGAATCGACGGGTGCTATACAACGGCCATCTGTTCGGGGGATGACGAATTGCAGATCGGCAGTTGCCAGGGGAGATCGGGGCTTCTTCCCCGTCGGGCTCAGGACGACCTGCGGCGGCGTAAGAGAAGACCGTAACCAGCGAACGTCAGCAGGGCGAGACAACCCGGTTCCGGCACCACTGTGAGAGTCCCCTCAAGGTCATCCTGGACCGTCGATGCCACGGAGGTCAGGGTCTGTGATCAGGAATTGTAGTTGAAGGTCAGGTAGCCACGGCCACCGCCGGCAAATTCGCCGTTCTGATGGAATGGCATGTAATCCTGCCCGCTGGCGCTGGAGAGAGGGAAAATGCCCGACTCGTAGGAATTTGCTTTTGGCGAGAAGTCCATGAAGCAGCCGTTGGCAGAAACCAGAGGGTCACGAAAGAAGGGCGTGGGGGAGGGATATTTCGGGCAGTGTCATGGTTTTAAGAAAAGATTCATGAAAGCTAAGTGGAATGGTGCCCATGAGTTTTAGAGTCAAGGAGCAATGGGATTCGGGAGAACCCTTGTTGAAGCGGAAGAGATTAATACTTCCTCCACAGCCGGCGACTGAACAACACTAGGACCGCCAAATACTCCAGACGTCCCAAAATCATCAGCATTGAGAGGACCATCGCCCCGGTCGGTTCTACGTGAGCGAAGTTATCGAGCGGTCCGAATTCAGCAAAGGCCGGTCCGACGTTGCTCAAGCAGCTTAAGACAGCGGACAAGGAACCAATGAAGCTGGTGTGCGGCTCGAGCGAGCTCATCACCAAAGTGCCTCCAATTAAAAAGAACCCGAACATTGCGATCACCAAAAACAACTGACCCTGTCCGGCGGCGTCCATGATCTTCCCGCCCATCCGAACCTGTTTTAATTCCTGGGGTCGGAAGGATGCACGGAGCTCGGCAATCACAAATCGTGCGGTCAGCACGATCCGTCCCACTTTTAATCCTCCAGCGGTTGATCCCGAGCATCCGCCCACGATCATCAGCACCACCAGGATTGATTTTCCAAAATGCCCCCAGTGATCGTAGTTGCCCGAAACATAGCCCGTGGTGGTGGCGACGGAAACCATGTCAAACAAGACCTCGAAAAGTGAATTTCCGGTCCCTGTCACGAGGTGGAAAATCATCACCG
The DNA here is from genome assembly GCA_963925135.1 of uncultured Verrucomicrobiales bacterium. GTDB lineage: Bacteria > Verrucomicrobiota > Verrucomicrobiia > Verrucomicrobiales > Akkermansiaceae > SW10. Next base: position 11,842 of record CAWUTG010000005.1, on the reverse strand, counting down.
ACACCACAGCTACGCTCAGGATGCCAAAGAACCACCAGACCTCCTCAAAGCGTCGCCACTTGTCGCGCCACGACAAACGGAACATCGAGAGATAAAGGGGAAAGCTCACCCCGCAAATTAACATGAAAAAGAGCATCACGACCTTTGTTCCGGTCCCGAAACCCGTCACACTATCGTTCTCCGTCCCAAACCCGGCCGTCGAGACCAAGGTCAAGGCGTGGTTCACCGCTTGAAAAGGTGTGAGCCCAGTCGCCCAGAGCAACAAGGCCGAGACGAGGGTAAACCCGAGATACAGGATCCACATTCTCTTCATGGTTCGCCGCAGGTTCGCCAGATCGGAACCTGCCAACGACGATTCGGCGCCTACCAGCATGCGCCCACTTGTTCCGCTCCCAGACAGAATGATCACAAAAATGGCCAGAATGCCCATTCCCCCCAGCCACTGGGTCGCCGATCGCCACATCAGGATCGACTTCGGCAGGGCTTCAATATCCGCGAAAATGGTGGCCCCCGTGGTCGTCAGTCCGGATGTCGCTTCAAAAATGGCGACATGGATTGCCACATTCGGCTCGCAGAATAAATAGGGAAAGGCCGTCACCAGACTGCAGACCAACCAACCCACTCCGACCAGAGCCATTGCTTCCTTCCTCCTCATGAGAGCCCCTCGCTTGCTCTTTTTTGCCAATCGTATCGACGCGATCAGGAAGCAAATGCCCAGAAGTAGCGTGAGTCCTAGTGAGGTGCTCCAGCCATGGAGATCGAGTCCGGTCTGATGAGCCTTTCCGGCCGGGACTGCCGCAGACAAGCCCACAGACCCAACCATCATTCCTCCCAATAGGAGAACCATGATTCCGAGAGAGCGAAATAGGATCGAAAGATTCACAACACAATAAGCTCAGGGGAAATCTGTAAAAGAGTTCCCTGATAAGATGCTTCTCCACCCAGCATCTCTCCATCCTAAAAAAACTCAACCCTCAACGTTCTCCGCTCAATGAGTCGGGTGTTTCGAAGTTCTTATGACTATGCGAGGATTTCTTTGACGACTTTGCCGTGCACGTCGGTGAGGCGGAATTCTCTACCCTGGAAGCGGTAAGTCAGTTGCTCATGATCGAATCCTAACAAGTGCATAATGGTAGCGTGCAGATCGTGCACGTGGACTTTGCCATCGACCACGCCGAAGCCAAGCTCATCGGTCTGACCGTGGATGTAGCCTTTCTTCACCCCTCCGCCGGCCATCCACATGGTGAAGGCGTCGATATGGTGGTCGCGTCCGACGGTCTTGCGGTTCTCACCCATCGGTGTCCGGCCGAACTCACCGCCCCAAACGACCAAGGTATCTTCGAGCATGCCGCGCTCTTTTAAGTCGAGCACGAGAGCCGCGCTGGCTTGGTCGACGTCTTTACAAACTTTGTCGAAATCGTTGTTCAAGTTCTCACCGGGGCCACCATGTGAATCCCAGTTGGTGTGATAGAGCTGCACGAAGCGGCTGCCGCGCTCCACCAGTCGCCGTGCCAGCAGGCAGTTGTTGGCGAATGAAGCCTCTTCCCGTTTGGCTCCGTAGAGTTCCATTGTCTTGTCGCTTTCTTTCGACAGGTCCATTAGTTCCGGCGCGCTGGTTTGCATGCGGAAGGCCATCTCGTAGGCGTTGATGCGAGTTAGAATTTCCGGATCACCGACTTCGCTGAGGCGGGCGCGGTTGAGCTCGCCCACCGCATCATAGAAATTCCGCTCGCGTTCGCGGGTGAAACCTTTCGGGCTGTTGAGGTGAAGGATGGGGTCGCCTTTGCCTCGAAAGGGGACGCCCTGGAAGGAGGTTGGCAGGAAGCCGCTCGACCAGAGCGAGTTTCCGGCGCGCGGACCGCGCGGACCGCTCTGCAGCACGACGAATCCCGGCAGGTTTTCGGATTCGCTGCCGAGTCCGTAGGTCGCCCATGATCCCATGCTCGGCCGTCCCGGAGCCTGGAATCCGGTGTTCATGAACAGCTTGGCTGGGCCGTGGTTGAAGACGTCGGTGGTCATGCCGCGCAGCCAGGTGACTTCATCGACGATCTTCCGGTGGTGTGGGAACATTTCGCTAATATCCATACCGCTCTCACCGTAGCGACCGAACTTGCGTTGCGAACCGAGTAGGGTTTCGTTGCCCTTGAGGAAGGCGAATCGACGGCCCTCCATCAGGCTCTTTGGAGGCGTTTTTCCGGTGAGTTCGTTGAGTTTTGGTTTGAAATCGAAGAGCTCGAGCTGGCTCGGTGCCCCGGCCATGAACAGATAGATCACGTTCTTGGCTTTCGCGGGTAACATCGGATTACGTCTGGCCATTGGGTTGGCGGGATCGATGTCAGGGATGTGCTTGGCGGAAGCCTTGCTTGCGAGCAATTGGTTGAGCGCGATGGTGCCAAGGCCGACACCGCACTGTCCGAAGAAATGGCGGCGCGTCTGATTGTGAAGCTGGAAGGGGTTATTGCTCATTACTCGCGGGTGATAAAGTTGTCGGTGTTGAAAATCGCGCGGGCAACGGTGACAAGCGCCGCCGCCTCATGGTCCGGGAGTCCTCCGATGGGATAGCTGTTGAGCAGGGCCTGGGCGTCCTGCGTGGATTTTTTAAAATCGGCGGCAAGGGCTTTGCCATACTTGGACAGCACACCCAGTTCCACTTCCGAGGGCAGGCGGGCCATCGCGTGCTCGAAGGCGCGGAGGATACGCGCATCACGATTGGCTTCGGCCTCTCCAGGGATTTCTTCAACAATACGCGCCGCCATTCCGCGGGCAAACTCGAGGAAGGCTTCGTCGTTGGCGATGTTGAGCGCTTGCAGTGGCGTGTTCGAACGCGCCCGGCTTGTGCAAGTGGTCTGGAAGTCCGGGGCGTCGAAAGTGCCGAAGAGAGGATACGGAGCGCTTCGGTAGAAGAAGGTATACATCGCGCGTCGGTAGCGGTCTTCACCTGTGCTGGTGTTCCAACCTTTCCTGCTTTGGGTGAAGGCGTAGATGCCATCTGGCTGCGGTGGGTAGACACTTGGGCCGCCGACTTTTCTACGGAGTAAGCCGCTCGCCGATAAAGCGACATCACGGATCAGCTCGGCATCGACTCGCACTCGCGACTGGCGTGCTAGCAGGAGATTGAGCGGGTCCTTGTCAGCCAGATCCGTCCGCGCCGCCGAAGAACGTTGGTAGGTTCCGCTGGTGACAATCAGACGGTGCATCTTTTTCATCGACCAACCGTCTTCGATAAATTTCCGCGCGAGAAAATCAAGCAACTCCGGGTGCGAAGGTGGCGATCCCTGACTGCCGAAATCCTCCTCGGTCTCGACCAGTCCTCGTCCAAAGTAGCGCATCCACATTCGGTTTACGGTGACGCGCGAGGTGAGCGGATTCTCCGGGTGGATCAACCACTTTGCGAGGTCGAGGCGGTTACGCGGCTTGTCGCTTTTTTGAAGTGTGGGCGCGATGGCGGCGAAGACTCCCGGCGAGAGCTTGCCCTCGTCCTTGTCCGGTCGGGTGAAATCGCCTCGGGTAAGAATGTAGGAATCCCGTGGCGTTTTGAGATCGCGCATCACCATGACTTTCCCTTTGGCCTTGCTCGCCTCTGGCTGTTGATTCGATCGAGCTGGCGGTGCGGTATTGGCGAAGTCGATTGCGAATCGTCCGACCAGATAGTCCGGATGTAGATCGTGGAACAGCCGCACCTCGACCGGCTTACCCCTGGTCTCGACCGGTTTGGTCAGCACAAAAATCGCCTCGTGATTTGAGTTCATCTTGTCGCCGACATTGATCGCCCAACCGCTTTTCTTGTCCTTATCGATGGCATGCGCGACCGGGTAGCCGCTTTGTTCGACATCGGCCAAGGCGTAGCTGATCGGCTGCTCAACCCCTCCGACGAAAATTTTGATGTTGGTGAGGACGAAGTTGCCATTGCCAGCTTTTCCGGGTCCGTTTTTCGGCAGTGCTTGATCGGTTAAGGTTCGCAGGCGAACCGCTGCTAGTTTTTCCAGTCCGGAATCGCTCACGATTTGGTAAGCTTCGTGGTCGCCGAACTTTTTGTCGATCAACAGAGAGTTGTCGTCCTGTTTGTGCAGCGTCGTACCAGACGTGGTTTTGGAACTCTGGTAGCCCGCGGTCGTCCATTTCACTTCTACCTTCTCTGCCGGGGTGGATTTCACGATTGGTTTGGGCTGGGCGATTGCTTTTTCAAACAGCTCGCCCTCGGTGACCTCGACCGTAGGGCCGGTGTTGTTGCGGTCCTCGGCGTTATTGAAAAACGCAAACAGCTCGTAGTATTCACGATGTTGCAGAGGATCAAATTTGTGGGTGTGACACTGCGCACAGCCAACGGTGAGCCCGAGCCATACCGCCCCGGTGGTGTTGGTGCGGTCTATCGTGGCCTCGACGCGAAATTGTTCCGGATCCGATCCGCCTTCCTGGTTGATGAGAGTGTTTCGGTGGAACCCGGTCGCCACTTGCTGTGACTTGGTTGAATTGGGTAGGAGGTCGCCGGCGATCTGTTCGATCGTGAATTGATTGAAAGGCATGTCGTCGTTGAGCGCGCGAATGACCCAGTCGCGATACGGCCACATCTCACGACCGCCATCGACCGCGTAGCCGTGTGAATCCGCGTAGCGCGCGCCGTCGAGCCAGTGCCGTCCCCAGCGCTCCCCGTAGTGGCGACTTGCAAGCAGTTGATCGACCACTCGCTCGTAAGCATCCGGTCGCGTATCTTTGACGAAGGCATCGACCTGTTCGCGGGTCGGTAGCAAGCCGACGAGGTCGAGGTAGACGCGTCGGATCAGGGTGGCACGATCCGTGATGGGCGATGGATTGATGCCTTCCTTCTCCAATCGTTTGTCGATGAAATAGTCTACGGGGTGCGTATCAGCGGGCGCCTCTGTTTTTGCCACCGGTTCGAAGGCCCAATGGCCTTGATACTCGGCACCCTCCTCAATCCAGCGTTTGAACAGGGCGATCTCTTGCGCGTTGAGCTTTGGCTTCTTCGCCTTTGGCTGCGGCATGATGTCGTCCTCGTCGTGAGTCGTAATGCGGTAGAACAGCTCGCTCTCCTCCGGCTTGCCAGGAACGATTGCCCCGTCAGCAAGAGCACCCTCGCGGGTGTCCAGTCTCAGATCCGCCTCTTGAGTTTTTTCATCGGGACCGTGGCAGTAGTAGCAGCGGTCAGAAAGGATGGGGCGAATGTCGCGATTGAACTCAACCTTTGGCAGGGCGGACAGCGGAGGTGCGGCAAGAAGGAGGAAGGAAAATAAAAAGGTGCGGGTCATATTGCGATGAATTTTCTTTCGAGTGGCGGTTTCGGCTATGACGGAAATCACGGGATTGCGGAGGGAGGTTTCTGCTGCGGAAGCGTAGCTTTCCGCGTTGCGTTGCCAAGAAGTCTTTAGGAAGCGCTTGGTTGGACGTTGTGCATCACTTAGGAAGAGCGATGGCTTCAAGGTTTTTGGTGTCATCGAGAAAATTTCACAGGTGAAATTGATCTCATCATCTGCTTTCCTTAGATCGCATGAGTTCCAAACGCACCACCGTCCTCGCGGGTATCGCCGCCCATAATGCTTCTCTGTTTCATCGAATCCGGTTCACCGTTTCGGATTCAGCAGTAATCATCGATTACGCGGACGGGACTTCACTGCTCATCATTCGGGATATTGAGATGGACCGGGCGCGCCAGGCCGGCACCGCAAATCGCGTTTGCTGTGCGGCCGACTTTGTGCCGGAAGGCGGGCTCTCCGGTGATCGTGATACCGCCTTGGCACAAGCCACTGCGGAATGCCTCAGGCGGGCAGGTGAAACATCCATCACGGTGGACCGGACCCTGCCCTACCTCTCTGCCCATTTTATTCTGCAAGCCGGGATCGCCATCGAATACTCCGAAGATTTTGGCGTTAAGGAGCGCCGGATGAAAACCCCCGTCGAGATTGAGCATCTCCGCCACGCTCAAAAGGTGACGGGCGAAGCAATGACCTTCGCCTGCCGGACCATCGCCAACGCAAATCCGGACCGGGAAGGCATTCTCCATCACCAAGGTGCCATCCTCACCTCCGAACGGGTCCGGGCCATGATTACCGCTTTTTTGATCGAGCGGAATTTCTCGAACTCACATGGTTCCATCGTGGCAACGGCCCCTCACGTTGCCGACTGTCACCACGCTGGGGCGGGTCCTCTGAAGGCAAGCCTCCCGGTGGTTGTTGATATCTTCCCGATGGATAACGCGACCCGTTACAACGGGGACATGACGCGAACAGTGGTCTGCGGCGAGCCGTCCGACGAGTTGAAGAAAATGCATGCCGCGGTTTGTGAAGCAAAGGCCGCCGGGTGCTCCGCTCTGAAGGCGGGGACCACCGGAGAGGCCGTCCACCTGGCCACCATTGCGGTGCTTGAGAAACAGGGGTTCATGATGGTGCGCGGTGATGCGCCCCATGATCGGGCGGTGCCCACCATGCCGCACGGCACGGGGCACGGAATTGGTCTGGAGGTTCATGAGCCCATTTTGCTCGACCACGGTGGCGGTGAGATTTTCGAGAACGAGGTCTTCACGGTGGAGCCCGGGTTGTATTCCTCGGTCCTCGGAGGCGTCCGGGTTGAGGACATGGTTCTCGTCGCTGAAACGGGCTACGAAATTCTCTCGCCCATCTCCGAGGGGCTGAATTGGAAAGAGTGATCAAGGCAACCGGAGGCCTCTCAGCGTTCGGCACTGCTATTTCGATTGAAGATTTCGCCTCCAGCCGATGGGTTGGGTCCAGGCTTGCTCCCGCTGACCGTCGTAGGAGGGATTGGGATGGGGCCGGGAAGAGGTCACCACCGCCCGAATGTAGAGCTCGTCACCGGTCAATTCATACTCCGCGCGATTACCAGTCACTGTGGCAAAGACCTCGCCCGTGATTTCGGGAGTCGTTCGGTGGGTTCCGATAAACTTCGTCTCATACTTCACACCTTTCTCCTCTTGCATTTCCACGACATGCTTTCGTGCCCCTTGATCGTAGTCGATCGACTTCAAAACAGCCCCGCTTGAGGCATAGAATTCGCCCTTTTGCATGGCCTTGACCAGCTGATCTGCTTCCAGCGATTCCGACCATACCATGACCCAGCCACGGCCGGGAGAGACGTCGCCGCCATGATAATGATGTGAGTCATCTGTCGCGACCCCGAAGAGGGGAGGTGCGTTGTGAACGAGAAGACGCAGGGTGTTGGCAATGTCCCAAATTGCTTCGTCGCCCGGACGATCATCGTCCCCAAGGTGGTTGATTCCCGGATGCCCGTTGTATACTTCAAAGAACTGCTCTTCGACCACTTCGGCCAATTGTTGGGGGGTGATGGCCCAATGAAAATTTGGGTGATTGAGGTGGGTCAGGATAGGGCGTCCCAAACGCTTCGATTGCTCCTCCACCATTCGTAAGTTGTTGCGCATTGTTTCCACTACCGAGTCACCATGTTGCGGGATGATGGGCTCCCCAACATTGATCGCATTGATGTGCACCGGAAATTGTCGAAACTTATCGGTAATTTCCTCGGCTTCGATGAGCAGAAATTTTCCCTCTTCCTCAAAGCGGGGGCGAATTTCCTCCAGCGTTTTGAGACGCACTTCCCGGGCATCCGCTTCGCCGCGCAACTCCACCCAATTATCCCCATACTTTTCGAGATAGTGATCGAGGGTGCCTGATCCTCCCAACTTGCGGCGCTTCTCAATCTCCTTCACGCCCATCCATTTTTCTCCTCGACTCAGGACGTTGTGATCCGACAAGGCGAGGAAATCATAACCCTGGTTTTTGTACCAATCGACGATCATTTCGGGGAAGTCATTGCCATCGCTCCACAATGAATGGGTATGTGTATTCCCCTTATACCACGCTCCCTGCTCGGTCCAGGTGTCGGGTTCTTCCACTTTCTCAGGCCAGGCCACATACACAACAGCCAGAACGACCGCTAACAGCAGCAAGAGGGGAAGATAAACTTGAGCGCGCATCATTAACTCTACCCTTCCAACGACTGAACACTGTCAGCTTCGTGTAAGATAAGGGCGAAAGAGCTCCCTCATCGCTCAAACGGGACAAAGGCCCGCCGTCTTCCTCCTTTCTGAAAAGGTTGCCAGAACACTCTTAATGCTGTCTGTTCTCCCGCCGAATCCTCAATGTTTTTTTCCATGACCCGCTCAATTTGCACTGCCGTTTTATTCCTTGCCGGTTTTGCCTCCGCCGAGCCCCGCCGAGCCCACTCCCATGACCGCATTCAGTGCCCGTATTTGGTTAGAGGTGCCCGCCGACTCCGCACCGCTGAAAATCACCAGCCCCGACGGCACGATCTCCCCGGGTAATTGGCTTGCCACGCAGGCCGAAAAAGCCCGCCTTAGCGACGTCATTATTCCCATTACCACCGACGATTGGAAAAGAGCGACGATCAACTTCACCTCGGAAACCGACACTCTGGTCACTCTTTCTCTCCTCGGTCCCTGGAATGAAAAATCCGCTCCCGAATACGTCCTCTACGATCAACTCAGTCTCACCGGAGCGACCCTCGCCAACCTATCGTTCGAGGAAAAAGAAGGTCCGGGGTTTCGATCCTGGCAGTCACCCGAAATTCCTTTTGGTCAGTGGCTCATCGTCAATGAAGTCGCCCTCGATGGCGACAACATCGCTCCTGCATGGAACAACACGCCCATTGCCCAGTCCATCGCCGTCAAAGCGGGAGTCCCCGTCTTGCTCACCCTTTTTGCGAAAGCGGCCTCGCCTCCCGGATCTGAAAAACTGTTTCCCCTCGGCCAGAAAACTCCGGCCCACGCCGCCGCCCGCGAGATCCAGCGGGGCATCAATTTTGGCAACCCCTGGGAAGTCGCTCCGCCCTTTTCCTGGCAAATCGAATACTCCCCGCAAGACGTCGACCACGCCGCCGCCGAGGGCTTCGATCACCTGCGCCTTCCCATTTCCTGGCAGCACTATCTCATTCGTAAAAACGGCCGCTCCGAGATTTCGCCCAAGCTCCTCACCGAGATCGATCCCATCATCAATCGTGCCTTGGAAAAGAAGATGCACGTCATCATCGATTGGCATCATTTCGATGACTTCACCAGCGCCCCGATGCCTTTCAACAGCAATTTGTTGATGGCTGGAAAGCGAGCGGCCGGCCCGTCCACCTGGGTGAATTCGGCGCCAGCACTTTCGCTGATCCAGCAAGCCGTGCCCGCTACACCCATGAGGTCCGGTCTCTTGCCGAAGAGCGCAACATCCTCTGGACTCTCTGGGACTGGAAAGCCGACTTTGCCTACTGGGACGAAGAATCCGAAAAGCCTCTGCTCAAAGAGGCGCTTTTTGGAAAGTGAAATATGTTGTTGCTCTAACCTCCTGCCCTTCGGCGTGAACAAGATCCTTTCTCTTAATTCCTCGAATGGCATTCGTGTATTCGGGATTGCGGGGCTTGCGCTGGGTGGTCGTATCATCTGATCATGAGCCATGCGCAAAAACGAAACCCAGAAAAGGCGTCGAGTGGTCGTGACTGGGGGACCAGGCGGAGGGAAGACCACCGCGCTCGATTTTTTTCGAAGAGAGATCGGTGCACAAATCGTGATCGTTCCGGAAGCGGCTACGATGATTTTCTTCGAAAGCGCAGCGGTTGGCGGAATGGGGATTGAGGGCGGGAACCCGATCCGCAGCGAATCGATGGATGAAGCGGTGGAATTGAATTCACGACTGCGTGCGATTTGGGAAAAGCACCCCAACTTCATGGTTGTCGCACACGACCCTTCGTTCTTTAAGGAAATTGGACGTGGCCTCGATGCCCTTTCGGAAACGATCCGCAAGCTTTCGCCTTGAATCAAAAGCGGTATTGCTAGGACTTACAGCATGGCTTCTAACGGGGAACCCTTATCAAAATTATCACCGCTGCGTTTGCTGTGGGAGTTGATGCGTGGGTTTCGGGGGACTTATGCCTGGGCGATTGCAGCCTTGTTTGTTTTCACCGCGATCAATTATGTAACACCCCTGGTGGCGAGTGCGACAATTGATTTTGCGCTCTCGCGGGAGCCGGATGAGGGGCGGCTGACCTCCGCAGTGATCGCGATGATGGGCGGGGCGGAGTTTGTGCGGGAGCGCTTGTGGTTTCCGGCTTTGTTGATGGTGGCACTGACCTTGGTGGCGGGAGTGTTTGCTTACCTGAAGAGTCGTTTTGCGGCGCAGGCTTCGGATGGGATTGCGCGGCGATTGAAGGACCGGCTTTATGATCATCTTCAGCGGCTGCCGGCGAAGTATCACGACCGGGCGGAGACGGGGGATGTGATCCAGCGTTGCACTTCGGACGTGGAAACCTTACGGCTGGCTTTGTCGAGCCAGGTCGTGGAGGTGAGTAATTCCCTGCTGCTTTTGCTAACGGCGTTGCCCTTAATGATTCTCTTGGATGGTCGGATGGCGGCGATTTCTTTTGTGCTGGTGGTACCACTGGTCCTGTTCGGATACATTTATGTGGGTCGGGTGAAGCATCTCTTCAAGGAGGTGGCCGAAGCGGAGGGACAGGTGACGCGGGTGGTGCAGGAGAACCTGACAGGCCTGCGGGTGGTGCGTGCTTTTGCGCGGCAGGAATTTGAGATCTCGAAGTTTGCGGAGCCGAACCAACTCTATCGGGATCGGAGTCTGCGGCTCCTGCGTTTGATGGCTTGGTATTGGTCGATCTCGGATTTGGTAGTGTTGATTCAGCAGGGCTTGGTTTTGTTTTTCGGAGCATATTTTATTGCGACCGGATCGCTGACGGTGGGGACCTTGTTTGCATTTTTGATGTTCTTGAACATGTTGCTTTGGCCGGTGCGCCAGATGGGGCGGACGTTAACGGAGCTTGGGAAGTCGGTGGTGGCCTTAACCCGGATGGGCGAGATTTTGTCGGAATCCAAGGAGAGTTCTTCGGAGGCTACCGTGACTCCGTCGGCGGTCGGGGGCGGAATTTCGGTGGCGCATTTGGTGTTTGGGTATGGGGAAGATGAGATGGAGTTGAAGGGCATTTCTTTCACGGTGGAATCGGGGGAGACGCTGGCGATTGTAGGGCCATCGGGTTCCGGGAAAACCACGATCATGAGCTTGCTGTTACGGCTTTATGATTACGAATCGGGGTCGATCAAATTTGATGGCCATGAGTTGAAGGAGCTGGACCGGCAGTGGGTGCGTTCGCAGTTTAGTGTGGTGATGCAGGAGCCGTTTCTCTACTCGAAATCGATTGGGGAAAACATCCGCTTGAGCCAGGACGGGGCAATGGATGCCGATGTCACGGAGGCGGCACGCTTGGCGGATATTCACGAGACTATTTCGAGCTTTGGCGAGGGGTATGGGACCCAGATTGGGGAGCGCGGGGTGACGCTTTCTGGTGGGCAACGTCAGCGGGTGGCGCTGGCGCGGGCGCTTTTACAGGACACTCCGGTATTGTTACTTGATGATGCGCTGAGTGCGGTTGATGCCGAGACGGAGGCGACGATTTTGGAAGCGCTGCGGAGCCGTCATGGGCGGCGGACGACCTTGGTGATCGCGCATCGGCTTTCGACCTTGGCCCACGCTGATAAGATCATTGTTTTGGAAAGTGGGCGTATTATTCAGGAGGGCACGCATGCGGAATTGGTGGAGTCTGAGGGCCTTTATCGTCGGCTGTGGACGATTCAAACCGCCCTCGAAAATGAACTCTCAAACCCCGCTGAATCATGAGTAACGAAATGCCGGAAGACGCCTTCAGCGAGAAGTTTGAGATGGGCTTGTGGAAGAAGGTCTTTCGTCTCGCGATGGGCTACAAGCAGCTCATGATCCCGCTCGCGGTTTCGGCAGTGGTGATCGCGGCAGTGGATGCGAGCTTTGCGCTCGTGACCCGCTGGACGGTGGATGAT
>CAWUTG010000004.1:0-36688 GCA_963925135.1 uncultured Verrucomicrobiales bacterium | reverse complement strand
GATTTCCAAACCCCGTGTCGCCGTCCGGTCAAAAAGCACGGTGAGGGCGAGCGCGAGGCCGCAGAGGCAGCCGGAGACGAGAGCGCAATGGGAGAGACGTACGTTCATGGCCCATGGAAATGGACGGTCGGGGTGAACGTTTGATGAAGCGACGGTGAAAGCTCGGTGAAATTTTTCCCCACCCGGCTGCTGCTTTGCGATGGCTTGCGCTCGCCAGCGTGCATCTGGGCATTCATCGTGCGCGGGTCGCAGCGATCATCGCCGCCCAGCCTCCATGAGCCGTAAACTTTCCCTCACCACCGACTCCATCCCCCGGCTAACCTGGAAAATCGCCCTGCCGATGAGCATCGGGCTCTTTTTCAACACGATGTTCAACGTGGTGGACACCTACTGCGCCGGGTGGTTGGGAACCGAGGCCCTCGCCGCGCTTTCGCTCTCCTTTCCGGTCTTTTTCATCCTAATCGCGATCGGCAGTGGCATCAGCCAGGGTAGCACCTCGCTCCTCGCCAATGCCCTCGGCGCGGACGATCCCAAGGACGCCCGCCTCGTCTTCGGCCAGGCCCTTTTCTTCACTACGGCGGCCGGGTTGGTTCTTTCCATCCTCGGCTGGCTCGTCACCCCGTGGCTTTTCCGACAACTGGGCGCGGAGGGATCGTATCTCGAAACCTCGCTGGCCTATATGAATGTCATTTTGGCGGGCGGGATCCTTTTCCTCCTGCCCATGGTCCTGAACTCAGCGCTCTCATCCACCGGGGACACCCTGCCTTATCGTAATTTCCTGATCGCCGGATTTCTGGCCAACATCGGGCTCAATCCCCTCTTTATCTCACTCGGAATGGGCGTGGGCGGAATTGCCTTCGCCACCGTGCTGGTCCAGATGGGCGGAGCAACCTACCTGTGGAGCCACGTTCGAAAATCGGAAGCCTACGCCGACTTTACCTGGCAAGAGGTCAAGCCGGTCCGCACTGTCCTCCTCCGCCTCGCCGGGCAGGCCGTTCCTGCCGCCCTGAATATGCTCACCGTGGCGATCGGGATCTTCGTGATCACCTGGTTTGTGCAGCATTTCGGCAAGGAAGCGGTGGCGGCCTCGGGAATCGCGGTCCGTATTGAGCAAATTCTCCTCATGCCCGCGATCGGCCTGAATGTCGCGGTGATGAGCATCGTGGGCCAAAACTACGGCGCCGGCAAACTGGACCGCGTCCGCGAAGCGTGGATCACGAACGTCAAATTCGGGGCCGGCTTGATGCTGGTGGGCGGCTTGATCGTTTACCTGGTCCGCGATCCCGCGATGCGACTTTTCACCGACGATCCCCTCGTCATCTCCCACGGCCGCGACTACCTCCTCACGGCCTCGCTGACCCTGGCGGCCTACCCTATTCTCTTCGTGACGGTCTTCGCGCTCCTGGGAATCAAGCGCCCGGTTTACGGACTGATCATCGGGATTTACCGCCAGCTCGTGGCGCCCATCATCGTCTTCCACACCCTCGCCTTCACCTTGGGCTGGGGCCTTTGGGGAATCTGGTGGGGGATTTGCTTCGTGACCTGGAGTGCCGCCCTCGTGACCCTGGTCATCGGGTCACGGAAGATCGGAAAGGTTTAAACCGGCAATCTACTCGCGGATGCCCGGCGCGCCGGGATACCACGCGGGGAGGGACTCGGCCTTCTGCTCGAAGATTGCGAGAACCTCAGCGGGAACGTGAGCCCGGTTCACGATCACGGTCGTGACGTATTCATCGAACCAACGATCATAGAGGGTCCACGTGCCCTTGTTCCCTTTTTCCCCGCCCCAGCTGTTTTCGACGAGCCACTTCTGCGGCTTGCCGTCCTTGAGATCGACTCCCATGAGGACCATGGCATGATTGGAAGCACCCACCCCGAAGATGGAGCGGTCGGTTTTGGAAATTGCGAGATCGAGCCCGAAGAGGGTCTCGTAGTCGAAGAGATTGTGCTCCATGAGGCCGTGCTTGGACGACTGGTCGATGCTGACATTGGCCGCGAACCACATCGGCTCGTTGGCGAGGACGGATTTCACCGCGATGCTCTTGATCGTTTCGATCTCGAGATTGGCAAAGTCCATATCGGTTTTCCCGGCGATGTTGGAGGCCCGGTCGAACTGGTAGTGACGATTGAGGGGCTGGCTGGGATCGTGCTGGAGGCAAACGTATTGTTGGAGATCGAGGCCCACGAATTCGTGGTAGAAGGACTTCGGGGTGTAGGTCCTGGGCTCGCTCAAGCGTTCGTTTTCAACCTTGGGTGATTCCTCTTCCTCCTCCTTTTTGTCGTCCTTGTCGTCCTCATCCTTTTTAGGATTGGCCTGGTAGCGCCATTCGAACTCCACCGGCGGCTCGCCAAGGTTCAGGGTGAGGAAGCGATACACTTCCTCGAGTGATTTCTCCTTTTGCTTACGGAGAGCTTCGAGCGTCGCGCCTTCCTTGTGCGACTTCATGAGGGCCACCGCCTGGGCCCGCAAGAGGCGACCGAGGATGGTATTCATGGTATTGGTATTCTCGCTGCTGTGCGTCTCGGGCATGACGGAGGCAGGAACGACGCCGTATTTTTCGATCAAGCCAGTGACGTAATTCCACCATCCGCCGTCTCCGGTGTTCCACTCGTTGACGAGGAGCCACTCGCGATCCAGCCGGTCGACGTCGCGGAGGGCCATGATGTCCTCGAGGTAGAGGTTGGATTTCTCCATCTTGTCCCAGAACTGGAGATAGGCGTGGGAGAATTCAAAATCATCGATCTTAAGTTCATGAATGATGCGGGGGCGCATCGTGTTGAGACCGGCAAACATCCAGCAACGGCCGGAGGATTTCTGGTTCGTGATCCCCTTGGTCTTAATGCGATGGCTGAAGAGCCCGTCTTCTCCCGCAACGATGGTCCGGTTGAGCGCGAGGGAATCGATATCGTTGTTCGTGATGGCATTGTGCCGGGCGAGATCGCCGTCCTTCATTTCGTATCCCTCGCGGAGGCTTTCAAGAAGGGCCGGAGTCAGGGCTCCATCGGGAAGGTTTTGGGCAGACAGGGGAAGGAGCATCAGAAAAAGGGCGCCGGGCGCAGAAAGGTTCAACCGGATCATCTTGCAACCATAGGGATGGAGAGCCATCTGGCAATGCTTCGGTATCGCATTGCCAGATTCCCCGCTTCCACCCAGATTCCCCCGCGATGCCCCAAAGCGCCCAAGCCGTGAAACAGGAAGCCCCGTGGGCCGCTGGGCTACGGGCTGCCCGCGCCAATATCATCCCGGGCCTCATTCTCCAGTCCATCATGCTCGCCCTGCTGCTGGGCTACTACTTCTACCCGCCCACCACCGAGCTCCTCAACAAGTTGGCCGCGCTCAAGGAGAAGTGGGGATACGGCTATTCCATCGTGGCCTCCATCATCGCCGGCGCGATCATTCCGGAAGTGATGCGCATCACCATTTTCCAAAAAGGAAAACTCATTCGCGCCAACCTCGGGAACTTCCTCTTCGCGGCCTTCCACTGGGCGTGGTCGGGAGCCCTCGTCGATTTCTTCTACCGTCGCCAGGCCGATTGGTTCGGCGTTGAAGTCACCTTCAGCGTGGTCGCCACAAAGGTCATCATTGACCAATTCGTCTTCAATCCCCTCTTCGCCGGCCCGGTGAACTCCTTTGCCTACGATTGGAAGAACGCCGGTTACCCGCTGCGCGGGCTCGGCAAATACTTCACCCGCGACTACTATCGCAGCACCGTCGTTCCTACCCTCGTGGCGACCTGGGGGGTCTGGATTCCCGTCGTCTCCATCCTCTACTCCCTCCCGCCGCTTCTGCAAATCCCCCTCTTCGCCCTCGCCCTCTCACTCTGGGTCATGATTTACACTTGGATGAGCGAACAACGCGCTCAATCCTAGACTTCCGAAAATATTTTCGCACACCTGGATAGCTCTTTGCGGCCCGCCCTGGCACTCCAGTAAAATGAAGACCACCCATAACAAACTCTTTACAAGAATGTTATTAAGAATCAGGAATCTAACAAAAGGCGGAAAACCATCAGCGGTCAATTCTTAAACCAAACCGTTGATTCTCCTTTTCGACCTAGACAGCAAAATTGTAAGTCCCTAAAAAAGTCGACGGACTGATGCACATCGCCGCGACACGAGATCACGCCCTGATTTTTCCTGAAGAGGAAATCCCAGTGCTGAATTGTGACGGCCTGTCCCGGGAAAGCTCGTCGCTCGCAGAGCGGTTCTCCTCCATGCTGATCGAGGTTCGCCCCACCCTTTCAGCATATCTCCGGACCATCCTGCGGGACAGCGGAGCCATTGAAGACTGCCTCCAGGAAGCATCCGTGACCATCTGGCAACACTTTCAACAAAATTGGGACCTCGAGGATTTCCGCCGCTATTCCTTTACCTGCGCCCGCTTCAAAGCCCTCAGCTGGCTCAAAAAAAACAAACCAAGCACTGTTGTTTTCCTCAATCCCGAGGTCGCCGAACAGATTAGCGAGCTGATCATTTCAACCTCACTCGAGCAAGAATCGCCCACCGAAACCCGGCTTCGCGCCCTCGAACGCTGCATCGAGTCCATGCCTAAAACCCAACAGCGCATCCTGCAGGCCCGATACAGCCAGGGAAGCAGCGAGGATCTCTCCAAGGTCGCAAAGCAGCTCTCGCGCTCAATGAACTCGGTTTACAAACAACTCGAGCGCCTCCGCACCGCATTGAAAAAATGCATGGAGACAAAATTGGATCAGGAAATCGAATGAGCGGCGAGATCTCTTCCTGCGGTGACCTGGACGACGAACTCTTTCACCTCGTTGAAGGCCTCATCGACGGAACCCTTTCGGAAGACGAACAACGGTGCCTCGAGGTCCGGCTCGGCAGCGAGCCCGCAGCCGCAGAATACTGCGCCCAAAGAATGCGCTTCGATGCCGACCTCTCCGAGTGCCTCAATCCCACCCGCTTCGAACTCATCCAAAGCCGGAGATTTGTCGTCGAAGGCCGGGGCCGGGACCGCCGCGTGATAGTCAGGCAAACCCAGGAAGCCCTCATCGGCCGCGCCGGCAGCACCACCTCTCTCCCGGAAAGGAACAAAACTTCCGACGCCGGAAAACAAACCCTCTCTAACTCCCTCCCCCTCCTCCTCGTCATCCTCCTCGGCTTCCTGGGAGTGGGGTTTCTGGTCTACCAAAATTCCCACCCACCCGACCCCGTCGCCCCCCCGACCCCCCCACACATCGTCACCAGCCTCTGGCACCGCGCTCCCAAGGACGACGCTGATTTGAAATACTGGCTCGAGAACATGGTCTGGTATCACCACTTTGAAACCCGGGAAATCTCAGCCGCGACCGGCCTCACAGAAGAGGAAATCCTCGCCGCTCTGGCACGCCTCAACATCCGCCAGGACAAGGCACCGGCGAGAAACCCCAGCACCCTAACCACCCTCCCATACCCCGGAGGAAGACACCCCCGCACCGATTATCTGGAGCACGCCATCAACCCCCAACGGGAAACCAAAGTCAGCGTCTTCCCCCCTTGGGACGATGGAGGCTACCTCGTTCTCGATGTCCCGGAAGCCATCAACATCGGAGGGACCCTCTTTTACATCGCTCACTCGGACACCGCGACCATTTGGGAACGCCAAAACATCATCCTCCCCCCCCAGGAATGGATCCGTAAAAAACACGGACAACTTGAATCCAGCCGTATCCTCCCCAATGGCATCAAATTCGCAGTCCAGGTCCAACCCGCTCCGGAGGCCGTCCACCTCACTCTCGAGATCCACAACGGGAGCGCAGGCCCCCTGAAAGACATCGGCATTCAAAACTGCGTCCTCCTCGGGAGAGCCCGGGGATTTGAAACCCAGCAAGAAGGAGACACCTTCACCCTCGACGGCTATCAAGCCTGCCGCAGCCGCGATGGCGAAAGATGGGTCATCACCTCCTGGGAAAGCGCCAAGAGGATCTGGGAAATTCCAGAATGCCCCTGCATCCATGCCGACCCCTTCCTCCCCATGTGCCACTCTGGGGAAACCATCAAACTCAACGGTTGGGTCTCCTTTTACGAAGGACTCAATATCGAGGAAGAAATCCACCGCATCGAAGCCACCGGGTGGAAAAATCGCTGAAAATTGCGAAAGATTTTATTTTTTCAGTCAGAAACCGATCACCGGAGAAATATCATGTTGAGAAGTCGACTTACTTCGGTTATCACAATCCTCCAGCCTGCACCAAAATATGAAACGCTTCCTATTCCCCTTGATCCTCGGATCAACCCCACTTTTCGGCCAAACCATCCTCTTCCAGGATAACTTCGACACCGCCGACACCACCAACTTCGACGCCGCTCCCACCGCAGGCCGCCTCTCCGGAACCCTCGCCGGTGACGTCGTCCTCCGCTCATTCGGCTTCCAACAAGACATCAGCAACAACCAGCTTTCGCTTCCTACTGGAAGCAATGGCGTCCGCTTTGAAAACTCCGCCGGACCTTTCGGAGGCGCCAACCGCTTCAACTGGGCCGCCGGGACCACCGGAACTGCCATCCTCGGAGCCGGCGGCTTCACCGTCGAATTCGACTACACCCCCGCCAGCAACACCACCCCCGATTGGATTTCCTTCCAGGTCGGCACCATCAACGCCGACAACGGAAACCTCACCGATGACGACTACGGCATCCTCTTCCGCCAGAATGGAAACACCGAGCGCTTCGACAACACCGTCAACCTCGGCGCAGGCGGTTCCTTCCTCGCCACCCTCGGCCAGCGCCACGTCAAAATCACCTACGCCTTCACCTCCTTTGCTGACGGAGCCACCGTCAATGCCACCTCCTCGGTCGATGGAGTCCAGGTTGCCAGCGACACCTTCACCTGGGATTCCAATGGCGGGGAAATGCGCATGGAACTCGGCAAAAACGACCCCAACCTTCTCGCCGACAACCTCACCGTCTCCCTCCTCGACGACTCGGGATACCTCCTCGCCCTCGATCAAATAACCTTCCGCTCGGGAGAATCGCAGGGAGGTTTGGTCGGAAATCTCACCGCGGCATCCAACGGAAATCCTGACAACTCCACTTTCGCCTTCGCCCCGGGGATCGGCGACACCGACAACTCCAAATTCCAAATCAACGGCTCTCAACTCGAAGTCAGCAACTTTGACTTCTCCGGCCTTGCCTCCACCAATGGTCAAACCTTCAGCGTTCGCATCGCAGGAACCGGCACCACCGAAACCGCCGAGCAAATCTTCATCCTTACTCTCATTAAAGACGACGACCTCGACAACCTCACCGATGACTGGGAACTCCTTTGGGCTCCCGATCTCAACCTCCTCTCCGGAGCCGCCGGAACCGAAAATGCCGACAGCGACACTCTTACCGACCTCCAGGAATTCCTCGCAAGTATTGGCGGACTCCCCGAGCTCGGAGCCTACCCCGACATCGACCCCACCAAAACCGACACTGACAGCGATGGTCTCAACGATGGACAGGAACTCTTCCCCGTCGCCCCACGCGCCGTTTCCGACCCCACCAAAGCCGATACCGACCTCGATGGCTTCTCCGACCTCGTCGAAACCAACACCGGCATCTTCCAGGACCTCAACGACACCGGCACCAACCCCGCCCTCTGCGACAGCGACGGTGACTACGCCCGCGACAACTGGGAAATCGCCAACAACACCAACCCCAGCAGCGCAGCCTCCCACCCCGGTTCAATCAGCTCCAGCGTCACCATCGCCAAGATCACCGACGATCTCAGCAGCGACATCAACTCCACCAAGGAATACACCCACACCATCTCCGGCGGAACAGGCGCTTTCGTCAATGGCGTCTCATTCAGCCCCCTCTCAACGACCGAGACTCCCTTAAACTTCGCCTGGGACCCCAATGGGAAAACCCTCAACCAGGTTCTCCAAAACAACGGCGACTGGATCCCGGCCGACGGCGGCGTCACCGGACCCGGCGTCCTCTCCCTCCTCGAAAGCTTCGTTTACTCCGGAAACGGTTACACCCCGGGCAGTAGCCAGCGATACACCCTCTCCAACCTCACTCCCGGCGTCACCTACGACCTCCGCCTCTACATCCGCCTCTGGGATACCGAAGGGTCCAACCGCCCCATCGACCTCGTCTTCACCAACGGAACCGAAATCGTCCAGCCTTACGGTGCCCTCCCCGAAGATCGCCCCGGCGCTCTGACCGGAACCGGCAACCATCAGGACGCCTACTACCTCAACTTCAACTACACCGCCCAGGGGACCGAACTCATCATCGATGCAAGTCTTGATCTCTGTAACCCCGCCACCAGCGGAAGTTACCACCTCTACGGCCTCACCAACGAAGTCTCCACCGGCCAAGCTGGCATCACGATCTCCAACACCACCGTGACTCCCGCCGGACAATTCGTGATTGCCTTCCAGGGCCGCCCCTCCACAGGCTACCAAGTCACGAAATCTCCCGATCTCGCCAGCCCCTTCGTCGCCCTCAACCCACCCCTGAACGTCACCACCGACTTCACCGGCGCAGGCCAGGCCGTCATCCCGGCCAGCGAAACCCTGGACCTCTCCAAATTCTTCCGGATTGAAGAATAAGATCCACACACAAAAATCCCAACAAACCTATAATAAATGAAATTGAAATCCATTGCGGTCCTTCCGCTCCTCCTCGGCAGCCCTGCCTTCGGAGTCATCCTCTTCCAGGATAACTTCGACACCGCAGACACCACCAACTTCGACGCCGCTCCCACCGCAGGCCGCCTCTCTGGAACCGCCGGCGGTGACATCGTCCTCCGCTCGTACGGCTTCCAACAACACATCAGCAACAACCAGCTTTCGCTCCCTACTGGAAGCAATGGCGTCCGCTTTGAAAACTCCGCCGGACCTTTTGGAGGAGACAACCGATACGACTGGGCCTCCGGGACCACCGGAACTGCCATCCTCGGAGCCGGCGGCTTCACCGTCAGCTTCGACTACACCCCTTCCGGTACCACCACCAGGGATTGGATCTCCTTCCAGGTCGGCACCATCAACGCCGACAACGGAAACCTCACCGATGACGACTACGGCATCCTCTTCCGCCAGGATGGCGACACCGAGCGCTTCGACAACCTCCTCAACCTCGGTGCAGGAGGAGCTTTCACCGCCACCGCCGGCCCTAGCCACGTCGAGATCTCCTACGCCTTCAACTCCTTTGCAGACGGAGCCAGCGTCACCGCGACCTCCAAGGTCAATGGCACCCAGGTCGCCAGCGACAGCTTCACCTGGGACAGCAACGGTGGATCCATGTATATGGAACTCGGCAAAAACGACCCCAGCCTCGTCGACAACCTCACCGTCTCCGTCATCCCTGAGCCAAGCAGCGCCCTGCTTTCCAGCCTGGCCATGCTCGGACTGATCGCCCGCCGACGTCGCTAGACCCTGTCACCGACAGTTCTTGCCAACAACCTTTCAGGCGGCACTTCTCTTGGAGAGTGCCGCCTTTTTAGCCCCCGCTACCTCCCTCAATTCCCGACTACCATGATCCGCCCGCTCCACCTCTTCGCACTCTCTGCCCTCTCACTCCAAGCGGTCGACAGCGTGGTCACGCTCAATGAGATTCACTACAATCCCTCGGGCACAGGAGGAACCTCGGAATGGATCGAACTCCACAACCAAATGGCCATCAACGTCGACCTCTCCGGTTGGCAAATCACCGATGGCGTTTCCTTCACCATCCCCTCAGGCACCACCATCCCGGGCGGCGGATACCTCATTCTCGCCAATGACCCCTCCGATCCCGCCCTCGCCGGAACCGATGTCGTCGGTCCCTTCACCGGATCCCTCTCTAACAGCGGCGAAAAAATCGAACTCCGCAACAAATCCAATCGCCTCATGGACGAGGTCGAATACGGCGATTCCGGCCAGTGGCCCTTCGGCCCCGACGGCTCCGGCGCTACTCTCGCCAAACTCACCCCCAACCTTCTCTCCTCCAAAAGCGCCTCCTGGCGCGCCAGCAGCCAACTCGGCGGCACCCCCGGCGCACGCAATTTCCCCGAACCCGGACTTCCCATCCCCCACATCTTCATCGCGAACGATGCCACCTGGAATTTTAACGACTCCGGCACCGCCCCCGCTGCCACCTGGAACACCTCCTCCTTCAACGATGCCTCCTGGAGCAACGGCCAAAGCCTCTTCGGCACCGGCACCGCCGGACCTGCCAACCTCACCGTCACCGACCACCTCGTCGAACGCTTCCGCGCCGCCGACATCACAGGTGCCTCCAACGGGCAAACCCTCACCACCTGGCCAGACACCGCCACCGATGATGGCCAAACCCAATCCGCCACCGCCGGCGGCAACCCCACCTTCGCCACCAATGCCACCCCCAGCGGCGAACCCGCCGTCCGTTTCGATGGCAACGACGAATTCCGCACCGCCACCTCACCCGGCATTCCCGGAAACTCAGGCTTCGTCTACTTCGCCGTCGTCAAAGCCAACTCCCCCCCCGGATCAGGAGGAGTCAGCAACGGCGCCGGACCCTACATTTGGGACCGCGATCCCTCGGTCTCAGACCCTCCCCTCACCTCACTCAAGTCAGACAGCGGGCGATTCGGCTTCCAAAAACGCTACGACAACAACACCGGACTCGGCGGCCCCGTCTCCACCTCCCCAATCTCCACCACCAGCTTCCAAATCGTTGCCCTCCGCAGAAACACCACCTCCAACCGCTTCGAACTCTGGGTCGATGGCACCCTCGAAACCACCGAAGGGGACAGCGGAGCCACCCTCACGCCCCAACCCATCGTCATCGGCTCTCACGCCACCAACATCAATGCCGGCTTCAATGGCGACATCGCCGAACTCCTCATCTACGAAGACGAACTCACCGACGCCGAATTCCAGGCCGTCGGAGCCTACCTCGAATCACGCTACGGACTCGACACCGCCTTCCCCGGCTCCGCCGTCACCACTGCC
Organism: uncultured Verrucomicrobiales bacterium; assembly: GCA_963925135.1. Classification (GTDB taxonomy): domain Bacteria; phylum Verrucomicrobiota; class Verrucomicrobiia; order Verrucomicrobiales; family Akkermansiaceae; genus SW10. The sequence goes on along the minus strand of CAWUTG010000004.1, from coordinate 25,790 downwards.
CTTTCTGAAACCGCAGGGACCACCTACTTCCGCCAAAATTTCACCTTCACCGGCACCCCCGCAAACACCTCGGTAAGACTCAACCATCAACTCGCCGACGGCGCTGCCTTCTACCTCAATGGCATCGAAGTCGCCCGCACCAACCTTCCCGCCGGGGCCCTCTCCCACACCACCGACGCCCTTTCCAACATCTCCTCACCAGCCTCCTCCGGCTTCCTCACCATCCCCTCCGCCTCCCTCCTCAACGGCCCCAACGTCCTCGCCGTCTCCCTCCACACCGCCGCCGGGGACAATAACACCTCCTTCTCCGCAACCCTGGAAGCTACCGAAACCCCCGCCGATCTCACCACCCTTACCTCCCTCACCCTTCACGAAATCTCCCCCGCCGGAGATCCCGGATTCTTCATTGAATTCACCAACCCCGGAACCTCCCCCATCGACACCACCGGATACACCCTCACCATCACCGGCTCCTCCCCCACCACCATCACCCTTCCCTCAACGACCCTGAACCCCGGCAACCTTCTCCTCCTCACCCAGACCGAACTCGGCGTCATCCCCGCCAGCAACGACAAGGTCTTCCTCTACCCTCCCAGTGGTGCCTCCCTCGCCGACGGCCGGGAAATCACCAACCGCCTCCGCGGCCTCTCCACCGCATACCCCGGCCAGTGGATCTTCCCAAATTCCGCCACCCCCGGCACCCCTAATTCCTTCTCTCTCCAGCACGACATCATCATCAACGAAATCTGCTACAACCCTCCCATCCTCAACGCTGACCCCGGACTCCTCCCCACCACCGAAAGCGTCTCCCTCATCGGACCCGGCACCATCTGGCGCTTCAATCAAACCGGACCTTCCCTCCCCTCCGACTGGGCCACCCAGGCCCACCCCGTCGGCGCTGGCTGGCAGTCCGGCCCCTCCGTCATCGCCTACGATACCGACCTCGGCCTCCCCATCGCCACCACCCTCGCCAACCCCACCACCCAATTCCCCTCCCTCGTCACCTACTACTTCGAGACCGACTTCACCCTCACCGCCGGCCAAGCCGCCGACCTTGGCAGCCTCACCCTCAATCACCTTATCGACGATGGCGCTGTCATCTACCTCAACGGCGTGGAAATTGACCGCTACAACATCGCCGCAGGCACCGTAACCTCCGCCACTTTCGCCAACCCTCCCGGTATCGACAACGCTACCTACAGCGGCCAATACGACGTTCCCATCCCTCCCGGCACCGCCCTCACCGGAACGAACCGCATTTCTGTCGAAGTCCACCAGGTCACCTTCTCCAGCAGCGATGTCGTCTTCGACCTCCAGGCCGACGCTCTCCTCGTCACCGCCCCCGGCACCCCTCCGTCCCCCGCCCGCCCATCCGATGATCAATGGATCGAGCTTTACAACCGCGGTGACCAAGCCCTTGACCTCTCCAACTGGTCCTTCGGCGAAGGCATTGGCTACACCTTCCCAGCCAACACCACCCTAGCCGCTGGCGCCTACCTGATCCTCTCCAACAACCCTGCCAAACTTGCCCAGGCCCAGCCCGGTATCACCATCCTCGGCCCCTTCTCCGGCAGCCTCAGCCGCAGCGGCGAAACGCTCACCCTTGTCGACTCCTTCAACAATCCTGCCGACACCCTCCGCTACATCGATGGCGGTCAATGGCCATCCAAAGCCGACGCCGGCGGCTCCACCCTCGAACTCCGCGACCCCACTGCCGACAACGCCCTCCCCGGAGCCTGGGCACCCAGCGACGAACTCTCCCGCACTTCCTGGCAAACCTACACCTACCGTGGCACCGCCGCCTCAAGCGCCGTCGGCAATGACAACCAATGGCGTGAGTTTGTCTTCGGCCTCCTTGAGGAAGGCGAAATCCTCATCGATGACCTCACCGTGACCGAAAATCCCGATGGCTCCGCCGTCCCTTTCATCACCAACAGCACCTTCGATAATCTCAACAACTGGCGCGCCCTTGGCACCCATCAATTCGCAACCATCATCCCCGATCCCGATGGCGGCGGAAACAACGTCCTTCACCTCAAGGCCACCGGCTCCACCGAGCACATGCACAACCATCTCGAAACGACCCTCCGCAACAACGAAGCCGTCGTAAACGGACAGGAATACGAGATTTCCTTCCGCGCCCGCTGGCTCGGCGGGAACCACCTCCTCCACACCCGCCTCTACTTCAACCGGCTTCCCTTCACCACCCACCTTGAACGCCCCGAGATCCTCGGCACCCCCGGACAACCCAACTCCACCCTCGTCGCCAACGCCGGCCCGACCTCCCGGGACCTCTCCCACTCTCCCGTCGTCCCCGCCCCCGGAGAACCCGTCACCATCTCGGTCAACCTTTCCGACCCCGATGACCTCGGCACCGTCAACCTCCACTACCGCGTCGAAGGCGGAGCCTTCTCCACCGTCACCATGAGCCAGATCGGAGCCTCCCCGGTCTGGCAGGGCACTATCCCCGGACAAAGTAGGGGCAATGTCGTACAATTTTACCTCACCGCAGCCGACACCCTTGGCGCCAGCTCCTTCGTCCCCGCCGACGGCCCCGATTCCCGCGCCATGTTCGAGGTGGAAGACGGCCGCGCCGCCACCACCGGCTGCATCAACAATATCCGCATCATCATGGACCCCACCGACCAAATCTGGATGCACACCCCGCGCAACGTGATGAGCAATCACCGCATTCCCTGCACCATCATCGACCGCGAAAGCACCATCCACTATGACGCCGGCGTCCGCATCAAAGGCTCGGAACGCGCCCGCACCCAGGTCAACCGTATCGGCTTCAACATCAGCTTCCCCAAAGACAACCTCTTCCGCCAGGTCCATCGCACCATCGCCCTCGACCGCTCCGAAGGCCAGGTCGTCGGCCAACGCGAACTCCTCTTCGACCTCATGGCCACATCCTCCGGCGGCGTCACCGGAGAACACAATGACCTCGCCTACGTGATTTCCCCCGATCCCAGCCACACCAGCGCTGCCATCCTTCAATTGGCACGCTACGGCTCCAATTACCTCGATGATCAATACGACAACGGAGCCGACGGCACCGTCTACGAATACGAACTCATCTACTACCCCACCTCCACCGACGCCGGCGGATACAAGATCCCCGAACCCGACAGCGTCGTCGGCCGCGATATCAATAACATCGGCGACAACCCGGAAGACTACCGCTGGACCTACCTCATCAAAAACAACCAGGAGTTGAACGACCTCCAACCCGCCATGACCCTCGGCAAGCAGTTCAGCAAATCAACCACCGACTTCAACGCCTCGGTCGCTGACGTCCTCGATGTCGATCAATGGCTCCGAGCCCTCGCTTACTCCTGCGCCACCGGCGCAGGCGATTCTTTCTACACCAACTCCAACCACAACGGCCAATTCTACGGCCGCCCCGACGGGAAGATCCTCTACTTCCCGCACGACATGGACTTCTCCTTCAATGCCACTCGCAGCATCACCGAGAACTCGGAGCTTAACCGCATCATCGCCAACCAGGGCTACCGCCGATCCTACCTCAGCCACCTCTACGACATTTGCTCCACCGTTTACAATCAGGCTTGGATGGCTCCCTGGACCACCCACTTCGACGAATGCGTTCCCGGCGGCAACGTCTTCTCCGACGACCTCGGCTACATCAACACCCGCTCGAACTACATCCTCGGCCAGGTCAATTCCCAGGTTGGCTCCGTCGGCTTCGCCATCACCACCAACAACGGAAACGACTTCTCCACCGACGACACCCCCGTCACCCTGACCGGAACCGGCTGGCTCGATGTCCATGAAATCCGCCTCGCCACCTCCGGCAATACCCTCCCCATCACTTGGACCGATACCAGCCACTGGTCCCTCGCCGTCGCCCTCTCCCCCGGGGCCAACCCCGTTACCCTCGACGCCTACGATCGCGACGGCACCCTCCTCGGTTCCGACTCTATCACCATCACCCACACTGGAACCTCCACCCTGCCAAATGCCTCCAATCTCGTCTTCTCCGAAATCTACTACAACCCGCCGGGACAGGATGAAGAGACTGAATACCTCGAATTGATGAACATTGGCCCCGTCGAATTGGACCTCTCGCTCACCTATTTCTCCTCCGGCCTAACCTTCACCTTCCCCGTCGGCACCACTCTCGCACCAGGGCAACGCCTCGTCATCCTCCGCAACCAAACCGCCTTCGAAGCGCAATTCGGAGCCCAACTCAACATCGGCGGCACCTTCACCGGAAGTCTCGACAACGGAGGCGAACTCATCGCCCTCAACAGCGGTGACGGAGTTCCCATCCTCTCCTTCACCTACGATGACGATGCCCCCTGGCCCGTCGAAGCTGATGGCGACGGATACTCCCTCGTCCTCGTCGTCCCCGAATGCGCCCCTGATCACAATCTTGCCATCAACTGGCAGGCCAGCCTCAACCCCGGTGGCTCCCCCGGCACTTCCGGCATCCTGACCCTGGCCGATTGGAAAGCCACCTACGGAAACCCTGCTGACGACTCCGATCCAGATAACGATGGATGGACCGTCCTCGAAGAATTTTTCCTCGGAGGCAGCCCGGTCACCAGGGACAATCTCGCGCCCGTTTTCACCTACAATCTCGCCACCCTAACGGCCACCGCCACGGTCACCCGCCGCGCCGGAATCCCCGCAAAATTGAACCTCGAAACGAGCTCGAACCTCGGGAACTGGGCGACCCACCCCGGTGCCAACATTATCTCCAATCAACGCCCCCAGGCCACGCCCGATGTTGAGACCCTCACCTTCTCCATCCCCCTCTCTCAATCCAAGGAGTTTTTCCGCTTCACCTTCACACCGTAAAAACCCGCGACATGATCCGTCCCCGCTTCAGGGACAGTTCGAAAGATTGAAGTCTCCGCCAAAAGCTTCAAGCTTCGCCAAATGCGATTCTTCCCCCACCTCCTGCTGCCTTTCGTGACAGCGGGATCCCTCGTCGGAGAAGGACCACCTCAAATTGTCCAGACAAAGAATTCCCAGCCCGGATCACTGTCCTTTAAAGTTCTCTCCGGGGAGCAACGTTTTCGATATCGTCTTGAAAATGTCGATCCGCAATGGATCGAGCCCCAATGCGAAATGAACCTCTCCGTCCGCTTTCTCAAGCAAGACAACCATGAGGTTTTGAGAATCAACCTCCCCGTCACGGGAACCAGTCCCGGCTGGAAGCAAGACTTCCTGAACTCGTCCCTGCAACCCCGGTCGGAAACCCTCGCCATCCCGGATGGTACGCAAAAAATCTCTTTTGCCATCACCTCCGCAGGGCCACCTGCCGCTCTCGGTATCTATCTCGTTCGCGGACTGAACGCCAACACCACAGGCGTGAATGGCATTCCCCTCCTCATCGACGGAGCTGCCGCCGATCCCAAATACGAACGTTGGCGTCAATCCGGACTAAATCCCGGCATGGCCCGGAGATCCAAAAAAACACTTTTCGTTGAAGACAATGATTTCAACGCCCACGCTGATTGGGAACTCAATCCTTTCCCCGTCACGGGCAAAGAACTCATTCTGACCTGGCAGGAAGCCTATAGCATTAGCCTCGGGGTGAATACCGACGTCGCCTATGACCGACTGCCACCCGGGGATTACAAATTCATTGTTGATGAGTTGACCACCTCTGGGCATCCCACTGGAAAAGTCAATCAACTCAGTGTCACAGTCCCTCGAACCTACTGGCAGACCAGGTGGTTTTGGCTTCTCGTCATCACCCTCATCGGACTCCTCATCACCCTCATCAATCGCAGCCTCATCCGGAGGAAGGTTCAACGTGCCATCCGCCACGCCAGAATTATCGAGAACGAACGCCTCCGCATTGCCATGGACCTGCACGACGACATCGGGACACGCCTCTCGCAGATTTTCCTCGTAGGATCACATGCTGCCATGAACGCCGCCGATGATTACTCACGGGAATCGTTCAATGAGATCAACACCCTGACCCGGAATCTCGTCAGCGGGCTTTCGGAAACAGTCTGGACCCTGAATCCCAAGAACAACGACCTCGAATCGCTTGTCGTTTTTCTTTGCCGGATCACCAGTGAACTTTGCCGCCACGGCGAGCTCCGCTGTCGGATCAATGCAGATCCTGAAGTCGATGATGTCAAGATTACCAATGACTTCCGCCACCACTTTCTCCTCTCCGTCAAAGAAGCCCTCAACAACGCCCTCCGCCACTCCGGTGGCAGTGAAATCCGCCTCGTCATTCACCTTCTCGATTCCCAATTTCAGGTTCAGATCACCGACAATGGAACCGGATACCGGCCCTCCAAAGACACTCCCGGCAACGGCCTCGAGAGCATGAAACACCGCATGCAGGAACTCAAAGGAAGCTTCAAATTGATCCACCCAAAAGAAGGTGGACTCACCGTGTCGCTCAGCGCGCCCATCAAATAAAATATCTTCCCCATGTCCCTGCAAAAAAAGACCGTCGCTCTCGTCGAGGACAACCAGGCTCTTCGTGAACAACTCGTGAAAATCCTCACCAGCGCTCCGGATATCGAGGTCCTCACAACCGTATCCACCGGCGAAGAAGCCCTTAAAATCATCCCCTCTTTTTCGCCCGACGTCATCCTTCTCGACATCAACCTGCCCGGAAAATCCGGCATCGAATGCATCCGTGAGCTTAAGAAAAAATGCAGCGGCACCGAGGTCATCATGCTCACCGCCTACGAGGAGGAAGACAATATCTTTAATGCCCTCCGCGAGGGCGCCAGCGGCTATCTCCTCAAGACGAGCACGCCCGATGAACTCTTCGAAGCCATCCGTGATGTCTTCACCGGCGGCGCGCCCTTTTCCAGCCACGTGGCTCGTAAGGTCGCGCAATATTTCCGCCAGGACCGCGAGATCTCGAAAGAAAATGAATCCCTTTCTCCTCGGGAGCGTGAAGTCCTGACCCTCCTCTCCTCCGGTTACATTTATAAAGAAATCGCCGACAAATTAGACATCACTGTCGAAACCGTGCGCACCTACGTGAAGCGTATCTGCGCCAAGCTCCACGTGCGAAGCAAAGTCGAAGCGATTCTAAAATTTCGACAGTAGCAGACTGATAGTCAGAACCTGTCCCCCCTTTGGGGACTAGCGAAATAGCCACGCAATCGGGTATCATGACTTAAGAGCATTTTGAATATCTGCTCTTAGGACCCCCGTTCACCACTGTATTGACTCGCTCAATCACACACTTCGTTTCATGAAACCATCCCATCTTCATCCACTCATTGCATCTCTCTCATTCCTTGCTTGTTCCATCGCAGCTGGACAAATCGCCACTAATAACGAGTGGCTCGGCGGAGATTCCAGTGACTGGAATACCGCCTCAAATTGGTCTCTCGGAACCGTCCCCGGCACGAATGACAACGCGGGCATCCTTGCCGGAACTCCCGTAGTCGCCACTTCCGCGTCAGCGGCAGCAGATCTCGGCCAGCTTCTTGTGATCGGAAACACCTTCGATCTTAACCACAGCCTTGGAATTATCGGCACCCCGTTCATTGCTGGGGATCCCAATATCCAGCCTACCGGCGGCTTATATCTCGGCTCCCCTGAATCAACAGATCCTGCCATCTTGAACATCAACGATGGCAGCGCACTCACTGTCACTGAGGGCAATTTCCGCATCGGTCGGGGTGCAAACTCAGCCACCTTGAACCTCTTCGACGGCGGTGAACTCACGGTTACCGGAAAGGATTTAGACATCGGCCGCGATAACCTCTCGGCATCCGTGTTCAATCAAACCGGTGGCACCTTAAGCCATAGCGGCATTGCCATCGGCGACTTCAAAGTTGGTGCCTTCGGCGGAACCGGAACCTATAACCTCAGCGGAGGAACCGCTTCCGTTCGCAATCTCCGAATCAACTTTGCTCAAAATCTCGCAGGTGACCTTGGAAAAGGAGTCTTCAACCAAACCGGCGGAGTTCTCTCCTCAGAGGCCGGATTTGCCATCGGCTGGGCCAACCGAGGAGACTCTGAGTATAACCTTTCTGGAGGTGTCCTGAGTGTCAACGGGCCCATTCGTATGGGAGTTGCCACCAATGCCGAATCCACCCCAGAGCACACCACCACCAACACCTTCACCCAAACCGGGGGCTCTGTTTTTACCAGTGCTCTCGCCATCGGCGAAAAGCCCATTCATCAGAATCATTACACAATCTCCAGCGGAACTCTCGAAACAAGCGGCGCCCTCACCATCGGCGCGGTCACGGCGGGATCTGCAGGTGAAATGACGATGTCCGGAGATGCCGAAGTCACCACCAACAATCTCGTCCTTGGAATCGTTGATGACGCCACCGGAATTCTCAATCTCAACGGCGGCATCCTAAACGTAGATCAAATCCTCTCCGGGCAAACAAACACCCTTCCCCAGATTCTCAATCTCAATGGCGGAGTGATCAAAGCCCGCATGAATACTGGAAACCTCATTCACGGAGGCTTCGCCCTCGTGCCCGTCCTTCATGAAAATGGCATCACCATCGACTCGAATGGCTTCAACGTCTCAGTCGGAACCATCACCGGTTCCGGCCCCATCACGAAGGTCGGTGAGGGAACCCTCGCCTTCCGCCTCCCCAGCACCTTCATCGGTGACCTTGCCATCAATGAAGGCACCGTAAACATCACCGCAGCGGGTGGGCTCACCTTCAAGCCGGAAGCCAGTGGCGTTACCAACACAGTCACTGGAAATGGCACCGGAACCTGCAACTTTGTTGGAGACATGACCATTGACCTCACTGACACCGCGACAAGCGGCGCCTGGACCCTCATCGACGCGGAAAACCTAACCCTCGCAACCTACGCAGCAGGTTTTGAGGTCCTCGGCTGGACCGATCAAGGAGACCAAACCTGGACCATCACCGAGAATGGCACCGACTATGTTTTCGATGAAGCTACCGGACAACTCACCGCAGGAGCCGGAGCAAATCCCTACGACTCTTGGGCCATCCTCAATGGACTCACCACTGCCAACAACGGCGAAACCCAAGATCCCGACCAAGACGGAATCCCGAACATCCTTGAGTTCGCCACCGGAAACCACCCTCTCACCACTGACGCCAGTCTCTTCAGCTCTATCAGCCTAACCAGCACATGCTACGATATCGAATTCAACCGCAGTGATGAATCCGAAGCCCTCACCGACCTCGTTCTCCAATACGGATCGGACCTCGTTGGCTGGACCGACATCCCCGTGGGAGCTGAGACTTCTGCTGATGTAACTGTTGCAGAAAATGGTGCGGCACTCGACACCATCTCCATCTCTCTCGATCGCACTCTCGCGGTCGATGGGAAGCTCTTCATCCGCCTCAGGGTTCCTTCCGACCTACCCGAATAAAATTCTCAAGAAAAACCAACACAATGAAAATACACAATAAAACGATTGGCCTCAGTCTCTTGGCCCTCGGCGCGATGCCCACTATGGCTGCCGTGACCGCGTCCTTCGCACATGACGGAACCGGGATCAGCGGAACTCCACCCTTCCTCATTCCAGGAGGAGGAGCCTCGATCACCCTCGCTTTTGCGATTGATGGAGCTGGTGTGGTCTCGCTCAATGCCTCGACATCCTCTCCTAACGCGACAGCCATCGCTCTCATCGACCAATGGGACAACACAACCGCAGGAACAGTCGCCGCTCCGGCTTTATTCGGCCAAAGTTTCACCCTGACCGGCACAGCGATCAACAGTTTAGGAGTTGCACAATATTCATTGACAGAACTTGACGGCGGAGGCTTGGGGGTCCAAGGAGAAAACTCAAACCGTATTGACGGTAAGGGTCTCGCCAGCCCTAATCCTGAAGGACTTGTATGGACCCTCTCTGGCACAGTTGGCCTTAATTTCACGAATTGGAACTACATTCAAGCTGCTAATGCTGCCTCGCTCGAAATCAGCGACGGAGACACAACCTTCGTCACGGGCGACCTCAACGCCACCAACACCCTCGCAGGTGGGATCAGCAGCCAGAGCCTCTTAGGAGAGAACCTGAGTCTCGCCGACGGCGAAGCTCTCACCTTTGGTGCGTCAAATCAAGGAGCTGCCCTCGGTGGCTTCACCTTCGATGTGACATCCCCAATTCCCGAGCCTTCAACCGGACTCCTCTCCGTTCTCGCTCTTCTGATGGTCACGAAACGTCGCCGTTAATTTTGATCATCGTTTATTCAAACTAGACAGTCGACCGGTGCTTCACCGGTCGATTGTTTTTTATCCACCGAGCCCAAGCTTATCGCTCGCTCACCACCAGACGGTAGAATGCCTTGCTGCCATCCGACACCCAATCGATTGAAACGATCATCCGCCCATTCCCAATCGGAGTCTCCACTTTGTTCAAGACCTCCATCGGTAACCAATTCTCAAGATCACTGGATCTCTCCACCCGAATCACCGCCTTGTCCGCGGCAATCACTCGGGGATAGCTGATCCCTCCCGTGGTGAAACTCAATTCTCCTCCGTCACCCAAGGCATAGCTCAATAACCCCTCAGGGAGATTCGTCGGCAACGCCAGCGACCCATCACTCCCCGGAGTCCCACCCAAGTCAGCGCTGAACCTCCAGCTCTCAGGTAGATCAGGATCACCATCGAGATAAACCAAACTATAACCTTGGTCCGCAGGAAGAGGCCACCCGCCTCCATCGTCGTAACGAAATTCTAAGATCGTGTTGTTCAGAGCATCCTCAAGCTTCACCACATCATCCGAATTACTCAGCTTCGTCTCATTTTGAAAGAGACCCGCAATCGGCAGCCGAGCTCCGTGTACAGCCTCGAAAGCAGAAATGTCACGCACCACCAAAACCCGCTCTCCCGGGAGCAAAGACGTCACCGCAGACCCAGTAAAATCAAACTCCACGCCCGATGTGAAACGAATCCCAGTAAGATCCAGGGTCGTCGTCTCACTCGTGTTTAGCAGCTCGATAAATTCCGCATCCCCGTCCGGCTCCGGGTGATACATGAGTTCGGAAATCACGAGGTAAAGCTGAGCATCGCTCGCATCCCCAGGATAAGAAAATCCCGTATTAAAGACTCTCTCATCATCCGTCATCACAATCGTCTCACCCAGATTGGAAAGATGCCCGGAATAGCCTCCCTGTACAAAGAGCCCTTCTCCTGCTTTCGGACTCGTCGCCCGCGCACGGAAGGCACTGACCTTCGGTGAAACATAGAGGCTGCCATTCGCCGGGATCACGGTGCCCGGCTTAAACTGGTGATCCACTGCACTGCTCAAGGTCCAATCAGAAACATCGATCGCTTTCGCATGAGGGTTCGTAATCTTAATGAATTCCTCGTCTTGTAAACCGGACGCCGGGGACGCCTCGACAGCCTCAATTACCAACTGCGGATTCACGCCCTCGCTCGCTTCAGGGAGATTCCCAAGCAGCTGCACATTCATCACAAAGTCATCGTTATTCTTGCTTTGGTTAAAGCCATGAATCGCAAGCACGTTCGTCCCATTCTGAAGAAGACCAATCGCCGAAGCGAGGTCGAACGAATCATAGAGCGCCGCATTCGCCTCGTGAGTTCCACTCGAGACCGAATCAAAACTCGGGCTCCCCGGCGCATTGACCTCTAGGACCACCACTCCGTTCAAATACACCACAAAGCCATCGTCATACTGCAGCTTGAGTTCCAGCCCCTCCAGCGCATCTGTATCAGCCACCTCAAAAGGAACCCTCAAATACAAGGAGGCATTCTTCGTCCACATCGCGCTGCGAACATCCGTAGAAATGATGTCGTCATAGTCAAACCCCAAATCATAGCCGATCGCCGCCGTCCCGCTGCTCCAACTCGCATCATCGAAGGGCTCACTCCCACCCGTCCATGAAAGCCCCGCCGATCCATCAGTCGGAATAAGGTATCGCGACCCACTCAGACTCGTCACCAGATTCTCGGAAGAGCCCGGGGCGAGTTCCTTCTGAGGCAAGGGAATCTCACCCCCTTTCCCTACAATCTGCCGCTCATAAATCTCCTCCCGCCGCCCCGTCAAGAACTCAGATTTATAGCGCCCGATCGCTTCCGCCATCGTCTCGACATCCGGATCGTTCAAGGTGTAGGCAACCTGCACCCCACCTCCGCCATCCAGCCACGAACCCCACTTCTCAAAGTCCAATTGCGCATCAGATTTCACATGAGAAGGATCATCAATCAGTGCCAACAGCTCATCAAGGCGTCGCTCAAAATAGCGCTCTTCCAGCGGCGTAGACTCTTCCTGCAAGAACCGGTCATGCAAGGTCCGCATGCGACGCATCAGCATCTCCTTCATCTTTGGATTACTGCGAATCAGCGTGATCAATCGAATCGCACCTCCCACAAAAATCTTATCCGCAGTCTCGATATCGTTATCGAAATACTTGTCCACTGGGTCAAACTCTCTTCCCTGCGAAAGGTCGAGATCCCAAGGCAACATTGCCCACTCATCACTCTCTCCCGTATCCCGATAGAGATACCAATTCTTCCGCTGAAGATCGACATTTCGGATCACCGGGAGAGTCGCGAGGTAGTTAATCGTGCTCGGCAGATCGATGTTGTCGTAGAGGTAGTTCTCCAGACTCGCCCCTTGCAGATCAAGCCCATCAATCAGCGACTGCAGATCAGAATTATCCTCCTCCTTCCGCGTCTTCTTCTGCATCCCAAAGTCCGCCGTATCTCCTTGATCCTTGTTCAGGCCCATATCGTAAGCCTTATAAAGCACCCCCTCTGGATTCAGCCCCGCCCGCTCCAGATACGATTCATCCGCATCTTCCACAAAGTCCGCCGTCGAAAAAAATGCCCCATTCTGATGCACCCGCACCGTGTCGGCAAAGTGCGCCGCCACCCCCGCGCCCCGCATCACCTCGTAAGCCATCACATGACGCACCTTCGACTTATCCGCCCAGTTCGTCAGCAGATCGATATCCGATACCCTCGGCGCCTCCGCGCTCCACTCAAATTTGTGCCCCTCGTTAAAGTCGATGTTGTAAGATTTTTTCGGGAAAGACGACGACGTCTGGCCGTGCAGTTTAAATCCCACGTTATCGTAAAACTGTCCCTGATAATAGAGCGCCCCCGGAGTCCCTCGTTCGCCAGTTTCGAAACGCATTCCCGCCGCCGCCGGGTTTTCAATGAACCAATGCAGCGTCGTTAAGTTCGACTCGATCGACGGATCAACCCCCACCGTCCCGAAATATTTAGGCGCATTCTCAGGATCGTCAAAAGGCGGACTCGTCGTGACCAAGCCATTCGAATCAGACACCTCAAAGCGCCACCGCGTCATCACCCCCGGCCCAAAGGCACTTCCCGGAATCGTCGCCGAATAAATCCCACCACCCAGATCAACCGCCGCCCCCTCCACCTCGCTCCCAAAGCCCTTCCGATAAAAAACCTTCACCGCCGAAACACTCCCATTCAATGCCCTCGGCCGCACCACCAAATCCAGCGGCCCCACAAAGGGCTGCACCGGCTCATCCGACACCTCATCAAACACCGGCCCCGCCATCACTCCCGCCCCATTCGCCAAACCTGGAGTCGGAGTCGTGAAAAAGACAAGCTCCCCAGCCCACGAAAGCCCAAACGACTGATCCGTCGTCTGCGCCGGATAATCGAACCCACTGATCAAAATCCCACCCTTCGACAGCCCCACAAATCCGCCCTCTTGAGCCAGCTTGAAATTTGTATGCAGCTCAGCTCCCAGCCGATCCTTATTCGAAGTAAAGACCACTCGATAAGCCCCCGCTTGAATCAGCATGCCACTCGGAAAACTCCAGGCCGATAAATCTCCCGCCACATCCGTCAGCGCGTAATCACCCAAGTCCTGAACCACCGCGTCCGGATTATAAATCTCAACCCAATCCGAGAACTCCTCATCTTCATCAACAAGCCCCGTCTCATTCGACCCCAGAAACTCCGAGATCACCAACTCTCCAGACAACGACCCTGCAGCCCCAACGAGCAGAGAGAAAAATCGACAGCACCACATTCTTCAAATTCTAAAAAACAAGCTCAATCTCTCATAGTCCCCAAAGAGGGGACAGCAGCCGTCACGGTAGCTCAATCAGCGCCCTGATAAACTGCCGCACCTCATCCTCCACCGGAGTCGCGCTTCGAAACAAAAGATGATTTGCCTCATCTTCAATTAACAGGCAATCCGGCATCCCAGTTTTCCACATATTTAAGTCCAGCGAAACCGCGCCCGTAATCACGGCCTCCCGCCGAGACACCCGCGGGACAAGGTATTCCAGAAACGAATCTGCCCCAACTTGGCTCACCGAATGAACCGGGGCAGCCACTGAAGTTGCCAACCGGGGATCAGTCGCAAAGGCGTATTCCCACAAGGTCGCCTGCCCATCTCCATCGGCATCAGAATTCCACTGACTCACCGGATTGCTCAGCATCGGGTCAATGTCCGCAAACTGGCGGTAGCGCCAATTCTCCGGCGAAAGCAGATCGCATGAAGCCGTCCCATTCGAATCTCCCAAGACGTTGTAAGAAGACACCCGAAACACGATATCCTCCTCCGCGGGATCAATGGCAATATCCTTTGTCTCAGACCCTACCGGAAGTTCTGCCACGGTTTCAAACTCACCTCCAGCACTCGATTGCTCCACGATATATCCCAGCTCGTTGCTCGCCAAATCCGACCAACTCAGCCGCACACTTTGAAGATCAAGGAACTGCGATTGCACCCCACCCGGAGCCAGCGGCGCATCGGCAGGCGCCGGTGAGAACTCGGTCGACCCATCATTCAAATCCCGAAACGGCCGACCTGAAATCGACCCGAGATAACCCGCCAGCCGCTTCTTCAAATCATAAGCCTTCTGCGGAGAAGTCTCATAAATGTTCACGTCTTCCTCCGGATCAGCCACCAGATCATAAATCTGATCGTCATCAAAATACCCTGGATTGGAACCCGCCGCATTGAATCCCAAACTACTATTGCCCGTGTAATAGGGGCGTGGTTCCGTCAGCAGCCCCGTTGAAAAATTGGGCCACAGAACACCATTCGTGATCTGATTGTAAACCGACTGCGGATAGCGCAGCGCGATGTATTTTGAGTCCTTTGTCCGAACCCCACGCGCATACCCGAGTTCACAGAAAACCTCGTCCCGCAGCGCCGCACTACTGCCATTCAGAACCGGAACCAAGCTCAGCCCATCCACCGGACGGGTCGGGAGACTCGACGCCCCAGCTAGCTCAAGGAGAGTCGGTACGAAGTCCACCTGCGACACCAGCTCGCTATAAGTCCGTCCTCCTGACGCGATCCCATTGGGCCAATGCATCACCAGCGGCACTTTCATCCCGATGTCATTCAGCGATGACTTCCCCCAATCGGTGGGACTGACGTTCAGCTTCTTCTCCCCATGATCGGAGGTGAAAATAATGAGCGTATCATTCTGAATCCCATGGGCCTGAAGCTTGTCCCGCAGCGCCGCGATCGAATAATCAATCCACGTCTCCCGAGCCGAGATCAATTGCTTCCCCGCCGTCGTCACCTCATTACGAATTTCCGTGCGCGTCGGCATGAAGGAATAATCCAGATTCGAAAAATATCCCGCGCTCGTATAGCGAGGGTCCGCGCCGAGCGATTTCGATAGATCATCGCGCACCGGCCCGTGGTTAATCGTCGGAGCCATGTAGAGGAAGAATCGCTGCTCATGATTCTCCTCGATGAAATCCAGCGCATTCTTCGTGATCCATTCCTGATTGTGAACGTTCAGATGATCATTCTGGAGCTCCAGAAGATTGGCCGAGTAAAAGCCCGAGACATAATCAAAGCCCACCGTCCGCATCCGCTGAGAGAGCACCCGATGATTGTGCTGCATCGCTCCATTGACCGTCGCATCCGTCGCCGGGTCCGTCGTTTTAGAATATCCAATCAAGCCCTTGGCCGCCCAGTTCGAGGGGAACTTAAGGTCGTCATCCCACACGTGAGACTTCCCCACAAAGCCCGTGCGATATCCCGCCTCCTGTAACCAGGCCCCCAGATTCTGCCCATCGTCTTCTAACTCGGTATCCGAGACCCCAAAGCGACCCAAGGTCCCCGTCGCATATTTCGCGAGGAAGTTCGCGCTCGTGTTCCGCGAGGGCCAACGCCCACTCAGTAAAGCGTAACGAGACGGCCCGCACACCGTCGAAGCCGCGAAGGCTTCGCTGAACTGAATCCCGCCCGCCGCCAGCGAGTCGATGCTCGGAGTCAGGCAATCCCGCCCCTCAAATCCGAAATGCTGCCCGCCCACAATGTCATCCACATTGATGATGATAATGTTCGGCCCCGCCGCCGCCGTCTGCGCCACGATCTCGTAGTAAAGCGACGTCGCCTCACTCACTAATTCCAGCTTCCGGTTCGCCGGCAAGGTGAAGTTGCACGTCCGCACGCCCATCACGCTTCCCGAAAAGGAACCAAAGTCTGCCAGCACAAAGCGCGTCCCCACCGCGTAAGGCCCCGCGTAATCCGAGCCATCGAGAATCCACTGCGATCCCAAGTCCAAGATCAATTCGCCGCCGCCCAAATCACAAAGCCCGCTTCCTCCCGCACCCACTCGCGTTTCCACCGTTCCCGCCGAGCCGATCGCAAAGGTCCCCGCACCATTCCCACTATGACTCAAATTCGTCCCCGCACCTTCTAGGATCAAGGCCGCGGCATGCTCCAGTTCCCGGCCAACCTCCATCGCATCCAGCGACAAACTCCCGGCTCCCCGAATCAAGAGTGACCCCTCACGCAGTAACAGCTCACCAGGCCCGCTCGTCACCGCACTTTCAAGCGTGACCTCGAATCCCTCGATCAAGGCATCCAACGGAGCGACCGGCACACCATCAGGATTCCAATTTGCCGCCATCGTAAAGTCCGCATCCCCGGCTCCATTGTCAAAACCCGCCGGTCCCGCAGGCTCCGCCACCAAGTCAAACTCCAGCCCACTCAGCACAAAGCCCTGCGTGTCGTCGTCCCCAGCCGAGGAGATCGAAAACGAAGCCCCCACGCCTTGCGCCGAAACATCCACCGTTCCCGCCGCACCCGTGAGAGGGTAGGAAATGGCATTCACATTCAGACTCGTCCCCGCCGATGTCGTCGCCCGCGCATAACTCACCTTCCGCAGTTCAAAAATCGTAGCCCCTCCCGGAATGCTGACCTCGATCACTTCCGCCGCCGCATCGAGCAACTGCGGATTCTGACCCTGAATCGCCAAGCCCTCTCCCATATTATCGATCCGCAAGGTCGCCGGATTCACCGCCCGCGATAACACGACAGTGAAGCTCCCGCCAAACATCGCCGGATTCGAGACCGCTCCCACCGCTCCATCAAAGTCATCGACATAACTCGCCGGCCCCGCCTCCGCACAAGAGGCATCCAGCGTCACCCCTCCCGATCCATCCACCGTAAATGCCAAGCTAATCGCCCCCGCATTCTGGAAACCACCCGCCGCTCCCGAGTAAGAATGGCTAAAATCCACCACCACCTCACCCCCCGCCATCACCGGCCAAAGAGCTGCGAAAAAAAGAGCACGCCGAGGAAAGCGAAAGCAGAAAAAAATCGGGGTCGTCATAGGTCAATCGGGCAAAAGTCTCGTGAATCCATCCCCAATCCTAGATCAGAGAAGATTAACACTCTAGCCCTACAAGCACCCATCGAAACAGTCCCCAATAAGGGGACAATGATGCTTTAGAACCACTTAGCCCTTCACCGTCTGCTCCAATCCCAACTGATCGAGCACCTCTTGCGGCGGCCCGGCAAAGGCACCACCGGAGGGAACATTCCCGACAAATCCCAGCGCCTTCCAACACCCCGGATCACTATAATAGGCCCCTGACGCGAGACCGGTAAAGACATGGAAAAAGTGATCCCCTTTGGCCATCTCATCACACGCCGCTTTCTTCTGAGCCTCACTCAGGTCAGCGAAGTTCTTTTGAAAGCGCTTCTGGCAATCTTCATCGAGTTTTTTGAGGCCCGGGATGATGACACCGCGGTCACCCTTCTGCTGCGGGTAGGGCGCGCTGACCCATTCATCAATGAAATCCGCGACCCGCACTTCGCTGGCCGCCGGTCCCAAATCATCCGCCGGAAAAACAATATCAGCGAGCGCGACCACCGCCGTCTTCTCCGGTCCGGTTAAGGTCAACGGCCACACTTCCCCCCGCTCATAGCTCTTCGCCATGACCGGATCCTGGCCGTAGCCGGTCGCCGCAGCTTGGTTCGCCTGAGCCAGAGCCGCCGGAAGCACCACCCCCTCGGCGGCCGCAACAGCTACGAACCATTGTAGGACGCGACGACGCGGGAGGCGGTTTTCTTGATCTTGTGAGTTCATACTAAAGGTTTCCTTTGCGGGCTTCTTCGATGAGATGATCAGCAGCGCGCCACGCGAGAGCCATGATCGTTTCGGTAGGATTTTTATCAGCGTTCGAGGCGAAGGGCGAACCGTCGCAGAGCATCAGGTTTTTAATATCCCAGGTCTGGTTCCATTCGTTGCAGACCGACATTTTTGAGTCTGCGCCCATGATGGCGCCACCCACTTCGTGAATAACCTGCCCCCCCTTCAAGATACTTTTGCGGGCATCCGCTTTGGGATCATAGAGCCCCTTGCCACCTGCCGATTCAAAGATCGCGCCGAAGGTCTTCTGCGCATGCACCGCCATATTGAGTTCATGTTCACTCCACTTCCAATGCCACTTCATCACGGGAATTCCCCACTTGTCCTTCACCTCGGAATCGAGTTCGGCAAAGGAACCTTCGTTCGGAATCATCTCACCCCGGCAGGCCACATGGACGAAAGAACCATAGTAACGCCGGGCCGCTTCTTTGAGTTTAGTGCCATAGAGACCCTTGAAATACTGGGTGGGCACCGGGCTGTTCCCCTTGGGCATTGAACGCGTTCCGCTGATCTCAATGTGATAGCCCCGGGCGAAGTCCATCTTGCCCGCCTTCTGCTCTTTGTAGAGCCACCACGGTGAATAAAAGTGACACCCACCCGCCCCGTCGTCGTTGTGCGCGGGAAGATTTTCGAGCGCCGGAATTTGCCCCAACATGTCGGACCCCACGGTGTCCATGATGTATTTCCCCACCAGCCCGCTGGAGTTGGCAATGCCCTCTCCGCCTGCCGAGTTCAGCAAGATCCGAACCGTCTCACCGCTACTGGCAGCCAGCACCACGGCCTTCCCTGTGACCCGCTCTTCCTTGCCGGTCGTCTTGTCGATGAAGAGAACGCCCTTGGCCTTGCCATCTTTTCCCACAATGACTTCACGTACGTGGGCATTGGGAATGATGTCGAGATTCCCCGTCGCCAAGGCCGGAGGTAAGTGAACCGTCGTACTTTGATAATTTGCGCGAATGCTGCAGCCCCGACCACAGTCCGTTGCCCAAAAACAAGCCGCCCGGGAGGACATCGATTCCTCAACAATCTTCTGCGCCTCCGGATTGTCCGGGTGCAGTTCGGGTGCGAGCTTTGCCCCGTCCTGAGGTTGTGTCAAAACGGCCCGGTGGATGGGGACGACCGGCACGCCCAGTGTCTTGGCGTGTTTCTGGATCATGAGATCGCCGACCCGGCCTTTCGGCGGCGGCTGGAGAACTCCCTTCGGTGAATTGGGCGTATTCTCCATCCCCTCATTCGTGCCATAAACTCCGATCAATTTCTCTACCTTGGTGTAGTAGGGCTCCAGATCATCGTAAGTAATCGGCCAATCAAACCCAAGCCCATCACGCGAGTAAGGCTTAAAATCGTATGGCCCGTTTCGCAGCGAAATCCGGCCCCAATGATTCGTCCGCCCACCCATCATGCGGGCACGCCACCACATGAATTGCTCCTCGGCCTTATCGCTCGCTTGCGTGTAAGGCTCATCAGGAACCTGCCAACCACCGTCGATGGTGGCGTCGAAGAATCCGAAGTTTTTATCCGGCGTTGACGTGCCGCCGAGCGGGGCATCTTTCCCGGTCTGAAACATGGGCGTTTCCTTCACGACGTCATACGAACGGCCCGCCTCTAACATGAGACACTTGATACCGGCAAGCGTGAGTGTGTAGGCCATCTGGCCACCGCCGGCTCCGGAGCCGACAATGATGACGTCATACTCGGCCTTCGCTTTTGAAATTGGAATAGTAGGCATGGATCTAATTCGTCTGAGTAAACTCACCGAAGGGACGGTTGGGAAACTTATTCACCTCGATGGAGAGTTTTTCCTGCATTTCCTTCACAATCTCGAGATAGTTATGGGCAACGTTAGCCTTCTCCTCCGGATCGCTGGTGAGGCTGTAAAGCTGGTCGACTTCAAAATAATGGATCATCAGTGATGATGAGGATAATGTTGGGCTTTTCCGCTGCCGGCACGAGGCCAATCATCAGAGCAAAAATCGATACGATACTTCTCATTTTTTGAGTCGGCCACTTGCTTGTTCTTGTCTGATCTTTAGGACGCGACGGAATTCTTCAAGACGGTGATCGAGACCTTCGCGTTGAATCAAATTCACTTTCTCTTCTGGATCATTAATGAGGTTGTAGAGTTCCTCTCCGTCATGCCACTTTCCATAACGCCACTTTTGACTGCGGAGAGCGTAGCCCATTTGATCACCACGCTTCACCACACTATAGGCGTAGTTCTTTTTCCCAATCCGCTCGGGATGATCGAGGAGCGGACGGAGCGAGGCCCCTTGAAGATGATCCGGATTCCCCAGCCCGGTGAGCTGCGTCAGGGTCGGGTAGAGGTCGATCAACTCAACCATTGCCTGTGATTCAGTGCCCGGCTTGGTGAGGCCGGGAACGCGAACGATCAACGGCACCTTGGCTCCAACATCAAAGAGGCTCACTTTCCCCCACATGAAATGATCGCCGAGGTGGTAACCATGATCCGAGGTGAGAATGACGATGGTATTGTCCCATTGACCACCCTCCTTGAGTGCGTCCAAAACCAACTTGAGCTGGGCATCGATAAAGCTCACACAGGCATGATACGCCTGCATGTATTCGCGGCGACGGGCATCGTCTTCCACTCCAAGTTCGAAGCCAAACTGCTTGTAGCGACCGTCAAGCGCTCCGCGGGGAATGCGGTCCCAAAGCGTTGGATTTTCAGGAGTGTAAACGATCTCATCGAGCGGATAGAGATCGAAGTATTTCGAAGGAGCCAGAAAGGGAACGTGGGGCTTCTGAATACCGCAGGCGATAAAGAAAGGCTTGTCGGCATTGGGTTTTTCACGGAGCCACTTCGCAACGGTGCGGGCGTTTTTCCCATCCTTGTGCTGCTCATCGGTCAGACCACTGCGACCGTATCCCGGCGGGGTTTGCGCATCAAGCTTGCTTGCGACCTCCTTGGACAAAGCGCGCCAAGCTTGCCGGTTTTTCGGCAACTCAACCGAACCGTTCTCCGCTTCGAATTTCTTCCGGGCATCCGTCACGACGGGAAGTTCGTCGTTCGTATAGAAGTGCGATTCATGCCACGCGACCTCGCCGTGATTATGCCGGGGCGAGTGAAATACCTTCCCAACTTCGCCTGTCCAGTAGCCCTTCTCTTTGAAGAACTGCGGCATCGAGATCGTGCCGGGCCGGGTCTCGCGAATGTCCAACTTGTTATCAAGCACCCCGGTAGATTCCGGATAGAGACCATTAAGCAAGGAAGCCCGCGAAGGCCCGCAGACCGGATACTGGCAAAAGGCCCGCTTAAAGGTGAGCGACTCGGAGGCGAACTGCGCCATCGTGGGCGTGAGGATGTGTTCATATCCCGAAGGAGTCACGTGGGTGTTCAAATCATCACAAATAATGAAGAGAACGTTTTTCCTGTTCTTTTTTCCGGCCACCTTCGTCGCCGCCTCTTTCTCGTCTCCGGTCCTCCAGTGAAAGGAATCGCCCTCGATAATGAGGTCCTTCCTGACGTTCCGCTTCGGAGCATGGGGCGCGAACTCCCCGGGAGCGGACTTTTTGAGCAAAGTCTTGGTTTCTTCGTACTTCGGATTGTTGGCCAGGTTCTCCCACTCGTTGGGATCCGCTTTGAGATCGTAGAGTTCTTCCCCATCCTTGCCGTAAGAGATGTAGCGCCAGTCCTTGTTGATCACTGCGAACTCGCCGGGATCCATGTAGGGAAGAAAGACATCCCGGTCCTTGGCCTCCGCTGGTTTAGCGAGAGTAGCTGCGAGCGAGACGCCTTCAAGACTCTGCCGGGGCCTGGGTAATCCGCACATCTCGACGAAGGTTGGATACATGTCGATCAGGCTCGCGGTGACATCCGTCTTCGCGCCTTTCGCGACCCCGGGACCGGCCCAAATGAAGGGAA
This sequence comes from uncultured Verrucomicrobiales bacterium, assembly GCA_963925135.1. Classification (GTDB taxonomy): domain Bacteria; phylum Verrucomicrobiota; class Verrucomicrobiia; order Verrucomicrobiales; family Akkermansiaceae; genus SW10. Next base: position 3,575 of record CAWUTG010000004.1, on the reverse strand, counting down.
CATTGGACGTCCGCTCCCAAAGGGTGTGCTTTCCCCAATCGTATTTTTCACCGTGATGGTAGCCGTGGTCCGACCACAGAACGACGATGGTATTGTCGGCATAGGGGCTCTTTTCAAGCGCATCGAGAACGCGACCCATCATGGCATCGGCGTAGGTCATGCACGCGAGATACCCGTGGATGGCATCCTTCACCGCGCCTTTTTCTTCGAGCTCCTTGTGGATTTTTGAGCGCGCGGTTTTGGCCCGCCGGATACGCTCGGGGAGATCATCGAGATCATCCGCTTTGGAGGGAGGCAGTTCAATTTTGTCGCGATCGTAGAGATCAAAATACTTCTGCGGGCAGTAATTAGGAAAATGCGGGGCGTAGATTCCACAGGCCAGGAAGAAGGGCTTGTCGTGCTCCTTCTTTAACTGCTCCACTGCCCAGTTAATGCGAATGGTATCCGCCATTTCCTCCTCCTTCTCGTTGGGGAGGCCACCCCATTCAAGAAAAAGCCCGCCCGTTACCTCCTTCCCTTTGTTGAAAATACTCGCCGGAAAAGGATCGGGAAATGGCGTCTCCTCACTCCAGGAATCCAGGGGCCACCCGGTGGTCCGTTGCGCAGGGTTACGAAGGAAAAACTGGCGCCAACCCCGTTGGTCGATATTCCCGGCCGGATGGTGGAAAAGCTTTCCCGCACCCAAGGTGGTGTAGCCCGCTTTCGAAAAACTCATCTGCAAGCCCTCGATTTCCGGATGATCCGTAAAATAATCCGCCGATTGATAACACCCGGTCGTCGACGCAAATTGCCCCGAGAAAATGGCGGCCCGCGCCGGGGCACAGAAGACCCCGCAAGTGTGAGCATTTGTGAAGTTCACCCCACGCGCTGCCAGCTTATCAATGTTGGGCGTGAGCGCTCCGGGCGAGGTAGCGAGACAGCCAATCCAGTCATTCATGTCATCGACCGCGAGGAAAATAACGTTCGGCGGTTTCTCCGCGTGGGCCGGACTGAGGAATAAAAGGGCAAAAAGGATAGCCTTCGCCACTGTGGACAAGCGATGAGTCATGAGTAAATCTCGATACAACGATTTTTAAGAGCCTCTTTCCAGTCCCCAAATTGGGGACATCGCAAACCTGGGGCATCGGAAACGAAGCCGATCTCTACGCCACCCGAATTTTCTAAATTCGTTCTTGCCCCAGCGACCCAAAAATCTCAAATAGATCGCTACAGGAATCGTTTCGTGATTTCTAAAAGATCATTTCTAATTGTATGAAAACGCACACATCTCTTTCTTTTCTGGCGCTGGCACTCGCTGCCCAGGCAGGAACCGTCGGCCTTTGGCGCTTTGATGAATCGTCCGCCGCTGTTGGCTCGGCGATCACCAACGCTGAAAACTTCTCCGCCCCGGGAACCCTCGATGCCGCGCCCAACGGTGGCGCCCCGCTTTATTCCGATGACGTCCCCTTTCCCGAGATCTTCGATCCCGTCGCCAACCAAACTTACCCCAACGCCTTCTCTCTCGATGCCTCCGGCGGAGATGCCCGCTTGATCACTCCCAATGATGCCAGTCTTGACAGCTCATTCACCGTTGAGTTTTTCGTCAAGATGACGGGTGAGCCTGCCAGCTACGAGTCCATCCTTGATCGTTTCGAGTTCTCGGACCTCGTCTGGAAAATCGACTTCGACCATGGCGCCAACCAGGCCTACGGCCGCCTCCGCACCCGCTGGGACACTCCCACCGGTGCTCCGGATGGCGTCGCCGAGCAAGGGATCGACGAAAACTGGAACTTCACCCTCGGACCCCAGGCAAACGCCTCGGGACCCAAGGTTTTCATTGATACCGGCGCCAAGGATGCCACCGGAGCCGATGTCGGCCCCCAAAATACCGGCAACCCCAATGATTACATCTACATCGCCGCCAGCGCCAATCCCAATGACACCGATGTCGCCCTCCAGGGTGACGGCATCAACGACGTCAACAAATGGCACCACGTCGCGATGAGCTTCGATGAGACCACCGGCGAAATTAAATTCTACTTCGACTATGCCCTCGCCCAGACCAGAACCCTTGCCGACACCGAGGCCGACGGCTACACCCACCCCGCCGTCGGCCTGCGCTTCGGAAAACTCTCCGCTTCCGGATACGCGCTCCTCATGGACGAAATTCGCTACTCCGATGAAGTCCTCACCACCAGCGACTTTCTGCGCGAACCCTCCAGCGGGGTCTCAAACACCATCGCCCACTGGCGGATGGATGAAGAAGGTGCCGCAGACGGCAGTGACATCTTCCAGGTTGGCAACGAAGCCTCAGTGCTGCACCCCGCCATCACCGCTTCCGGTACGCCCAAATACTCAGCAGACGTGCCAGCTCCCAGCATCCTCGATCCCATCACCAATACCACTTACGCCAACAACTTCTCGATGGATGTCACCGAGGCCAACTCCCGCCTTGATGTCGCCAATAACGAAGCCTTTAACACCTCCTTCTCGCTCGAGTTCTTTATGAAACTCTCCGGCGAGCCTGGCGGCTACCATGCCTACATCCGACGCGCCGAGCTCAATGACCTCCGTTGGCAGATCGACTTCGACCACGCCAACGCCACGGCCTACGGCCGCCTCCGCACCCGCTGGGACACTCCTGGGGCAACAGGACCAGATGGCGCCAACGAAGTCGGGGTCGACGAAAACGTCAACTTTGTCCTCGGCCCCATTGGCGGCGCCAACATTCCCGACAATCAACGCATCTGGATCGATACCGACCTTGGCGACGGAATGGCTGCCAGCTATGACGATCCTTCCGATTGGTTCAACGATGGCGACGGCATTAACGACGTCGATGCCTGGCACCATGCCGCCATCACCTTTGATGATCAAACCGGAACGATCAATTTCTACTACGACTACGAGGTTATCCAGTCCCGCACCCTCTCCGACAGTCTCGCAAATGGATACACCCATCCCAACGGACCGATTCAGTTGGGAAAACTGGTGAATTCAACCTACGGTCTCTTCTTCGATGAAATCCGCCTTTCGGGTGAAGTCCTCCTCCCCTTCCAGTTCCTTCAGGCGGTCAACACCCCTGCCAAGGATCTTGAAATCACCGAACTCGTTTACAACCAGGCCGGACCCGGAGCGACCGTGACCTGGAACACCGTGAGCGGACGCTTCTACAGCCTCGACTACTCTACCGACCTGGAAAACTGGTTCGAAATCATCGAGGAGGAGGAAGCGGATGGCGACACCATGACCTACACCGACAGCGCGACACCCGGCACTTCCACCAAGCTCTTCTACCGCGTCCGTGAAAGCAACTAAGCCCCCGCATTAGAAAATCCCGGATCGTCCTCTCACCTTCCCACGGCCCTGGTCCGCAGGATTCAACTCAGTTCAAAAACATCGGTGTCCAAAAGTCCTGATTTCACGGTCCCTTGTTGAGGCGAATTGCGGCCCCTAGGGTTCTTCGTGGTGTGATGAACCTCACCAAGAGCAACTCCTTTGAATCTTGTAAAAGCCCCCGCAGATACAAACACCTCAAGGGCTTGTCAGATGACTTTCTTCTACATCACTCCCAACCCGCCCTCGAAAACCGCAGC
>CAWUTG010000003.1:0-24917 GCA_963925135.1 uncultured Verrucomicrobiales bacterium | reverse complement strand
CTTGCGTTCGGTCGCTTCGGGTGCGACGAACGGATTAGGTCATCTCCGATTAGGTTGTAGAGGTGGCGTTCTGATAACCCGCTGTATTTAGCGGCCTGCTTTACTGTTGCCCATTTCGGGCATTCTTGTTCCATTCTAATTTATAATTAAAAGGATCCTTTTGATCTCTAATCCCACGCGGACCCGATTAATTGGAGGTAAGCAGCAAGGATGCTACATACTCTAATTGACTAGAGATCGGCGCGGATGCTTTTAACAGGACTTTCACCACAACTGCTCGCACTACCTGCCAACGGTAATTCTCTTGCTGGTCCCCGAAGGGCTAGGGTTAAATAAATGGGACAAATTCCCGCACTCCTAAGAAGGTTACCAAACCAACTTATAAAAGCTCGCGTGGAAGAAAACTTCCTCGCTGCAGGGTCGTGAATATAAAAGCAAATTCCCAGCTGAAAGCAAGCGAAACTTCTAAGTTTTTAGGGAAAATTGATGTTCATCAAAATATCTCTAACCCGTTGATTGTAAAACACATAGAGAGTTTGTGATAATAATTTGTTGATAGCTCATAAGTAATTATTTTCTGGGCAATGAATTTATCTAAATTCCGTCCGTTTTTGGCCTGTTTCAAACAGGTTGAAGTATCGTAAAGGCGCCGTTAAGAGCGAACTAAAGTTGCGGTAGTTTTAATACCGCGCGATTAAGAGATTCATTGTGGTGTGTGTATCTCGAATGAATACCCGCCGATGAATGACCCGTTAACTTCTGACGAACATCAGAGTGAATATCTTCTTCGGCGAGCCATGAAGAAAAGGTATGCCTCAAAGAGTGGAAAGTTCTGTCCTTTGGAAGATCTCCGTCAGCAATTGCTTTAGGAATACTAGCCCGTTTCATAATCCGAACAAACCTCGCTCAGTTCTCCTTTGGCTCCGAAACGTGAACAATTCTTCGAGAACTTATTAGTTATCGGTGTTGAAAGAAGGAAGCTTCTTAATGGCTTCTACAGGCGCACTATCGAAGTGGGTGTAGTTCTGGTGAATCCGGCTTGAGGAGTGTCCCGTTAAGCTTTGGCGAACCTCTTCAGGAACTCCAGCATCGGCCAGCCACGAAGTGAAACTATGCCGCAAGCTGTGAAAGCTTCGAGAACATTCCAAACCGCTAACTCCTCTCACGAAGCGGGGAATCCCAGCTTTTTCCATGATACTCCGAAACTGCATAGACGTTGTCCCTTTCTGTTGCTTGTTAAGAGTTGGGAAAAGCTGGCCTTTCCGGTTTCCAAGCCATTTTAAAAAATCTTGCGTTAATGGAATTCGGATCACCTTTTTTGTTCGTGCAGTTTTCTCCGGCATGATTGTGGCGATGCCGTTGTCGATATCCTCACGGCAGAGCTTAATTATATCTCCACACCTGAGACCTGAGTGAACAGCCAAGATTATAGCTCCACGCCATTCATCACTGATTCCCTCAAGGCTGATCATCTTTCCGATTTCCTCAGGAGTGAAAGGGGCGCGTTTTGAGCTATCGGTTTCCTTTAGAGAGCGAACCGTTTTCGCTGGGTTTTGAGTAACCAGCCCACGGGTAAGTGCGGTTTCCATCACGCGTCGAAGACTCGCCAGAGCTTTATTGACGGTAGCGGCTTTCCTGCCGCTTTTGTGGGCCTTTTGGACCGCATCCTGTATCTGCTCTGTTGATAGGGTTGAGAGGTTCCCCCGAAGCGTGGAAGTCGTGAAGGCGGCAGAAAGCAAAGTGCGATCCTGCCGGTAGCCATTTAGGGTCGAGGTGGAAACATGTGGCTCCTGTTCGTCGATCCATTTAGCCCAGAATGTTTCCAATGAAGTCTCTTCGAAATCGGGATTAGCGATCTTGTGAATTTCCCTGACATAGGACTCAGCCTCAGCAAGGCCGAGCTTACCGGCTTCGGCCTCTCGGATGACCCTCTGCAAGATCTTTCCGAAAGCGGTGGAGAGCATCAGAAAATCCTTTTGGTCCGCTATTTCGTTCGCTTCAAATCGCTCGGCGATCTTCTTGGCTTCCCGCTTTGACTTAGACTTCGTTGAGAGGGATACTCTCTTGCCCTCAGCGTTGATAAAACGCGCTTTCCAGTAGGGGGAATTGCTATTTTTAAAGACGGTGGCCATACCCCAAGTGTGAACACTAGTGTGAACAGAAACAACCTGAAATGACCTGAAAGTGTTCACACTAGTCCTTTAAACGTTGATATTACAGGGAAATAGACCGAAAGGTCGTAGGTTCAAATCCTACTCCCGTAACCAATGAAAGCCGGATTCGAAAGAATCCGGCTTTCGCCTTTTTATGGCAGAGCTATGCCGTTCCGAGCGGTCACTTCGTGGTCGTGTAGAGACCTTTGAGCCATTGCATGGACTGGGTTTGCCAGGCGTCCCACATGGGTCCCTGGTAGCCGTTGAGACCGTGGCCACCGCTGGGGAGTTTGAGGAATTGTGCAGGGATTTTTTTTGCGAAGAGGGCGTCGCAGAATTTTTGACTGTTGCTCGGGGGGACCGGGAGGTCGTCGTCAGCGTGGGCTAGGAAGGTGGGCGGGGTATTGGCGGTGACCTGGAGTTCGTTGGAGTAAAGGCGAATCAGTTCTTCGCTGGGCTTGGGTCCGAGGAGGTTATTCCTCGATCCAAGGTGGGTGTCTTGTCCCATAGTGATGACGGGATAGACGAGGATGGCGAAGTCGGGGCGGCTGCTTTCTTGCTGCTCGTTTTTGAGATTGAACTTGGTGGCGGCCATGGCGGCGAGGTGTCCTCCGGCGGAGAAGCCGATGACGCCGATGCGGTCCGATTTGAGATTCCAATCGCTGGCTTTTAAGCGGGTGAAGCGGAGGGCTTGTTGGACGTCGGAAAGCGGGCGGTGCGGGTGTCCTTTTGGGAGGCGATATTTCAGGACGACACCGGTGATACCGTGGGTGTTTAACCACTTGGCGATGGGTGCGCCTTCACCCCCGACAACGGTTCCGTAGCCCCCGCCGGGGCAGATCACGATGGCGGTGCCATTGGGTTTTTCGGGGTGGAAGATGGTGAGCGTTGCTTGAGCGTTTTCGAATGCCCCGGAGCCGAGCGGAGCTTTCCCTTCGGGCCAGAGATTGATCGTTTCGGGGGCAGCTTGTTCGGCCGGGAGTGACCCGGTGATTGCGATGATGATGGCGGTGAGAAATGGGCGGAGGTTTGCGTTCATGGTGATTAAGTGGGTGGGAGTGGTGCTTTCTAGGCTCGACTTTTCGGGGTGTAGGTAGGAAACCCTTGGGTCAATCAGGACGATATCATGAAGGAGAACGAAGAACAAAAGCGATTATCACGACGGGGATTTATGCAGGGAGTGGGGATCTTGGGAATGGCGGGGGCGACCGGTCAGGTTGCTGCCGAAGTGGCGCCTAAAGATTCCGCAGGGAAGGTCGTCCCGGGTTTTGAGAAAGGGCAGGCTGGTCACGGTGATGGCAAGAAGTGGGAGCCATTTTCAGATCGGAAGATTCGGGTCGGGATTGCGGGGTATGGTTTGTGCCGTTTCGGGGCGCAGTTTGGTTTCCAGAATCATCCCAATGTTGAGGTGGTGGCGGTGGCTGATTTGATTCCGTCAAATTGTGCCGAATTGGCAAAGGCCTGCGGTTGTCAAAAGACGTATGCCTCGTGCGAAGAGATGATCGAGGACGATACGATTGAGGCGGTCTTCATTGCGACGGATGCGCCGAGTCATGCGCGTCTGGCGATTGCCGCTTTGGAGAGTGGGAAGCATGTTGCTTCTGCGGTGCCGGCGGTCTTTGGTTCGCTTGAGGATGCGGAGCGATTGTTCGAGGCGGTGAAGAAGTCGGGGATGAAATACATGATGTTTGAGACCTCGTATTTTCACGAGGAATTGTATGCGTGGAGGCAGCAGTATTTGGCGGGGAACTTCGGCAAATTGATTTACTCCGAGGGTGAGTATTTCCACTACTTCGGGACTCCCTTGGGAGGATACAATCCGAAGACGAAGGCGGTTGATGAGAACGGATGGCGGAAGGGCTTGCCGCCGCAATGGTATCCGACGCATTCGACAGCTTATTATGTCGGGGTGACGGGCGGGAGTTTTACCGAGGTGTCGTGCATGGGGATGCCGAGCACGGTGCCGCATTTGCAGGCTCAGAATAACGATTACGGGAATCCTTTTGGCAGCGAGATTGCGATGTTCCGAACGAGTGAAGGTGGGATGTCACGAATGGCGGTGACTTGGGATATTTTGACGAATGGAGGCGAGCGTGGCCGAGTGTATGGGCAGAAGAATGATAAGGCGACTGTCCGGACGAACCGTCCCCCATTACCGCCGGGCGTGGGTGGTGGCGGGCACGGCGGCTCGCATGGACATCTTACCACCGAGTTCATTGATGCCATCCTGAGGGATCGCAAACCTTGGATCGATGTAGCCCAATCCTTAAATATGACGGTGGCCGGGATTGTCGCTCATCAATCGGCGTTGCGGGATGGTGAGCTGATGAAGGTTCCTCAGTATGTTCTCTGACCAGAGGGTGTGGCAGGATCCTCACGCTTTAGTTTGAGGTGGGAACTGGTTCCGAGTCGGAAGAATCACGATGAACTCCTGATTCGTTTCGTAATGGATGACATCTGGATTGATGTGAACGAGCGCTTTTACTTTTCCCGTGATGAGGAAGCGAGCCCGTTTGGGATTTCTCACTTCTATCTGGAATGGGGCGAGGGCGGATTGCCGGTCGATACGGTGAGCTGGGTGGGGTGGTTCGAGTATGATTCCTTTGGCGGGAATACGGATCAAAAATATGTTCCGGCGGAGCCGCGTCCGGCGCAAAAGGGGAGGCCCTTTACCTTGTTGCGCCCCCGATGGAACCAGGGCGGCAGAGCGCGATTTCCGATGGTCGATGCCGAGCGATCAGGAATGCACTGCGGGCAGAGAGCGTGGGGTCTATTGGTGGGACCACGTTCCAGGATGGCTTGGAAGCGAAAGCGAATGAGTGGAAACCGTTGATTAATGAGAGCCAGGGAATCCTGGCAGAGGTTCAAAAAGTGGAAGCGGAATTGGAGAAGGAGATTGCCAAGGTGAAGCCTGTGGCGTCGGTCCGTGATGCGCCCAAGGATTTGCGGGAGAAGCTCAAGATCCGGGTGCCGGGTTGATCTGGGTGCTGTATCCTTTTGAGAAGGGCGGTGAGGCTCCAGCGATTACGATTTCAGACGGGACGGTGCGGGTGACTTTAGGAGATGAGGAGGACGTCTTGGTGTTTGATAGAAGTACTGGTGTTTCGATCCGTCGTGGGGAGGTGAATACGAAACTCACGACCAAGGAATGAATCGCAAATGTCGAATTGCTAAATATTCGACAGAGTTTTTTCTCTGTGTCGTAGTCAGTTCATGATTCGATTTCTTGTTCCGGCCTGTTTCCTAGGGCTCCTCTCAGTGGGTTTAGCAACTGCCCAGGATGTGCCGGCGGCGCTCAAAATTTTGGACGGTTGGCATGAGGGGGCTGAGCAAAAGGAAGCGCGGAAGTTGCACTTTGTTCTCTGGACTCCGAATGATCGCGAGCCACCGGTGAACTATGAGGAGAGGGTTCCTCGCATCATGGAGCACATCAGGGATTTCTATGCCCGCGAGATGGACCGTCATGGCTTTGGTCCAAGGACGATCAATCTTCCATACGATGAGAGGGGGAAAATGGTGATCCACCTCTCGATCGGAAAGCACCCGACGAAGCACTATGAGATGGAGTCGGGCCAGGAGGTCCGGAAGGATTGTCTTGAGACTCTCAAAGCGGCAGGGATCGATGGCGAGCGAGAGACGATTGTCATGTTTTGCAATCTTGCGACGTGGGATGAGAAGGCTCTCAAATTTACCCACAAGTCGCCCTATTATGCCGGAGGAAATCATCAACGGGGGAATGCCTGGCAGTTGGATTCACCGGAACTTGATACGACGAATCTCGCCGCGAAAACACCCATGATCCATGACGGCCAATATGGCGAAATTTCGTTGGGCAAGCACAACTCGATCTTCATTGGCGGAGTTGCTCACGAGTTGGGACACGCCCTGGGGCTTCCGCATTGCCGGGAAACGGTTGAGGAATCCGTGCGTGGAAATGCTCTCATGGGTTCGGGGAATCGCAGCTATGGGGACGAGTTGCGGGGAGATGGTAGGGGATCGTTTTTAACCCTGGCCCACGCCTTGAAATTGGCTTCGCATCCCATGTTTTCGGGTTCTACCAAAGGGATGAATTTCCCGGTGAAATCGAGTTTACATGATCTTTCGATCACGGCGGAGGGCCAAGAAATGACGGTGTCCGGACGAGTAGAGGCCAACCCTCCGGCTTACGCCGTGATTGCCTACTTTGATCCCGCGGGGGGGAGTGACTATGACGCCCGGACGGTCAGTGCGGTGCCTGATGAGGGTGGGAACTTTTCGCTGAGTTGTTCCGATTTTCCTGCTGGGAACGCTGGTGAGTTGCGAATTGTTCCACTGCATGTCAACGGCGGAACCTCGGGCTGGTTGTCTCAAAGTCCGTTTCGTTATCCCTATATCGTGAGCACCGATGGCTCCCCTGACCTTTCGACCGTGACCTTGAAGAAGGAGCTGGAGCCGGTGATCGCGGCTCTGAAAAATCGCCAGCCCACAGTGGCCCAACTCGAGTCATCCAAACTTGAGGGACGTGCGGCAAGGATTGCGGGCAACCTCCTTGCGCCAAGGGGGAAGGGATCGCCTTCAGGAGATGCTGACAGCAAGGAAGCCAGCCTGACCTCGTTTCAGCCGACGGATTCGAAAGTAGGTTGGTTCAGGCCGGCTTATAATTCGATTCCCGAGCCTCCGTTCTTATTGGAAGTGGGCGGTCAAATTTTCGAGCGAGGGATCTATGCCCATGCTCCGGCAAGCCATGAATATGACCTGGGTGGCACGTGGTCAAAGTTCGAGGGACATGTTGGAATGCTTTCAGGAAAAGGCGGGACGGTGCAATTTGAGATCCGTGGTGATGATCAAGTGCTTTGGCGTTCCGAGACGATTCGTGATGGGAAATCGATTCCCTTCTCGCTTGATATTCAAGGAGTCAAGACGGTGACGCTCAATGTGCATCCAACCAATGATGGCACGGGTTCAGATTGGGGCCTTTGGTTGGACCCGGTCTTGAAGCGTTAGGGCGATTTTGCCTGATAATGGATTGGGAGCTTGAGAGGGGAGATCACACCGCTAGTCTGATCGACTAGTTTATGAAGTGTTTCCTCCCAGCTTTCCTCATCGCAGTATCGATGGCGCCCCTGACGCATGCGTCTCCATTCTCTGATGAAGTTTTACAGGATGATCCGGTCGGTTTTTTTCGTCTGAATGAAACTGCCGGAGCCATCGCTTTTGATGAGTCAGGGTTTGGAAATCACGGTACCTACGAGGGTGTGACTCTGCCAATTTTCGGGGAGCCGGGACTGACTGCTGATGCCGATGGCGCGGTTCGCCTGAGTGGTCTCGCTGGAGATGGCTCGTATATCCGAATTCCCGGAGTGGTGAATCCGGGGGAGACGAGTTTTACGCTGGAGGCCTTGGTTCAGGTGGACGCGATCGGGGAGAATCAAATTATTTTTCAGCAGCAAGATGTCAACGGAGTGGGGCGGACTCTTTTAAAGGTGGGAGCCTCAGGAGTAATTGATTCTTTCCTGGCGGGGAGCTTGAAATTAAGCGGGCAATCTGCGGTGGCGGGCACTCCGATACACGTTGCTTTGGTTTTTGAACAATCGGGGATATCCGGTGAAGAAAAGGCGGAGGGGACGTGGACATTTCATGTGAATGGCAATGCGGCAAATTCCGGAATCGTGACGGGGATGGACGGGGCCGAATTCAGTGAGGGAGACTTTGTGATAGGGATCCAGAAGGGTCTTAATGGACAATATTTTGGCGGTCTGATGGATGAGGTGGCTTTCTATGATAAGGCTCTCTCGCCGGAGCGGATTACCGCGCATTTTGTGTCGATCTCGGAGGCGCCCTTGATCACCAGTTTTACGGCATCCTCTGCGGGTATTGATGAAGGTGAGACGGTGACTTTAGCATGGGAGCTGGAGCCTGGTGTGACCTCACTTTCGTTGGCTCCCGTGATCGGTGCGCTTCCGGCTCGATCGGGGAGTGGGATTTTGGCTCCGGCTGCGACGACAACTTATACTCTCACCGCTTCGGATAGCGTGAATTCCCATACCCGGTCCGTGACGGTGAAAGTGGGAGAAATAGGCCCTTTTCGGATTTCAGAAATTCTGGCTGATAATGCCGGGCCGTTGGAGGACGGAGAAGGCGAAGAATCTGACTGGATTGAGGTGATGAATTTGGGTGAGGTCCCCGGGGATTTGGAGGGATGGTATCTCACGGATGATCGTCTGAATCTCACGAAATGGCAGTTTCCAGGCTTCCTTGTCGAGGAGGGCGGTTACGGGATTATTTTCGCAAGCGACAAGGACCGGGTGGGACCGCAGGGTGAGGTGCACACCAACTTTAAACTGGCGTTGGAGGGCGAGTACCTGGCACTCGTTGAGCCTGACGGAGTGACGATCCATCATGAGTTTGCGCCGGCCTATCCGACCCAGCAGACCGGCGTTTCCTGGGGGCTGTCTGATTCGGGTGAAGGGTATTTTTTAAATCCAACTCCAGGCGGGGCGAATGCTGAAATCGGTGCGTTGGCATTTATCGAAGAAGAGGTGGTGGCTGATGTGACGCGGGGATTCTTTTCAGGTCCGGTGAATGTCTCGCTGACCACTGATGCGGTGGGTGCGGAGATTTATTATACCACGAATGCCAGTGAGCCCTCGCCTTCCAATGGCACGCTCTATACGGGGGGGATTTCGGTGACGACAACGACCACGCTTCGGGCGGGGGCCTTTCGTCCCGATGAGGTTCCTTTGAAGATCATGACTCAGACCTATATTTTTTTGGACGATGTGCTGAATCAACCGGTCCTGCCCTCCGGGTATCCTTCGACGTGGCAGCCATCGGTGGGTGCTGACTACGCGATGGCGGATGACGCCAAGATCGGAACAACTGCCGAGATCAAAACGGCGCTGCGTGATTTGCCAACCTTGTCATTGGTGATGGAAGCCAACGATTGGTTCAACAGCAGCACGAACTCGGCAGTGGGCGGAATTTATTCCAACTCGGTGATTGCCCGCGGTTCGGCGTGGGAGCGGAAGGTCTCGGCTGAGTTTTTCGACTTCCCTCACGGAAAGGAAATCCAGCTCGATGCCGGGATGAGAATTTTTGGTAATGCGAGCCGGTCAACGTCCCGCAAGAAGCACAATATGAGACTCGTCTTTCGACGGGCCTACGGGGAATCAAAGCTAATGTTCCCGCTCTTTGGCGATGATGGAAAAGATGACGAAGTGAATAGCTATTTGTTGCGCGGACAGAATGGCGATTCCTGGTTCCACCCGACTGCCAGTCAACGTCAGGAAGCTCTTTATATTCGCGATCAACTGGCGAGGAAGTTGCAAGATGAGATGGGCCGGCCCGCGACAAAGCAGGGGCACATCCATGTTTACCTCAACGGGTTCTACTGGGGCGTCTTTAATACCATTGAGCGGATCGAAGCGGACTCGATGGTGGAGGCTTTCGGCGGGAGTAAGGAAAATTGGGATGTCATCAAGTCGTCTCCTAATCCGGGAGTGGAGGCGGTCGATGGCTCTGTCGATCCCTGGAACCAGGTCCTGGCAATTGCTTCGACCGATCTCTCGGTTCCGGCGAACTATCAGGCAATCCAGGAGTATCTTGATTTGGAGAATATGATCGATTGGTTGTTGGTGAATTTCTACAACGGGAATTCAGACTGGGATACGAACAACTGGCAAGCTGCGCGGAGGCGCGGACCGGGCGAGACATTTAAGTTTTTCACCTGGGATTCGGAGCGGACATTGTTGGCCGCTGCGGTGAACAATACCACGAAGAATAATGCCGGACGCGCGACGAGAGTTCATCAAGAGTTGAAGGCCAATGAGAACTACCGTCTGCTGTTTGCAGACCGCATTCATCGTTACTTTTTTAATGGCGGGGTGCTCTCTCCCGAAGGAGTGGCAGGCACCTTTCAAGGGTTTGTGGATGAGCTGCGGAGTCCCCTGGTTGCTGAGTCGGCACGATGGGGCGATGCCCAGCGGGCGGGGAATCCCTATGCGGTGACTGCGGAGTGGCAGACTGAAGTGAACTTCCAAAAGAACACTTACATTCCCGGAAGAACGGCGACGGTGTTGGGGCAATTTAGAAGTCAGAATCTTTACCCTTCCTTAGATGCTCCGGTCTTCAGCCAGTTCGGCGGAGAGGTTCCCAATGGCTATGATTTGGCAATCACGAGCGCTTCAGGTGAGATTCGCTATACCTTGGATGGCCGTGATCCGCAGAATGGGGGCGAGCTTCCCTACGTCGGAGCGATTAATCTCACAGAACCGGTGTTGGTGAATGCGCGGGTGAGTGAGGGGGGCAACTGGAGTGCCCTGACCAGTGCGGCATTTTACGTGGGGACTGAAGTTGCCAGTAGTGAAAACCTGGTGATCAGCGAGCTGCATTATCATCCTCAAAGCGATATCGACGGGGAGCAGTTTATCGAGCTCATGAACGTTGGTAATTTACCCGTGGATCTCAGAGGAGTGAAGTTCAGTGATGGTGTTGATTTCGAGTTTGGAGGTGGCACCAGTGAGCAGCTTTGGGTTATCTCACCTGGGGAGAGAATTCTACTGGTTGAAGACCAGGATGAATTTGTCACCCGATATGGAAATCCGGCGAGAATAGGAACGTTCTCAGGTGACCTAAGTAACGACGGAGAGCAGATCGCGCTCCTGGCGAGAGATGGTTCCGTGATTCAACAATTGATCTATAACGACCAGGAGCCCTGGCCCACGTGTGCGGACGGGAAAGGCTATAGTCTCGAGTTAGTGGCACCGGAGTCGCGGCCTGATCACAGTGATGGCTTAAATTGGCGTGTCAGTCTCATTGAAGGGGGAACTCCGGGAACAGGAAACGCGCTGTCTTTTGAGGGGATTACCGGAGTTGATTCTGATGGCGATGGCTTGGACGATCTTTTGGAATATGCCGTCGGCACGGAGCCTAATGATTCAAGCGATGGTTCGGCAGTGATGGCGGTGACGCTCAGTGGTGACTTGGTGATTATTCGGCTCCCTCTAAGAGTGGGGGCGGATGACGTGGTCGTCTCAGTTGAGCGCTCGAGTGATCTCAAGGTGTGGATTGCTGCCGACGATCTCGTAGTGAAGGCGCGGGAGGTGCCGGTTGACGGCCGGGAGTGGCGGGAATACGCCGGCCCAATAAACCCGATGGGAGGTGTATTTTACCGCCTCAGGGTCACGCCGCGTTAAGGCTTCTTGACCTCACGGAGTCGGGTGAGGGTGGTGAGGGCGTAGCCCGTGCCGTAGGCCTGGTGATAGTCGTAGAGCGGGTAATCCCACCAGGAACCGTCCTTTTCCTGCTTTTCCATGATGTGGTTGGCAAGGTGTGGGATGAATTCCTTTTGCATCTCTAAGGGGAGCATCTGAAGGCACTCGGTGGCGTAGTAAAATCCGTAGTAGTAAAAGTAGCCTGAAATGGAAAAATGAAGGTCGTGCGGGACGGGGCGCTTGCGGGCCATCGAAAGCCATCCTTCACGAAGGCAGAGGCGGTGGAGCCAATGAGTGAGGAGCTCGTCGTTAACCCGTTCATCGCCAAATTTTCTCATCGCGGCCATGCAGGCCTGTGAACGACCGAGGGAGCCGGCCGGGCGGTTGATGCCTGCGCGGGGGCGCAAGCGGTGATCAAAGGAATAGACGAAGGACCAATCGGCAGTCTTCTGTTTGTTGAGTGAATCGAGGCCGCGTTTGACTTCACGCTCCGGAGGGGTGAGTCCGAAAGTGACTTCGGCATCTTTCATCGCGAGCAGGACCGTTGCGGTCGTGAATGAGGTGGGGATGCCTGAGAAGTGCGAGGTGAAGCCGCTGAAATCGAGATAGCCCCATCCTCCGTTGATGTCCTCGGTTTTGATCAGCATCTGGATCTGACGATCCGCAAGTTGCTTGAGTTGTGAGAGTTTGCCTTCGTCGCCTTTGCGATATTCGTAGAGGTCGGCAATAGTGCGAAGTCCGTAGGCATGCCCCCAGACGTTGTAGGTTGTAGTGGGGTCAAGGTGGCGGAGTGTTGGGAGCTTGTCGAAGAGCCAGGCCTCGGCTTTGTCGATCGCGGCAACCACTTCCGGTCGACGATCGCCGCTATCGAGAAGTCCGCTGAGGGCGAGAGTGGAACTTCCGGTCCGGTAGGCGAGGTGGGAATCGGGAACTGGCGCGTAGATGTTGAGGCCCTTGGTTCGGGTGGGGCCGCCCCAAGAGCCATCGGGATTTTGATTTTTGACGAGGTAGTCAACGCCGCGGGTAATGGCAGTCTCCAGCTTCTCCTGTGCCAGGGGTTCGATCTCCGGGAGAGGAGCGAGCGTTGGGAGCTCGGCCGACCAAGCAGGAAGAGCGAGGCAGACGATGAAGGCTGGAAGGCGCATGGCAGTCTATTGGGCGTCTGGAAGAAGTATGACCTGATCGACGGTGAGGCCTTCCAGAATTTCGACCTTGTCTTCGCTACGTCGTCCTACTTTGACTTCGCGGACTTCGTCTTTCCCATCTGCCATTTTCACTTTGATGGTGGATTTTCCATCCTTGGTTGTCAGCGCGGCTTTTGGCACGACGATGGCGTCCTCGCTTTGGTAGGTGAACATTTTCACCTTGGCGCTCATCCCTCCGAGGACGGGGGAGTCTTCCGGAAGTTTAACTTTCAGCGCAAGCTTGTAGTTTCCCCCGGGATCGGGGGCCATCTCGAGAGAGGCTATTTCGACCGGGTAGGCTGAGTCCTCAAGACCTTTGACCTCGGCAACGCCCTCGGCATCGGCCGGAAGTTGAAGGCGTTGTTCCTGATTCAGGGTCGTGTGCAGGGCAACCGGGCTTCCCGTTGGAACGAGAGTCATGAGGGGGGTGTCGCCCGGGACGGAACCTTTCTCGAAGAGGAATTTTTCGGTGTTTCCCAGTGACCAGACTCCATTCGCAATTTCGCCGTAGTAGATCAAGCCGTCTGCGGGGGCGGTCAGAGCGAGGACGGCTTTATCGGCTTCGAGTTCTTTGAGTTTTTCGTCGGCTTCGGCGTCGTCACGAATTGCCTTGGCTAAGCTCAATCGCTTTTGTTCGAGTGCGCAGGGGAGATTAACCTTGGCGGTCTCGTAGGCGATTGAGGCACTTTCAAAGCTGGAATTGAGATCGATGTCTTTTTGCGGAATCGTTTTTGTAAGGGTCCACTTCGTGGAAAGTTCGGCTTGTTTGAGATTGAACTGGGCACTCTTCACTGCCGAGCGTTGGCGCTTGAGGATGATTTCTTCGGTCTCCTCGGTGAGGCCGTCCTCTTCATACATCTTGAGTAGTTGTTTCAGTTCTTCTTCAGTATAGCTGAGGCTGCGCTTGGCTGAGTCGAGGTGCTCTGCCGCGAGTTCTTCTTCGATGGCGCGTCCGGTCGTGGTGAAGTAGTCGAGTTCTTCCTTATTCCGCTCGAATTTTCGATCTTCGGACGCGAGCGCGAGAGTGGTGGATGTTTCAAGGTCACTCAGTTCGCGCTTGGCCATAGCCAGGGCAAGGGCCCGCCCCTTTGCTGATTCATTTGCTTCAGCAAGGGCTTTGTCGAAATCTTCAGTTTCAAAAGTAAGAATAGGATCGCCTTTTCTGACCTCACTCCCGTGTTTCACGAGATCTTTAATGACGAAGCTCGACCACTGCTCTGGTTCGATTTCGATGACAGTGACATCAGTAGGAAGAAAACGGGCGTCGACCGAAATGGTGGTCTCGAAGGGTTCGGACTGCACCGTGTGCTCTCCTGCAAGGACCGGGAGACTGAGGAGTGCGGCGAGAAAGAGAGCTTTTTTCATAGGGAAGGGTGCTTAGTGGGTCCTTTGATAGTGCCCTTTCTTAGCGACGTAAAGGGTGCGGTTTTTCTTTGATTTTTCAGAAAGAGGTGCGAATTCGACCGCGACTTCGAATCCCATCTTGCGGAGGGCCTTTTCGAGTTCCGGGATGGGGCGGGTGGAAATGAGTCCAAGGAGACCTCCGCTTTTGAGACGTTCGCCGAGACCATTGAGAATGTTTCGGGAGAGGATGGACCATTTCTTGGGCGCAATAGCCTCGAGGTGATCAAGGTCAGCGACGATGCATTGGCTGCCGGCATACTCGGATGGAATAAGGTCAAATGGACTGGAGTTCTCAATGTGAATCCGTTGGTCGGCCAGCGGGGAGTTGGGGAGGTTAGCCTCAAGCCAGCCTGGAAGCTCTTTGGCCTCGGGAAGGACTACAAATGAGGCTTTTTCCTGAGGGAGTGCAGTGCAGGCTTCCAGGACCGCATGTCCGAATCCGAGACCGAGAAAGACCATCCGGGGTTGACGGGCAGGGCGGAACGGGCGGGACAGAATTCCAACGAGTTGACGGGCTGCCATGCCGAGGTGGGCCGCGTCGACCTGACGGCCTTCACTCTCTAGGAACAAGCGGCCGTCATGTTCCATCAGGTCCAGGGAAAGCCGGGTGCACGATTCCGTCTGTGCGATGGTGTTTCGTGGTTTCATAAATTGGCTCCTCAGAGCAGGTGTCTTGTCCTTCGCCCGGGGCTTGAATGCGAGCTGAAAAATCGGGAAAGGGGCGGCTGTTGGGGGAATTCTGATCGTGCCGTCCGGAATCTGGCTCTAATTTCGTTGAGATGAAGAACGAGGAGATCAATCGCCGGGCAATTTTGTAGCGCGTGGCTGCGGGCGCTGTGACCACTCTTGGCGCCCGGGGGGAAGGTGAATAAGGAGAGTCAGGATGTCTGGGCACGCACGCATGACCGCGTTTGGCTGGTTGATAAAGTTGAACTCACCCTCGAAGTTCGTTCTCCCAAGACGACGGAAGTGCTGGGCAAGATGTCGCAATCGGTGCCAGCGGATTCTCTTTTCGGTAATGTGGCACTCGCCAACGGGTTTCCCTCTGCCCCGGTCTCCCAAAATGTCGAAAAAATGAAGCCTGATCTTGTCTTCTTCTCGGGCGATCAGATTTACGAGAGCCACGGCGGCTCATCTCCGGATGCGGCCGACGCCACGCCCGTCTTGCAGGACATTAGCGTGTGTTACGGTGATACGGTGTATTGAAATGTGGGCGTCGCGATTCTTACCGACCGCCAGTGAAAAAGCGGACCGGAGCGTGTTGATACCGGAGGTGGCCGTGCTGACAACGTCCCGGACATAGATTTCGATACCAGTGTCCTCGATGAAAAAGGCCTCGTTCTTCTCGGTGAAAGACAGGAGGAGTTTCTGAAGACGTGCTCTCCCGATTGGAGAGGGCGCGAACTCAAGGCAGTATTGAGCCAGAGTGTTTTCTCGGGAGTTGCGACTCACCATGGCAAGCCCCACGGATACCTGAAAGGTGATCTCGATTCAGGGGCCTGGCCTCAAACAGCGCGGAATCGCGCCATTGATCTCATGCGGCCATCAATGGCCTTTGCACATCAATGGCGATCAGCACCTGACGACCTTGTGCCAGTATGGGACGAAGCAGCAGCGGGATAGCAATTGCTCATTCTGCACGCTCGCCATTTCTGCTGGATATCCGAGGTGGTGGCTTTCGGACGAGGTTGGAAAGCCTCCTCAAAATCGCCCTGCTCACGGACATACCAATACCGGGGAATACCTGGATGGATTTGGAAACAAGGTTTACGTTGACGCAGTTGGAAACCCCGTGGTTGGGAAGGCCCCGAATCGCTACGACAAGGCCCACGAAAAGGGGAGCGGCTTTGGATTTATGACCTGCGATACCGTGAAGAAAAGGTATGCGCTCGCTTCCTTTCGCTTCCTGGTCGATGCCACGGATGGCAAAGCCTCGAATCAATTTCCTGGATTCCCGGTCACGATTCACCAAGAGGAGAATCCCGGCGAAAATCGCTTTCGTCAGACCTATCGAATCAGTGCCCTGGCGATGATGTCGCCAGAGGCCGGTGACGCGACATCGAACTCGTTGGCGGTCTCGAACTTGCGTAAGCGGTAGCCCAGTGCGACCTCGCCCTGGCTGACGTGGGCCGCTACGGAAGTGATCCAACCTGCTTCCTTGCCATCGACCAGAAGCTTTGACCGGGTGGGGATGAGCGGCTTGTCGAGGGTGAGTTTGACGAGTTGGCGATTGGTTTTCCCAGCTCGCTTCATGCGGGAGATGACTTCCTGACCGGTGTAGCAACCCTTGGTGTATGAGATGGCGGTGCTCTCGAGTCCGGCTTCCGGTGGGAGAAGTCCGGGGAAAAGTTCATTGGGCCACTTGGGAATTCCCTCAAGGATCCGAGCGGTCTCGTTCATTCGTAAAGTGTAGGCGGAGTCGTCCTCGCTTTCATCCGTCAGTTCGACGTCATCGGCGATGAGATATTTGTCCAGGCGGGCCAGAATGATTGCGGCTTGGTCGTAGGGACCTTCGATGATGAAATCATCACCTTCGCGATGAATCTGGACGAAGGCCTGGAGTTTGCCTTTGGGATCCAGAAGACAGGCCTCGATCGCCTCGTCTTCGGTCGCCAGATTGACATCGTTCGATAGTTGGCCGTTGAGGTAGCGGACGGAGTCGGGCCCTGAGACACGAATCCTGCTGCACGATGTTTCGACCTCGTGTTCGAGGTCCAGGTCGGTGCTTTGATGTTGTCGGATGGTGGCGGAGAAATCCTCGGAGGCATCGCGCATTTCCGCTTCGAAAAGCCGGGTCCAAGTGAGGTGATTGGCATCAGCGGCCACTCCGGCAGCATCGGCCAACTGGATGGCGTAGAGGGTATCCTTCGCCATGTTTTCAGTGGAGAAATGAGGGGTGAAATCGTTCTCGAGAAGAGAGGGGATTTTCATGCCCATGACGGGGGCAAAGCAACCGTTGAGCTTGGCGGCTTCGTGCCAGGCCCGTGGGTCGACCCCGTGACGGCGTGATATTTCGAGAGCTTCAGTGAGGGCCTGCACGGCTGCGGCGGTGGCCAAATTGGTCGTGATTTTTACGACGGTGGCTGCTGGAGGTTCGCCGAGAAAAACAATTTCCCGTGACGTGACTTCTAAAAAGGCGCGGTGCCTTTCCAGGAGTTCGCGATCTCCGGCCACGTAGTAAATGAGATTACCACCAGCGGCAGCATCACGTGAACCGGTGAAGGGGGCGTCGAGGAACCCGCAGCCTATTTGGCGGCATTGCTCGTCGAGCCAAGAGGTTGTGTTGGGATCGATCGTTGAGTGATTGATGAAGGTGTTGGTTTCATCCAGAGACGGGCGAATCTTTTCGAAGACTTCGCGCACGGCGATTTCATCGCGCAAATAGGATACGATGATGTCGCATTCGGCCGCAATGGCGACAGGGTCGCTCACTGAATCGAGGCGCTCCTTGGGGGTGCGGTTCCAGGTTTTGAGAGAATGTCCGGCAGCGAGCAGTTGGTCTGCGCTGCGGGATCCGATAATGCCGAGTCCGAGAAGCAGGGTCATGATAATTATTGTCGAGCGATTGCCACAAGTTCTGAGGCAACACGAGCAACTTCTTTGACTTCTTCTTCAGTGGGCTCCTTACCCTCTTCGAGGGACATCGCGGTGCGGAGCCCTTGCAGGCGTTCACGCATTTTGAGAATGTAGGGTTTCTCGCTGATGGAGGGATTCAGAGACCCAATGGACTCGGCATAGTAATCGGCGACGTCTTCGCGAAAGAGAGTGCGGGCGCGCTCGATGGTAAACTTTTTTTCCACCGCGTTTGAGGCGGATTCAAGAGCCTGTAACCAACCGCCCAGGGAAATGAGGTGGGAGAGGTCAGGATCGCGAAGGCCTGCGAGTTCGCGTTCGACGTCTCGCTGGGTCGCTGCCAGCGCACCCTTGAGCTTTACCAAATCCTTGGCCTTGGCGTGGTCAAGAAGGGAAGCGGCGTGGCGTTTGATGCGATCTCCGGCCCCAAGGGCCTTGGCGTAGCGGCTGAGGTGGCTTGCGATGGTGGGAACATCATCCGAATTGCCGGTTTGTACGGCGATAAAGCCATCTGCAATCAAGGTTCCCAGGCGAAGGGCCAGCCTTGACCGGTCGAGCGGCAGGCGCTCGTGTCGCTTTAAATGTTGGGAGTCATAGGCGAGCGGGGAAATTTTCTCCAACTCGTCAAAGACTTTAACGATGGAGGGAACGGTGAACTCATTGAGAGCTGTTTCCGTGCGGAAATGTTCGTCGTCGAGGAGATCCTCGGGGATTTCCGGTTTTTCATCAGCGACCACAAATCCCATCGAAAGGGAGAGGATCAGAGTGAGCCTTAAATTCATGGGGGAAGTCTCCCACATGGAGGTCCGGTGCGCTATTGGAATTTTTCAGTTAGTGGAACTTGACACCGGCCCCAATTTCCGTATTTTCCCGCTCCGCCCCACAGCGGGATCGTCCTATGGCAAATAACAAGTCTGCAGAAAAACGCGTGCGCCAAATCGCCGTACGCACCGAAAGAAACCGTTCTATCAAGAGCCGCATCAAGACCCTTCAAAAGAAGGCTTTTGCTTTTGCCGAGGCTGGAAACAACGAGGAGGCGCTTAAGACCTTCAGCGAGTTTACCTCAGCGGTTGATAAGGCTACTAAAAATAACGTTTTTCAGGCTAACAAGGCTGCGAACATGAAGAGTCGCACCAACAAGGCGATCAAGCCTGCCTAAGTTCCCTAAACGACTCTGAATTTTTTCGAGCCAAGAGGAACTTCCTCTTGGCTTACTTTTTTGTATCATCCCGATATGGCAGACGCTTCACAACAGGCCCGCCTTGCAAAGGCGAAGGAGATTGCGACTAATCCGGTGGCCTATAAGGTCTGTGAGGGCTGTGACTCTATTGTCACGGCAGAGGTGGTGATTTGTCCAAACTGTCACGGTTACCGCTTCGATGCTGATCCGGGGCGGGTGGTTGATCAGGCTGTGGAACTCGGCACCCGCGAACAGCGAAGTGTGACGGCTGAAGATCTCAGCTAATCGCCTGATTTTATTGATTTCAGCCGCACTCAGGCTTTTTTTTACGAAAAAACCACCGTTCGCAAGAACGGTGGTTTTATCGCAGAATAGAGAACGCGTAAGAAAACTAGCTGACATTCACGGCATCGGCACCGGTCTCACCTGTGCGGATACGGATTGCTTCTTCGACAGCGGAAATGAAGACCTTGCCATCACCGATCTTGCCGGTGTTGGAGCTTTTGACGATGGCCTCGGCTACTTTTTGGGCGTCTTCGTCGTTGACGACGATTTCAATTTTCACCTTGGGAAGGAAATCCACGGTGTATTCGGATCCACGATAGATTTCAGTGTGACCCTTTTGGCGACCAAAGCCTTTGACCTCGGTGACGGTCATGCCCTGGACATTGACTTCAGCGAGGGCCTCTTTGACTTCTTCGAGTTTGAACGGCTTGATGATAGCTTCGATTTTTTTCATGAACTAATATAGTGATGCGTTGATAGCGAGATTAGCAAGTGGCGTGCCAGATTCTAGAAAATTTTTAAATCAAGGCGTGGCGCATTCTAGTGAATCCGTTAGAGGAAGTCGACCATCTGCTTAAGTTCTTGTCTATCAAGGTTCGGGGCAGTGCGATTTTCGGAAGGGAAGCCGACGACGAGGAGAAGAAAGGGCTTCTCGGAGGATGGGCGATGGAGAATTTTATTCATGAACTTCATCGGGCTGGGGGTGTCCGTGCGTGTGGCGAGGCCAGCATAGTGGAGCGCGGCAATGAGGTATCCCGTGGCAATTCCGGTCGATTCTTTAGGGTGGTAAGTCTTCGATTGGTTCCCGTCGGGAAGCTCTACTGTGGATTTTTGGGAAATTGCAATGAGGGCCGGCGCTTTTTCCAGAAAGGGCTTCCGGGCATCGGTGCCGATAGGATCGAGAGTTTTGAGCCATTCTTGAGGGGCTCGGTTTTGGGAGAATTCAATCTCCTCTGCTTCGGCCGCTATATTGATCGTCTTTTTCACCTCTGGCGAGGTGATGACGCAAAAGTGCCAGGATTGCTGATCGAGATCAGTTTTTCAGTCTTTTTCGAGATCGACGTAGTGACGACGCGAGAGAATGAGGTGGCGCTTCATTGCGGTGGCTGCCGCTTCGGCATCTCCGTCGCAAATCGCTTTGAAGATTTCGCGGTGGGTGTTGATGACGTTGTCGTACCAAAGGCTGTCGCCGCGGTTGAGGTGGGCGTATTCGATGGAGCGTTTTTCGAGGGCACTCAACACGGTGGCGAAAAGGTTGTGCTTGGAGCCAGTTGCGATGGCGAGGTGGAAGGCGATGTCGGCTTCACCGAAGCGCTTGAGGTCGCCCCGGGAGTTTTCCATCTTATCTTGGGCGAGCTGCATCATGTCGATGATTCGTTCACCGGCGTTGATGGCGGCAAGGCGGGCGCATTCGGTTTCCAAAAGGATCCGAAAGTCCATGAGTTCGAGGTAGCTGTCGGCATGAGTGAGGACCGAATAGGTTTCAACGGCTCCGGCAAGGTTCTCGAGACTGGGGTCGGCGATATACGACCCGGATCCTTTGAGGGTGCGCAGGAGCCCGCGCCCCCGGAGTTGTTGGATGGCTTCGCGAATGACGGTGCGGCTGGCATCGAAGCGGGCACACAATTTCTCTTCGGATGGAAGGCGCTCACCGGGGGTGAGGCTGCCGTCCATGATTTCGCTCCCGAGAGCTTTGACGATGGTGAAACTGCGTTGAGCCATTTGATCAGTAGATTGAGTATTTTAGAAGCCGGTGCCTTTGGCATTCGTGCGAATGCGCATGATGTAGTAGTCAGCGGTCATGTAGAGAGTGGATCCGTCACCTCCCCAAGCGCAATTGGCGGTGAGGTGTCCGGTGAGGATACGTCCGAGGAGTCTTCCTTCCGGCGTGATGATCAAGACACCTCCGGGGCCGGTGCACCAGATGTTTCCTTGTTGATCGGTCTTCACACCATCGGGCATGCCCTTGTCATTCTTGGAAAGGGGGGTGGCATCGTAGAGGATTTTCCCTTTGCCGACATTCCCTTCCTCGTCGAGTGGGTAAGCCATGAGCCATGCTTCGCCACCCTGTGACTGGGCGACGTAGAGGATCTTGGAATCGGGCGAAAGGGTGACGCCATTGGGCCGCTTGAGATCTCCAATCATGGAGTGGACCTTGCCGTCGGGGTCGATCCGGTAGACGCCGAATTGATCAATTTCACGAAGTGGGTCTTCGGCGCCGTTGGGTAGGCCGTAGGGAGGATCGGTAAAGTAGATCCAGCCTTTTGGATGCACGCAAACGTCATTGGGTGAGTTGAAACGTTTGCCCTCGAAGCGGTCGGCGGCGGTCATTTTTCCTCCTCCGGTCATGGTGAGAACCGAGATGCGGCGGTCACCGTGTTCGCATGAAAGAAGGCGGCCTTCGTTGTCGAAAGCGAGACCATTGGAGCCGGATTCATTGCTGTAGGCAGTGGGGCCGGTGTAGCCGGAAGGTTTGAGGAAGATGCTGATGCCATCCTTTTCCGTCCATTGGTGGACGACGTTGTTGGGAACATCCGAGAAGAGAAGGCGGGAGTTGGCCTTGTCCCAGACCGGGCCCTCGGACCAGGTGAAGCCGGAGGCGATGACTTCGATTTTGGCGTCGGCCGGAATCAGGGCATCGAGAGCGGGGTCAAGTCGTTCGATCTTCCCGGCAGTGGGGAAGGGAGCTTGCTGAGACCAGGCGGAAGACGTAAGGACGGCGGCTAGAATGAAGGATCGCATTGCAGGAGTCTATGAAAGTGACATATTAGGACAAGTCAGCTTATTGGAAGAGTTTGCGCCTAAACAGGAGGTTTCGGGAATCGGAAGGTGAGCTCGGCGGCCTTGGTGATGGCGGCGATGGTTTCCGGGGTGTCGTCGGATTTGGCATCGGAGGCCCAGACGGTGCCGGGCCAGGCGAGGTCGTTGGCGGTTCGTCCGACGACGTGGATGTGCAGTTGGCGAACAATGTTTCCGATGCAAGCGACGTTGAGCTTGTCCGGTTGGAAGGTTTCCTCAACAAATTGCGAGACTTCGCGAATGAGAAAAGCGACTTCGGCAAATTGTTCCGGGGGCAGTTGGTGAAGGTCTTCAATTTCTGCGCTCACTTCGGGGACGATGAGGATCCACGGAAAGGCGGAGTTTTTCTTGAGGAGGATTTGGCAGCCTTTGGTAGTGCCGAGGAGGTGGGTGCCTGCTTCAAGGCGGGGATGGAGGGTAAAGGACATGTCCGTTAAAAGGGTGTTGGTGATTCGAAGTGGAGGGCTTTTCCGGTTTCGGGATGGGTGAAGGCGAGGAAGGCGGCGTGGAGTTTAAGCTGCCCCGGGCCGGTGCCATTCCCGTAAAAGGAGTCGCCTACGATGGGGATGCCGAGACCTTTTGGGTGGGAGGCGTGAAGGCGGAGTTGATGGGTCCGCCCGGTGATGGGGAAGAAGTCGATGCGGGTGAGGTCGCCCTCGATAGCAACTTTCTGCCAATTGGTGGTGCCCATTTTCCCGTGGACTTCGTCGTAGATCTGGAAAGGGCGGTTTTCGACGTCCAGTCTGAAGGGCAGGTTGATCGTTCCGGAGTCGCCTTCGAGTTGGCCCTCGAGAAGTGCCTGGTAACGCTTTTCGGTGAGCCTTTCCTGGAACTGAATGGAGAGGTTCCGGTGGGCGGCGGTGGTGAGCCCAAGGACCATCAAGCCCGAGGTGTCCATGTCGAGTCGGTGGACCGAAGGTTGGGTGATGCAGCCCGGGATGGAGATTCGGATGCGGTGCGATACGGAGTCGAGCTTTTCGGGGCCCCGTCCGGGGACGGAGAGGAAGCCGCTCGATTTTCGGACAACGACGATGTCGTCATCCTGATAGATGATCTCCATTTCCATCTCTCGTATGTCGGCTTTATTGGGCACCGACTTTAAGGATGGCTTCGACCATTTGTTGGGTTTCCTCGATGTTGTGCTGGGGATGCGGAGGCATGGGTTGCTGGCCCCAAACTCCGGTTCCACCCTTGAGAATCTTTTCGGCAAGACGGGGGACGGCTTCCGGATCCTTGGCGTATTTTTTAGCGACTTCAGTATAGGTCGGCCCGATGGATTTTTGGGTCGTGGTGTGGCAGGCGAGGCAGGTCGTGCTGGCGATGAGCTTGGATCCTGGGTGGTCCAAGGGGAGACCAATCATGCGCGGATCGGAATCAGGAATCTCGATGGTTTTTGCTTCAGTCGAGTAGGTGACGCGCTTGAGGGCTCCATCGTTTCCATCATACCAAGCAGTGCCGTATTCGAGAATGTAGAGTTCGCCTTGAGGACCCATGGCCATGTCGCCGGGATGGATGAAGCGGAACTTTGAGAGCCAGGGTTCGTTCCAGACGATGTCGCCTTTTTCATCGAGTTTGATGACGCGGATCCAGGTGCTGGTCCAATCGTAGGCGATGAGGCAGGAGTCGAATTCCTTGGGGAGTCCGGGTCCACTTTGCGGAAAATTCTTGGAGTAGAAGACGGGGCCGGCACAGGCAGAGGCGCGCGGGTAATGCCAGAAGGCGGGCTGGGCGGGCGGGAGTTCGGTAAGCCCGGTGTTGTTGGGAGAGTGGTTGACGGGCTTGGCAGGATCGAATTTTGGTCCGGTCTTTTTGGCCGCGAAATCGTAATCGGCGTAAGGCTTGTTATCGGCGATGAAATAGGGCCAGCCGAAGTTTCCGGCTTTGCGGGCCTGGTTGATTTCGTCGTATCCGCGTGGGCCGCGCTTGCTGTCGCCTCCGGCATCGGGGCCGACTTTACCCCAGTAGAGGTAGTTGGTCTCGGGGTCGATGGAGATGCGGTAGGGGTTACGACAGCCCATGACGTAGATTTCGGGGCGGGTCTTGGTGGTGCCGACGGGAAAGAGGTTTCCATCGGGAATGGTGTAGCCGCCCTCCGGGGTGGGTTTGATGCGGAGAATTTTCCCACGAAGGTCGTTGGTGTTGGCGGCGGAGCGTTGGGCGTCATACCACTTGCGGTCAGGGCGCTCATCGATGGGCGCGGAGCCGTTGGATTCGAAGGGGCAGGTGTTGTCGCCGGTGGAGAGGTAGAGGCATCCATCGGGGCCGAAGGCCAGGGAGCCTCCTTCGTGGCAGGTCGCGTTTTCACGATCCTGGGGGATCTCGAGGAGGGTCTTTTGCGTGGAAAGCTGACCGTCTTTCAGCTGGAAGCGAGCGAGGCGATGTTTGGGGTCATCTTTGATGGAGTAGTAAAGATAGAGCCACTGGTTCTCAGAAAATTTGGGATCGAGCGTGATTCCGAGGAGTCCACATTCGCGGGCGAATTCGTCTTTTCGAACTTCGACGGGAATGGTGTCGATGGTGGAGACGTCGCCGGTTTTTGGGTCGACGATTTTTAAAGCGCCGGTGCGCTCAACGATGAGAATCTCGCCGGTCGGAGTAACGGCCATTTCCATGGCATCAACGAAGCCGGTCGCGATAGTATCGACGCGGAAGTGTTCATCCGATGGGATTCGCGTTTCAGCAAAAGCCAGCGAGGGAATACAGCAAAGAAGGGCGGCAAGGCGTGTCATTGGCGAAGGTTGACGGGAATTGTGTGAGCTTGCAAGTCTCCCCGTTTTTGAAAATGGGAGGGGTTTCCAAAGTATCATGATGACCATGGTGAGAACTTGATAGATCATCGCGGCCAGGATCAAGGCTTGATGATGGAGGGCATTACTCCGGCGGTTGAGCGCGGGCTTGATGTTCATTCCTTGCTTCCAGGCCCGAAAGAGGATCTCGATTTTCCAACGGCAACGGTAAAGCGTGAGGAGAATCCTTCGGCGGAGAATTTGCGAGGTCGATGAACAATCAAGGAACACTTGATTGCCAGAGAGTTGAGTTTCGCAAAGAATAAATTGGAGCAGTCGGCGGGCTTGAAACCGCGAAGGTTATTGAACATAACAAGCCTGCCGACTTGCTCGTCACGTCAAGAAAAAAAGTGACTTT
Source organism: uncultured Verrucomicrobiales bacterium (assembly GCA_963925135.1). Lineage (GTDB taxonomy): Bacteria > Verrucomicrobiota > Verrucomicrobiia > Verrucomicrobiales > Akkermansiaceae > SW10. Next base: position 4 of record CAWUTG010000003.1, on the reverse strand, counting down.
TTTA
>CAWUTG010000002.1:0-113312 GCA_963925135.1 uncultured Verrucomicrobiales bacterium | reverse complement strand
AATCTGTGCGGGGGCGGTGACCTTTCGGGAGGTGCGGGATCGGGATCCGTGGCCGATTTTAGAGGAATGGTTATCGGGTCCACAAGTGCAGGCGATGGAGGCTTATGCGCCCGAGAAGATCACTTTAAAGAACGGGTTGAGTACGCGGGTGATGTATGCGGCGGAGGCGGAACCGTGGATCGAGGAAAAGGTGCAACGGCTCTACGGGGTGGAGGAGACTCCGGTGATCGCGAACGGGCATCCGCTGGTGGTGAAGATCCTGGCGCCGAATCAGCGGCCCTGGCAGGTCACGAGTGATTTGGCGGGATTTTGGGGGCGGGGGTTTGCCCAGATGAAGAAGGATTTGGCGGGGCGCTATCCGAAGCACGATTGGCGATAGAGGAGGGGAGATCTCTATTGCGAGGTTCCCACGAGGACGCGCTTCCAGTTTTTGAGGAAGTCCGGATCTTCGGCGGCGAGTTTCTCGGCTTCTTGCTCGGCGATGTCGGTGAGGCCGACGAGCCAGCTGTAACAAATGGCGCGAATGAAGCCGGTCTGATCTTCAGGATCACGGACCTCGGCCTGGGCAGTGATCAAGCTGATGGGGTCCATTTTTCGCCAACGAACGAGGGTTCCATCGGAGAGTTTCAGTCCCTCGTCGGTGACACTGGCGGGGACGATGATTTGGCCATCGGCGGTTTTCGCGGTCCAGCCGCTTTTCTTGCCCAGATCGGCGATGAAACCGGTCGCCTGGGTGTAGAGATAGTTCCAAGCCCAGAGGGATTCGACGGGAGCATCCTCCGGGGCATTATCGATCATGGCGAAGAGCTCATTGAAGCGACCGGCCTTGCCTGATGCGACGAGTTGCGCGCTCATCTCATCCCACGAAAGGTTGAAGGAACCGAGGGGCCGTTCTTGAAATCCTTTGCGGATGCGTGAGAGGTAGGCTTGTCGGGCGCGGATGTTAAAGCGGGCGCGGCCCTTGGTTTTGAGGCCCTTGATATCGACGCCGAGTTTGTCGATTTGGCTGCGGGCTTCCTCCTCGCTTTCGGGGACAGGGAGGTCATTCAGATTACGGAGGATTTCTCCATCGGCGAGGTAGTCGTCGGCAAGTTCCTGGTAGCGTTGAAACCAGCGAAATTCTCCGGAGAGGGAGAGATTCCGCACGGTTGCGAAGCCGGGGAGGGAAGGCTCCCCTTGACCTTGCTCCCAGAGCTTGAGGCTGAGGGCGAGGGTGCCCATGGCCGCGACGATGTCCTTTGGATCGTCCGGGAATTCTTCAGGTCGAGGAAACGGAATGCGCCGGAGATTCGAGGCAAGGTCGCGGAAGTTCCTCACGATGGGGTCCTTCTCCTTGAGGTCCTTGAGAATTTGAAAGGTATTGCCGGCGTGCTCGCGGCCTTTTCCGGGGCGACCATCGAGGTAGGCTGAGACGCTGGCTTCGAGGAGGGCCCAGGCGCGCGAGCTTTGGGGGAGTGATTGGTCGCTCGAGAGTTCGATGAATTGCTCCTCGGATTTCGTGAATTCTTTTTTGGCAACGAGTCCGCGGGCTTGTTTCCAGGCCTTGCCAATACGGTCGCTTTTATCCTGCCCTTCGTTCGAGGGACTGAAGGCTTTTTCGGGTTCCTCGACTGGAATGGGTTCGGGTTCGTCCACGACGGGGACGGGCTCTTTCTTCCAAGGCTCGAGGATGGCGACGGTCGCGGCGGCGGCGATGAGACAGCCGAGAATGGCGAACTTGGTGCGACCCCGGTTGCGGCGGCGGATGCGAGCTCCGCTGCTATCGGTCTTGATTTTTCCGCTGCCGGGATTTCGGCTGGCCTTTTCGAAGGAGGCAATGACCTCGGCGTAACTTGACCAACGATGCTCGGGCTTGAAGGCCATCATACGATCGATGGTTTCGCCGGTGGCTTGACCAATCCAGGGGGCTACTTTGGTAAGGCGTGGAATGGTTTGCTTGGCACGGCGGAGGACGCTGTTGGCGGTGGAAGTGGACTCGAAGGGAGGGCGCCCGGCGAGAGCGTGGTAGAGGGTGGCGCCGAAGGCGTAGATGTCGCTGCGGAAGTCTTCGGTGCCGCGTTCGAGGGTTTCGGGCGGGACGTAGTAGGGAGTGGCCCAGACTTCTTCGGCCTGGGCGCTGCCGTCCTGGGTGATAAGAGCGAGGCCGAAGTCGACGAGCTTGGCATTACCTTCGTCGTCGATGAGGATGTTTCCCGGTTTGACGTCACGGTGGATCATGCCGGCCTTTTTCGCGGCCTGAAGACCGAGGGCCACCTGAAGGGCGATGGCGAGAACTTCCTCTTCCGGAAGGGCTCCGTTTTTGGAGATGATCCGCTCGAAGCTCTGGCCTTCGAGAAGTTCCATGACGAGGTAGAATCGTCCGTAAGCACGGCCGACGGCATAGACCTCGACGACGTTGGGGTGGTTGACCTGGGCGGTGAGCCGGGCCTCATTTTCAAAGGCGAGGATACGGGTCTCGTCGTTGCAGTATTCCTCGTTGAGGACCTTGATGGCGATTTCGCGGCCGAGGAGTTGATCCCAACCTGCGAAGATAATGCTCATGCCGCCGACGGCGCAGAGCCGTTTCAGCTTATAGGCACCGAATTCGCGTTTGACGCGGGTTTCCGCGCTGCAGTGAGGGCAGATCGCGGCCTCGAAAGGGGCGAAGGTGGTGACGTCCAGAAGTTCTCCACAACCTTTACAAGGTTCGTAGGTGGGAGTGGCTTCCGGATGATCGGTCACAAACTTGGAAGGGGAAGCACTTAACGTCCTTCCAGGAGGCCGCCGAGCATTCCGGCGCCTTCGCCTTGGCTGGGAGCATTCCAGGGAATCGATGATTCATCGGATCCCTTGGGGTGGACGACACGTCTTTCTGCGGTGGCGTTGTTGACGCAAGAAGCGAAGGCGAGGGAAGTGAGGGCGAGTAGGAACAAGCGCATGGAAGAAAGGTAGTGTTTCCAGCAATCTGGGCAAGGGCATTTCGATGATGCTATGCAGGGGTGATGGAGATGTTGTCGATGAGGCGGACGGGGCCGTAGAAGCAAGCGGTAGCAAGGGTGACGGGCGAAGTCACCGTGGCGCCCGGTTGGAGGGAGACGGAGTCGACGAGTTCGAGGTAGTCGATGTTGAAGTCGGGGAGGGCTTCTTTCAGGAGGTGGTGGCGGGCGGCGTCGAGGTAAACGGCGGGAGATTGTTCGCCGTTTCTGGCCAGGTCGCGGGCGGCGAGGAGGGCCCGGCGAATTCTGGGTGCGTCGGCGCGGTGATCGGCGGTGAGCTTGCGGTTGCGGGAGGAGAGGGCCAGACCATCGGGTTCACGAACGGTGGGGTGGCCGACGATTTCGATGGGGATATCGAGATCGCGGACCATGCGGCGAATGAGGGCAAGTTGTTGGAAGTCCTTGTTTCCGAAGATGGCGAAGTCGGGTTGGAAGATGTTGAAGAGCTTGAGGACGATGGTGAGAACGCCATCGAAGTGGCCCGGGCGGGTGGCTCCGCAAAGGTGTTTCGTGAGGAGTGACTCGGTGACGAGGGTGGAGTGATCAGGCGCGTAGAGGCTGGGGGTTTCGGGGACGAAGGCGAGGTCGACGCCTTCTTTTTGGCAGAGGGTAAGGTCTTCTTCGAGCGGTTGGGGGTAGTTTTGGAGGTCTTCGGCGCGGTCGAATTGAATGGGATTGACGAAAATTGAGACGGCCACGGTTCCTCCGGGGCCGACTTTTTCGCGGGCGGCCCGGATGAGTTGGAGGTGTCCTGCATGCAGGGCTCCCATAGTGGGGACGAGAGCAAGGGGCCGGGGGGAATTCTGAAGAGATTCCCTTACAGAGTTGACGTCTGGGAGGCGGGCGATCATTTAGGTGAGTGTTGGGCGTTGGCGCCCAATCAGCCATGAGATTCTTAGAACTTCCATTTCTTTTTGCCGTCGCGGGACTGTTTATGCAGACGGGGATTACCATCGCCCAGGAGGACGCCGATGACTTTAAAGCCGCTTCTGTGAACGTGCAGAAGGTTTTTCAAGAGGATTATAAGACCCGGACGACCGAGGCGCCGATCAATGAAGGCCGGATCAGGATTGAGAAGGCCGATAATACTGTGAAAATCCGGATGAAGGTGCTGGCGGATCAAAGTGATGATGCACGGGCGAAAATTAAGAGCGGAGAGCGGGGCGAGGAAGAAGTTGAGGCGCTGAGAGAACAGGTTCGGCAGTTGATCGAGGAGAGAGTCGCCCTCAATAAAGGGCGGAAGATGCGATATCAGCAGAGCAACCAGCAGCTGAATCAGGACATGATTAAGACAATGCGGGGAATTCTGGCCGAGATTCGCCGGTTTGCCAGCGAGCACGCCGAGTCAGCTGACTACGATGCAGTTTTTGATATTTCCGGGACTTCGACGAATCAGACGCCGCCGATTCTCTTCGGCCGGGACATGGTGGATCTTACCTCCATTTTGATTGCCGAGCTGAACAAGGAAGATTCCAATTCGGGAGATGGTCGCTAGGCCTCGATTGAACGGATGATTGCGCTTGCTGTCAGAACTCTCAAGAAAGGGAATCACAAGGTTGACGACTGGCCCTTAACACTCATACTTTCACCAACAATCGACCTAAATCCATTCACATGAAACGACAAATCTTCGCTGTATTCGCTGGCCTTTTTCTCCTTCAAGGAGCCGCCATGGCCCAGAGACTTAAAATTGCCACCGTGAGCATGGAGAGGCTTTTTAACGAATATAAGCAGACTGCTGATGTGCAACGTGAGATCAACATCGAGCGTGCCCGGATTCAGAAAGAGAATAACGTGAAGCTGACCGATATCCGCGCGATCGATGCGAAATTGCAGGCGATCCGCGAGCAGCTCTCCAATAAGGAGGTTGAAATTGGCGAGAAGAAGAAGGCTGAGCTGGTGAATGAAGCGACCGAGCTTTCCCAGGATGGTATTCACAAGGAGCGTGAGCGCACCGAGTATCTTGAGCGTCGTAATGGTGCTCTCAACGAGAAGATGAAGAAGAAGATGCGCGGTATTCTTGAGGAAATTAAGCGTGCGGTGAATGACCGGGCCAAGGCCGGGAATTACGACTATATCTTAGATGCCTCCGGAAACAGTAGCCAGGGAATTCCCTTCGTCCTGCATGCACGTGATACTACGGACCTGACAGATTCTCTTCTCGAGGAGCTGAACGCCGAGTAACACCTTACCGTTCATCCCTTCGCAGTGTCCCTTAGCTGGCAACAACTCCACGATCTCATTGGGATTCCAGCCGGTGAGGAGAGCGATCTCGTATTGAACGGGGTCGGCTCTTTAAACACGGCTAAGGGGGACGAAATCAGTTTTCTTGGGAATTCGAGATATGTCCCCCAGCTTGCCACAACTTCAGCGGGGGTGGTTCTGGTTCCATCGGGCGATTACCCTGCGGCGCCGGGGTGCCATTTCATTGAGGTAGAGAATCCCTCATTGGCGTTTTCCAAGCTCATTGACTATTTTCAGCCGGAGGTCCTGGTCTTTCATGCCGGAATTTCTTCATCTGCGATCATCGCTGAAGATGCGGTGGTGGATCCAACCGAAGTTTGCGTGGCAGCAGGTGCGATCATCGAAAGCGGGGCCCAAATTGGTCGCGGCACCACGATTGGTCCCGGATGCGTGATCGGTAAAGGGGCGCAAATCGGTGAGGACTGTCTTTTCTACGCGAATGCCAGTATCCGGGAATTTTGCGTGATTGGTGACCGGGTCATCCTGCAGCCCGGTGTCGTGATAGGATCTGACGGTTACGGGTTCGAGCTCATCGAGGGGCGGCACCGGAAGGTTCCCCAGGTCGGCATCGTGGAAATTGCAAACGATGTGGAAGTGGGAGCGAATTCCACGATTGACCGCGCCCGTTTTGGGAAGACTTACATCGGCGAGGGGACTAAGATCGATAACCTTGTCCAGATCGCCCACAACGTGGAGATCGGTAAGCATTGCTTAATCGTTGCCCAGGTCGGAATCGCGGGGAGCACCCGGATTGGGAACTATGTCACGGTGGCGGCCCAGTCAGGGATTGGTGGTCATCTTGAAATTGGTGATCATGTCGTTCTTGCTGCCAAGACGGCGGCTTTGAAGAGTCTCTTAAAGCCGGGAGCTTATATGGGTGTTCCGGCCCGTCCGATGGCCTCGGAGCAGAAGAAGATGGCTCTGGTTTCCCGACTCCCCAAACTCGTCAAGGAAGTCCAAGAGCTAAAAAAGAAGCTGGAGCAACTCTCCTGACAATGACAACTTTTGCGGGGAGATTCACTCTTCCGGCTGACTCCCAATCCAACATGAAATTCTCTCTTCTTTCCCGCGGTTCCAGAACCTTCGTTGCGCTCCTGCTATCCTTCGGTCTGGCCATTTCCAATGCATCGGCCGAACTCAAGGTGGCCATGGTCGACATGACGACCCTTCTCAACAACTACTATAAAACCAAATCTGCCGAGCAGGAAGATAAGGTAAACCGGGAAGCCATCAAGAAAGGGGACGCGGAACGCGCCTCGGCCATGAGTGCTATCGGTGAAGAGCTTCGTAAGTTCAGCGTTGATTATCGCGACCCCCAACTTTCCCCGGAAAAGCGCAAATCCATTGCTGTCGAAGCCAAGGACAAGCAGGAGACCCTGGAGGTCTTGAAAAAAGAGCGTGAAGAATATCTGGCCCGCAGCTCCCGCGCGCTGAGCGAAAAGATGGTTGGTATCATGGATGAGATTCGTTCCGAGGTCATTGCGGCGGTGAATAAGCATGCCGAAGGGGCGGAGGTTGATTATGTTTTCGACGAATCCGGACTCACTACGACCCAGGTCCCTTTTATCGTCTATGTCCGCAACCGGGTTGACATCACTGCGGATGTTCTCAAACTCCTCAATAAGGACACTCCCGAGTCTTCCAACACCGAGGCCCCGGCCCAGGGTGAGTAAATTTCCACCGCAAACCAAACCCAGCTATTATGAAACTCTTCAAATCAATCATCACTCTAGCTTTCGGCTCATTGATCATGTCCTCTGCTTCCGCCCAGGAAGAAAAGGATGACAAGATCGCGACCGTCAACATGCAGAAACTTGTTGCTGAATTCTACAAGACTGCCGAAACCCGTGACTCGTTCAAGGTCTACGAGGAGCAGATCAAGGAACAGAACGACACCCGGGTGGATGCGATCAAGGCCATCGTTGAAGAGGCTAAGAAGCTTCAAAAGCAGACCGACGATCCTTCCCTGACTCGTGAGAAGAAGAATGAACTCTTCAACGAGCTCAATCGCAAACAGCAGGAAGTCCAGGGGCTTGATGGTGATCGGACTGCCTGGATCCAGCGCAGGCAAGCCGCGTTGACCGAGAAAGCGAAAATCGACTTCGGCGAAGTCCGCATGGAACTTCTGAAAATCGTCCAGACCTATGGTGAGACCGAAGGCTACGACTACATCTTTGATCGTTCCGGTGCCAGTGGAGCAGGAGTCCCGATTCTTTCCTACACCAAGGATGCCACGGACCTGACCCCGCTTCTTCTTGAGATCATCAATAAGGATGCGCCGGAAGAGGCTCCCAAATCTGAGTAAGAACTCCAACTCGCGAATCCCTCATGCCATGTCCCTGCGAGGATAGGGCATTTTTTTGCCCCCAATTTACAGACTCCAATCGAGCCCGGACCAAAAAAGACCGTCGGAATTCGACGGTCTTTGGAAAGTGGTGGGTAAAGCCCAGCAGGCTTCCCCGACTTCGTTCTAGCGATTGCAGATCTCGTCCTCGTTGAAGAAGCGCTTCAGCTCAGCCTCGGCAGCCTCGGGGCTGTCGGAAGCGTGGCAAACATTCCGCATCTTGGAATCTCCACTCTTATCACCGAGATCTCCACGGATCGTGCCCGCAGGTGCGGCGACAGAATCGGTAGGTCCAAGGAGGTCACGAACACGGGTGATGACGTTCTCACCGGCAAGTGCGAGCGCAATGACAGGAGATTCCTGCATAAATCCGCGAACAGAAGGGAAGAACGGCATTTCTGAGATATGCGAGTAGTGCTCGGCGAGGATTTCGTCCGAGAGAGACATCATCTTGATTCCGCGAATGGTGAAGCCTTCAGCTTCGTAACGGGCAAGGACCTGGCCAACGATGTTCTGCTGAACGGCATCGGGCTTGAAAAGGATCAGTGTGGTTTCTTTAGCCATGTGAGAGAGGGAACTAAACCGCCGGTCGGGCTGTGTCAACTGCAGGAATCATAGACCCAGCTTCACCTCCAGTTCGCCTTCCTTCACCGTGATCTCCCGGAGTAACATCTTGACCATTTTCCCCTTGTAGTCCTTGGGCTCCAGCTGGTGTACCGGATGATCGTTGAGATACTTGTCTGCAGCCGCTGTGAGAGTGATTCTAAGAGGAGCTTTAAATTTTTCCGGAAGGTTGGTGGCGTCAAAATCCTCAACCTTGATGTCCGAAAGCCTGAGCGTTTGGTCCTCCGGTTCATAGCGAATGGAAGTCGTGAAGACGCCCGTTGTGCGATATGTCTGGACCCAGGGGACGGCGACATCGGCTTCCATCGTTAATTCGACACGGTTCGAGCCTCGGAGAAAGCGAACCCTGGGTTCAGCAATTTCAACAGGAATGAGGTCCAGCAGGCGTTCCGATTTTGGGAACTTCTCTCCGAGGCGACCTTGGATCTCAGCTTCCGTAAATGTGACCGTGAGGCCATCGTCATAACCCAACTTGGTGTCTCCAAGAAAGAAATAGCCCGCAATTGTCCCTGAGATTCCCAAGATGAGACCGACAAGGATTCCGAGCCAAAATTTCATGATTTCAACCTAGCAGAGAGAATCACCCCGCCGCGAGGGCAATCCTCCTGGTCTCAAAAATATTCAGATGAACACCTTTTTTCTCTTGATGAAAAGGTGTTCATAAGATTAGTTTCCTTCCAGTTTACTACACCAAAGATTGTCATGAGTACCAACACCGTTAAAACTGCCGCCATGTCCGAAAAGAAGACCAAAGCTCCTGCTGCAGCATCCTCCGCTGCAGATGATAAAGTCGCCGCCGCGCGCAAGAAGAACCTAGATCTGGCCATTATCCAGATTCAAAAAGATTTTGGGGAATCTGCCATCATGCGGCTCGGTGACGATACCCGGATGGATGTTGAATCCATTCCAACCGGAAACCTGCTGATTGACCGCGCTCTCGGGGTCGGTGGTTTCCCTAGGGGCCGCATTGTTGAAGTCTTTGGTCCGGAATCATCCGGTAAAACGACTCTCACCCTGACGGTCATTGCCCAGGCGCAACGCTCGGGTGGTTTGGCTGCTTTCATTGATGTCGAGCACGCGCTTGATCCCCAGTATGCGCGTCTTCTGGGCGTTGATCTCGATAACCTTTTGGTTTCCCAGCCCTCGTCCGGTGAGGAGGCCCTTCAAATTTGTGAAACCCTCATTCGCTCCAATGCCATTGATGTCGTCGTCCTAGACTCCGTTGCTGCTCTTGTGACCAAGCAGGAACTTGCAGGTGAGATTGGAGACTCAACCGTTGGAACCCAGGCTCGCCTCATGAGTGCGGCGATGCGCAAGCTGACCGCCTTGATTTCCAAAGCACGGACGTCCTGTATTTTCACCAACCAGATTCGTGAAAAAATTGGAGTGATGTTCGGAAGCCCCGAGACCACTCCCGGCGGTCGTGCTCTCAAGTTCTTCTCTTCTGTTCGTGTCGATATTCGTCGCATTGGTCAGATCAAGGCGACTGATGGAACGGTAATTGGAAGCCGGACCAAGGTGAAAATCGTTAAAAACAAGGTGGCTCCACCTTTCAGAGATGCCGAATTTGACATCATGTATGACGAAGGGATTTCTTCGGTGGGTTCACTCATCGACCTCGCCCAGGAGTTCGACATCATTCAAAAGCGTGGAAGTTGGTTCAGCTACGACGGCAACCAGCTTGCCCAAGGACGCGATGCTACCAAGACCGCTCTGAAGGAAGACCAGGCGCTCTATACCGAGATTGAAGATAAGGTGAAAGCCAAGCTCGCCGAGCAGAAGTAAGTTTAACGTCTTTGTAGATTTTAAAAACAAACAAGGCCCTGTTGCGATCGCAACAGGGGCCTTTCTTGCTTAAAGAATGATGCTGAGACTATGCGGAGCAGAGTTCCTTTGAATTGGAATCTTGAGACTCCGGGAGTTCACGATCGAGAATGTTGTTAATTTCGTCGAGAGAGCGCGCGATTTGGAATTCACCCGGCTCGCAGACTCCTTCGAGAAGGTCGATCAAGGTATCCCAGAATCCGACTCCCTGTTCATGTTCCCGGTTGAAGATAATGATGGGTTTTCCGTTCATCAGTTCATTGCCCTGGTGCTTGAAAATGAGAAGAGCGAGGAGCTCTTGCACCGATCCAGCTCCGCCGGGAAAGATGATAAAGGCATTTGAATTCTCGATCATCACTTCCATTCGGGTATAAATGTCGTTTCGTAACCAAAAGCTGGAAAGTCCATCGGGAAGTCCTTCGAGTTCGATGATATGGGGAACGTTTGACCCTGCGGTCCAGCCTCCGGCATTGACCGATCCACGGACGACCGCACCCATGATTCCCGAGCGGCCTGCTCCGGAAACACAGCCGTAGTCACCTTGGGCCAGCAGTCTTCCAAGAGCTTCGCCGTCGGCAATGTAGGAAGGGTCTTCCAAGCTTGCCGAGCAAAAGACACAAACATTTCCACGGAGGTGCTCGGGGGCCGAAGTGTCTTCGACGATAACCTTGGTTTCCCCAATCGCAATCCGTCCGATATCTGGAAGTCCGGTTGCGCGGGCGGCTTGCAGGCGGGTGATAACCATTTCCGGGGTCGAGGCGCTGAGAAGATAATCGCGATAGTCCTGCTTCACCGTGCCGAGTTCATTCAGCCGGGCAATCATATTGAAAAATGGATCCCACGACTCGTCATTGTTCAGGATCACGGTGGGCTTACCCGAGAGGTGTTTGTCGAGGGTTTGATAACCCACGAAGATAGAGATCGCCTTGAACATGTCTTCCAAGGAAGGCCCCGGCGTAAAGACGAAGCCATCGGACTCGACGATTTTCTTCTCAATATTTGAGAGGGTGATTTTTTGATGTCCGTTGGAGTTGGCGATGTCCCAACCGGAATTATAGAGAAGGAAGAGAAGTTTTGCGCGAATGGTGCGGCCTGGATCGTCGGAATCTAAAACGGTTCCGGAAAGTCTAACAAAGGGCATAGAGGATAGTCTGAAAATTTTGTCGGGCGATGAGTCGCAGACAGCGAAGTAAGATACCTGAATATTACGATCTTGCTTCAAAAAAATCAGCGCGCTGAATGGGGGAGAGGAATGACGATTCCTGCAGCAGTGCCGCCGATCTTGCCGCGCTCGATGAAAGCCTTCCCCTGATGCAAGAGCGCGACTTCGTTGACAAAGGCAAGGCCGAGTCCGTTGCCCTTGCCCCGGTTTTCTGGTCGGAAGGAGTAAAATCGCTCAAAAGCCCTGTCACGGGCGAAGTCGGCAATCCCTTCCCCTTGGTCGGCAACTGAGAGGTGCAGATTTTCATCCAACAGTTGCAGGGTGAGGGTGACCTCTCCGTTCTCAGGTGAAAACTGAATGGCATTTTCGAGAAGGTGATTGAGAGCCGATCCGAGGAGAGCTTCATTTCCGAGGAATTCCAAATGTTCCGGGAGGTCGCCCAGAAGCTGGATCCGGTGGGCTTCTGCGAGTGGCTTCAGTTGATCGAGGCTGCGCTGACACCGGGCGCTCAGGTCAAAACGCTGGAGATGTTCGAGGTGGGTTTTGGCTTCCAGGGCAGAGAGTTCGAGGAGGCGATGGATGAGGCGTTGGCAGCGGGAAGTTTGGCTGCGGATGTTGGCCAGAAACCTGCTTCGATGAGCCGCTGGCATCTCTTCATTGAGAAGTTCGGCGGCCCCTTGAATCGCGGCGAGAGGGGACTTGAGTTCGTGAGTCAGGGTCTGGATGTATTGGTCGGCATACTGTCGGCCTTCGAGCGATTCCCGCATGTCATGGAGTGCGTTTGCGAGGGTGTTGACCTCCCGGCCCAGTCCAACTTCCGGTTTTGGCCGTCGTTCGCCACGGGTGATGGAGCGGGCGTAGTCGGTGAGCTGCCCAACGGGCCGAAAGAGCCAGACAAAGACTGCCGCGATGAGGATGAGGATGCCCACCCCAATCAGGGCCGTCGCATTGATAATGGCTTTCCGGCGATGTTTGACAAAGGTGAGAACATCGCTTTGAGCTTTGTAAACACTGAGGGAGCCGATAATCTCGCCATTTTTGCGGACCGGGGCACCGACATGCATCACGGACGAGCTGGCGTTCTGTTCGTCAGAGCGTGACGATCTCGCTCCGTATGCACCTTTGAGAGTTTTAAAAACGTCGGGCCATTTGATGAAATTCTTCCCCACGTTTTCCGCCCTGCCGCTATCAAAGATGATGATGCCGTTGGCGTCAGTAAGGTAGGCGTTCATGCCGACGTTGCTCTTCAGGATCTTGAAGATCCTGGCTTCGAACTTCCGATCATCAGCCTCATTAAAAATGAGCTCAAGTTCCCCGTCTTTTTCGACGTAGTTGGCGAGGAGGTTGGCGGTGTCGACCATCGCTTCCTCGGTTGCCTGCAGGGTCTGCGCTTCGACGTCTTCCAATAAGTAGGTGACGAGTTGATAGAAGCCGAGTCCCAGAATGAGGACGACAAAGAAAAGCGTAACCCGGGTGAGGCGCATTTAAAAAACGAGAGTGTATCCGAGTCCGCGGCGGGTCTGGATGGTTTCGGCGGCATCCTCGGAATGAGTCCGGAGTTTGGCCCGGAGGGATTTGATGTGGGCATCAATGGTGCGGTCCATCGCGGAGCCGGGATCATGCCAGGCTTGTTCTAAGAGTTGCTCACGGGTGAAAACGCGACCGGGTTGGCCGAGGAGAATCGCAAGCAATTTGTATTCATGTGCGGTGAGGTCGAGGGGCTTGCCGCAACAGGCGATACTCATCGTTCCTTCGTCGTGGTTTAAGAGAGTCGAAGTTTTGGTCGTCGGGGCTTGTCCTCTGCGGAGGATGGCGCGGATACGGGCTACCACGGTCCGGGGTGAGAAGGGCTTGGTGACGTAGTCATCGGCACCGAGTTCGAGGCCGAGGACTTGATCGATTTCGGAATCACGCGCGGTGAGAAAGAGAATGGGGACCTGTGAGAAGGTCCGGATTTGCCGGCAGAGATCGAATCCGGTGAGGTCCGGGAGGCCAATGTCGAGAACGGTGAAATCTGGAGAATGACTGTTGAAATGATCGAGCCCTTCTTGTCCGGTGGTAACGTGTGTCACCGAGAAATTTTCAGTTTGGAGGGCATAGACCAAGGTGTCCGCAATGGCGGGTTCGTCTTCGACAAGCAATACGGAGGGCATCTTCTGAAAATGTTAAAGGACGAACGAAAGAGCAACAACCAGATCTTTTCATCGAGTTGACGCTAAGAATTACTGCTGAAAAATCGTTCTACCGGCGTGCGTTTGTTTTACTTCATCCTGATTGTAGCTCTTGTCGGGTGCCCTTAAGATGAAGCAATTGAAGAGGTGGCCCCAATTCTCAGCAATGTTCCGATTTCTGAATGGGAGCATTCTTTTCATCCGAAGAATGGCAATGCCATCAATGTGAAAATTGCAGGGGCTGGCCCGGTGATCGATGGCCCCGGGGAATTGTCCGGCGAAAGTGTCGAAAATTTGAGTGGGTTATTGTCTGAGTTCAACGACGATGCCGGTCAAATTTCGATGAGGTTTTGGGTGACTCCAGAAACTCATTTTTCAGAAGGGAGTGCATTGGTTTGAGAAGCGTTGCTAGCCGGAATCAGTGAGATCTACTTTGTCGTTCGGAACAAAGGGATGAGATCAGGCTTTGGTTTGATAAAGATCCACAATCCATTGGTGGATGGACGACAAGTTGAGCACCTCCTTTTTGGGATTACTCAAGAGGACGAAATTTCCATGCACTCGGAATCGGGAACGCTTCGTCCGCTTTCTGATCGGGACTTCTTGGAGTTTACGATGCTTTTAAGAAGAATTGCGGATGTGTCAGGGCGTGGCTCAGGGCAGGTCCTGTTGCAGGTCCACCCCTCGGCAAGCATTCAGCGCTTTGCAGATGTTGTATCGTGCTTTGCAGATAAGGGGATGGGGTTCAACGGGCGGACTAGGTTGCTCGGTCTTCGCAATTGGATCCAGAAGGGGACCCTTTTGCTCCTTATGAGTCCTCATCGAAAAGGAGTTTTTGGCTCGTGATAAGAGGGTGGTCGTGGTGACGTAGCAAGCTGACGCACGTTGGGGCAGGACCGCAAAGATCCAGCCAGCATGTAACACCGAATTTCCAAGTCAAAAGAATGAGAAAAGCTCCACGGATCAAGGCCGCGTTGGCCACAATTCTGCTCACTTACTTTGTGGGATTACCGGTGTCTGCGGAAGATGCTTCGGGTGTGGCTCACAATTTTTCCATCGCAGAGGGGACTCACGACTTTCTTGAGAACCATTGCTACGATTGCCATGACGCGGGCACTCAGAAGGGCGACATCAGGCTCGATAATCTGACCGATTTGGAAACCCCAAAGCGATTGGATCTCTTAAACCGGATGCAGGAGCAACTCTACTTTCGGCACATGCCGCCAAAGAAGAAAGATCAGCCAGATGAGGAAGAACGAAGGATGATCCTAAAGGTGATTTCGACCGAGTTGGGAGTTTATGAGGCCTCGACTCTGGAGGGCAAGTTGCAGAAGCCCGAGTTCGGCAACTACGTGGATCACGAGAAGCTCTTTTCCGGTGAATATAAGGATCTTGCCAGTTTCACCTATGACCGACGTTGGTTGATGAGCGAATACATTTTCAATGCCAAATTCCAGCGGATCCTGGAGAATAAGCCAAAAACAAAACGGAATGGTGCGATGGTCAACTACGTGGGCAGCAACAGTATCAAGGATCTGAGCCTGGCGAACCCCTTTCTCCTGCCCACCAATTCCGGTGTGCGTTACTACGCGAACGAGGATCTCACCGGCGGCCATCTTTCGAGCATGCTGACCAATGCCCAGAAAACCTCCGAATACATCACCGACTATCTCGTCAGCCGGAACAAAAACTACCTTCCTGCCATCAACGAGATCATGACGCTCGAAGATCAGCAGGCCGCAACTCTTGCCTCCCGTCGCGAGTTCCTTGGGAACTTCATCGCGAGGGTTTGCGACGAGATTTACGGCAGCAAAAACGAGTCCCTGCTACCAACATTCAGCCCCGTTGAACTCAAGCCGATTGAGGCGTTGGCGGAGGGGGAAAAGTATAAGAAGGCTCCAACCCACGTCGCGCTCAACATGATGAAGAGCCTTGAGGGAGACAACACGATCTACCAATTCCTGCTGGACTCCGAACTCGGGAAAAAGTCCGACGAGGAACTCCGCGAGTTGTGCGAGAAAACGTGGTTTTTCTGTGGCGACCATGAACGGAAAATCCAGGGACGGATGACCATTCTACGGGACTACCTGCCCGAACTTCGCGAGCAGGTGGTCACTGACGGCGGTCGCAGGATCAAGCCGCTCGTTTACAAGCCGCTGGAAGATGCCGAGATGGAAGCGGTCAAGGACTCGATCAAGAAGAACCGGAAAAAGGGCGACCTCTACAACGCGATCATCGAGAAGTGCATGACCGCTTGGGGAAATGGCTTTGAACAGGATCTCATCGCCGCCGGGCCACCTTCCGATCAGCTCCTCGTGGATCTTACGGGACAACTTTCCCTGAAAATCCTGGAAAGGCCTCCCACCGAGACCGAAGCGGCCGAGTATCTCGAACTGTCGAAATCCTACATCGCGAAACTCGGCAAGATCAAAGCCATCCAAAAGCTCATCCAGACCTTCATTCTTTCGAGTGAGTTCGCCTACCGCCAGGAATTTGGAAACGGGGAGGCGGACGAGCATGGCCGCCGGATGCTTTCCCCGCGCGCTGCCAGCTATGCCATCGCCTACGCAATGACAGATCAGAGCCCTGATCATGAATTGGTGAAAGCGGCGGAAAGCGGAAAGCTCAACACCCGTGAGGACTACGAGCGGGAAGTCACCCGCATCCTGAAGCAAAGGGACACCATTTATCAGATCGATCCTATTCTGGCAGGTAAAAGCTACGGCGACAACACCACCGATCTGGCCATTCGGAAACTGCGCTTCTTCCGCGAATTTTTCGGATACCAGAAAGCCCTTGAGGTCTTCAAAGACGAGAAGCGATTTGGTGGCGACCGACTGGACCAAGCCACAAACCGCCTCGTCAACGAGGCGGACCGGCTTGTCGAATACATTCTCAAAAATGACCGGAATGTTTTCGAGGAATTACTCAGCACCGAGAAGTTCTACGTCTATCACGATGGAGACAACGAGGGAATGCAAGCGGCCTCGGATCGCATTAAACACATTTACGATTACTTTAAGGATACTGATTGGCAGAACTTCAAGAAGGAAGACCTTCTCGATCACCGGGAATTCCTGAAGGAGGTCAAAATGCGAAGCGTTGACCCTGACAAATTGGATGCAAGAAACCGCCAAGGGGACACCCTCAAGCTGTTCAAGAAATCGATGACCACGATCACCGCAAGGCTGGATAAAGGGCAGAAAGACGCTGCTCCCTTCGATATGTATCGCGGCTATGGCTCGGATTTCATGCCAGGGGAAAACGTTGCCAAGTTTTACAACTACCGGAAGGATAACTGGGATTGGTCCGCGGTCCAACCGGCGAAAGTCCCCAACCGCAAAGGTATGCTGACGCATCCCGCTTGGCTCATCGCATACGCATTCAATACGGAGACCGATCCTGTTCATCGCGGTAAGTTCGTGCGCGAAAAATTACTGGCCGGCACCATCCCCGATGTCCCCATCACCGTTGACGCGGTCATCCCCGAAGACCACCACAAGATGCTACGCACCAGATTAGCCAGCGCAACCGAGGCTGCATCATGCTGGAAATGCCATGAGTCAATGAACCCCTTGGGCTATACCTTCGAAAGCTACGATGACTTTGGCCGCTTCCGTGTCGAGGAGTCCCTGGAATACCCGGAGCACATGGTCGAAAAGAGACCCGATGAAGCCCGTGACCGAAACCATCTTGTGGATCTCAGTGACATCTACAAGACGCTTCCGGTCGATTCCACGGGATTCCTGAAGGGAACTGGAGATGAATCGTTGGACGGGGAACTCAAGGATGCCATCGACCTAGCCGGGCGCCTCGCAAAGTCACGAAGAGTGCGCCAGTCCATCATCCGCCATGCCTTCCGGTATTTCATGGGGCGCAACGAATTTCTGTCTGATTCGAAAACTCTGATCGACGCCGAACAGGCGTATCTCGAAAACGGAGGGAGTTTTGATGCTGTCATTGTGTCATTGCTCACTTCAGATTCCTTCATCTATCGTAAAACCATCGCCAACTAGACCCATGACCAGCAGAAGAGAATTTTTAAGAACGTCCGTCCTTGGAAGCGGTGCCATGGCTCTGGCTCCCTCGTTCCATCAGTTGTTTGCGGCCCAAGGCAGCATCGGGGTTCCCAAGCGTTTTATCTTCATCCGAAAGTCGAGCGGCATTCGACCACTCGAGATGGCCCTCCGTAATTTCTCGGATAAGGACAAGGCTCTTGACGAAAAGAAGGAAGCTTTTGAAGTGGATCTCGACAGCCACGACCTTCCTAAGTGGCTGCGTGGTCTGGACGACCACAAGGAGAACATGACCATCTTGCAGGGACTCTCGGCCAAGATGAGTGAGAACGTTCACTATTCCTTCTCGTCCGTGATGGGATGTTTTAAATCGAACCGGAATACCCTCAGCGCGCTCAAGCGGGCTACCATTGATTTCGAATTGGCCAAGCTCTTTCCTTCTCCCTTTGGTCACGTGGAATTGTCGTTTGCAGCGGGGCGAAAGGGGATTGTTTCGGGCTATTCCGCACCGGCACCGCAGACGCGGAATTATTGCTACGCAGATCCCGAGACCGCTCGAAGCGAGCTCTTTAAATCAGTCTTGAATCCGGAAGCGGTCAATTCCGACAACGACATGCTCTCATTCCTGCAAAGCAAGGAGGGTCAGAAAATCAGCGGGATTCAGGGGCCTGAAATGAAACGTCAGGAATCGCATCTCGAGTCGATCGAAGCCATTCGTGAGCGTAATAAGAAGCTCATTTCGATCTCAGGATCTCTCGCCAAGCATCTTCCTGAACTGGCTCCGGTTCACGCCAATGGGGGCGCCAATGCCAGCACTCCCGAAAAACAGACGGCGATGACCGAGGTCTTGATTTCGGCTCTGAAGGCTGGGCTGACCAATGTGGTGACCTACACCATAGATGATCTGGGGACACCGATTACCGGACTCCCGGGAAATGAAACGGACCGGGTGGGCATTCATCCGCTGGGACATGATGAAGCCTTCGGAGGGGTTCCGGCTTGGAAAACCCGGGAGCAAATCCGGATGAGCCACGTCAATCAGATCAAGACTATCGTTGAAGAATTGAAGAAGGTTCCCGAGGGAAGTGGCACCATGTTCGACAACACGATGATCATGTATTTTCCAGAGAACGGCGAAACCCATCATGGCATTGGTTTGGAGTCGCCCTTCCTCATTATGGCTGGAAACAACTGCAATCTCGATATTGGAGGCCGCTATGTTCGCTTGCCGGTCCTGGGAGTCGAAGGTCACAAGACCCTCGGTAATTGGTATACCACTTTGCTCAATGCCCACGGAAATCCGATGGAGCACTACGGCGATCTCGACCTCGAAATGGCACGGAAGAAACTCGATCAGACAGGATCGATCAAACAGTTCATGGCCTAATTCTAAAATTCTTATCACATGAAAATTTCCTCTTCTCTCCTTGCCCTGATGTGTGCGATTTTCGCGACCTTATCGGCATTTGCGGCCCCTGAAACATTAAAATTACATGGCATCTTTCGCAGTCACATGGTCGTTCAGCGTGACAAGCCGATCACGATCTGGGGCTGGGCTCCGGTGGGGACCGAAGTGGAAGTGGTCTTTGGAAAAAACACTGCCACTAGCAAGGCTGCTGGTGAAGAGGGACGATGGGAAGTGACCTTTGAGTCGCAAGTTGCGAATTCCAAACCTCAGACTCTCAGCGTTAAAAGCAATCAAGTCACGGTCACGTTGGAGGATCTCTTGATTGGCGACGTCTGGGTGATGAACGGGCAGAGCAACATGGCCTTCGCCTTGAAGGCGGTTTATGAAGCGGGCTTCGAGTCCGCCCAGGCTCATCTCCCTCTGTTGCGTCATTTTAAAATCCAGGCCGGTGCCGAGTCCGAATACGTCGAGACCGACATCAAGGAGGAGTTCATTTTCGGAAGTGATCTTGAGGATAAGAATTGGCGGGTAGTGACTCCTGAAACCTCGCTCGAGATGGGCGCGATTGGCTTTGTCTTCGGGTCGCGATTGCAGCGAGCGTTGCAAATCCCCATCGGAATTATCGACAACTCACGCGGCGGCGCTTCGCTCGAAAGTCTCGTTCCCCGCCACAAGTTTGCAGATGATCCTGCGGCTGCCGAATACCTGAAATGGGTCGATGCTCGACGCGCAGAATTCAGCTTCGAGGAATTCCATAAAACTCAAATGGAGAAGTGGAAAGCGGCGGAAGAGAGGTATCAAAAAGAGATTGCAGCGGACAAAGCCAAGGGGGAAACCCGCAAGCGGCGTCGCCCCGCGAAACCGGATGGCAGCATCCGCACCTGGTCCGTGCCCGGTCGCAGTCCCAGCGATGCAGCCGCGTGTTACAACGGTATGTTTGGCGTCTTCAAAGGTCTCAACATTAAAGGCGTGGCCTTCCACCAGGGTTTTAATAACGCGATGATGAACACGAGTTGCAAACCGAAGTTCTATCGCACCCTCATGAAGCTCATGGTCGATGGATGGCGGGAAGACTTTGGAAAAGAACTGCCCGTCGCGATCATCGGATTATGTGCTGGAGGCGAGGCCCAGACCCGGCTCAATTTCGAAGAGAAGGGACTTTCGTCAGCGGCCTACATTCGCGAGTCGCAGCGGTTGGGTTTGATGGATGCCGCGGATCAAAGCAACACTGTGTTCATTCCTGCGTATGATCAAAAAATCCCCCAACTTCACACCAAGAAGAAAAAGGAGCTAGGTCTTCGCACGGCGCGATGGGCCTTGAATGACATCTATGGAATGGAAGACATCGTGTGGGAAACCGGGGAACTCGTTTCCGCCGTGCCTCAGGAAGGCAAGATGCTCCTCACCTTTGACAAGCCGGTGCGCGTTGATGATTTCGGGTCCGAGATCGAGGGTTTCTCCGTCGCCGACAGTTCCGGAACCTTCTACATGGCGGAGGCCATTTACGTGGAGACGAAGGATAAGAAAGAGCAGTTCAAACAACTCCTCGTTTCCAGCCCCCTCGTGAAAGAATCCTCATCCGTACGTTACGCCTGGTCGCGCGCGCCCAGGGGCAATCTGAAGATCAACGGGATCCCCTGGCAACCACTTCAAAGTTTCCGCACCGATGCGATCGATTTTTCTCCCGAGGTTTCCCACCAGGATCCAGAAGGAGGGAAGAAGAATTCCGATGCCATTAAGATCCTGAAAGCGGCAGCCTCTGAGGCTCTCAAAACGAGACGAGCGGCTCCCAAGGGTTAGTTGGGAAGCTTACTAGCCCAAGTCGTAGGCGTCGAGGTCGGCGGTGACGATGACGTCTTCGGGGGTGGGGGTGGCGCGGAGGACTTTGTTGAGGTGGTAGGAGAGGGCGCGGGCGTTGGGGCCGCGCATGAGGAGTTGGAAGCGGAATTGGGAGTGGGATTTGGTGAGTGGTGAGGGGATTGGGTCGCCGAGGATGATGTCGCCGGGGAGGTTTTCGGCGATTTTTCGGTGGAGGGTTTGCAGGGTGAATTCGGCGCGGCGTTCGTGGCTGGATCTTGCCAGGAGGAGGGCGAGATGGGTGAAGGGCGGGTAGCCGAATTGCTTACGCATCTCGAGTTCCTGGTCGACGAAGCCATTGAAGTCGTGATGACGGGCGAACTGAATGGAGGGGCTGTGAGGAGTGGAGGTTTGGATGATGACTTCCCCCGCCATTTGGCCGCGACCCGCGCGACCGGCGACCTGGGTAAGGAGTTGGAAGGTGCGCTCTCCGGCCCGGAAGTCGGGGGCGTAGAGGGAGAGGTCGGCATTGAGGACGCCGACGAGGGTGACGTTGGGGAAGTCGAGCCCTTTGGCGATCATTTGGGTGCCGAGGAGGATGTTGATCTTCTTGGCTCGGAAGTCGCGGAGGGTGTCGCGGAGGGCGTTCTTGCGGCGGGTGGTGTCGGTGTCGAGGCGGGCGATAGTGGCGGTGGGGAAGATCTTGCGGAGAATGATTTCGGCCTTTTCGGTGCCGTATCCCTGCAGGCGGATGGCGGGGTCTTTGCAGTTGGGGCAGAGACGGGGCACGACGGCTTGATGTCCGCAGACGTGGCAGATGAGGCGCTCCTCGGCGCGGTGGTAGGTGAGGGGAATGGCGCAGTGGTTGCACTCAATGACGTGTCCGCAGGGCGGGCATTGAAGGGAGCGGGCAAAGCCACGGCGATTTAAGAAGACGATGACTTGTTCACCGTCCTCCAGTCGCTTGTCGATGGCTGTCCGAAGAATCTCGGAGATGATGGCGTCGCGTCCCTTTTGCTTGCGGGCTTCGATGCGCATGTCGACGACGCGGGTGAGCGGGAGGGAGGCTCCGTCGGCGCGTTCGTTGAGGTGAACGATGTCATATTTTCTGAGGAGGGTGTTGTTATAGGACTCGAGGGATGGGGTGGCCGAGCCGAGGACGACGGAGCATTTTTCGAGATGACAACGGACGACGGCAAGGTCGCGGGCGTGGTATTTGGGCGGGTTCTCCTGCTTGTAGGCAGGCTCGTGTTCTTCATCGACGATGATGAGGCCGAGATCGATGACGGGCGCGAAGATGGCGGAGCGTGCTCCGATGATGATGCGGGCTTTCCCGTTGCGAATACGGTGCCATTCGTCGAATCGTTCGCCTTGCGAAAGATTGGAGTGGAGGACGGCGACTTGGTCGACCAGCTCGGAGAAGCGGGCTTTGAAGCGTTGGACGGTTTGAGGAGCGAGGGCAATTTCGGGAACGAGAACGATGATGTTTTTTCCGAGATCGAGCGCTTCCTGGGTGGCTTGGAGATAGACTTCAGTTTTGCCCGATCCAGTGATTCCGTGGAGGAGGATGGGTTTCGGCGGCTTTTCGGAACGGAGGCTGTCGACGACGGATTTGAGAACCTCGGTCTGACCCGGATTGAGTTCAAGAGGGGTGGTTGGGACGAAGGTTTCATCGGCGTCGGGGTCACGTCGCACTTCGAGGTCGATGACTTTCACCCAACCTTTTTCGGCGAGGGCCTTCAGCGCAGCTCCCGCCGATGGTCCGCCGAGTTCCGTAACTGGAATGGGTCCGGTGGCGACTCCCAGAAGAGTGAGGATTTGGTGCTGCCGTTTGGCGCGTTTGGCCAGCTTGGCGAGCTCCTCTTCTGACGGGGCTTCGGCAAGGACGGCGGCCTTCCTCGTTTTGGCGCTTCCTTTTTCTCCTCTGATCGCTCCTGGAATGATGGAGCGGATGACCTGTTCAAGCGGAGTGCCGTAGTAGCTGGTAATCCATTCGGCAAGCTTGAGGAGGGCCGGGGTGACGAGAGGCTCGGGATCCAGCAGGCTGGTAAGGAAGCGGAGGGCGAAATCTCCCTCGGGCGCGTCGTGAACGCGAAGGACGGTCCCGGTGGCGGGTCGGTTGCGGAGGGGGATGCGGACGCGGCATCCGGGGAGGACCTTGAGGTCTTCCGGGATGGCGTAGTCAAAGACAAGTTCCGAGGGGCCGTCGATTAGGACGCTGGCAGTGAGGGGCATGAGGTTATCTGCCCTTCTTCTGGATCTTCTTTCGCTCGATGGCGAGCAGGATAGAGTATTTTTTCTTGAAAATTTGATCCTTGAAAACGGTCAGTCTGACTTTGGGGTTGGGGTATTTCCCGGTGATCAGAATGGTGTTTCCCTTCCTCGCTGAGTGATCGACTGAATTCCTGTACCCGGGAGTTGAGATAGCCCACACTGAGAAGGCCGAGCGCATAACTTGAGGTGCCTTCGATGAAGAATGAAAAGCTTTCGCTTTCTTCTTCCTCAAAACCGATAGAGCTCTGATCAGCGCCGAAAGGTGATTCAAGAGGGGAATCGGCGGGAAGGTCGTCGCTGAGAGGGTCGCCGAAAAGTCCGTCTCCGAATAAGGTCGAGGGGATGGCTGCAGATTCGCCGGGGGATGCCGGGGCGCCGGGAATTGCGGGGGCCACTGGAGCTCCTGGAAACACGCGTTTACAAGGTGTTGGGAGGATTAGGCAGGGTGGTGGGTGAGTTTGATTCCGATGAACACGGCGAGAATGCCCAAGACGACGGAAAGAGTTATTTTCAGAAAAGCGAGGTGGGTCAGCCCGCTGGTCCAGAGAGAATGCGTGTCTTTGGCAAAGGTGGAGAACGTGGTGAAGCCACCCAGGAAGCCCGTCGCGAAGAGGGGGAAGATCCAGGTTGGGGCAACCCGCGAAGTGTAATAGCCAAAGAGGCAACCGATGAGGAAGCTTCCGAGGACGTTACAAGTGAGGATTCCAACCGGGAATCGGTGAAGGCTGGTCTTAACGACCAGTTGTTGGAGGGACTCCGATAATCCCCAGCGAGCCAAGGAGCCGAGTCCTCCTCCTAAGAATATGAGCAAGGCATTCATGATGAGGTAATTGAGAGGAGCGATTTTACTTTCTCGAAGTCCTTAATCCCGGGTGAAATCTCAGCGCCAGAGGCGACGTCGAGCACGACCGGTTGGGCCGCCAGAAGGGCCTCGCGGGCATTGAGAGGCGTGATTCCTCCGGCCAGAATGACGGGTAGTCCGGGGTGGGAGTCGATGAAGTTACGGGCGATGCTCCAATCGAAGGTTTGCCCTGTCCCGCCATAGTCATTACCCGCAGGGGTGTCGATGAGGAGGGCGAAGTTGTGGGAGGGGAGGTCGTAAGCTGGAAGTTTTAGAGCGCTGACGGCGCGAATGACCGGGATGCTTTTTTTTAGAAAATACTGAATGTCGTCCGGGCTTTCGTCACCGTGGAGTTGGACGACGTCGATCAATCCCTCCGCGAAGAGTTCTTCGGCGAGTGGACGTGAGTTGTTGACGAAGACCCCGACGCGGAGGATCTGACCCGAGAGGGAGGGGGCGAAGGTGCGTGCGGTTTCGGGTGCGCAGTATCGTTTTGATATTGGCCAAAAGTTGAGGCCCAGGGCTTGGACTCCCAGAGAGACGAGTTCCCGGGCCTCCGCAGGAGTCGTGACTCCGCAGATTTTCAGGGAGGGTGTTGAAGAAAAGAATTCGGCGAGCATGGGTCTATCGTTTGAGGAGACGCTTCCACCAACGGTTTTGTTGAATGAGGGCGCGGGCTTCGGTCCAGTCGATGAGGCAGGTGTCGACATCGTGGTTTCCGGGTTGGCTTTCGGGGAGATCTCCGCTTTCGACCATTTTCACGAGGTCGGGGAGTTTTTCAAAAAACTCAGGGCAGCGGTAGGGCGGGTGGAGTGACCACATGCCTGCGCCTTCTCCCGTGAATTCGAATCGGCACATACCGGCAGTGGTCATGGCTTTGGTCATCCAGTGTTCGGGGAGATCCCAAGGGGCGTTGCCCTCTACCATCGCTTTGATACGTGTTCGGAGCGAAGGGCGTTGTGGCTCGAAGGCGGTGATTTTTTCTTGGACGGGGCGGCCGACGCGGTCTGCTTCCGGGAGGTCTTCTGAGAACCAATCTTCGAAATCAACGCCAACGCGGAATCCTTTTTTAAGGAGCTGGTTTCCGGCCCAGAGGCCTGCTTTAGAGTGAACCATGACCAGATCGGGTTTCAGGCGGGTTGCTTCGCGGAGCATTTCGGGAGCGCCATTTCCGAATGAGCGGGCCGTCGCGATTCCGGTGAGGCGAAACCATTCGCGGGCAGCGCGTTGTTTAAGTCGGAAGAAGAAGCCGGACCCTCCGCACATGTCGAGGAGGGGGGCGAAGTCGATGCCGATTTCCGAGGCCAGCTTTTGATCTTCGTCTGCGAGGCGAGCGTCCCACCAGTTCCCCCGCATGGTCACTTGAAAGCCGGCGGCGGCCTCCTTTTGGGGCCGGGGACCGAGGGAGAGGTGTCCGCCGATGAGGATGAGAAGATGAGGTTTCTCACTCATGACTCTTTATCGACCCAGAAGGCATTGAATTCGACGCGCGATTTTCCAGCCCAGGAATTTACGAAGGTGTTGGAAGCGGGGCGGGCCATCGGGTTCAATGGCGGCTCCACCGAGTTCCTTGATTCTTTCGGTGGCGATTTTGCGTAAATCCTCGTGATCTGGATACTGGGTGTAAATGAAGTCCTGCAGCAAGTTGGCGCAGGCCATCTGGGCAGGTTTGGTTGATTTCTTGCTAAGAAGGCAGGCGGTTCCGGAGAGGAGTGAGCGGAGGGCTCCTTCGATCGCTTCGCGTGATTTTTTACCCGAGAGGCTATTTTCGAGGCCGGAGCGGTAGTAGAGTGTTTGCCCATCGCAGAATTTAATTTCGTCGGCTGCGGAGAGGAGCCGGGAAAAGAACTCGAAGTCATCGATGGGTGATACCCGTTCGTCCCATGGGCCGATTTCTTCGATGAGTGCGCGGGGAATGAGGAAGATGCCGGGTTGCATCATGGGGCGGGCATCGCGGAAGGATTCGATCAACCACTCCTTGGAGCTCATGTCGCGCCAGACGCTTTGACGATTGGGGACGTAAGATGAGAGGTTTTTCTTTTGAAAGCGGCCCCATTCGCAAGTTGCCACGGCCCGTTCGCGGTGCTCGATACGGGCGACCTGCTTCTCGATCATACCGGGCGAGAGGATGTCGTTGGCATCGAAGAATTTGATGAGTGATCCCTGGGAATTTTCAAAAGCAAGGCTTCGGGCCTTGGCTGCGCTGCCGCATTTTTGATTGATGATCTTGAGGCGCGGGTCTTTGAAGGTGGCCAGGACTTCGGCGGTGATGTCCGTCGAGGCGTCGTTCACGAGGATGATCTCAAAATCGTGAAAGGTTTGCTCGAAGATGGATCTCAGGGCCTGAGCTACGTAAGGACCGGCGTTGTGGCAAGGCACGCAGACGCTGACAAGAGGTTTGGGCATGGAATTAAAGGAGAGGGGATGCTGAATCCAGGATTGGGGGGAACCCTTAGGAAGGACATCTTAGCAAAACTAAACTATCTAGCAATCTTAAGTGTCCGCGTGTTTGACAGGCACCGCAAATCCAGCAAAGCATTTGCCGCAATATTCACATCAAGGAATTGGATCCGAATTCCGAACCTGCGAAATGGCCGGGGTTACTCCCTGGCTGGTTTCGCTGTCTTTGGGGGGTGTGCTGCAAGAAGGGGTGAAGTGTTAAAAAAATGGGGTTTTGGAGGGATGCCGGGCAGATTTGCAGCGAATCCTTGAAACTTCGTAAAAGTTAAATATTCTCCCGACATGGCTGCAGCCGCAAGTTACACCGAAGACGACATTAAGAGCCTGGATTGGCGTGAGCACATCCGTCTGCGCCCCGGGATGTATATTGGAAAATTGGGGGATGGTTCATCGGCTGACGATGGTGGTTACATCCTCTTGAAAGAGGTCATCGACAACTCGATCGATGAGTTTGTCATGGGTCACGGTAAAGAGATTACGGTGGATATTGATGCCGAGGGTCGTGTCGAGGTCCGGGACTTTGGTCGGGGGGTTCCCCTTGGCAAGTTGTTGGATTGTGCCGCCAAGATTAATACGGGTGCCAAATACGACAGTGAGGCGTTTAAGAAGTCGGTGGGCTTGAATGGAGTGGGAATCAAGGCGGTGAATGCGCTAAGCGAGTTTTTTGAGATTCAGGCATGGCGGGACGGGCAGACGAAATCGATCGAATTTTCGAAGGGTGAGGTCGTCGAGGAGATGAAGAAGCCCCGCAAGGATGATGGTGAAGGCGGCACCCGGATTGCCTTTGATGTCGACCGGACGGTTTTTCCGAAGCGCACAAATTACCGGGCACCCTTCGTAGAGAAGATGTGCCGCTACTATTCTTACCTGAATCCGGGGCTCTCCCTGATTTTCAATGGGAAGAGATTTCGTTCCAAGAATGGTCTGCTCGACCTTCTGAAGGAGGAGATGGACGAGGAGCCAATTTATCCGCCGATTCATCTCAGTGGATACGATATTGAGGTGGCCTTTACACACGGGCCGACCAGTTCGGAGGATTATTATTCCTTTGTGAATGGTCAGAATACCACCCAAGGCGGAACCCACCTTGCGGCTTTTCGCGAGGCCATCGTGAAGGTGATTCGTGATTTTTATAAGAAGAACTATGATCCGTCTGATATCCGGGCGGGCATTGTGGGGGCGATCGCGGTGCGAATCGAAGAACCGATTTTTGAGAGTCAGACCAAGACAAAGCTCGGAAGTGCCACGGTAGCACCCGAGGGGGAGTCCGTGCGGACATTTATTAGCAACTTCCTAAAAGAGGAGTTGGACAACTATCTCCACCGGAATCCTGCGGTGGCCGAGGTGATGCAGAAGCGGATTCTCTCGGCTGAGCGCGAGCGCAAGGAGTTGAGTGGCGTGAAGAAGCTGGCACGTGACCGGGCCCGCCAGACGAAGGTGCACAACAAGAAGCTTCGTGATTGCCGGGCGCACCATAATACCAAGCACAAGCGGGCTGCTGAGACCACGGTCTTTTTGACGGAGGGTGATTCAGCGAGTGGATCGATCACGAAATGTCGAGATGTGGAAACCCAGGCGGTGTTTTCCCTGCGGGGTAAGCCCTTGAATACCTATGGGCTCACGCGCAAGGTGGTTTATGAAAATGAGGAGTTTGCCTTGTTGCAGGCGGCTTTGGGGATTGAGGAGGATATCGATTCCTTGCGCTTCAATCGCGTCGTGATTGCAACGGATGCCGATGTCGACGGCATGCATATCCGTCTTCTTCTTCTGACCTTTTTTCTTCAATTTTTTCCTGAGTTGATCCGGGAAGGGCATCTGTACATTTTGCAGACGCCGCTCTTCCGGGTGCGGAACAAGAAGAAGACCATCTATTGCTACGACGACGAAGAGCGCGCAGCGGCAATGGCTGAATTAGGCCGGAATCCCGAGATCACCCGCTTCAAGGGCTTGGGGGAAATTTCACCCGACGAGTTCAAGTTCATGATCGGAAAGGAAATGCGTCTTGATCATGTTCAGATGGAAGAGGGGAAGGGCCTTAAGGAATTGTTAAGCTTTTACATGGGGAAAAACACCCCGGACCGACAGGGGTTCATCATCGAAAATCTACGTGACGACGTGGATTCAGCAGAAGTGTAGGGCAGGTGGCGGGATCGTCACGCGGTTCCGCGTTTACCTGTCGTGAAGTAAATGCTAGGCTTGAAGTGTAACGTGCTCAGCGCTCGTTGCAAACCCTTCGCTTGCCTCATGAATAAACAGCTTTTTCGAAAATCCCTTCTTGCTTCAATGCTCCTTTCAGGTGCTGGAGTCGCCTCCGGTCAACTTCTGATTACCCAGTATTACGAGGGCTCCTCCAACAACAAGTTCCTTGAACTCACGAACATTGGCTCTGAGCCGATCGATCTTTCTACCTACACACTCTCAAATTTCTTTAATCAAAATACCGAGCTTTGGAAGACTGAGTCGACAGCGCCCACTCAGCAGCAGCTCTCGGGAACACTTGCTGGTGGGGCGTCTTACGTCTTGGCGAATTCGAATGCGGTAATTCCCCGACTTGCGAGTGCAGTTAATATGATCAGCGGTGTGATCAACTTCAACGGAGATGACTCGATGGTGCTCTACAACGGTCTCGATAGTGAGACAGGTTTTCCGATCTTCTCTCCGGCCAATATTGTGGACGTAGTTTCATTCACTGATGCCGGGAGTGAGGGGATGGATACAAGTATCGTTCGTAAAACGACTGATGTTGGCTTTGACTTTGTCGCGGGCACGACGTTCCTGAATTTTCCTCTGGTCTGGGAAGTTGTCACCTTGGCTGACGCCAATAGTGCGGTTTTGGGGCAGGACTATTTCCTTGGTTCGAGCGCATTCGGCTCCTCATCGCCCATCGTGTCATTCTCCGGGGGTACCATGGTGGTAAACGAAAACATTACGACCGCCATATTGACTGTTCAAATTTTGAATCCGGGCCCCGATGCTGTCTCAGTGGATGTTGGCTTTGACGCCGTGAACAGCACCGCTTCCCTCAATGATGTCGGTAATTATTTGGCTCAGGCCATCACCTTTCCTGCTGGTTCCGCGAATGGAGATAGCCAGACCGTCACGGTTACGGTTGTTGACGATGTTGAGTCGGAGACCAGTGAGGATGCTATTTTTGTTTTGGAGAATTTGGTCACGGGTGGTGACGCGGCCATCGGTGGAAATGAAGCGTTCACGCTGACGATCGTTGACAACGACACCAACATCCCCGGACTCTACCTCTCGGAAATTGCGGATCCCTCTGATTTCTTCCTGGCTCGATTTGTCGAGATTCACAATCCGACGGCATCTGATGTCGATCTGGATGCCGGAGGATGGACGTTGGTGGTTTACTTTAACGCCAACACATCTGGAGAAGAGATCGCATTAACCGGAGTCATTCCTGCGGGAGGGCTCTACGTTGTTGCGAGGGATGGTGTGGTTTACACAGATTCCTATCCAAATGCCACGGCGCCGAATTTGATCAACTCTGCGATCAACTTTAATGGAGACGACAATCTTGAGCTTCGCTTTGGCGGCGGGACTTTAACCGGGACCTTGGTTGATGTTTACGGGCTTCCCGGGACTGACGGGACAGGCACCGAGCATGAATATACCGATTCTCAGGTTACCCGGAATACCGCCACTCCCAATGCTGTTTTTACTTTCAGTGAGTGGACTGTGACTCCGGCTGCATCGGTTTCCATGACACCCGGTTCGTTGGTTCCTGTGGATCCTCCGGTTCTGGCGGATGCCGTGATTAACGGGGTCTCCATTGTTGTAGCGACTGGACAGGTTGTCCTCACTGCGAGTGGTCTCGGAAATGCGACATACATCATTCAATCCTCTTTAGATCTTGGTTTGACCGACGAGTGGGCAGAGGTTCCCGGTGGTTATACCGAAACTGACAATGGTGATGCGGTTGATTTCGCCTTTACCGATGCTGAAGCGACCTCGCTTGGTCAGCTTTTCTACCGCATTTTGAAGCAGTAGGCTTCAGTTCTCAGCACTTCTTTTTCAGAGGGCGGAATTTCCCGCCCTTTTTTAGTTTGGCAGGAGCGTCACGATTGTTAAGTTCTCTTAACAAAACGTTGCCCCCTCATTGAACATGGAAGATCCCAATCAGCCACGCGAAAATCAGTCTCTCGGTGTCATGTACTCCGACTACTTTCTCGATTATGCGAGTTACGTTATCATGGAGCGAGCCGTGCCTCACCTGGGTGACGGGCTCAAGCCGGTTCAGCGCCGTATTCTGCACTCGATGAAGGAGTTGGAGGATGGTCGTTACAACAAGGTTGCGAACGTTGTCGGCAATACCATGAAGTATCACCCGCACGGGGATACTTCCATTGGTGACGCCATGGTGCAGTTGGGGCAGAAAGAGCTCCTCATTGACACCCAGGGTAACTGGGGGAACGTGCTGACCGGTGACCGGGCGGCGGCGTCACGATATATCGAGGCCCGGCTCACGCCTTTTGCTCTGGAGGTGGCCTTCAATCCCAAGACGACGAATTGGACACGCAGCTATGATGGCCGGCATAAGGAGCCTGTCACTTTGCCCATGAAGTTCCCGCTCCTGTTGGCACAGGGAGTAGAAGGTATCGCGGTTGGTCTGGCTTGCAAAATCCTCCCGCATAATTTCTGTGAGTTGGTCGAGGCCTGTATCGCGATCTTGCGGAAGGAAACCTTCGAGCTTTATCCCGATTTTCCGACCGGGGGAATGGCTGATGTCAGTGACTATCGTGATGGACTGAGGGGAGGAAAGGTCCGGGTTCGTGCGACCATCGAGGTTGAGAAAGCGAAGTTGATCCGAATTACTTCGATTCCTTTTGGGACGACGACCGGGGGAGTGATGGACTCGATTGTGAGTGCTCATGACAAAGGCAAAATCAAGATTGCCAAGATCGAGGATAATACGGCTGAGAATGTCGATATCGTGGTCCATTTGCCGACGGGAGCTGACGCCGAAATAACCCGCGAAGCGCTTTTCGGATTCACCGATTGCGAAGTGAGTATTTCGCCAAACTCGTGTGTCATTCATGAGGGGCGGCCACACTTTATGCCGGTCACCGAGATTCTCCGGAATTGCGCGCTCATGACGAAGGATCTGCTCATGTTGGAGCTCGAGATCCTACTCGGAGAACTTAATGACAAGTGGCACTACAGTTCGCTGGAGAAGATCTTTATTGAGAATCGTATCTACCGCGATATCGAGGAATGTGAGACTTGGGAGGCGGTGATCGAGGCGATTGATTTGGGATTGGAGCCTTTCAAGAAGCTGCTCAAGCGTGAGGTGACCCGTGATGATATTATCCGGCTTACCGAAATTAAGATTAAGCGGATTTCGAAGTATGACAGTTTCCGCGCGGATGAAGAGATCCGGGGTCTCGAAGACCGGATCGAGGAGACGGAAAAGAACATCAAGAACATCACCCGCTACTCGATAGCCTACTTCAAAAACCTGCTGAAAAAATATGGTAAGGGACGTGAGCGTAAGACCGAACTCACCGAGTTTGGGACAGTCAGGCGGTCTGCGGTGGTGGTGGCGAGCGAAACTCTTTACCTCGACGTGAAGAATGGTTTTGCCGGAATCAGTCTTAAGAAGGAGCAGGCGATTGAAAAGTGTTCTACGCTCGATGATATTATTGCGTTTTCACAAGACGGCGAAATGCGTGTGATGAAAATTGCGGATAAGGTTTTTGTTGGAAAGAGGCCGGTTCACCTGGCGGTTTTCCGGAAAGATGATCCCAAGTATTATTCCATTATCTACCGTGAGGGTCGCGAAGGGCCTTATTACGCGAAGCGATTTCAAATCGGCGGGGTGACCCGGGATAAGATATATCTCATGGGGCGGGGGACCAAGGGGACACGGATCATGTACTTTGCGGTGCATGATACCGAGGAGGAAAGTGCTACGAATACCGTGGTGATCCATCTCAAGCCAGCCCTGCGTCTTCGTAATGTCTCGCGGATCTTTTCCTTTGGGGAGATCGACGTCAAAGGCCGGGGATCCCGTGGAAACATTGTTACGAAATTGACGGTCGACCGGGTTGTGAGGGCAAGCGCCAGCGATCTGGGTGAAAGTTAATCCTTGCTGAATATCTCCCAACTCATAAGTTGTTCAAATGAACACGGAAATGTATTGGCGGATTCGGTTGGGATATGCTCGTTGGAGGGTGCGAATTGCGAGCAGTCGGGTCTGGGGATTGAGGCGGAGATTGCGTCTTTGTCGTGCCCGTTCACGGGTGGTGCAGCTCGAGTTTCTATTCCGATCGTGAGAGTGTTTGATTGGAAAGAATCTGGTTGCCTAAAATTTCCTAACTTTCGGCTTATCGGGGCTCGATATCCTCCCTATAAGGGTGCCTCATACGATATGGGTGATCTGAAACTCAAACTTCAAAGGGGGCTTTTGTCCGGGCTCCTTGTCTGCGCGACGCCTGCCTTCGCGCAAAATCAATTGGCTTCGCAAGAGGCCTCCAAGCACGTTGAGGATGCTCAATCGGCATACTCACTTCTTGAAAAGGGTGATGAAGCTCATGCCTTGGCAGACTATCTGACGGCTCTCACCAAATATGAAGAAGCGCTCGTTCTTCTTCCAGAGGGTGCTAAAGCGGTCTTGGCAGTTCGACAGCTTGCGGTGCAGAGATTGGTGCAAGCCACTCTTGCACACGGCCAAAATCTCAAGCGGCGCGGTGCCTATGATGAAGCCGAACGGCTCCTCAAAACGGTTGACCGGTTTGCCCCGGATCATCCGGATGTTGCCAAATTTAGAGCCCGGAAAGATGATCCGATCCGGACTAATCCGGCTCTGACTCCTGAGCACACCGCGAACATCGACCGGGTTCGTCGCTTGCTTTACGAGGCTCAAGGTTACTACGACCTCGGCAAATTTGATCGCGCCGAAATGACGTTCGAGGACATTCTGAGAATTGATCGTTACAACAAAGCAGCCCGTCGGGGCATGGAGCGGGTGAGTGCCGCGAAGTCCGACTATTTGAAAGCGGCGCAGGACGAGGCCCGGGCCACTCTTCTCAAAGATGTTGAGGCGGCTTGGGAGATGAAAGATTACCAAGATGTCCAGGTGCCACTTTTGGGAACTGGAACCGAGGGGGAGCTGGCATCTGTCGCTGGAGTGTTTGAGAAGCTGAACAGCATCATGCTGTCCGAGGTGTCTCTCAATAATGCAACGCTCGACGAGGCAATCGATTATTTGCGTGCCATATCGGTGCAGCTTGATGAGAGCACTTTGATTGAATCAGCCAAAGGAGTGGGCTTCGTGATTCAATTGGGCGATGACGATCACCCTGCGGTTCAGGCCGTGCGTGCCCGTCGGATCAATCTAAAATTGCGGAATGTTCCCATGGTGGAGGCCCTGAAGCGGATTACCAATTCTGCGAAGGCCGCCTTCCGGGTCGATGAATTCGCGGTCGTGATTACCGCGGCTGGATTTTCCGATCCAACCTTGATCCGCCGCGAATTTCGGGTTCCTCCCGATTTCCTCACCGCCAGTGTGACCTCCAAGGCGGTGGCTGATACCGATCCTTTCGGCGGTGCTGCGGCAGCTGAAGGTGGCTTGATTGCCAAAAGGTTGACGGCCGAGGAGAAGTTGAAGTCATTTGACCTTCCTTTCCCTGAAGGCGCGACTGCCAGCTACAATGCGCGGACCAATATATTGACCGTCCGTAACACGGCGGAAAATCTAGGGTTGGTTGAAGCGATTGTGAACAGTGTTTCTTTGGAGGAGCCCGTGATTGTATCCGTCCGCACCACGATTATCGATATCAGCGAACAGAATCTCGAGGAGCTGGGCTTTGATCAAATGTTGGGTGAATTTTCAGTCGGGGAGGCCTACCGGCTTTCCGGCGGAGTCACCGGAACGGGAAGTGCGATTGAAGATATGATCGGCGGAAATCCGGTGAGTTCCGGGTTACGTAGTGGTGAACTTTCTGGTTCCAGCGACGGGCTTGATGCTTTATTGGCCCGGGAAGGTCCGGTATCAGCGACTGGAACGACTAATTCTGGAGTCAGCGGCAGTTCTTCCAGTCTGAATGTTCCCACTCCGGGAAGCGACGGAGGCACACTCCGCGCACCCGGGGTCATAAGTCTCCGGGCTGTTATCGATAACACAGGGCACGAAATGCTCATGCGTGGACTCTCCCAGAAAAAGGGAACAAACCTATTGGTC
Source organism: uncultured Verrucomicrobiales bacterium (assembly GCA_963925135.1). Lineage (GTDB taxonomy): Bacteria > Verrucomicrobiota > Verrucomicrobiia > Verrucomicrobiales > Akkermansiaceae > SW10. Next base: position 78,972 of record CAWUTG010000002.1, on the reverse strand, counting down.
CGTCCGCAGGTGATGACCCGTCCGGGACAGAATGCCGTGCTGCAGTCCATTCTGGAATTCCGCTATGCTGAAGAATATGAGCCGCCTCAGATTCCCAACTCGGTAGGCGAGGGGGCTACCGCCATAACACCGGCAACTCCAACCAGTTTCGTTGTGAAAGAATTAGGCGTGTCACTGGAGGTTCTTCCAGAAGTTGGCCCCGATCGCCAAATCATCGAGGTTCAGGTGAACCCGATCATCAGAGATTTTGAAGGATTCGTGAACTACGGAAGTCCTGTTACTGGTGCCACAACCTCCACGACGATTGATTTTGTCGCTGGAACCTCCAGTTCGAGCAGCACCTTTGGTGAGTTGACTGAAAATGCCATCTTGATGCCTCTTTTCCGGACGATCAGGGGAAAGACGGCAATCCGCATCGCCGACGGACAGACGATCGTCATGGGCGGAATGTTTCAGGAAGTTCGCAAAAACGTGAACGACAAGATCCCCATTCTGGGTGATCTTCCCTTGGTAGGGCGCATGTTCCGAAATGACGCGGTTTCGATTGAAAAGCGTTCAGTGTTGATTTTCGTGAATGTTGAGTTACTTGATCCTGCCGGTAATCCATACCGTAAGCGTTAATGAGTCATTCGATTCCACCGAGACAAGTTCCACCCCAGCAGCCTGATCAACCTGGTGAATTAGGTCAGGCCAAGGGGCAGTATAGCCTTGATGAGATGCTGAAAACTCTTCGCGATCAGGAAAGGGAAAAGGAGTCAAAAGGAGAGATCGTGACCCGGTCCGATGGATCAGTGGTGCGAAAAGTGAAACGTCGGCGCCGTCGCTCGGATCAGCCCGATAAGCCCGATAAGCCCACACCTGAAAAGGTGAAAAAGCGGCTGATCGTCAAGGTGCTCATTGGCGTTTCATTGTGTCTCTTTTTGGCCTTGGGAGTAATGTTTCTCCTGATCTTCTTCAACAGCAAATCCTACCGGGAAAATTTGGAAGCAAAAGCTGGAGCTTGGACGGGAGCAGCGGTTGATATCGATGGCTTAAAGCTATTCCCCTCCAGCGTGGAGGTGAAATCAGCCAACTTTGTTTGGCCGGAGCAATCCTATCTGAAATCGATTGACCTAAAGAGAGTGGACGGCCATGCGAATTTCCGTAGCTTCCTGGGTGCCCGCATGGGTGGCCTTGAGGTAGGCGGCGCGGTTGGCGAGATGAAATTAGGGATGCCGGTTGGCTCCGGCGCTGTTGGTCAGGAGTTGGCACCAGCAGATTTCCCATTCGATTTTGGGCGCTACTACTGTGATGCGCTGGATGTCTCTTTCGGCGATGGCAAGGCCCTCGCTCTCAAAGGGGTCAGCATCAGTCTCCGCCACCTGGGTGAGCAGGGATTCCGGGCTGGTATCGACGAGGGAACCTTCGTTCTGAAGGGCTGGGCTCCATTCCCCATCGCAAATGGGCTCATTCAGTTTGGAGAGGATGAGGTTGAGTTGGTCACTCTCACGCTGGAGAAACCGACCGATGATCCCTCTCTTCTGGGCGCCTCGATCAATGTCACTGGCATCATTCCTCTTGGTGATGGTCAGGCCACTCAGCTGGAGGTGACTGCCGAAAGTTTTCCAGCTCAGAGCTTCTTAGGGCTTCAGATGGGTAAATTGCTCCACGGCGAGGTCCGCCGGGCCAAGGGCAGCATCACCTACACCATGGGGGAAGATTACTTTGATGAGTTTGTGGCGGAGTTCATGGGGGATTATTTCGAGCTTCAGAATTTCCCATTTATTAGGGAGCTCACGAGCATGTTTCCGAAGGAGGGATACGATGCCATCCTCTTTGATACGAATATCAAGGGTACCCTGAGAGCTCGCCCCGGCGGGGTGGCATTAGAATCACTGGAGATGAGCGATAATGATATCTTTCGTCTGAGTGGGAACATGATCGTCTCTGATTCGGGGCAGCTTGGCGGGAGGATGACCCTCTGGATCAACCGAGGCCTCATTAACTCCGAGCCCCGCTTAGAGAATTTTCCAGGTCTCAATAATTTCGACCGTGGCCATTCCCGGGTGGATTTCGAGTTGAAGGGAACTGTGGATGCTCCGGATGATACCTTCCGAATCGTTACCGGACTTCAAGCGACGCTGCCGGGGACGGATCTGCCGAAAGATAATCCGGATAAGGATCTTTGGGACCTGTTGACTCCAAAGTCATCTGAAGGAGAATAATTGCATCAAGCAAAATATTTCTATGCTCTTGTCCTCGGTGACCGAACTGTGTAAGTTCACTGGGTAATTCCGCCCCCCACTATTACATGCTTAATCCATTTGGAACGACTTTTGAGTCCCTTGAAGGTCCCATCGGACCCGTCGTGGAGTCTGTCCACCAGGCCGCCTACCAAGGGCTTCTTGATCTTATTCAATCTGAAGACGGTCACTTAATTTCCCTGCGGGCACCCCGTGCCGGTTATGGAAAGACGATGCTTCTTGCCCGTTTGAAAGAGAAGACGAGGGGTGAAGTGACGATGGTCCCGGTCCATCTTGCTGATGGGCAACGGATTGTGGGGGAGGGGATTCTTGAAGAGACCCTCACCCAGTTGACCGAAAGTGTCCCCGCGATGGCCGGATTGACGCGACTGGATCTCTATACCCGGAGGCTTTTTGCTCATGGCCTTCTCCCTCTGGTCTATTCCGGCGTAGTGCCTTGCCAGGATAAAGATGGCGCGGTTGCGAGTCTGCGTGAGCGCCCGACCGAAGCCTTTGATTTTCATCATCAAGACGCCGCGATTGCCCAATGGAGCAAGCAGCAGTTTGACGTTCTGTCTCCCCGCCTGTCGTCAGTTCTTAGCAAGGCGAGTGGAGCTTCGAGTCGTGACACCTCGTACTGGATTGACTTATTTTTTAATTTTGCTGTTCGTTCGCCGCAGGAGGCCTCCCGAATTGGGGATCTCATGAATGCCGTGTTCGGCCGGGAAAGTCGCTTTCGCTCAGGCGCGGGATTCCTGGACGGACTGGGGGCTTTTTTGAACCTCGTGACGCTTGTCGAGCCCGTTGTCCTTGTGCTTGATGAAGTCGACGGTCTTTCAAGTGATACCGATGCTGCCCTCCGCGCGACGAGTAGTTTGGTTTCCCTCTGGGAGGCTTGCCGGCGTGTGAGCGTGGTCGTGTCGGTGAATGACGATGTTTGGGAATCGGCGTTTTCGCCGAGGCTTCCCGCCGGTCTCCGTGATCGCTTGGAGGATGTCGTGATTCGTTTGCGTTCACTGACCCTGGACGAGGCGAGCAGTTTGATTTCCGCCAGGGCCGGCGCCGAATCAGTCAAGGTCATCAACAAGCTCGATCTCTCATTGGGCGATCTCTATCCGCGGGGCGTCTTGAAGGCGGCCCGTGATGTCTGGAGCCGCCGTAATGAGCCCGGTGCTATCGCTGATGAGCCTGTTGTTGAAGAGGAAGGGGAGTCGCCTGGGGTCTTCGCGGCTTCCAAGCCGGTCTCGAGCCCGGTCGTGGTGCATCAATTTAGAGCGCAGATCGCCCCAGATGTTTCCTACCCCCCCTTAACCCAGCAAACGGGAGTGAAGTCATCGGCCGCGGGCTTTACTTCCCCCGAGCCCCAGCAATCTCCTTTTTCCACGGGTCAATTCTCGATGGATGAGCCGATTTTGGTGACTCCACTTCCAGTGCCCGAGCGTCAAGGTTCATCTTTTGATGCAACGCCATCATCCGGCACAGCCGCGGAACGTCAAGAAGTTCATGAACTTCCTCATGAGGATGTCGGGCGGCTCTATCCCGCGAATCCTCCCTTTGATCCCTCCATCGCGATTGAGGAGATGAAAAGTGATGATGATTCTTTTTTGCATGTTCCGACCTATGGAAGCGATCAAGCGAGCCAGTCAGGAGGGTCCGGCCAACAGAGTCCTTTTGAAATCGTAATGCCCGCGCCCCCGTCTTCTCCACCTGCGCCCCAAAGCCGGCAGGAGGCTGCGCCCCAGGCGGATGCCGATGCCATCGATGAATTGCTCCGGCAGTTCCGCGAGCACCGTGAATCTTAGGTCAGGATTCGCTCGAGAGCGATTCCGATTTCCCGCTTTACCTTGTCCATCGAGATGGCGTGAGCACTCTCGCTTTCGGCACTCGTCATGCTGACACCGTCCAGTCCGCACGGTGTGATGAATTGAAAAGGTGGCAGGCTAATCTCCTGCACATTCAGGGCGAAGCCGTGCATCGTGGTCCACGATCGAACACCAACGCCGAGCGAGGCAATTTTTCGATTCTCAACCCACACGCCCGTGAGGCCATCGCGCCGATCAGCGGTCACTCCGAATTTCTCGAGCGTCATGATGATCGCTTCTTCGAGGTTCCGAAGGTGTTGATGAAGGTCTTTCCCAAAATTCGCGAGGTCCAGGATGGCGTAGCCCACCAACTGTCCGGGTCCATGGAAGGTGCCCTGGCCACCACGGTTGATTTCGACAACAGGATGGGGGAGGTGGGCAGATGACTGGAGGCTGCTTTGATCACGGGTTCGCCCGATGGTGTAAACGGGGGCGTGTTCCAAAAGTAGGAGGGTGTCTCCGATCAAATTCTCGCGTCGTTTTTTAACGAGAGATTCCTGGTAGTGCCAGATTTCCTGGAAATCGCGGTTTGCGCCGAGATCTTGGATCGTGAGCTTACTCATCGTTGTGCCTTTGGAAGAGCGAGCCAGGCTTGGATCTCGCTGAGGTCCCTGGTGTTGACGATGTCTTCGCGACGCAGCCACCCCTTGCGGGCGAGTCGGACTCCGTAGGCGAGGAATTGCAGTTGCTCGGTGGCGTGGGCATCCGGGTTGATGGAGGTGAGAACGTTACGATCACGGGCGCGGTGCCACCAACGCCAATCCATGTCGAGTCGCCACGGATTGCAGTTGAGCTCAATCACGGTGCGGGTTTCGGCCGCACAATCGATGATTTTTTCGATGTTGAGGGCGTAGGGATCGCGGCGAAGAAGAAGGCGGCCGGTGAGGTGCCCGAGCATGGTGACATGTTCGTTTTCCATGGCGCGGATGATGCGCTTGGTCATCTCGGTTTCGGAGAGGGTGAAGACGTTGTGGACGGAAGCGACGCAGTAGTCGAGCTGGGCGAGGACGTCATCGTCAAAGTCGAGCGAGCCATCTTTGAGGATATCGACCTCGGAGCCGGCGATGATTTGGAATTTTTCGAATCCTTCGTTGAGTTTTCGAATGGTCGCGACTTGTTCCAGGAGGCGATCTTCGCTGAGGCCGTTCGCTTGGAAGGAGGATTTCGAATGATCGGCGATGCCAAGATATTGCAGGCCGTGGTCGATGGCGGCGGTGGCCATTTCTTCGAGCGTGTTGCTCCCGTCGGAGGCTACGGTGTGGTTGTGGAAGGTGCCGCGGAGGTTATCGAGTTCGACGAGTCGGGGAAGCTTGCCGGCGGCTGCGGCTTCGATTTCCCCCCGGTTTTCGCGGAGTTCGGGCGGCACCCAGTCCAGTCCAAGGGTCCGGTAAATGTCTTTTTCATCGAGCACTTCCGGGATCTCGCCATCTCCGGTGAAATCGTATTCATTGAGGGAGAGGCTTTGTTTGAGGGCGAGGGAGCGGAGGGCGACGTTGTGTTCCTTGCTGCCGGTGAAGTATTGCAGGGCAAAGGGGAAGTGTTGGTTGGAAACGGCGCGGAGGTCGCATTGCAGTCCGTTCTCCAGCCTGATCGAAGTCTTGGTGTCGCCATGGACGATGACTTCATGGACCTCTTCGAATTCCGTGAAGAACTTGGTGAGTTCCGCGGGCTCGGTGGTGGCGACGAGGAAATCAAGATCGTGCAGGGTTTCTTTCGAGCGACGATAGGAACCGGCGATGGCGGCGCGGGAAACCTTGGGGTGATCCTTGAGGCGTTCGAGGAGAGTTTCGGCGATGGGGGCGACGTCGCCCAAGCGGAAACGGTCCGCGAATTTCTCGCGGTTCTCGATGGCGGCGAGGATTTTTTCGACCGTTTTGGCGCCGAAGCCCGAGAGCTTGGCGATTTCCGGACCACTGCAGGCATCCTTGAGGGAGGCGATGGAATCGATGCCGAGCTTGTCGTAGAGAGCTTTGATTTTTTTGGGGCCGAGGCCCTGGACCTCAAAAAGTTCGAAGAGGGTGGGCGGAAACTCGGCGCGAAGGTTTTCGAAATATTCCAGAGTGCCGGTGGAGGCGAGTTCGTGGAGTTTTTGCTGAAGCGCGTCGCCAATCCCTTTGATGCCCTTGAGGTCATCGGCGGTGGCGAGGGCCACAATGTCCCCATCGAAGTTTTGAATGATCTCGGCACCGTTGCGGTAGGCGCGGGTCTTGAAGGGATTCTCGCCCTTGAGTTCGAGTAAAAGAGCAATCTCTTCCAGAGTGCTCACCAGGGTGTCTCGGGTCACGTCAGCCATCGCTCTCAAGATGCGCGCAGGCGGACGATTTGCAAGACTCCAGCGCAAGTGTGAGATGACGTGCTTTCTCACTCGGCGGGGCGGGGTGGATTTGCTAGATCTTCGTCGATGGCGACACCGAACGTGAAATACTACAATGCTGCAATCGATGCGGCGCAATCCGGCGATCTTCCGGCCGCACTTCAGGCAGTTGAAACGGCTCTGACCGAAGATCCGGTGGATGTGCAGAGCTGGCAGCTTTATTCGGTGCTTTTGAATGCCCTTGGCGAAACCGAGAAGGCGGAAAATGCCATGGTGAAAGTTCGCGAGCTGGGCTTGAGCGAGGTTGATGAGCTAATTATGAAAGCGGCGGATGCCATTGGGCAGAATAAGATCGGAGTAGCGATCACCCATTATGAGGACGCGCTCGAATTGGAGCCCGATCGCCCTGAAGTCTATGTGAGTTATGCTTTGGCCTTGATGCAAGGGGATTACCCGGGCGATGCCGATGACGCGTCGGCAAAGGCTGTCGAGATGGCACCGGATGATGCCTCGGCATGGTATGCCCGGGGGCGGATTCTTCGTTTGCGAGGGAAGAAGACCGAGGCTCTCCAGGCGTTGGAAAAGGCTCTCAGTCTCAATGGAAATCTCGTCCTGGCTCAGTATGAATGCGGCATGATTTTGGCCGAGACCGGAGAGTTGGCGGCGGCTTTGAAGTGCTTTGAGGATGTCCTCAAGGATCACCCGGAGGATGAGAATGCCATTCAGGCCAAGGCGACGATTTTGGCGAAGATGGAGGAGGGGAATTCCTAAGCAATAAGGATTGCAAGCCGCGTTTGGAAGGTCAGGATACGGTCCGCAACAGCTTTAGTATAAGAGATGAGTCGTAAAATTTGGTTGGACGGAAATATCGTAGATGAGGCAGAAGCAAAGGTTTCCGTCTTCGATCACGGTTTGCTTTATGGTGATGGAATCTTTGAAGGAATTCGCTTCTATGAAGGCCGGGTCTTTCGTCTCACCGAGCACATTGAACGCCTCTTTATGTCCGCGAAGGCGCTTTTGCTGAAGATGCCCTGGTCACTCGATGAAGTTTGCCAGGCGACTCTCGAGACGATCCGTGCCAATGGATTGCGGGATGGCTACATTCGTCTCGTAGTGACCCGCGGGGTGGGTGATCTGGGTCTGAACCCTTACCTTTGCCCCAAGCCGTCCATGTTTGTCATTGCCTCCGGGATTTCCCTTTATCCCGAGGAACTTTACGAAAAGGGCCTTGAGGTTGTGACGTGCGCCACCCGTCGTCCGACCCCGGCAAGCTTGAGTCCGCAGGTGAAGTCGTTGAACTATCTCAACAACGTCATGGCCAAAATCGAGGCTCTCAAAGCAGGAGCCAAGGAAGGCCTCATGCTCAACGAGCAGGGCTATGTGGCCGAGTGCACCGGAGACAATGTCTTTATCGTCAAGAAGGGCGAGGTCCTGACTCCCCCTGTTTCCGATGGGAGCTTGGACGGAATCACTCGTCAGGTGATCTTTGATCTCTGTGGAGAACTTGGAATTAGAATCCGCGAGGCTTCCCTGACCCGATACGATCTCTACACTGCAGATGAGTCTTTCCTCACCGGAACGGCTGCTGAAACCATTCCAATGGTGAAGCTCGATGAACGCGAAATCGGCGACGGAACTCCGGGACCGGTGAGCCTTCGCTTGATCGAGGCCTTCCGTAAATTGGTCCGCTCTGAAGGGACCGAGATTGGGGGTTAAGAAGTCCTTTTTGGGACATCGATGAGCATTCAGTAGCTGAAGCTGCGAATGATTGCCTTGGGGTGCATTGCTCCGTTGAGAGGCGAATGAGGCTCTCAACATGTTGGCGATTCTGGAATTGGGATCAAAAGTTCGTCACCTTTTGGAGAGTTCTGCTGTCATACTCTTCGAAGATGGAGAACCCGACCCGTCCCTCTCATTTTGCCAATGCCAGCGATGCGCAATTGGTCGAGGCCGCTTTGAAATGGGCTTCCGAGAACCCGGACGCTGCACATCTTCGAAAAGAGATCGTCATCAGGATTTCCCACACAAATTCCAAGGCGATGATGGCTCTGGTGGATCAAGTTCCTGACGCCCAAGAGCGACAGGCGTTGATCTTGCAAGCAGCACCGCAAATTGCCTCGCACGCCGGGCCATAATCGGCGGATCCCGTGATCCGCTTGGTCCCCAGAAGCACGAAGACGCTTTCATGCGCCACTTGGTTTGGACGGATTTAGAGAAGGCCATCGAAGTTGATCGAGCTTTGGAATATGGAGTGAATTTGCCTAGACATGTCGTTGAAAATGACCCTCGTGGCATTGCGCAAGCGATTTTTTTCGCATTACGACACAGACTCTCCAACGAGGGGAATCGCTCCCTTTTATGGGAGTGATCCTTTCTCTAGTGATCTCTCCTTGGCTGAAGGCGGGGGCTGATTTTGGTTCTTGCCGGGGTCTGGGGAGAGTCGAATCCCATCGAGGCGCTGGCTTTTGCGAACTCCTACCAGAATGATCAGGGGCGATACCTTTAAGGTAGAATTGTGGAGGCCTGGGCCATGAAAGATCAGGCTGCCGCTGCTCGCTGGTTAGCTGGACAAAGCGATGACGTTCAGGAAAAATATCGCCCGCTTCTTGTCATTTTCTGGGCGAGAGAAGATCCCGATGGGTTGAAGGCTTTTTTGGAAGAAATCTGGGGAAAGAGAATCAAGCGTGGATCAAGGCTCGGTTTATGGAGTGAGCATTCGTTATGGGAGAGGCCGCGAGGAGTTTGCGAAGTCATGAATTTGGGGTAATGTCAGTCGGATTTAGACAAAAGAACCCTGTCCCACCGCTCCAATGGCAAGCACCCCAAACCACGTGAAATTGGCAAACGCGAAAGTCGAAAAAACCTCGCGCTTCAGACCCTGGCTCCAAGAGCATGGTTCGAAGCTTCTTTTATTCGCCCGGCAGCAGACCAGATCTCTGGCTGACGCTGAGGATGTTCTGCAAGACGCCCTCGTTAAGTTGGCGCGAAAGGTCGAGGAGGGCACCTTTGTCGGTGGCCCGGATGCTTGGCTGGCTTTCATCTATACCCAAATTCGCCGCGAGGCGATCGATCTGGGGCGTAAAGATGACCGTCGCCGGAAGAGGGAAGAAAATGTTTTCAAGGACGAGCGCTCGCTGGGTCTCGATATCGATATGCCGATGTTTGAGGATGAGGAGAACCAAGACGAAACCCGGAAAATTTTGATTGAGGGAATGAAGACACTTCCGAAGAAATTTTCGGAAGTCATCAGCATGAAGCTTTGGGGCGAGCGAACATTTGCCGAGATTGGCGAGGCTCTTGATATTTCTTTAAACACGGCAGCGTCGCGATATCGCTACGGAATTGAAGCGCTTCGAAAGCAACTTGCGAGCGCGAGATTACGAGGCGATCTTTGATGAACTAAACTCCAATTTTCAGAACGACACACACATTTATGGACCAAGATCTGACCAGACTTGAGGCGGAACTCGCGAGCTTGAAACCACTGGCTTTGCCCGACGATTTTTTGTCGAAACTAGATGGGGCGATGGTGGAGGCTGCCGAGGAAGTGGCTCAACCAGCGGAGGAAGTCATCGTGGCGATGAGCGATCCTGAATTGTTAGAGCTCGAAGAAGGTCTGCGGATGCTTTCTCCGAATGGAATGCCGGAAGATTTGATTGCCCGCCTCGACCAGGCGATGCAACGCTGGCATGAAGAAGTGCCCGTCGAGGAGAAGGTGATCCCGATGCGTCCACGCGAAGACGCAAGGAGTGGATGGTTTGGACTTCGGTCGGTGGCAGCGGTTGGAATTTTAGGTGGAGCGATGGCCTTTATGTGGACTGGCGGGAAGCCTGTCGGAGATCTTGCGAATGCTCCCCGCATCCCGGTGCTCACCAATGGTGCGGTTACCCCGGCTGCCTTTGTTTCACGAGATGCGAGATCTTCCGTCGTTTCTGCGAATGACCACGGCTTGGTCTGGACGAAGGGTGGACAAGCGCTGAGATGTCTCGAGGTTGAGGTGAATAATAGCCTTGAATTTGTGAATGAAGACGGTGACCTTCTGATTATCGAGAGGCCAAATCGCGAGGTCCGATTTGTCCCTGCGAAATTTGATTAAACAAATTTTTTGAAAGAACTCGCTGCAACAGTGTATGAAAAAATCTGCGATGAAAATCACTCAAGTTGGTCTTGCCGCTCTCCTCGGCACTTTGGTTTCTGCCGGCGCGATTGAACGGCCGAAAGGCGAGGAGGCGCAAACGCTTCCTCCAGAGCCCCAAGGTGGGGTGCTTGAAGATTCCGAAAAGCCGGTTGAAAAAGCGGTGGAGAAAATTGCTTTTCTTGGAGTTGGCGGGATCGAGGCCAGTAACGTCCTCAAGCACCAGCTTGAGTTGGAGCACGGTTTGCAACTGACCCAGGTTTCCCCTAACAGCCCCGCTGGTTTGGTCGGTTTGGCCGAGCATGACATTATCGTTTCGGTCGAAGAGATTCCTCTGACTGATCAGGATTCACTTCGCAAGTCACTGACTGGCTTCAAGCCTGGCGACGAGGTGACGTTGAAGCTGGTCCGTCGTGGCAAGGTGATTGAGCAAGAGGTGACGCTTGGAGAGAGCGAGGCCATGCAGGACGCCCAGGCCCTCATGCCAGACCAAGCCCGTGATTTAAATCAACTCCTCCGGAATCAGCTTGGGAAGCAGCTGGGTGGATTCGATAACGAGCAGCTTCGTGAGCAACTCCTTCAGGAGATGGAGCGTGCCTTCGGACCCAATGGCGGCAAAGATATCCTCGAATTCAAGCTCGATTTGAATGGAGGAAATCTCCTCAACGGAAACGACAAGCAACTTGGCTTTAAGGGGATCGGGAAGATGCGTTTCCAAGACAATGAAGGCTCGGTCGAAATGGACCAATCCGATGGAGAGCGCGAACTTACGATCCGGGATCAGGAGGGGAAGCTTCTCTTCAGTGGTCCTTATGACAATGAGATCGATAAGGAGGCATTGCCCGAGGAATACCGGGACCGTGTTGAGCGTCTTTTGGGCTCGGGAGAAAATGGTGGCTTCCAGCTGAAAATGAGGAATTTCGCTCCCAAAGCCAAAGAAGAAAAGAAGGCGGAATAGCCATACGAAATTTTTGTGAATTCCCGGCCATCGGGAAGGGTGCCCCGATAATAAACAAGGATCTCCCGGCCCATGAGTGCTTCCAGACCGAAGGGATTTCCCTTTCCGCGTTCGACGATGCGGTATTGCAGGCCGTTGTCAGATTGAATGACATTTTTTGCGGTCGCGTTTTCTTCGAGAAATCCCACTTCGGCTCGCTTGTTGGTTTTCGCAGTCTTCTGTTCACGGGCAATGATTCGTGCTTGTAGTGCCGTCATGGCCTCGAGAATTTCCTCGGTGGAGATTTCGAGTTGATCACCTCTGAGACCTTTGAGAAATCCTTCCAAAACGGCGGCGGTGTCGATGTCGTCGGGGCTCATTTGCTTGAGCAGGGCCCGTTTTCCTTCCTGATGGCCGAGGGCGAGGGATGCGGTCTCTAATGGCGTCACTTCCGGCGGGGCAGGGGCGTCCTGAGTCTCTTGCGCGGATAGGATTCCGATGAGGGCGAACGTTTGGAGGAGCACGATTTTGATGACGAGAGGCCTAGTCCATTTCGAGTCGATAGCGTGGGATGGTCGGGTCACAATCCTTTGCGTAGCGGTCAATTCCGCCATCGACGCCGAAGGTGTTTTTCAATCCGTGTCCCCGAAACCAAGCACAGTGGTCAAGGACGCTCCGACCTTGATGGTCGATAAGGATGATTTTTTGATCCTGATCCTTGTCCGCAAAGATGGCAGTTTGAAGTTCCTGGGTCATGAGCCGGGCACCGGGGAGCGTGATGGCTTCAAATTCCTCACGTGTCCGGGTGTCGAGCAACGTAAATCCGACGCCCTCTTTGATGAGTGTTGCGAGATCGGCAGGCTGGATCATCATTTCCTGATCGTGGGTGTGGCTCTCTTGGAGGCACTTGATCGCGTCATCGAGCCCGATTTCGTTCTTTTGACAAACCTCGGCAAGGTTGTCCTCCGGGTCGTAGGCGCAGGATTGACAGCCTCCGATGTGAAAAGCGGAGAAAAGGGCCCGCCTCGCTCCCGGGTATTGCTCGAGTAAAGTCTTCATTGTGAGCTCTGCGCTCAATTCCAAGTTCATGGGCAGAGATTGCCACAGATCAACAGCAGGGGAAGAGGAGAGTTGAGGCTTTCAATCAAGAGTTCTTCTTGGCAATCTCCTAGCCTAAACGCGATGGCTCAAGAAGACGAAGAACCCAAAATTTATCTCCTCCCGAATTTGATGACGGCGGGGAATCTTCTCTGCGGATTTCTGGCGATCCTTACGATCTTCAAAGGGATGGAGACTGAGGGGCTGCTTGAGGCCAAGGTCTATTACCAGCAGGCGATGCTCTACATCTTCGGCTCCTGTCTTTTCGATCTTCTTGATGGTCGTCTGGCCCGATTGGGCGGGCAGGAATCACCCTTTGGGCAGGAATTTGATTCGCTCGCGGACATGGTGTCTTTTGGTCTCGCTCCGGCCATGTTGGTGTCGAGGGCTGTTCTCTCTGATTTCGAGCTCCCTGGTTGGTTTGATCCCGAGGGTGGAAGTAACGGGGTGACCTGGGCGATTGCTTTTATCTACCTTCTTTGTGGGGGGATTCGACTGGCTCGTTTCAATTGTCTGGCCCGGATTGGGAACAGCAATGGTGATTTCCGGGGGATTCCTATCCCAATGGCGGCCGGTTTTGTGGCTTCATTGACCTTTATCATGATCAGTTTTGCCGAGGATGAGCGGAGTCTCGGATGGCTCTCGTATGTCTTGGCGGCCATGATTCTGGGGATTTCAGCGCTCATGGTAAGTAATGTCCGATACCCAAGTTTTAAAAAAATCGACCTGAAGACGAAGGCCAATGTCTGGACTCTTTTGGGCCTCGCAATTCTTCTGGGAGTGCTCCTGAAGTTTAGGATCTACGCGCCTGCAGTCATTTTCCTTGTCTATCTGGTGTCTCCACTCTTTAGGCGGAGTAAGAAAGCGATTGGATGCTAAAGGTGTTTGATTGTCAGGTTTTATAAAAACTTCATTGACCCTAATTAAAATTTTGACTAGACGTTCCTTAGCGTCGCGTCTTATGAGGGTTCCCATAGTAAAAAATTTATCAGTTTGGCTTCTGTTGGCCTTCCTGACTGTCGGCAACACTCAAGCGGCGACGCACAAGGTCCAGCGATCAGAGACGTTTTTCTCGATTGCCACGAAATACGGGGTCTCGGTGAGCTCGCTGATGTCGACCAACGGGGTGAAGGATCCCAGAAGTCTCCAGTTGGGACAGACCCTGAAAATCCCCTCCAAAAGTTCTTCCAAGAGTTCCACAAGCTCCCGGACGTCGAAATCGACCTATGTGAAACGTTCGCTCCGGGTAATTTTGGATCCAGGCCACGGGGGACGCGATCGTGGAGCGGTGTGGGGAGGTGTTCGTGAGTCGGATCTAAATATGCGGGTCGCGGCACGGACTGAGTCCTACCTCAAAGCGCGTGGCTATTCCGTCATTTTGACTCGTCGGAGTGACGTCTATGTTAGTCTCTCGAGGCGGGCTCAAATCTCAAACCAGTATGCCAGTTCAATTTTCATCAGTATCCATTTCAATGCCAGCAAGTATACGAGTGTCCGGGGCGCCGAGACGTTCTACGCAGGGACCCGTGGTCGGTATTTGGCCCAGTTGATTCAGAAAGAAATGGTGAGCAAATTGAAGGTGAGGAACCGCGGTGCTTCCTATCGTCGTTATTCCGTTTTGAGGCAGACTGCGAGTCCGGCGGTTTTGGTAGAATGTGGATTTATTAGTAATTCCAGCGAGCGTGCCCGCTGCGTGACTTCAAGCTACCAATCCCTTGCCGCACAAGCGATTGCGGCTGGTGTGGAGCGGTATGACCGGGCTTATTAATTTAGCCGGGAAGTTCATCTCCTGTTCAGATTGGTTCCGCTAGTGTGTGGACCGGATGAAGAATCAAATCACACAATTTGCCGGAGCTGCTGTTGCTGCGGTTACTCTGATGATGGCCCCTCAAGCTGCGGGCCAACGGGCTCCGGGACCTCCTCCGGGTGGTGGCGGACAAGGAGGAACCCAGGGTCAACCTCCGAAACCTCGTGGAGAAATCCAGGAACTTGGTAAGGCTGGTGACCGTTTCGTAGCATGGCGTGTTGCCAATATCGATGGCGCCGAATGGTTTACCAAGAACCAGGAAGACCTTCGGGAAGATTATCGCGATGTTGAGAAAAAGATTCGCGAAGCAGTGACCGAAGATCGTCTGAAGGAAAAGTCGGGCCGTCAGTATCTCGTCACTCTCTTGAAAATTGGAGAGGGCGCCAAGACGGGTGATGAAGCGACCGCAACGGCACTTGCAAACCTTGATGTTGAAGTGCAATCGGCGACCGTGGACAATGCCAAGGCCGAGACCCTGACTCCGCGTCTCAACCGGCTTCAGTGGCAGATGAGTGAGATTCTCCTTTATGGATCCAAGAGCTCAGTCCTGAGTAAAGGGAAAATGACCTCCCTGACCCGTAAACTCCTCGCGAATGAAGAGAAGGAAGCTTCAGCTAAGGAAGATGGTGAGATCTCCGAGCGCGATCTGGAGAAGCTGGATGGAGAGGCCATGGAGATTTGGGTCGCGCTCATGAAGGAATTCCGCGGTCGCGACGAGTGATTGAATTCCCCGGGTTGATTCTTCGGGGTTTGCCTCAGCTCTCTGAACGATTAGACTTTGACCATGTCGAGTCGGAGACGCCGTAAATCAAAGCCCAAGAAGTCATCGGGGAAGAGTTCCTTAAAATGGTTTGCCTGGAGTTCTTTGGTATTGGTGGTGCTCCTCATCATAGGGGTGATCTTGGGATACAATGCGGTGCGGAGTTATCTGAAAAGCGATGATTTCCGCACGATGCTCGGAGCGCAGGCTGGCGAACTTTTGGAAGGAGATGCGGATTTTGATCCGTTCAAGTGGGATGGTTGGAATGTTTCCACCTCCCGCTTTTCATTTGCGGGCGAGAAGTCCCTGAAAGCAATTAACGCGATGGGTATCGATGCCTCGGTGGATATTGGGGCGGTCTGGAACGGGGTGTATCGAATTCGAGATATCCGTCTCCGTGAGGTGGAGGTCATTGGAGATTTCACCAAAGATTCTTTGGATGATGGGCAACCGTCAATCGAGGTCTATCCCTTGGGAAGTGAAGCGAGTTCCGAGCCCGGTTTTTTGGAGCGCTTCCTCCCTGATGAAGTCGAGATCACGAGTATCGATGTGGCTGAGATTTATGGTCGTGCGGTCACCGATGACGGGATTTGGTCTTGGAAAGATACCTCGGCATCTGTCGTCCCCGGAGCGACTGATGGCGTTTACGATGTTGCGCTGCAAGGTGGCGAAATTCGGACACCACTTTCGTTGGTTGATCGACTCAGTCTCAATCGTGCCAAGGGGAGGTATTCCGGAGACCATTTCTATTTATTGTCTTCGGAGTTCGAGGCATTTGAGAGCGCCCGGGTCAATGTGGACGGGGATTTTGGGGTTGAGAGCGGACGCTGGCAATTTGATGGAGAAGTCCGAGGGGCCAGGATTGAGGAGATTATCGCCGAGGATTGGAAGCAGCGTCTCATGGGGCCGCTGGAGGTTGATTTTAAGGTGACGGGCGAACCCGAGCAAGACGCCCACCTTCGGGGATCGTTGAAGATTACCAATGGTGTTTTGACCGCTCTGCCAATGTTGGACCGGATTGCGGCCTATGCAAACACGGTGCGTTTTCGTCGGCTGGCTCTTTCCGAAGCGCAGTTGGATTTCAGTAAGAGAGGGGAGACGATTGATCTCAGAAATATCCGTCTTGCGAGTGAAGGCCTGATACGGTTGGAAGGGTCGATGAGACTGGCGGGGGATGTCATTGAGCATGGAGAGTTTCGACTGGGAATTACTCCCGGGACCCTGGCTCATCTTCCGGGAGCTGAGACCAAGGTTTTTCAACGTGGGGACCTCGGGCTTCTTTGGACTCCGTTGTCGATCAGTGGAACACTTAATATGCCGCAGGAGGACTTGAGTGAACGGTTGATCGCGGCAGCTGGCGAGCGGATGTTTGAGTTAGTGCCGGAGACGGGACAGTGGGCGCTGAAATACAGTGGCGAGGCCATTGGGGAATCTACCCGTCTCATTCTGGAAAATCAGGGGGTGGTTTTCGGGGTCGGACAGCAAGTGATCGATCAAGCCGGAGAACTTCTGAATCAAGGCGCTGGCGATGCTCTGAAAACGGGAAGCGACCTCATTGAAGGGGGCGTGGGAACTCTTTTTGATATTTTTGGACGACCAATTCCAAAGAGGGACTAAGGTAGCCAGATGAAGGTGCATTCGCTCTCGCAGGAACAATGGTTGCCAATTTCCGTTGAGGAAGCGTGGGCATTCTTTTCATCACCTCGGAATCTCGACAAGATCACGCCGCCGGAGCTTGGCTTTAAAATTGAGAACCTGCCCTCTGAAAAGATGTATGAGGGTGAGATTATTACCTATAAGGTGATGCTCTTTCCGGGTATTTGGATTCCCTGGGTCACCGAGATTAAGTCGGTGAAGGAAGGGGAGTGTTTTGTCGATGAGCAGCGCTCGGGGCCCTACAAGTTTTGGCATCACCGTCACCACCTCACGGAGAAAGAGGGGGGCACCCTGATGACGGATCTCGTCCACTACTCAGTAGGAAAGTGGATTGTCGGTGATATCGCCCACGCTGTCTTTGTTCGCAAAAAGTTGGAAAGCATTTTCGCCTTCCGCCGGGAGATTTTGGAGAAGCATTTCAGCAAGTAGAGAGCAGCCTTATTCGTTGTATCGCGGATCAGTCAGGGTCTTGAGAAAGGCGAGCAACGCTTGCTGGTCCTGCTCCGGAAGGCCGAGTCCTTTCGCGGGAAGAGCCTTGTCAACCGTTGGGCTTTTGTGAACGGGTCCGTTGTAGTGGGAGATGACTTCTTCGAGCGATTCGAATCGTCCGTCATGCATATAGGGGGCTGTCAGTTCAATGTTTCGCAGGCTGGGAGTGACGAAAAAACCTTTGTCCGAATCGTTTCCGGTGATCCGGTGGCGACCGAGGTCTTCGGTATGCTTGATCCCATTATTCCTGAGTTCGTAGTCGGTGAAAGTGGCACCACCGTGACATTGAAAACAGCCGGCACCGCCGAGGGAGGGCTTGGAGAAGAAGAGCTTTTTCCCGCGTTCTTCTTCGGGCGAGAGTTTTGCTTTTCCGGCGACGGCGTCATCATACTTTGATTGATCACTGACGAGGGTGAGGAGATAGTTTTCGAGAGCGAGGCTGAGCTTTTCGGCCGTGACGGGACCCGGCCCATAGGTGTCTTTGAACTCCTCCTGATAACCTTTACGCCGGGTGAGTCTGAAAATGACATTGTTGAGGTTGGCCGCCATTTCACGGTGATCCTGAATAGGCTCTAGGACCTGGTCCCGGATGCGATCCTTGCGTCCGTCCCAGAAGAAGTGGGACTTCCAGGCGAGATTGAAGAGGGGCATGGATTGCCGGGTTCCGGTGCGTCCTTCGAATCCCCGTGAGACCCGCTGGTCGTCGGAAAATGCGAGGTCGGAGACGTGGCAGGCTGCGCAGGAGACCGTGCCGTCGATCGAAAGGATAGTGTCGTTGAAGAGACGTTCCCCAAGCGCGATCCGTTCCTCGGTAAGTTCGTTGTCTGCGGGCAGAGTGGGTTTTGGAAAGTGTTTGGAGAACTCAAGGAGCTTCGGAGTTCCTTTGAGTTCACGTTCTGCCGCCAGCCACAGAACCGGCAATCCGGCGAAGAGGGCAATACAGGTGAATCTCAACATGGGCAAGAGGTAGCACGAAAACCGGAATGGCGCAGGGAGAGATTTTTCTATTTGCCGTTTCCAGCACCCCCGCTGTTCTGCTTGGCCCGGATCATCCCCTCGGCCACCTTGATGGCAAAGAGGGCGAGATCGCGCATCTGTCCTTGCTGGGCTGTGAAGGCTTCTTTTTGAGGTCCCTCCAAAATATCGCCGGTCTTATTCGAGAGGATTTCCTGCATGGCATGCCAATCGGAAGCGAAGCGGTCGGCAACACCCGGCTTTCCAAACTGCTCCATGCCTTCACTGATCTCCCACGCGGTGGCCATTCCTGATTCGTTGCGCGCATCAAACATCGCTTCAACAAGGCTTGATTCCTGGGGTTCCGAGAGAGGAGCGCCTGAACTGGCGATAGCTGACTTGACTGAGGAAAGTTGCTCGTATTCACGGCGGCGATCTTGATAGTGCTCGAAGCGACCGAAGTCTTTTTCGTTGTTGAGGAAGTCTTTAATCTCTTCCTTTCGTTGTTTTTTGGCGGCTTCCATTTCTTCCAAAATGGCGATTCTTTCTGCGTCGGATTTGGCGTGGAGGAGTTTCATGCCGGTGGCGTCTGCGGATCCGATATCGGCGGCGAGCAGGCCGGTGAAGTATTCCTCTTCTTCCTCGCTAAGGTCCATTTCATTGATGAGGCCTTTGTAAATACGGGCCGCCTTGATCCGGCTTTCCTCGGACATCATGGCCTTGCCGATGGGGTTCTCGATGATTTTACGGAGGGTTTCACCAAGGTCGGCGTCGCTTTTGCTCTGCCGGGTCGCTGCCAGCTCACGCTGGCTCCTGGGGGAATCTCCCCGCCTTGCTGAAGAAACAAGCGCTGCGGAGTTGCGACTGGATGAGTGAGAGGCGGCTTCTTTCAGCTCCACGATTTCGTTTTTAAGCTCGGATGTTTCCGATTTCCTTGAGAAATGAGAAAGAGCCAGGAGGAGGGCGAGAACGGAGGAAAGCAGCCAGCGAGCCAGTGTTTTCATGATTTCGATCACCCTAAATGTTTTCCCGGTCACGGGCGATGATAGAAGGCAAGCCTCTTGGTCAGAGTCGATACGCGTGTGTTGGGATTTTTTTCCTTTCCCCGCGTCTTTTGTCAGACAGCATAGGCAGGTTATGAAAACAATTCCCACGATCCTCAGTACGGTGGCCCTCGCATGGCCGCTGCAAGCTCATGAAGGCCACACTCATGCCGAGGGTGTTGGTGCGGTGGTAACTACGGCGACCGAAACCGGACCTGAGGGGCACAAATACGTGACGATTCCAGGTTGGGGTGCTTTGCCTGATGGCAAGAACATCGGTCCGCTTCATGGAGATCTGGCCGTTGACAAGGCTGGCAACATTTATGCTTCACTGGAATCAAAGGCGGGCGTGGCTGTTTTCGACAAATTTGGAAAATTCGTAAAAACCTTGAAGCCCGGTCTTCAGCAATTCCATTCGCTCACCCCGATTGAAGAAGATGGTAAGGAGTATCTTTGGGGTGCCCAGTATCAGGCCAATCAGGCGGTGAAATTTGATCTTGAGGGGAATGTCGTCTCAGTCCTTCCCAATCAAAAGACGGGTGATCTTGAAGGAGGAATGGGCGGCCTGACCGAGGTGCTCGTGGCACCCGATGGTCACATCTTTTTCTTCATGGGATATGGCTCCAAGAAGATTCACAAGCTCAAGCCCGACGGCACACTTGTAAAGACCTATGGCGGCAAGGGAACTGGCAAAGATCAGTTCACCGCGTGTCACGGTGCGGCCATCGATCTGCGATACGATGAGCCCCGTATCCTTGTTTGCGATCGGGATGGTCGTCGCATGATGCATCTCACCATGGATCTGGAGTGGATCGGGATCTACGGTGAGACTCCGATGCGCCGTCCGGCTGATGTCGACATCAGAGGTGATCTTGCCGCCGTGGGAGAGATCGAAGGGCGTGTGATTCTAATGGATAAAGAAGGGAAAATCGTGGCCATACTTTGCGATAACCCAAATAAAGAGCAATGGGCGACCAATGGGGTTGCAGCTGATCAACTTCACGACAATGCTTTCTCTGCTCCCCACGGCATTAAGTGGGGACCACAAGGGCAAATCTACGTTTCTGAATATTCCAAGATCGGTCGTCTGGTTGCTCTCTATCCTAAAAAATGATCACCTCACACAATCATGATTGAACTCGAAGATTTTTTTGAAGATGTCATCGGCAAGACCCTCCGCGGAACGGGCATGTCCGCTGGAGTACTCTCCTTTTTAAGCGGCGTTGATGAAGACGTGATCGCAAAGTTGAAGGACGGGGAATTTGACGAAGCGGCTGTCCGCGCTGTGGCTCCGGCATTGGGGCTTTGTGCCGATTCCCTGGTCGAGCTGGCGAAGCGGGAGTGGCGTCCGGAGCCGGTAGAAATCGAAGGGTTGGTGCAATTTAACACCGACTATGATGAAGAAATGACGGTGAATTCCTACCTCGTTTGGGATCCTCAGACCAAGGAGGCGGCCCTTTTTGATACGGGTGCCAATGCCGATAGTGCGCTTTCCACCGCGACTGAACTGGACCTTCAACTGAAGACACTTTTCATCACCCACACTCACATTGATCACGTCATCGATCGCGAAAAAGTGATCGCAGCGAATCCTGGAATTCGAGTGCTGGTTAACGGCAGGGAGCCGGTAGCCGGTGCCGAACGTTTTGAAGCGGGTGATACCTTTGCCATCGGAACACTTCGGGTGAGCACCCGGCTGACCTGGGGGCATTCTCCTGCCGGAACGACCTACGTTGTGAGAGGGTTGGCACGCCCGGTGGCGATTGTGGGTGATGCCCTTTTTGCCCAATCGATGGGTGGGGGAGTCATTTCATTCCAGGATGCCCTGACCACGAACCGGAACGAGATTTTCACACTCGAGGATCATAGCGTGATCTGTCCCGGTCACGGGCCCATGACCTCGGTGGCCGAAGAAAAAGCTCACAATCCATTTTTTCCCGAACTTAAGTCCTAATCCAACAAACCAGACACAACTATGAGTAAAGTAGCATTCGTCGGCGTCGGCCGCATGGGCGCCAATATGGCACGACACCTTCAACTTGATTGTGGTCATGACGTGACCGCCGTTTATGACGTAAATAAAGAAGCCTCGGCTGAGATTGCCAAGGAATTGGGCGCGCAGGATTGTGCGACTCTCGCTGAGGTCACCGCGGCTGCTGAGATCATCTTTACGGTGGTCACCAATGATGACGCGATGCGCGCCATTTTCCTCGGAGAAGGGGATAATCTGTTCACGGGATCCGCTGGGAAAACCTTCATTAACTGTGCCACCCTTTCGCCCGGGATTCACAAGGAGGTTTACGAGGCCGGGAAGGTGGCCGGAGCTGACGTGCTCGAAGGGGCGATGGCATCGTCGATCTCCCAGGCTCGTGAAGGAAAGCTCTTCCTCATGATCGGTGGCGACGAGGCAATCTTCGATCAGCGCAAAGAGATCCTCGACCAGCTCTCGATCAATCTGCGCTTATGCGGACCAATTGGAAAAGCGGCCGAAGTGAAAGCTCTCGTAAACATGGTGATGAACATCAACACCGCTGGACTTGCTGAAGGGCTCGGTCTTGCCGAGGCGCTGGGACTCGACCTCAAGATGGTATGCGATATTTTCTCGCAAACCGGAGCAAACAGCCGGGTGCTTGAGACAGATTCAGATGACATGATTGATCGTGATCACGATTGTTGGTTCTCAGCGGAGCACGCCGCCAAGGACTCGGGGATCGCGGCTGCCCTTGCTGCTGAAAACGGCGTGAGCCTTCCGGTGAACGATGCGACCAAAGCCCAGTATGATAAGATGGTGACGGTTGGTCTCGGAGGACTTGATAAATCCGGAATCGCCGAGCTGACCTTCAAGGGGCGCGGCGCTTGATCGCGGAGCAAAATTTTAAGAGGCCCGGTCGCGATATTGCGGTCGGGTCTTTTTTTGTGCGCATGGCCTCGCTTGACCTTGGGAGGACATCACTGTTGTTTGCCGGGATGGAGATCCGTCATTTCCGACAGTTTGCCAGGCAGCGGTGTTCCGGTGCTTTTGCGATTGGGCTGATGATGCTTTGGGGGTGGCTTCTCACTGGAGGGGCCGGTGATGACTACACCACCGATGAGAGCACCACCGATCGCTATGTGGAGCATGAGTTGATGTTTTTGGATTCAGGGCGGGAGCTGATATTCTGGATCCGGGCGATTTTCTGATCGTGACGGATCCGGACACCTTGACGATTTTTCAAGATGTCTTGAGCGCGGTGGTTGTCGCTCCGATATTTGAAGAGTTGCTGTTCAGGGGTGTCCTCTTCATGGGGTTGATGAAGCGGATTCGACCGGTGCCCGCGGCGCTGGTTTCCTCGACTCTATTTGCCCTCATGCACACCCAGTATGATCCCTGGGGATTGCTCTCAGTGGGAGTGATGGGACTGGTTTGCTGTTGGCTGGTGTGGCGCACGGGCTCGATTAAATGGGGCGTCGCGTTGCACGCGATCTACAACCTTGTGATCACGGTTGACGTTTACCTTCTGTATCAGATGGCCAATTGATCAGTCCTTGGAAGCCTTTGGATCAAGTGCGTCACGGAGTCCGTCGCCTAGGAAGTTAAAGGCGAAGAGGGTGAGCGAGAAGAGGATGGCAGGAACTGCTAGGACGGTGACGTTGGTCTCGAGGAAGTTGGCACCTTCCATGATGAGTTTACCCCAGGAGGAGTTGGGGGACTCGATGCCGAGGCCGATGAAACTCAGAGTTGCTTCGTAGAGAATGAAGCTGGGGATGGTGAGGGTGGCGTAGATGATGATGGGGCCGAGCATGTTTGGCAGGATGTGCCGGAAGAGGATGCGGCGATGGCTGAGTCCAAGGGAGCGGGCGGCTTCAACGAATTCCTGTTTGGCAAGGGAAGCGGTAGCTGAGCAGACGATGCGTCCCATCGAGAGCCAGCCAAAGGCGGCGATGGCAATGGTGAGAGGAATGAGGTTGGCGAAGCGCATGACGGTATCGTTGTCCCAATTCCAATCATTAACGAGGAAGCGAGCGACGTCGTCGATCTGGCCGGTGATAATTTCGCGAAAGAGGATGACGATGATGAGGAAAGGCATGGCAAGAAGGCCATCGACGATACGCATCATGGTGTTGCCAACCCGCCCGCCGACGTAGCCGGCGATTCCGCCGTAGATGACTCCGATGGTGACGGTGATGAGGGTGGCGAGGATGGCGACGATAAGGGAGATTTGCCCTCCTTCAAGGACGCGCATGAAGAGATCGCGGCCGAGCTGGTCGGTGCCTAGTATGCCATTTTCCCCGATCCCGGCGAAGCGGCTGTCGAGGTTTTGTTTGTTAGCCTCCATGCCGGTAAAGGACATGATAGGAGCTACGATGAAGCAGAGGACGAGAATCACTGCGATGATGATTGCGCCCAGGGTCGCGAGTTTGTTTTTTCTGAGCCGGATGAGTGCGTCAGCCCAGAGGCTGGAGCCCTTTTCTGCGTGGTGAGCTTGTGGGGTGGCAGAGGAATTTTCCATGGGAGCTTAGGTGGTGCGGAGTTTGGGGTCCATGAAGATGAGGGCGATGTCCGAAAGGAGGTTTGCGATGCCCATGAGAATGCCGTAGAAAAGAACCAGTCCGAGGACGAGATTGTAGTCCTTCGATTGAATGCCGAGGACGAAATACTGGCCCATGCCAGGGATGAGGAAGATCGTTTCGACGACGAAGGAGCCGGTGATGATTGCGGCGAAGGCGGGGCCGAGGTAGGTCACCGCGGGCATGAGGGCGGGTCGGAGTGCGTGTTTAATAATCGTCCCCCAAGTGGGGACACCTTTGGCGCGGGCGGTGCGGATGTAGTCTTGCGAGAGGACATCGAGCATGCCTCCCCGGGTCAGGCGTGCAAGGTAGGCGGCCACTCCAAAGCAGAGGGTGACGGCGGGTAAAATGAGGTCACTGGAACGGCTCCATCCTGCGACGTTGAAGGAATCGAGCGGTGAGGCGATGGTGAGTTGGAAAATAGGCCCGAGGACGAAGGCGACGACACAAATTCCGGCCATCGCGATGATCATGGCGAGGTAATCCTGCCACCGGTTGTGGAAGAGGGCTGCGATGATGCCGAGGGGGATGCCGATGAGCATGCCGAGGGCGAGCGAGACGATTCCCAATTTGAGCGAGATGGGGAAGGACTCTGAGATGAGGGTGGAAACCTTGCGCCCTTTCATGGCGAGGGAGTCGCCGAAGTTGCCATCGACGAGGATATTTTTCCAATAGTTGCCGTATTGGACGATGAGAGGTTTATCGAGTCCGTAGTAAGCTTCGAGTGCGGCCTGTTCCTCGGAGGAGGTCGCTTTGTCACTGGCGAAGGGATTGCCGGGGATGGCACGGACGGCGAAAAAAGTGAAGGTGACCAAGAGGAAGACCACCACTACGGTTTGGATGAGACGACTGAGAATAATGCGAAGCATGGGAGAAGGGGATCAGGGCTTTTCGATGCGAACGAATTTGAAGGGATGATTATTCAAAAGGAGAGGATGCCAGTTTTTGACCTCTGGGCGGATGAGGTAGTTGGTGGTGTAAAAGTAGATGGGGAGGACCGGGGTGTCGGTGATGAAGGTGGCTTCGGCTTTGGAGAGGGTCTGCATGCGAGTTGCGATGTCGGCGGTGTTCTCGGCTTTGTGGAGGAGAGTCTCAAATTCTTTGGACGCCCAGCCAGTGTTGTTATTTCCGCCGTCGGTAATCCACATTTCAAGGAAAGTTGTGGGGTCAAGGTAGTCACCAATCCAACCGGCTATGCAAAGGTCGTAGTCGGCGTCGTATTGTTTTTGAAGGTAAGTGGTCCATTCGCGCTGTTCGATGCGGACATTGAGACCGAGATGCTCTTCCCACATTGCTTGGAGCGATTCGGCTTCACGAACGGCTGATTCGGAATTGGTGGTGAGGAGCTTGATTTCTGAAAACTTGGAATCGGTGGCGTAGCCGGACTCAGCGAGGAGTTCCCGGGCCTTTTTAGGATCAAAGGAGATGATGCCTGCAGCCTCGTAGGTCCCGAAAGGGGGAACGATGCCAGAGGCGGGAGTTTGTCCGCCTTGGAGGATTTTTTCGCAGATTGCTTCCTGGTCGATGGCGAGTGCGAGGGCCCGGCGGAATTTTGGGCTGTTGAGGGGTTCCTTGCGGGTGTTGATCCGGACAAAGCGGACTCCGACGTAGGCTTCCTGGCGGAGTTCTGCCGCGTACTTCTCCTTGGCCATGGGGATGAGTTCGGAGGGGACGGTGTAGGTGAGGTGGAGTTGGTCATCTCCAAACATGCGGGTTTCGGTGAAGTAGTTTTTGATGGGGAGGTAGCGGATTCCCTCCAGCGAGACGGTTTCGGCATCCCAGTATTCGGGGTTTTTTTCGACTTCGAGGAAATGGTTGGTTCGCCATTCTTTCAGCTTGAAGGGGCCGTTGGAGACGAGGTTGCCGGGGCGGGTCCACTGGGAGGAGAAGGCGGTGTTAATCTTTCCGTACTGGAGTATGACGTGCTCGGGAACGGGATACCAGGTGTAGTGTTTGGTGATTTCCGGGAGAAAAGGGACGGGGCCGCGGAGATTTATTTTCAGGGTGAAGTCATCGACGGCGGTGACTCCGACCTGGGCTTTTTCCCAAAGGTTGGGCTTGCCTGCCTCATGGTGGGCGATGAGGCGGTCGAGAACGAGTGGGCGGATTTCTTCGGGGACTGCGTCGGTCCATTTTATGAGGCCGGTGTCAGTTTTTAGGAATTGAAGTTGTTCCTTGGAGAGTTTGTCGATGCCGGTGGCGTTGCAGAAAATGCGCCGCTCGGTTTGGCTGAGATCTTTAAGATCGACCTTGTCGGCGGTAATCTTAGAAAGGTCGATTTGTTCTCCTTCGGTGAGATAGGGTTGGAGTTTTTTGAGATCGATTTCCTTGAGGTCGGCGAATTTTTTGTCCGCGAAGTTTTCTAACTTGAGGGCGCGGTCGCCTTTGAAATTGGCTTCGGCTAAGATTTCCCAGGGGAGGGGGAAATCTGGGTCGTTACCACAGAGGATGTGGCCAAAATAGCTGCGGTTGTAGGCTTCCCCGTTTTTGAGGAAGTAGAGCATTTCCGAATATTCTGCGGGCCAATTGGGGTCGGGCGAGAGGAGCCGCTTGTATGAGAAGACGAAGTCGCGGGCGGTGACTGGAACGCCATCGGACCATTTGGCATTCGGGTTGAGTTCGAAGAGCCATTCGGTGAAGTTTTCGTTGGGGGTCCATTTTTGGGCGACTCCGGGTAGAGAAGAGCTGTTTTTGGCGGGGTCTTCCACGCAGAGACCCTCGAAGAGGGCTCGGATGATGTTGGACTCAAGAACGCCGGAGACGAGGTGGGGATCGAGTCCTTTGGGTTCGCTGCTATTTCCAATGATGAGGATGTTCTCTTCGTTGGCAATTTCGATGTCGGAGCGGCGTTCGCATGATACGAAAGTCAGTGCCGTAAAGGCTAGAAGGGTGACGGTCCTAAACACGGCGCGAACCTTGGACAAATTGAGTCGGAATGGAATGAATTTTTACCTTTAACCACTTTCATTTGACAAGGGGGTGCTCCAGCACCGACAAGTCATAGCGTCAGGGACACGTTTCCGCTTCATGAAAGTCTACTTCCTCCGCCGCTTACTCCTGGTCCCGCTGACCGTTCTGGGGGTGACCTTTCTCGTTTTTGCGATCACGCGGGTGATGCCCGGGAGCCCGCTGGAGAGAGAGCTTCAGGCCGCGGCGGCAGGAACGAGCGAGGGTGGAGGCGGAGGTTCCGCGGGCAAGAGCGGGGCACTTTCCGAGGAGCAAATCGAGGAGTTCGAGCGTGAATATCTCTACGACAAGCCACTTCCCCTGGCCTACTTGACCTGGCTGGGGCTTTACCCGCGGGAGCGGCTTTATAGTGAGGCAGAATTTAAGCCTGCGATGAAGGGGGAGCAGGTCAGTGAGGAAACGATCGGGGGGAGCATTGTCGAAGACCCGGAAAAGCAGGTCCTCATCAGTTTGGCCGGGACTGGAAGACCGGTCGTGGTGCAGCGGAAGGACGGAGAAATTGCGTGGGCCCGCTATGTGGACACCCGCAAGCCCGTGTCGGAGTGGCAGAACATTTCGGAGGATGGATGGAGATTTCGTTACGAGACCTCCAAAGATCGTTTCGCCGCCCATTTGGAGCGCCAAAAAGGGGAGACCAAAAAAACCGAGGGTAACTATCTGCCCCGTGCAGTTCTCTTCAAGTCCCGCATTTCCGGACTCTTGCAGGGAGATCTCGGGAAATCCTCGGTCTTTGGTGACCCTGTTCTCGATCTCATTAAGTCGCGGATTCCGGTGGCGCTTTATTTTGGAATCCTCACTACGATTCTGACCTACGGGATTTGTTTGCCGCTGGGAATTGTCAAAGCCATCAAGCATCGGACCACCGTGGACAACCTGAGCTCGATCCTGATCTTCCTCGGATATGCTATTCCGGGTTTCGCCCTCGGAGCGGTGCTCCTGGTTTACCTAGGTGCCACCAAGCCGATTTTCCCCATGGTTGGTTTGGTTTCGCAAGGTTTCGAGTCGATGAGCCTCGATGAGAAAATCAAGGATCTCGCTTGGCACACCGTGCTGCCTCTCATCAGTTACGTCATCGGATCGTTTGCCTGGGTGACCATGATGATGAAGAATAATCTGATGGACAATCTTGCCGCTGATTACGTTCGCACAGCGGTGGCCAAAGGGGTGGGCTTCAACCGGGCCGTCTTTCGTCATGCCTTCCGAAACTCCTTCATCCCGATTGCAACCAGCCTCGGGCAACTCATTACCCTGATTGTCTCGGGAAGTCTCTTGATTGAGACGGTGTTCGACATTCAGGGATTCGGTCTCCTTCAGTTCCGGGCCATCACCGGACCGGACCAAATGCTCATCATGGGAACGCTCACTGTGGCATCCTTCCTGATGGTGATGGGTAATATTCTTTCCGACGTCATCGTCGCTCTCATCGATCCCCGCGTGAAATTTCAATAATCATGAAGCTCTGGATTGGTCTCATTCTCCTGCTGGTTTCCGGGCTCAGTTACCTGATGGAAGTCCGGGGGGTCAAGCTGCCCACCATCAGTTGGGGATACAATTTTTCCCGTTCGGCGGGGGAGTTGAACATTCCTCTCGATTGGCTGAACTGGTTAATTTTAAATGCCGGGCATGTCACGGCGGCGATCCTGGCTCTCCTGGGTTTATGGCTTGTGATCTCCAAACTTCTCGACCGGACGCCTAATCCCATCACCCAGCGTAAGATCAAGCGTTTTAAGGAGATCAAGCGCGGGTATTATTCTTTTCTCATTCTTATCGGTCTGGCCGGAGTCGCTGCTCTGGATCAGTTGGTGGTTGGAAAAGAAGCGCTCGCGGTGAAATACGAGGGCAAGTGGAGTTTCCCGGCCTTTACGGTGGATCGCGAGAAGAACGAAAATTACGGAATTACCGACCCCAAGACGGCAGGTCAGGTTCCTGACTACCGGGAGCTTAAGAAAGACTTTAAAGCAAAGGACGAAGGCCTGGTGATCCTGCCTCTCTGGCACTATGATCCCACCCAGGATACGATTGGGGCGCTTGCGAAGAAGATCGATCCTGCCGGGAATGATTACAGTGGTCTGGGCACGCGACTTCGTGATCCAGATAAACCGGCCGATCCCCATCTGCGCTACACCTATCGCAAGGGCGTGCGACAGGGCGATGCCCAAGGGTGGAATGCCGCCGGTGACCGGGTCTATAAAGTGAAATTTGAGGACGGAGAGATTGTCCCCGGCTCAGAAGAATGGGAGGGAGAGGGCGAACTTGCTGACTTTTTGAAGGAGTCCGAGGAGGCGGAATATGATGTCAGCTATCCGCCGTCCGAGCCGCAATGGGCCCATCCTCTTGGCACGACTTCGCAAGGGGAGGACGTCATTGCCTATCTCTATGGTGGTTTACAGGTGAATTTCCAGGCGGCCTTGATTTACATTCCGCTTGTCTATTTCATCGGGATCACGGTCGGCCTGCTCATGGGCTACTTTGGTGGCTGGTTTGATTTGGTGGTTCAGCGAATCATTGAAATTCTCTCCAACATTCCCTTCCTCTTCCTCGTTATCATCGTGACGCTGGGGGTGCCGCCGCAATACAAGGACCGCTTGGGCTTTTACCTCATCTTGATGATTCTCGGTGCCTTTGGCTGGATGGGAATGACCTATCTCATGCGGACCTCGGCTCTCAAGGAAAAGTCCCGCGACTATATTGCGGCCAGTCGTGTTATTGGTGCGAGCACGCCGCGGATTCTCTTCAAGCACCTCCTGCCGAACTCGGTCGCGATTTTGGTCACACTTGTTCCGTTCTCGATCTCGGGTCTGGTGCTCTCATTAACGGCGCTCGACTACCTCGGATTCGGCCTTCCCGTGCAGTATGCCAGTTGGGGCAAGCTCCTTAAAGACGGCTTAAGTTCGCTGTCGTCGCCCTGGTTGGTGAGTTCAGCCTTTGTTTGTCTCGTGACTATGCTCGTGCTGGTGACTTTTGTGGGAGAAGCGGTGCGCGAGGCTTTTGATCCGAAGAAATACACCTACTACCGATAACTCGTCATGCGCTGGATTCTCTTCCTCATTCCTTTCTTTCTCCTTTCCTGTCAACCGGAAGAGGAGGTCTATGTCGCTGGTCTGGGCTTTGACGAATATGTGCCGGTCTACAACCGTTATATTGACACCTGGGTGCAGGGTCAGATCGACAAAGCAAAGACGGAGTTGGCCGCAGCACAACCGGGCACTCCGTCTGCGGCGGATGCTCAACAGAAGGTCGAGCGTTATGAACGGCGGAAGACTTTGGGAGATTATTTTAGCTTTAAAACACCGGAGGACCTGCCCGCTGATCTGGTCTGGAACGATGGACTTCAGGAACCTGAGGATTCTGATCCGGCGGCGAAAAAGGGAGGGGTGTTTCGCTACTATGTGGCGAGCTTTCCCCCCACGCTGAGACCCTTCGGCTCGGCATCCAACAGCGGAATGAGAGGGGAACTCTATGACGATGTTCAGGTGGGATTGGTGAGTCTCAATCGACTCAATGGCTCGGTTAATCCCGGGGTGGCCAAAGCCTGGGCGCCGGGAGCGGACAAGCGGACCTGGTATTTTAAATTGCACGAGGATGCCACCTATTCTGACGGAGTGCCCGTCAAGGCACGTGACTTTGCCGTCTCCATTTATCTTCGGGTTTCCGACTACGGAAACTCTCCATTCTACAAGCAGTATCTCCGCGAGGAAGTCGCGCAGATTAGCATCTATGATGACGATACCTTCTCTTTTACTTTTCCCGAGGCAAAGACGGAGCTGGGGGTCTACAACACAATTGGGGACTTTTCTCCTTCGCCCCCACATTTCTACGAGGAATTTGGCCCCGACTATGAAGAACGCTATAACTGGAAGCATCAGCCGACAACGGGGCCTTACTTTGTGCGGGACGAGGATGTCGACAAGGGGGTTTCCATTACTCTGACCCGGAAGAAGGATTGGTGGGGAAACGATAAGAAGTTTTACCGCTACCGCTTCAATCCGGACAAAATCGTGTGGCGCGTCATTCGTGATACGAACAAAGCCTTCGAGCTTTTCCGGGCGGGGCAGTTGGATTTCGCCCTCGTTTCGACCCCCAAGGCGTGGTACGAGAAGACTGAGATCCCCAAGGTTTACGACGGCTACATCGAGCGTCACTGGTGGTATAACGATTTTCCGAGGCCGCAGTTTGGCGTGGAGATGAATCTCTCCAAAGACAAGCTCAAGGATCTCAACGTTCGCTTGGGTATCGCTCACGCGCTCAATTACGAGAAGGTGATCAAGGTCACTTTTTGGGGCGACTATAGTCGTCTGCCCGGCTTCGTGGATGGCTTTGGGGACTTTGTGAATCCCAACGTCAAAGCGTGGCCCTTTGATCCTTCAATCGCCCGGGACTATTTCGCCAAAGCAGGCTTCACGGAAGAGGGGAATGACGGGATCTTGCGCAAGCCCGACGGAACCCGCCTGGAATTCACGCTGAGCCATTACGGGGTGAAAACCTACTCCGACATCATGGCGATTCTTAAAACCGAGGCTCTCAAGGCAGGGGTGGATCTCATTCTGGACGGGAAGGATCCGAGTATCGTGTTTACCGAGGCAATGGATAAGAAATTTGAGTTAACCGCAGTCGCGTGGTCGGTGCAGCCTCCATACTTTGCCTTTTACGAATACTTCCACTCACGGAATGCATACGATGAGCAGGGGAATATTAAGGAGAAGACCAACAATGTCTTTGCCTACAATGATCCGCAAATGGACAAGTGGGTCGAGGAATATAATCTCACGACTGATGAAGCGGTAAAGAAAGACCTCGCCCACAAAATCCAACAGCAGGTCTATGAGAAATGCGTTTTCGTGCCGGGGTGGAAAAACGACTACCAGCGGGTGGCCTGCTGGCGTTGGATGCGCTGGCCTAACACCGAGACGGTGAAATTTTGCCCGCCGATTGTTTCCTACCCCTACGAGCACTACAGTTTTTGGATCGACGAAGAAATGCAGGAAGAAACCCTGGAAGCGATGCGCACCGGCAAGACCTTCCCGGAGGTGCAGAACATCGTGGAAGATTACCGAAAAAAATGAGCGCCTTGTTAGAAATCAACGGGCTGGTCACCAGCTTCGATACCGACTCCGGCTGGGTCCGGGCGGTCGACGGAATCTCATACTCCATTGAAGCCGGTAAAACCGTCGGGCTGGTGGGTGAATCGGGCTGCGGAAAGACAGTGAGCGCAATGTCCATCATCGATCTTTTGCCGAAGCCTTCCGGTCATGTTTTGGAGGGGGAGATCCTCTTTAAAGGCGAAGACCTGCGTAAGGTGAAACCGAAGAGGTTGCGCAAGGTGCGCGGCGGCGAGATCGGCGTGATTTTCCAGGAGCCGATGGCGGCTCTGAACCCGGTCCACCGTATCGGGAA
Organism: uncultured Verrucomicrobiales bacterium; assembly: GCA_963925135.1. Classification (GTDB taxonomy): domain Bacteria; phylum Verrucomicrobiota; class Verrucomicrobiia; order Verrucomicrobiales; family Akkermansiaceae; genus SW10. Next base: position 46,786 of record CAWUTG010000002.1, on the reverse strand, counting down.
GCAGATTGTTGAGATCCTGAAACTTCACGAAAAACTCTCCTCGAGGCATGCTCTGAAGAAGGCGGTTGAATTGCTCGATGCCGTTGGGATCCCAGCTCCGGAGAAACGAATCACGAGCTATCCTCACGAGCTCTCCGGCGGAATGCGGCAGCGGGTCATGATCGCGATTGCGCTGGCGTGTGAGCCGGATCTGCTGATCGCGGATGAGCCGACGACGGCGCTCGATGTGACAGTGCAGGCTCAGATATTGGAGCTAATCCAGTCGATGCAGGAGCGGATTGGGATGGCCGTCCTGATGATCACCCACGATCTCGGCGTGATCGCGCAAAACTGTGATGAAGTTGTTGTGATGTATGCCGGGCGGATCGTGGAGCGTGCGCCGGTGAACGATCTTTTTGCCAATCCGCAGCATGCTTACACCAAGGGTTTGCTGAACTCGATTCCGCGCATCGATAGTGTGCGGAAGAGCCACCTCAACACTATTCCCGGCCAAGTGGCTTCGATTCAAGACTTCGTCGCCGGATGCCGATTTTGCCAGCGTTTGGATCGCGATCAATCGACTCTCCTTCGGACCCGTCCGGAGTATCTTGAAATTTCCCCCGGCCACTGGGTCGAGGCCTGCCCCCAATGTTATCAAGGATGAACGACGCTGATCAAACTCTCTTAAAGGTCGAGGATTTGCGGATGCACTTCCCGGTTCGTGGTGGCGTCATGATGAAGCAAATCGGCGCGGTGAAAGCAGTGGACGGAGTGAGCTTCCATATTGGTTCCGGCGAGACCTTGGGGCTGGTGGGTGAGTCAGGTTGTGGCAAGTCCACACTGGGAAAGGCGGTCGTTCGCCTCTTGAAGCCAACCGGTGGCACGGTCTCTTTCAAAGGGAAGGATATCACCACGGCGAGCCAGTGGAGGCTGCGTCGCTTGCGGCAGGATTTTCAAATGGTCTTTCAAGATCCAGCGGAGTCGCTGGATGCCCGGATGTCGGTGGGTGACTTGGTTGCGGAGCCGTTGGTGATTCAGCGATTGGGCGGCCGCCGTTCGCGTCAGGAAAAGGTCGCGGAGTTACTTGATCGCGTGGGTCTTCCCAAGAATTCGGCCCTAAAATTTCCTTTTGAGTTTTCGGGCGGGCAGCGTCAACGGATTGGCATTGCGAGAGCGCTTGCGCTCAATCCGGATCTCTTGATTCTCGATGAACCGGTGTCGGCCCTCGATGTTTCGGTGCAGTCGCAGGTCATGAATCTTCTGCTAGATCTGCAACGTGAATTTTCAATGTCCTATCTCTTCATCGCTCATGACCTCGCGGTGGTGAAGCATATGAGTGACCGCATCGCGGTGATGTATCTTGGCAAGATTGTCGAGATGGCGCCTGCGGATGAGATTCACCGGAATCCCAAACACGCCTATACCAAGGCTTTGCTCTCAGCGATTCCAGTTCCGGATCCCACTGCGAAAACCGAGCGGGTGATCTTGGAAGGCGATGTGCCCAGCCCCATCAATCCGCCCGAAGGGTGCGCCTTCGGGCATCGGGTGGGGCATCCACTCTATCAGGAAAGCGTGGGCAAGGAATTGCCGTTTGAAGAAGTTTCGCCCGGACACTGGCTTCAGAAGTGTCCGTGCTGTGTTCTTTAAATCAAGATGTCCACGCAGTGTTTCGACCAAGTCTCGAGTGAATCGTAGAGTTCACCTTTGAGGTCGGTGATCGTTTGGAAGGCGAGGTTGGCCAAGGCGTCTTCTCCTGATTTGACCTGGTCTGATTCCAGTTCGAAAACGTGGACGACTCCAAGGTGCACCTTACCGACGTCATTGCTATCGTCGTTGAGCAAACCGACGATGCGGTTTTTGTGCTCTCCTACGATGTGAAGTTCCTCGTCAATTTCACGTTCCACCCCGGCGAGATAGGTCTCGCGGCCGAGGGGGTCGGTCCGTTCGTCGACCGGGTTGATGTGTCCTCCGATTCCGACCGAACCTTGGGCGTGGAGGCGACTTTCGCCACCGCTTTTCCCACGGGTGTAGTGGAGGTAGCGCCCTTCGTAGTGAAAGAGGGCGTAGGGAATGATCTGCTTGAAAGAGGGATCTTCTTCGGCCTTGCCCCGGTCCATGAAGAAGTTGTTCGCTGGATCAAGAATGGCTTCGAGATACTTAAAGACGTCGGTTTCGATTCCCTGGAAGGAGCCGAGTTGGTCAAAAAGATCCCGGGGGATGACGAGGATTTTCTCTCCTTTGTAGTCGCGCATGATGTGGAGCGTTAATGTGACGACGCTTTGAGGAAGTCGGCCACTTTTTGGGCGTCTCCATTGGCGGCCCAGACCTGACGGAGAAAGTCCGCAGGGTGAATGTCACCGTGGCGAGCGAGGAATCCGCGATCGCCTCCGCAGCTGAACATGAGATTGGGATCGAGTTCACCGCGAAGCTTGGCTTCGGCTTTGACGATGATGCGGGGAAGAAAGGCAATGCCATCGATTTCAGCGTCGCGGGGCGGAAGGTCTGCGCTGGTGGTTTCTTTGGAGCTGTGCTGGCCTCCCTGAATGACGAGGAAGTAATCACGTCGCACGGCTGCGATGAGAAGTGCTGTGGACTCAGCGGGGACGCCTTCGTCAGCGAGATCTTCTACGAAGTCAAAAAGCTCGCGCGGCTTGTAGCCGATACTCGCGAGGAAAGAGAGGTCGTCTCCTGTGTAGTAGCTGTTGAAGTCTTTATTGCCGCCTTGATAGGCAGTGAGGCAGCGGCGGAAAAGCTCAAGAAATCGTTCGTTCCAAGTCATGTTGGAAAGGTGCCTGATCGGTGCCGTGTGTCAACCCGGAGAGTTGCTTTTGGAAGGGCTGGCTTGACAAGGGGGAGGGGGTGTTCCCAGTTTGTGCCATATGAAACTCGTGACTACATTCGGATGGGCTCTGCTGTCGATGTCCTCTGTTCTTTCCCAGGAGGTGGCGGTGAAGACCTATCAGTTAGCTAGGGAGGAGGCTCCGCTGCCGGTTGGTCGCAAATTCCTAACGAAAGCCAAGAATAGTGGGAAGGATGCCGCAATTACGCTCCAATTTGGAGATCGGGAGATTCAGGGGACGATGAACACTTTGGAAGTTCGGGAGAGGCTTTATGAATTCCCGGAAGAGGGCGGAATTCGGATCTCGATTCTGAAGGATCAGAAAAACATGGAAATGGTGCTCGATGGAGGAAAGCTTCCTCCGAAAGAACTGGTCAAAGCAACGGTCGGGAAGGTGATTTTTCTGGGGATGAAGGAGGGGAAGTGGCTTGGGCAGCTTGCCGGGGAAGGTCTTCAGGAGGATGGGAATGAGGAGGTCAACAGTGAGATCGAGAAGCTCGAGAAGGTCTATAACAGTCAGAAAAGTAAGTCCGAGAAGATGTTTGGCTTAAAGCCCCGTGCCGTGGGGGAGCGCTGGGATGTCGATGCGACGTTGATGCCTGGCATTGATGGGTTTGATGTCACGGGCGGTAAATTCACCCTCCAGCTCAAAGAGGTGAAGGAATTTCAAGGGGAACTCTGCGCAGTGATTGAGACGACTTTCGATGTGAAGGCTCTTTCCAATGAGGAAGATAAGAAGGGCATGACGATGAATCTAAGGGGCTCGGGAAGGATCGTCCGATCACTTGATCTTCTTTTCGATCTCAAGGAGACGGGAGAGGCTCAATTCGAAATGGAGGGGAACGTTCCTCCTCCTGCTCCACCAAATGCGATGATGAAGACCGTCGGCAGAATGACGATGGAATCCCGCATGACCGAGGTCAAGGAAGGCGAGTAAACCTGTGAGCCCCATATACCGATGACAATACCGACCCGAATCCTCAGTTTCCTGGCGCCGCTTTTGATCGCGGGATGTGATGGTGAAAAGCAGACCAGCGCAGGTAGTGGGGCTGAAAAGGAAGTCGTGTGGCTCGATCTCGATCCCGAAAAATGGAAGCCTTTGAGTTTCGGGGGTGAAGGTGCGGCAGCATGGACTGACGGGGTTTTGCATTTGGATGCAGGGGCTGAGTTGACGGGGACACTTTTTGAAGGCGAGTTGCCGGAGATTCCTTACGAGATTGAACTTGAGGCCCGAAAGGTGACCGGGAGTGACTTTTTCTGTGGCTTGACCTTCCCGGTTCGATCGACGGAAGAATGCGTGACCTTGATTGTGGGTGGCTGGGGCGGGGGAACAGTGGGGATTTCATCGATTGATGATCAGGATGCCTCTGCGAACGAGACAACCACATACCATAATTTTGAAAAGGGGCGGTGGTATTCCATTCGGATCAGGGTTGAGGAAGGGGGGATTGAAGCCTTTATCGACAAGGAACAAATCGTGAATTTGAAAACTGCCGGGAAGAAGCTGGGTTTACGGCAAGGGGTGATCGAACTCTGTGCTCCACTTGGTTTTGCCGCCTGGCAGACCGAGTCCGAGGTCCGGGGCTTCAGATGGCGTTCTCTTCGTGATTAGGACTTGTCTTTTCCTTCGATCGACGCTAGGGAACCTCGCAACAACTTCTGACGTCAGTAAGGAGTGGGTCTTCCAACCCGCTCTTTTTCGTCTCAGGAACCCACGAATTTGTAATGACCACGGATATTGTCGCTCTCATCGAGTTCTACGAAAAAGAAAAGGCCATCGACCGCGACCGCGTTGTCGAAGCCTTGGAATATGCCTTCTGTTCAGCCTACCGCAAAATGGTTCCTGGTGCTGATGCCATCGAGGTTCTTAAAGCTGACATCAACGAAAAGAAGGGTGATACCCGCATTTTCGCAAGTCTTGAAGTGGTGGCCGATGACGACTACGTGGACAAGTTTAACGAAGTCCCTCTTCAGATCGCTCTTAAGAGGAAGGACGATGCCGTGATTGGTGATCGCGTTGATTTCGATGTCACGCCGAAGAACTTTGGCCGCATTGCAGTACAGACTGCCAAACAGACCATGATGCAGCGTCTTCGCCAGGCTGAGAAAGAGAAGATCTATGACGAGTTCAAGGACCGTGCAGGCGATATCGTCAGCGGAGCTGTCCGTCGTTTCGAAAAGAGTGATGTCATGGTGGATCTCGGGAAATTCGAGGCCCGTATGCCTTCCAAGGAACGGGTAGGAACCGAAGAGTATAACGTGGGCGACCGCATCCGCTGCTACGTCGTTTCTGTGGAAAACGAAGGACGCGGACCTGAAATTATTCTCTCCCGGAGTCACCCCAACTTCGTGCGCCGCCTCTTCGAATCCGAGGTTGCTGAAATTTCTGATCGTACCGTCGAGCTTCGTGCCGTGGCGCGTGAAGCCGGATACCGGACCAAGGTTGCGGTCTTCACTCATGACGACAAGGTCGACCCCGTCGGTGCCTGTGTGGGCCTCCGTGGAGCCCGTGTCAAAAACATCGTCCGTGAACTCAATAACGAGAAAGTCGATATTATTCGCTGGAATGATGACGTCAAAGAATTTGTGACCGAGGCTCTCAAGCCGGCCCAAGTTCGTAGCATTACTCTTAACGAAGACGATAAAGTGGTGAACGTGACCGTTGACGAAGAAGATCTTTCCAAGGCCATCGGCCGCCGCGGTCAAAATGCCCGTCTGACCTCGAAACTGGTGGGTTGGGACGTGCAGGTTCGTAAAGATGAGAGCCAGCACGAGCAGTTTGAAGCCCGTGTCGGAGATGCCGCATCCCACCTCGCGGACGCTCTTGGAATCGAGCCTCTTCTTGCTGATAAACTTTTTCGTGCCGGTGGCGTGACTCTTGATATGGTGACTCAAATGCCTGCCGATTACATTGCCGGCGCTCTTGAGGTTGATCTTGCGGAAGCTGAGCGCATCCTTGCCGCCTCGAAAGGGGAAGAAGCATCAAGCGACGAAACTTCTGCTTCGGCGGAAGCGTAAACCACACCATCTCCCCTTAATTTCCCCACTTTCCTCTTACTGAAGACCCGCATTAGCATGGCCGACGATATAAAACCAAAAAGCCCCAAAGACGAAGTTCTCGACCTGGTGTCCGAGAAAGCGAAACCCTCACGTCGTGAGCGGCAGCGTCAGGAGGCATCCAAGGTCCAAACGGTTGACGATCAGAAGAAGGCGGCTCTGGACCTGGGCATCGATGACGATGCTCCTAAAAAACGTGCCGTCCGTAAGACGGAAAATTCAGGAAAAGCTGCTTTCTCAAGTATTTCCAACAAGCTGGAGGAGAAGTCTGACGCAGATTTTATCGCCGCTACGACGACGTCCCCTTCAGCATCAACTGACAATCCCGAAGCCGGAGCAGGAGATGAGGTAGGCGCTGAGCCCCAGGGGAATATCATCAGCATCAAGCCTCCCATCATCGTCAACGCACTCGCCGAGAGAATGGGCGAGCCTCCGTTTAAGTTGATGGCTGATTTGATTAAGTTGGAGGTCTTTGTGGCCGCTAATCAGGCTATCGAACCCGAAATCGCCGAAAAACTCTGTGAACTGCATGGCTTTATCTTCGAGCGCGAGAAGCGCGAAAAAGGTGGTGGCGTTCACAAAGAGGAAGAAGTTTTCGTTGAGCCCGAGCCCGAGGTGGAAGCTCCGGTTGACAAGATGATCTACCGGGCGCCGATCGTGACCTTCATGGGTCACGTTGACCACGGTAAGACTTCGCTCATGGACTACATTCGCAAAAGCAAGGTTGCGAGCGGAGAAGCCGGCGGCATTACCCAGCACGTTGGAGCCTACAGCGTCGATCAGGGCGATCGTAAAATTACTTTCCTAGACACACCCGGACACGCCATTTTCTCAAAAATGCGCGAACGTGGTGCTGATGTTACTGATATCGTGGTCGTCATCGTCGCTGCCGACGACGGTATCATGCCGCAGACCAAGGAAGCCATCGAGCATGCCAAGGCTGCTAAGAAGACCATTATCGTTGCCATTAACAAGTGCGACCTTCCGGCTGCCGATCCAATGCGGGTCATGACGCAGATGATGGAGCACGGTCTCGTTCCCGCCGAAATGGGTGGTGAAACCGAGTGTGTAAAAGTTTCCGCAGCAACAGGCTTTGGGGTTGAAGAACTCCTGGACCTCATCGCGCTGCAGGCAGAAGTTCTCGATCTGAAAGCCAATCCCACGGCCAACGTCCGCGCTTCGGTGATCGAAGCCAGCGTGAAAGCCGGAAGGGGATCAACCGCGACCTTGATCGTGGAAAACGGCACTCTTAAAATTGGCCAGCCCTTCATTTGCGGACCATTCGCCGGCAAGGTGAAGCTTCTCGCAGACGACCAGGGAAATACGGTCAAGGAGGCCGGGCCATCCATGCCTGTCGAGGTTCTTGGTTTTGCTGAATTGCCCAACGTGGGTGACTCCCTGGTTGGAATGGACAGCGAACGTGCTGCCAAGAAACTTTCCGAAGAACGTCTGGAAGAGCGTCGTAAAAAGCGCCTCGTGCAACCCCGCAAGTCCCGTCTTGAGGATATGCTCAAGACCGTTTCAGGTGGTGACAAGAGCCTGCTGAAGTTGATCCTGCGGACTGATGTTCAAGGCACTGCCGAGGCGATCAAGAACGCCATCATGGAAATCGAATCCGAGAAGGTGGAGGCTCACTTCATCATTTCGGGAGCGGGAGCGATCAACGAGTCCGACGTCCTGATGGCGAGTTCGGCCGATGCCATCATCCTTGGCTTCAATGTCAAGGTTGACAGCAAGGCGGTCGTAGCTGCCAAAGCGGAAGGGGTTCAAGTGAAGCTCTATTCCATCGTTTACGAACTCATTGACCAGGTGAAGGAGTCCATGCTTGGGCTTCTCGATCCTGAGATTCGCGAGACCGTGATTGGACGCGCTCTCGTGAAGCAGGTCTTCAAGGTTAACGGTGGTCGCGCCGCTGGTTGTGTCATTAAGAGCGGACGTGTTTCCCGTAAGGCTCATGCCCGTGTTCTCCGGGGCAAGCAGCCCGTCTTCGATGGTAAAATGTCGACACTCCGCCGTCACACCGATGAAGTGGACGAGGTCAAAGAGGGAATCGAGTGCGGTATCCGCCTTGGATCCTTCAATGATTACGAGGATGGCGACATCATCGAGTGCTACACCCTCGATAAGTTTGACCAAACTCTCTAAATCATGGCAAAAAGATTAGACCGGGTCAACGAACTGCTGAGGCGTGAAATTAGCGAGGTCCTCCATCGCGATTTTGAGTGGCCCAATGCTCTCGTCACCGTGAGCGAAGTCGACGTGACCCAGGATTTGAAGGAGGCAAAAGTTTTCGTTAGCATCATGGGAGGTTCGACTCCGGGGATTTTAGATCAACTCAATCGCAAGCGTGGCTTTATTCAGGGTAAAGTTTCCAAACGGGTGGTGCTGAGAAACACACCTGTTTTGTCATTCCGCGTGGATGCTTCGGCCTCCCGGGGGGTCGATGTTGTCAATTTGCTTGATGAAGTTGCCGAATTGCCGACCGCCCCGCCACTCGAGGAAGAGGAGGGGAGCTAGATCAAGGGGGGGAGGGCGCTCCCCAAAGAAAGGTTCATTTTTCAAAGATGGGTGTTTGACACCCTTGGGAAAGATTTACTTTAATGCCGCGTAGCACTGGTAATCACCACGCAACGATCACAAACACGATTCTATTATGAGCGACGACACACCTCAGCCACCCAAGCCGCCTACCCCGATGAGGAAAATATCGGCGGTTCCTTTGAAAAAAGAGACCGTCCGTGTGACCCTGAATGCTGAGCCCAGCGTTCCAGGAGCACCGACTCCTCCACCTGCACCGACTGCAGGTGCTCCGCGCCCACCTGCTCCGGCGCCAACCATTCCTTTGAAGACTGCTCCTGCGGCTCCAAGGGTTCCGGCACCTGCTCCGACGATTGCCCTGCGCACTCCCGGCGCACCCTCTGTTCCTTCGACTGTTCCTTTGCAGAGCACTCCTCCCGCGACGGCACCAGCAACCCGGCCTCTTCCGCAGGCCACGGTTCAGCTGCAAGGCACCCAGCAGCTCGGCGATCCGACGGCTCCCACCATGGCGACTATCGGATCCATCGCGACTTCTCACGATGAGGATGAAGCCAGCGACACCATTCCAACAGTTCTCTCCATTCTGGCCTTTATGCTGAGCCTCGCAGTTCTTGCTCTGGCTCTCATGACCTGGACCCAGGAGCACCAAATCGGCGAGCTCTTCAACTAATCCCTACCGCATAGAAAAAGATTCATGTTTTTACCTATTCTCATTTTCCTGATCGCGGCAGTAGTTGCGGCTCTCAATTTCATGACAAACGGACTTTCTTAATCCTGCAGTTATAAATTTCATCGTGATCTTGAAAGGATCACGATTCCTTCAAAGGGTGGCTCTTGACGCCGCCCTTTTTACGTACATATTTGGCACATGGCTCTAACAATTACTGAAGAGAACTTCGAAGAAGAAGTTTTGAAGTCCGACATACCGGTCCTTGTCGACTTTTGGGCGGAATGGTGTGGTCCGTGTAAAATGATTGCTCCCATGGTGGATGCCGTCGCCGAAGAGGTGAAAGGCGTCGCCAAAGTCGGGAAGTGCAACCTGGACGATGGACAAGCTCTTGCTGCCAAATACGGCATTCGTTCCATTCCAACCCTTCTGTTCTTCAAGGACGGAGAGGTCAAGGATCAGATTGTGGGCGCTGCGGTGACGCAAAGCCAAATCGCCGAGAAGCTCCGAGGCCTCGCCTAAGCCCCGCTACGATTTTTAAATCATTAAAAAAACGGGCGGATCCATGGATCCTCCCGTTTTTGGTTTTTGATTGAACCAGATTTAGAATTTCTTGCCGTAGGCGGCATTTTCAAAGCCCTGGCCGACACGTTGGAAGTCGCGTCCCATTCCGACGAAGGTGTTGCATGAGGACAAAAGGAAGGCTGCGCAGGCAGAAACGGCAAAGATAAGGGGAAGTCGATATTTCACAGACCCAAGCTAAAGCTGCATGGGTGGGGAGACAAGTGGATATTTCCGAAGCTTGTGAGTTGGAAAATGCCCACCATGGTCCCTTAGAAGCGTTGATCCAGTTGTTTGAGGATCAATTGTAGACGTTTGGCTTCCTCAAGGGACTCGAAAATCTCTGCCGAACTGAGTGATGGATCATTCAGTTTTGAGCGGAGAGCGCTTTCCTGACCTTGGTAATATTTGGCGAGAAGAAGGGCAACGGTGTCGGAAGCAGAGCTGACTGGGTCAGCGGGGAGAGACTCGGATAGGTTGGGCGAAAGGGCGCGTTGGTCCGGCTCGGGCAGGGTCATTAAAAAGGCCTGGCGGGCTGAAACGCTTTCCGGATCGGGTCGGCGGGAAAGGATGGTGCGAAGAATTGGGCTCCCGGTGAAGTGGTCGAGGCATTCATCGAGTGATTCAAGCTGCTCGCAGAGGAACTCGGCAGCATCGCTGGAGTTCATGGCGAGGTGACAGAGATAGGCGATAGAACGATCAAGTGCGGTGACTTCCATCTGGCGGGGCTTGTCTTCGTCTTTTTTATAAGCGTTGGAGTAGGTCGGCTTGTTTTTTGCTGCGGAGACGGCTTGGCGAAATTCATCGGCTCCCATGCGGAGGCGGGTGGCGAGGGTTTGGATGGAGGCGTCGCGGACGAGGTCGTCGCTCATCGCGGCAACCATGTCGGCGAGTTTTTTAAGGAGGGCCGCTCGGTCGGAGGCTGAGGAGAGGTTGATATTCGGGAGTTCATGATCGAGTTTGGCATCGAGGAAGTCCTTGGAGCTTTCCATGAGTTCACGGAATTTTTGAGCTCCGTGGGCTTTGATAAAGGTGTCGGGATCATCTCCGGTAGGGAGATGCATGAGCTTCACGGGGATGCCGAGGGCGGTGAGGTTTCGGAAGCCTTTTTCAGCAGCGGTGATACCAGCACTATCGCCATCGTAGCAGAGGACGATTCGCTCGGCGTAGCGTTTGAGCATGCGGGCGTGTTCTTCGGTTAAGGCGGTGCCTAGGGTGGAGACGGTGTTTTCAAAGCCAGCTTCGTGGAGGACGATGGTGTCGATTTGGCCCTCGCAGATAAGGGCGAATTTTTCCCTGCCCATGGATTTACGGGCTTTGTCGAGGCCGAAGAGGATTTTGGATTTTTGGAAGAGGGGGGATTCGCTGGTATTGATGTATTTTCCGCGTTTGTCATCCGCGCGGAGAATTCGGGAGGAGAATCCGACGACGTCGCCGTAGTCGTTGTTGATGGGGAAGGTAAGCTGGTCGTAGAATTTGGGGTAGAGTCCGGAGCTTGGATTGTCCTTTTCCCTGAGCCCTCCGAGGCGGGCGTTGAGAACTTCACGCCCCTTGAAGCCTTGTTCTTTGACGAGTTGGAAATATTTTGTGGAGTTTCGTGGGGCCCATCCGATGAGCCATTTCTCGGCCGTTTCTTTGCTGAAACCTCGGGCTTTGAGGTAGTCGCGGGCGTGTTGGGCGTCGGGTGACTTTAAGAGGAGTTGGTGGTAATAGCGGGCGGTTTTGTTGTTGAGTTCTTTGACCCGTGAGAACCGGCGTCGGACTTTGTCGGCTTCGGGGTCGAATACGTCCTCGATTATGGTAATGCCGGCGCGTTGTGCGAGTTTTTGAATGGCTTCGACGAAGGGGACGTTTTCGTAGTTCATCACGAAGCCCACTGCGTTGCCGCTCTCTTTACATCCGAAGCAGTGATAGAATTGCTTGGTGGGGCTGATATTGAAGGAGGGGGTCTTTTCGTTGTGAAAAGGGCAGTTGCATTTGTAATCGCCTCCGGCCCGTTTGAGTGGGAAATAGGAACCGATCAGGTCCACGATGTCAGTGGCATCGAGGATCTGTTTAACGGTTTCTTCCGGAATGCGGCCCACGGTGAGACTGTGCCGCGAGTGAGCGATGAGGGAAATGAGAATTTTGCACTGAGCTGATTTCAAGATACAGTGTCGCCATGAAACACGTGATTTTCTTCTTACTCTGGGCCATCGGGATTTTGGCTGCGGAGGATAAAACGGTGCTCGGGAAGTCGGAGGAGGGGAGTTACGAGGGGAAAATTGTTCTCATCAAGGTGGGAGAGATGGACCTGAGCATTGGTCAGAGTTTTAAGTTTTGGGAGCGCACGCTCAAGAGAGTTCAGGATGAGCAGGCCAAGGCGGTGATTTTCGAGCTCGATACTCCCGGCGGGATGGCGTTCCCGACGAAGGAACTTATGTCGCTCATTGCTGAGTTGGAAGTGCCGACGGCGTCTTTTGTGAATCCCAGCGCGCTGAGCGCCGGAGCCTTGATCGCGGTCTCGACTGATCGAATCTATATGAAGCCGGGTTCGGCAATTGGCTCGGCGGGACTCGTTTCGGGAACGGGACAGGAAATTGATCCGGTGATGCGCGCTAAATTAGAGAGCTTTTTCGACGCTCACGTGCGCTGGATTGCTGACAAGAAGGGGCACGATAAGCGGGTGATCCAGGCGATGATGTTTCAGAAGGAGGAGGCTCAAGAGTTTGGACCTGTGACCGTTGAGAAGGGACAGCTCCTCGCCTTGAATTCGTCCGACGCGGTCACGGTCACGGATAATGGAACGCTCTTGGCAGAGGCTGAAATTGATTCGATGGATGAGCTGCTGGAGCTTGAAGGATGGTCGAAAGATGACCTGGTGACAGCCACTCCGAGTGGTTTCGAGCAATTCGCCTGGTGGGTCGCGAGTGTTTCCGGCCTGTTGATTACGATCGGGTTGTTTGGAGGTTATCTCGAGTTCAAGACGCCGGGGTTTGGCATCGGGGGTATTGTCTCCATCACCGCCTTTACCATTTTCTTCTTTGGGAACTATCTCGCGGGAAACATGGCGGGCTATGAGCTGGCTGCCGTCTTTGGGCTCGGGATTCTTCTGATTCTGTTGGAGATTTTTGTCATTCCAGGATTCGGAATCGCAGGAATTGTGGGTCTACTCATGGTCGTGGGATCCTTGATGTTTTCGATGGTCGACGGGGTAGAGTGGCAGAGATACCAGTGGTCGGGCGACGGATCCTACGGGATTCTCGATGCGATTTCAGGCCCGGCCCTCCATCTGGGATTGGGGATTTTTGGTTCCATCATACTGCTCTATCTGATCATGAGGTATCTGCCTGATGTTCCCTTCCTGAAGAGATTTTTTCTCCCGACGGCACTTGCGGCGGGTACCGGGATCGAAAGTCACCCCGAAGACTCAGCTCGCGTTGGTCAGACCGGATTTGCTCTGACTGACCTGCGCCCTGCCGGTAAGGCTGAAATCGCTGGCGGAATTGTCGATGTCGTAGCGGAAGGGGAATTTGTTTCCAAAGGAGCCCCTGTCCGAATCATCAAGGAAGATGGCATGGGCGTCGTGGTGAAGAAGATCGTTGATTTGTAGGGAGTGGTTTTAGCGATTGTCCTGCCAGCGGTTTTCTGGGAAATCTGTCGGGATGAAATTGCTATTGCTCTCTTTTCTGATGGCGCTTCCCCTTTTGGGTGGCGAATGGGTTTCGCTTTTTGACGGCAAGACCATGAAGGGATGGACCAACCAGGGCGATGCGAACTGGAAGGTCGAGAAGGGTGCTCTGACCGCTGATACCGGCGAGGTTTGTCTTCTGACCTCCGCTGATAAATACGAGAACTACGAACTCGAAGTGGAGTTTAAGGCTGCCCTCGATGCAAATAGCGGGGTGTTCCTGAACAGCGAAGCCAAGGTGAAGGACGAGGCTGTGGATTGCTATGAGATCAACATTGCCCCTCCAAGCAATCCGTTTCCCACCGGCAGCATCGTGAAGCACGTGAAGATCGAGGGTGAAGGGGAAAAGAATGAATGGCGGAGCTACAAGCTTAAGGTTGAGAAGGGCACCGTGACGGTGATTCTTGATGGCAAGAAGTTGGTGGAGCACAAGGTGGCCAAGCCTCGTCCTGCCGGTTTCATTGGACTCCAGAAGAATGCGGGTAAGATCTCCTTCCGCAACATCCGGGTTCGTCAGCTCGACTAAGGTCAGCGGGTGAGGATGCCTTTCGAGGAAGGGTTTCTCACTGCTTCAATTAAGACATGTGCGGCCTCGCTCCATGCGAATCCGTCGACTTTGGTGAGTGCTTCGGCACGGGTGCTTTTAGAGGAGAAAAGGAGGTGGTAAGCCTTCTTGATTTCCATTCGCTCTTCAACGGTGAAGCCACCGCGTCGTAATCCGATGGCGTTGAGTCCGGAGAGGAGATTGATTTGATGGACGATGCAATAGGGCGGGATGTCGCGAGTCATGCCGGCATTGCCCTGCACCATTGCGAAGTCGCCGATGTGGATGAACTGGTGAATCCCGGCCCCTCCGCCCAGGAAGATGCGGCTGCCCAATCTGCAGTGGCCGGCCACCATGACGTTATTGGCAATGACGTTGTGATTGCCAATTTGGACATCGTGACCGAGGTGGGAGACGGCCATGAGGAAGTTGCGATCGCCGATGATGGTGTTTCCGTCCTCCACCGTGCTGCGGTTCACGGTGACGTGCTCTCGAAAGGTGTTACCTTCGCCAACGAGAACGCCTGTTCTGGTGGTGGGATCGAAACCAAGATCCTGGGGGGTTCCGCCAATGACGGCGCCGTGACCTACTGAGTTGCGGGGTCCCATCGCAACGCCTGTGCAGATCTTGGCGTGGGAATCGATCTTGCACCCCGGCCCGAGATTCACGCCGTCTTCGATGATGGCGAAGGCTCCGACTTCGACATCCCCGGCGAGAATGGCGTTTTCGGAGACAAGGGCGGTGGGATGGATAGCGGGCATTACTGGTTGAAAAGGTTGGGGATACTCACGATTTTTTCTTTCGTATCGTCATCTGATGGATCGGCTGGACGGGTGATCGTCCTACTTTTGAGATCTACGTGGAGCTTGAATTGCTTGATCGCTTGCTTTTCTGCGACAGGGAATTCTGCGAGGAGATCTTCAGGTGAGCTGATATTTTTGCCCTCGCATTCCAGGGTGAGCCATTGAATCGTGAGTACCCCTGCAAATCCCTCCAAGCTTGCCAGATACTTCGGGAGATTTCTTGAGAGGTCGACGGAGTATTTGGTTTCAGCCCGTTCCGTGGACTCAAAGTCGCGACGAGTGAGAGGGCCCTTTATTATGATGGCGCGGAAGCGAGAGAATTCTGCGCGTCTGAGTTCCTCATCCGGTTCGTCGAGCAGGGAGGTCAGATGCTTGAATGCCAAGCGTTCGAAGCTCCCGGCAATGAGGAGTCCGGCCAGGGTCGGTTCGCTGGCTTTGATCCGCTTGGAGAGGTTCCCGGCCGTTTCGTAAAGGGCGATAAGGCGATCCCATTGCCGGGTTTGCGCGAAGTGATCGGCGAGCCTGCGAATGGAAAAGGTCGCAGAGATGATGGAGTTGATTGACAAATCATCCCAGGTGTTCGGAAAGTTTGCGGGGGCGGCGGGGAGGGCTTTGTGGATGGTTTGAAGTGCTTTCCAATGTTTTCGGAACGCCTCGGAGTCGTCGTGTTGAATGATGCCTGGTCCCAAGCCTTGTTGGGCTTTTTGAGCTTTGGGAGCCAGAATTTCCAGCCAGGTTTCTTGCGCGTTGATTGAGGCAAGGGACGCCAGGAGCATGAGACAAATAACTTTCATGGCCTTAGAGTTGTCCGTTGTCGGCGAAGGAATAGAAGCCGCTGCTGCCGTCGATGGGGCGGCCGATGATGACGTGATCGAGGAGTTCGAGCTCCATTTCCCGGGCGGATTTTGCGAGGCGTTTGGTCAAATCAATGTCGGCCCCGCTGGGTGAGGTGCTGCCGGAGGGGTGGTTGTGGGCCAGGATGAAGTTGCAGGCCTGGTCGATGAGGACGGGGCGAAGGATTTCGCGGATGGCGGCGAGAGTTTGATTGGAAGTGCCGCTGGTGATTTCGTGCTTCCGGATCAAACGGCCGCTGGAGTCGAGGCATAGCACGACAAGCTTCTCGGTGGTCTGGAGGGAAAGTTGGGGCGCGAGAAATTGGTAAACGGCTTCGCTGCTGGTGAATTGTAGGTTCTTGCTGCCATCGCGGGCGGCGCGGGCGCCAAGCTCGAAGGCGGCGAGAATCTGACAGGCTTTGGCAAGTCCAAGGCCGTGTTCTTTGCAGAGCTGCTTGAGGTCGAGCTGGGCCAAGGCGACGATGCTGCCGTGGTTGCGAATGAGTTGACGACCGATCTCGATGGCGCTGGCGCCCTTTGTTCCGGTGCGCAGGAAGATGGCGAGGAGTTCTTCGTTGGAGAGCGCCGGGGCTCCCAGAGCCGCCATTTTTTCCCTCGGCTTTTGATCGCTGGGAAGATCTTGGATTCTGGTTCCGTGGGCCATCTGGAATGAAGTATCGAAATTTCACGAAAAAGTAGCAAGCTATCAGTGGTGAAGGACAAAATGATCGTCTTTTTTGATAGTGACTGCCTGATGTGCCAGGGAGCCTTGAAGTGGCTGCATCGACTCGATGCCGATGACCGTTTGCTTTTCGCTCCGCTCAATGGAGCGACCGCGAAAGAGTGGGGGATTACGATGGCGGACGACTCGATGGCAGTGGTCGAGGACGGGAAGATTTTTCGAGCCAGTGAGGCTGCCCGGCGGGCATTGGCCGGAACCGGTGGCCTAGCAGGGGGCGTTGCGGCGGCGATTTTCTTGATCCCGTTGGGTTTGCGGGATGCAGTTTATCGCGAGATTGCCCGTCGTCGAAAATCCCTTGTGAAGACGGCAGCCTGTTCCATCCCCGAGCAGGGAATGGCCGTAAAAGTGCTGAATTAGTGCGCTATTCAGCGGGAATTGGAAGGAGCAGAGGGACGGCATCCTGGGCTTCGGCCGCGTCGAGTTCGATCGCTTCCATCTGGACCGCGACCTTTTGGACTGCCATTCCGAACATCAGAGTTCCCAATCCCATGAGTCCGGTCAGTCCCTTTGCTGCACCAAAAAATAACGTTGCCATGACTGAAGCCTAGTTTGCGGGATTCCTAATCGCAAGGGGCGTTTTTTTGTCTCGCGACGGTATTTCGCACTCGCTCTCATTTTTTCTCTTGCAAGCTGAGTGAGGGAACCCTATGCCTTCGCCCGTCCTGAAAATGTAGGGGGCGTTAGCTCAGTTGGTAGAGCATCTGCATGGCATGCAGAGGGTCAGCGGTTCGAATCCGCTACGCTCCACCATTTTCAAGGAAGGACCGGCCAAGTGCCGGTTTTTTCGTCTAAAGGTCCGCCTTTAGCCACGCCCAAACTCTCATAATTACCCGATTTCCCGATGTTGAATGGAAAAGAACTCGCCCTCGCCTGTGCAGAAGCCGCTGATGAACTGAAAGCGGATGATGTTCGCATCTTTGATCTTCGCGGAATTTCCACGCTCACCGATTTCATGGTGGTGTGCTCGGGTAACTCCCAGCCGCACCTTAAGGCGATCACCCGGGACGTTGAATCCATCGTTCGGGGGAAGGGATCCGATGCCGCGCACGCGACCGAAGGAAAAGCGGCCAGCCGGTGGGTGGTGATCGATTTTGTTGATGTCATGGTTCATGTCCTCGACGAGGAATTCCGCGAAAACTACGCCCTTGAAAAGCTCTGGGGCGATGCCAAGGAAGTCTCGTGGAAGGCAGACGATGAAAATTGAGATTCTGAATACCGGAACCGAGCTCTTACTCGGATCGACGGCGAATACCCATGGCACCTGGATGGGGCAGGAGTTGGTGAAGCTGGGCCTGCGGGTGCAGCGTCAAACGACTGTGCCGGACGGTGAGGCCATCGAGATTGCCTTGCGCGAATCGATTCATCGTTCCGATGTCGTCCTCGTGACCGGTGGCTTGGGGCCAACGAGCGATGACATTACCCGGGAAGCCGCGGCTAAGGTGCTCGGGGTGGAAATGATCGAGGATGAAGCGGCTCTGCGATCGTTGAAGGAATTTTTTGCGAAGCGTGACAAGCCCATGGTGGCGTCGAATCTCAAGCAGGCTCAGAATTTGGTAGGTGCCGATATTCTCCCGAATGACAACGGGACCGCACCTGGAATTTATGCCCCGCCCCGTCTGGGTGGCGCGCCGGGGTGTGCGGTCTTTCTTTTGCCGGGACCACCCCGCGAGCTTTATCCCATGTTTCACGCCGAAGTGATTCCGCGTCTGCGGGCCCTGTGCGGCGTAGAAATGGTCGTGGATGTCACTGAGTTAAAATTTGTGGGAGTGGGCGAGAGCGAGTTTCACGAACATCTTGATGAGCAACTGAATGCGGTGCCGGGATTGGAAGTGGGCTACTGCGCCCGACTCGGCGAAATGGACCTGCGCTTGATCGGGGAAGCCGGGGCGATTGCGAAGGGGCGTAAACTTGCGGAAGGACGCTTTGGCGATTTTTTGGTCACTGACGATGGCGCTGATCTCGAAACGGTCGTGGTGCGAGCACTCGCGGCGGCCGGTAAGAAGCTTTCCATCGCTGAGAGTTGCACCGGTGGCTTGGTCGCCTGTCGTATCACGGATGTTCCGGGATCGAGCGAAGTTTTCACCCACGGATTCGTGACATATTCGAACGAAGCCAAGAGCCAGCTCATTGGGGTTTCTCCAAAGACCTTGGCAACTCACGGTGCCGTGAGTTTGGAGGTTGCGGGTGAGATGGCGGCTGGAGCTCTGCGCGAAAGCGGAGCGGATGTTGCGGTTTCCATTACCGGGATCGCCGGGCCCGGCGGAGGTTCCCAGGAAAAACCAGTGGGAACCGTTTGTTTCGGGATTGCCACGGCATCGGGAGTGCAAACTTTCCGCGAGATTCATCCGCGAAGCCGGAAGGATTTTAAGAAACAAGCAAGCCAGCGCGCCCTCGATCTTGTTCGTCGTGCCCTTCGAGACTAAGCGGCGGCGAAGGCCCAGTGTCGTAAAAAGAGAAAAGTAGCTCCGGCGACGGTCACGAGGGTCAGGGCCAAGGCCAGTTCATGAGGCAGCGGGGTCCTTGAGAGAAGGACGGCGAAGAGCGTTTCATTCACTAGGAATCCCATCCCTGAGATAATGATGAATCGTTTGATGGACGAGTGGCGGGAGTGATTTTGATCCCGAAAGCTCCAGTGGGCGTGCCCGAGGTAGCTGAGGATAAAAGCTCCGCAGAAAGCTCCGAAATTGGCGAGCAGGGCATGGATCCCCAGCTTGATGAGCAGAAGGGCTAGGAGGAAGTGAAGTCCGGTGGCTGCGAGTCCGACCACTCCAAAGCGTGAAGCCTGGGCGAGGAGCGCTTTCATTCTTCCTGATCAAGGTAGCTGAACTCCTTTGAGACGATGTGGCCGGGGCGGGACTTCACTTCGGAAAAAATGCGTCCGATGTATTCGCCGAGTATCCCGATGGAGAGAAGTTGGATTCCGCCGAGAAAGAAGATAGCGACGGTCAGGGTTGGCCAGCCGGCAACGCTGGCTCCAAAGAAGATCGTCTTCAGGGTAATGAAGAGGGCGTAGAGAATAGACACTCCGGAAATGACAAAGCCGATACCGGTCCACATCCGG
Source organism: uncultured Verrucomicrobiales bacterium (assembly GCA_963925135.1). Lineage (GTDB taxonomy): Bacteria > Verrucomicrobiota > Verrucomicrobiia > Verrucomicrobiales > Akkermansiaceae > SW10. The sequence continues at coordinate 27,492 of CAWUTG010000002.1, read as the reverse complement.
AGAGGGAATGCGGAAAATGAAGTGAGGCCCGTCATGGCGAGGCCAAAGAGTTGACTGATTTTGAACTTGGAGATGCCGGCGTTTCTCCGGTTAAGCGTGATGGGGATTTTGAGGCTTTTGAAGCCGACCCAGCTGTAGAGACCCTTCATGAAACGGTTGTGTTCCGGGAGGGCGCAGATGACCTCAACGACCTTGCGATCCATGAGTCGAAAGTCGCGTGAGTGGGGAGGGATGGTGACCGAGGTCGTTTTATTGAGCAACCAGTAGTAAAGACGAACGGCCTGCTTTTTGACAAAGGTTTCACCGGTGCGGTTTTCCTGCACGCTGAAGACCATCTCGTATCCGTCATCCCAACGGGCAAGGAAGGTTTTAAGGTAGGAAATGGGCTCCTGAAGGTCGGCATCCATGATGATGACGGCCTGACCCCGGGCGCTTTTGAGTCCGGCGGTGATGGCGTTCTCTTTCCCAAAGTTGCGCGAGAGGCAAACAATACGAACGGGGTATTGCACCATCATTTCGCGGGCCTCGGGCACGGTTTGATCGCGGCTTCCATCATCGACGATGACGATCTCGTAGGAGCGGCCCAGTGATTGTAATTCGTCACCGATCGCTTGGATCGCGATGGCAATGTTTCCGGCTTCATTGAAGGCGGGGACGACGATGGAAACTTCCGGAGGAGTCGGAAGAGGATACTGCAGGGGGGAAGCGTGAGGAGAGCTCTCTAGGACTTTGAACACTTGGGTTTTCATCGGCATCGTGATGTAAGGTTCGGGTTTATCGTTCACTGATAGAGGTTGTTCCGGAAGTGGGTTTTTCAGAAAGAAGAAGTGATTTACCAAATTTTCCATGCTGGAAGTAGGCGTTCTGGAGAGCAGGATCGAGCGCCTTGAATTTGTCGGCATCGATGGAAACGAAATCGCGTTTTTTGTCAGCGAGCAGTTTTTTTAAGGCGTCGGGGTGGTCCAAACGAATTGCCTTTCCTTCCGTGTAGAACTCGATGGAGAAATTCTTTTTGCTGAAGTAGTAGAGCGGAGCCGAGATGAATCCCTCGGCCCTGATTTTTTGTCCAACGAGTGTTTTTTGAGTTCTCTTTGGAGCGATCGCGGGGACGAAGGTGAAGGTCAGGTATGCGCCGGCGAAGATCAGGATGCTGGCTACCGCGCTCGCTTTAAAAGAGCGGGCCGTGGCGAGTGTGGCTTCACGCTGCCCGGAGGCAGCATGAACCCACATGTCCACTAACAGCAAACAGGAAGCGGGAATCCCCGTGATGACGTAGGTCGGGATGACATTGGTCGCCATGGTGAAGAAAATCATGGGCGAAAGAGCCCAGCAAAGGAGGTAGGAACTCCAGCGTGAGGTGTCGCGCCGAAAGCCATTCACGACGGATCGCAGACGTCGCAGGGGGATGAGGAAAAGAAAGGTCCAGGGAAGGAGCATCTCGAGCCAGTAGATCCAGATCGTGCCCCGGGGTTTTGCATGACCGCTTCCGTAAAGATCGCCTTTCCATCCGCTATGGATGAAGCGCTCGAAGTGCTCCCCGACAATAAAGTATTGCAAGAATCCCGGGGTCTTAAGCTCAGCAAGGAGATACCACGGGAGGGAGAGGGCGAGCATGAGAAGGGTGCCGGAGATCCAGGGGAGACGTCGCCAGGTTTCACGCCAGCGATTGTGAATGAGAACCCAGGCCCCAATCGGAATTGCGGTGAGGACGAAGGCCACCGGTCCTTTTGCCAGAAGACCAATCGCGAGCCCGACGAAGAAGAGGTAGCCTGCGGAGACTGTTTTTTGATTGCCATGGAGAGCTCTCCAGAATGCGATCATGGAAAGGGTCGTGCCGGCGATCATGACGAGGTCGGTCATGACGGTTGCCATGGCGACAAAGTAGAGGGCGCTGCTGCCCAGGATGGTGGTGCCCAGCAGGGCATAGTCCTTTCCTTTAAATTCCTGGGCCCAACGGTAGAACCAGCGCAGGATCAAGATGCCTGTGACAAATATAAAAAACCGTCCTCCAAATTCATTCACTCCGAAGAGTTTCATTCCCGCAGCGGAAACCCATGTGTGCAGTGGGGGCTTACCCCAGAAGGGGACGCCGTAGTCGATCTGAGGTGTGATCCAATCGTTGGTCTCGACCATTTTGCGGGCGATTTCGGCATAGCGGGCTTCGGTGGTATCAGTGTAGGGAACTTGAATCATCAAGAGCACCCGGATGACTAAGAGAATAGCTAAGGCTCCCCACAAAAAATTCCTCTGCGAGGAGGTGAGTTCCAGGGTTGCTTGAGGCGATTGAGTTTGAGGATTCACGGAATCTCATCAGAAAATGTTTCCTTTGATGTCCGCGAGACTACCGCCTTTGAAATGAGAGGATTATGAGAGAGGAGTCTTCGTTGATTTTTTTTGACTCTTGTTTATTGGCCAATCCCGACCAGCAATTTTTTCATGGGCGCAAATGAAGCCCTATTTTTGAAAGATGACCTGGATCTGAAAAACCCGGGAATCAATGGCCGATGCTTCGATCTGAACATCCAATGTATTCGCGATTTCACGACAGAGACTCAGGCCGATCCCGGCGTGCCGATCCTCGCCACCTCTGGCCTGGTCGATCCGGTAAAAGGGTTCGAAGAGGCGGTCCAATTTGTCTGGCAGCGTGACGGCGGAGCGATTGGAGATTAAGAAAATGAACGCGTTTTTTTTGTCGAAAGTTCTGAGATGAATCGTCGAGTTTTCTTCGGCGTAAGAGATCGCGTTGTCGCAAAAGTTCGTGAAAAGAATGCGCACCAGATCTTCGTCAGTTTTCCGGAGAAAAGTGGAGGAAGAGAGTTGGAGGTCAATTTTGAGCCCTTTGGTATTCATCTTCCCGGAGGATCCGAGGACGGTGGCCTCGATAAGTTCATGGAGGTTGATCTCCTCGAGGATCACTTTTTGAGTTCCGCTTTGAAGGCGGGAAAAGCGCATGAGATGAGTGACCAGTTTGGCCATCTCTTTGGAGATGGTCAGGGCTTTTTGAATGCGGTGCTTGTAGTCCGCTGCGTCGTGTTGCCCGGCAAGAGTCTGTTCAAGAGTCGCTTGGATTCCCGCGAGAGGGGTGCGCAGTTCGTGCGCAGCGTGGGTCGAGAAGTCCCGTTCCCTGGCCCGGACTCCTTCGATTCTTTCGAGAAGGCTGTTATACTGGGTGATCAGGCCCCGGAGTTCTTCCGGGAAGTCATTCGAGATGACGACGGGGTTTCCAAGTCGATTGGCTTTGCGTTGTTCCAGACGCCGGGAGAGTTCCCTGATCGGAACAAGGCTTTGGCGCACGATCCCAAAAATTGAGAGCGCGGTGAGTGAAATCGTGGCGACGACCACCCAGATGAGGGTTTGACGCAGGTGCGTGAGTGCGTGATGAAGTGCCTTGGTCTCCAAGGCCAGGACGAAAATTTGTTCCAATCCTTCCCGCGATTCCGGCGGGGTGTTTGTGTTTTCATCGAATGAAGGGAGGATTTTGACTCCCAGGGCACGGCCTTTTCTACCTCCTGGTAGATCGACCTCCTGGATGATGTTTTGATTGAGCTCTCCGCTAATCTTGGGGAGGTTGAAGGTTCCCAGGGCGGGAGATTTAAAGGTTTCTCCTGTGCTGATATCCCAGACCTGGATCAGGTCTTTTTCCTTTCGGAGTTTGTTGGCCTCGATGTCAAGGAGCCATTCCTGGAAGGGCTTGCCATTCTCCATTTCAACTTCAATGGTGAGAAGATCGGCGCTGGCGAGGAGTTGATCATCAAGCTGCCGGGTTAGGACGGTTTGTTGGGAAAAATAGACAACGATCGAGCCCGTCAAGGTCACGCTGGCGATGGCCAGAATCGTGCCGAGAAGGAGCCTCTTACGAATTGACGGGTTCAACAGTCGCATGGGCTTCGAGGTAGTATCCCTGCCCACGGCGGGTGTGAAGGAGGTTCTCTTTGTTGTCGGCGTTTAGCTTCTTGCGCAGATAGCCGACGTAAACGTCCACGGCATTGCTGGTTCCTCCTTCGACGTCTTCATAGACATGGTCCCAGATTTCCTGGCGGGTCACGACTTGGCCAATGCGGTAGGCAAAGTATTCCAGAAGGCCGTATTCCCTGCGGGTCAGGGTGATTTCTTCGCCGGCACGCGTAACTCGCTTGGCGTTAAAGTTGACGGTGAGGTCTCCTACAGTGGCTGAATCGTTCACTTGATCGTAGCGCTTGCGGAGTTGGGCCCGGACACGGGCCTGGAGCTCTTTGAGTTCGAAGGGCTTTACAAGGTAGTCGTCAGCACCGGCATCCAGCCCCTCGATTTTATGATCAGTGCTATCCCTGGCGCTGATGATGATGACGGGAGTTTTACTGCCGAGTTTTTTGAGTTTCCGGAGGATGGTGAGTCCGTCGATTTCCGGAAGCATGATATCGAGGATGGTGACATCGTAGTCTCCGTTTTCGGCATACCAGAGCCCTTCGTCGCCCGTGGCGGAGGCATCGACAACATAGCCCGCCTGGGTGAGGCTTTCCGCGATATTTTCCCGCAATGGAGTGTAGTCTTCGATGAGGAGAATGCGCATGATAGGTGAACGAATGCGAGGGTAGTCGCTCGACATTATAAAACCATGAGAGAGAGGGAAGTTCGTTTGTTGAAATTTCCAGTCGATGAACGGGTGAGTCGGGGCTAGACATTGGGCATGCGAACTTCGGTCAAAGATCTCCTGCAGAGTGTTTCGGCACGGGGTTCCGTCAAATTGTGTGGCTGGGTCAGGACGAGGAGGGATTCGAAAGACTTTGCGTTTGTCGAAGTGAATGACGGATCTTGTCTCCAAGGAATTCAGGTCATTGTGGACACCGGGATTCCCGGAGCGGACCAGGTCTCGAAGATGAATACCGGTGCCTCCGTTGAGATGGTAGGGGAGCTTGTGGAAAGTCCGGGTAAGGGGCAGAGCTGGGAGGTTCGGGCGACAGAGGTGAAACTCGTGGGCGGGGTGCCGGAAGATTTTCCGCTTCAGAAGAAAGGCCACACTCCGGAGTTCCTGAGATCAATCGCGCATCTTCGCCCGAGGACCAATCTTTACGGGGCGACCTTCCGGATGCGGAGTCGGTTGGCCTACGCGGTGCATCGCTTTTTCAATGAGCGTGATTTCACGTGCGTGCACACCCCCATTATTACCGCGAGTGATTGTGAGGGAGCGGGCGAGATGTTCCGGGTTACAACGAATGAGGGTGGGAAGCCGGAGGAAGATTTCTTTGGCAAGAAGAGCTACCTCACCGTGAGTGGGCAGTTGGAAGGGGAGACGTTCGCCTGCGCGCTTTCAAATATTTACACCTTTGGTCCGACTTTCCGGGCGGAGAATTCGAATACTTCGCGCCATGCGGCGGAGTTCTGGATGATCGAGCCTGAGATGGCCTTTTGTAATCTTGAGGGCGACATGGATTTGGCGGAGGAGTTTATTCAATTTCTCGTCAAAGACGTCCTGGATAACAATGGGGGAGATTTGACGATCTTCGAGAAGTTCGTGGACAAGGGATTGCGGGCCCGGCTTGAGAAGCTGGCGTCCGGCGGCTTTGAGCGGATGAGCTACACGGAAGCGGTCGAGAAGTTGCAGAAGTCAGGGAAGACCTTCGCCTATCCAGTGGAGTGGGGAATCAATCTTCAGTCCGAGCATGAGAGGTATCTTTGCGAGGAAGTGGTGAAAGGACCCCTCACCGTTTACAATTATCCCAAGACGATTAAACCCTTCTACATGCGGGCGAATGATGACGGCAAGACGGTGACCGCGATGGATGTGCTCGTTCCGGGAGTGGGGGAAATCATCGGAGGAAGTCAGCGGGAAGAGCGCTATGATTTGCTCAAGGCCGCGATGGAGCATCATGAGTTGAGTCTTGAGAATTACGGTTGGTATCTCGATTTGCGCAAATATGGAACGGTTCCTCATGCCGGCTTCGGAGCGGGCTTCGAGCGTCTCCTGATGTATGTCACCGGGATGCAAAACATTCGCGATGTCATTCCCTTTGCGAGGACGCCGGGGCATTGTGAATTTTAAGAGGTGGAGAATTATTCGAAGGCTATTGGTTATCGAGCAGGGAAAATTCGAGCCGGACGAAGGGCTCCGGAAGCACCAGTGGTTGTTGGGCGGGGAGGGGCGTCCAGTTTTCAAGATCCGAGGAAACGGTAAGATCGGTTTTCACGTCATTTACCCGTGATGCCTCGAGTGTGAAATTGAAGTTTCGGCGGACGTCCGGGGCGGGGGCATCGGTGATGGAGTGATTCAAGTTGAGTGCGAATTCGCCGAGGTTGTCGAGATCGTCTCCATCAGGGTCGGCGACGAGTGAGGTGTTTGCGACTGAAAAGGCGGCGATCCACGCGAGGTAGTCGTCATCAACGCCGGGATCGATGCCGAGGATCGTAGAGAGTATTTCTTGATCCGAGAAGGGAGTGAGCGACCAGCTGGCTTGTTCGTTGAGGGCAACGATGATCATGAGGGCGAGCCCAAGCTTCATTCGTTTGCCTGACGCGTAAGGACGAGAGCCGTAAGGAGGGCTGCGACGATCAGGGTGGCCAGCCATCCTGCCAGTCCGAACGACATCAGGGTGTAGGCAAGGCCCGCTCCTGTTGCCGCGATGAGAGCGTAGGGGAGTTGGGTGGCAACGTGGGAGGTTGGGGTGCAGCCGGCCGCGAGGGATGAAACGATGGTGGTGTCGGAAAAAGGGCTGCAATGATCTCCGAAAACGGCGCCTCCAAAGACGGCTCCAATCGTCATGGAGATGAGCTGAAGGACTTCGGCTTCGGGGAGATCTACGCCCATCGTAAGAACGAGGGGGAGGGCGATGGGCATGAGGAGGCCGAAGGTTCCCCAGGAGGTTCCGGTTAGGAAGGAGGTGATGGCTCCGACAATGAAGATGGCGAGAGGGATTTGGGCAGGGGTGATTCGATCTCCGAGTAGTTGTCGGAGGAGTTGGGAAGTTTCGAGGCTCTTGAAGATGCTCCCAAGAGTCCACGCACACACCAGGATGATGAGGGCGGGAATCAGGGAAGCTGCGCCATCGAGCATATGTTGGGGCGCTGCAGCTTTCTTTTCTTTTGGAAAGTAGAGGTAGGCCGTGATGAGGGCGACAAAACCAGCGGTGACCATGGCGTAGGGCACGCCGTCGGAAGTGAAGGCATTCTGCCAGGACCAGATTTGGCGATGATCTTCAGTAATGACAGGGTCCTGCCAAAGAAAGATGAAGGTCGGAATGGTGAGGACAAGAACGGCAAGGGGAAGAAGCGCGACTTTAGGAGAACTCTTGATTGTGCTTTTATGATGTTCTTGGAGCGCAACGGGCAGGGCATTCTTCATGGGTCCAATGTGCCAGGCTTTGAAGATGACCAAGGGGATGAGGAGTAAGCTAAGAAGGCAGTAGGGATTTGACGGGATGGAAGCAAAGAAGAGGGTGGCGGGGTTGACCTCGAAGGGCGCTGCTTCCAGCGATTTGGAGATGACGGAAAGTTGGGCGGCAATCCAAGTGGAGATAAAGGCAATACAGGCGACGGTGGCGCTTGTGGAATCGATGAGGTAGGCCAGGAATTGGCGGGAGATGCGGAGACCATCAGTGAGAGGTCGGGCGACCCGGCCGAGGAGGATGGCATTGGCGAGTCCGTCGAAGAAGCACAGCAGACCCAGGCCGTAGATACCGAAGAGGAGCTTCTTTTGCGGATTACGGGATTCTCCTGCGAGAAGACCTTTGAGGATGGCGGTAAAGCCTCCGCCTTTTTCGAGGAGGGTGGCGAAGGCCCCGAGGGTTAGAGTGAAAATGATCGCGCTGAGGTTCCAGGTGCTGGAGCCGATCGAGGGAAAGAGGTGGTCTTCAAAGAGGCACCGAATCGCTGGAATGGGATAGGGGCCGGCGAGGAGGAAGGCTCCGGTCAGAGTTGCGGCAAAGAGTGAAAGCGCAGCCTGTCGTGTGATCAAGATGAGGATCAGCGCAACGAGGGGTGGGAGAAGGGGAATGAAATCCACTTCAATGGAATAGGGGAACTCCGGGCGGGTTGGAATGAAAAAAGGCGACCGGTGAGGGTCGCCTTTTGAAAGGGTAGGTTGGGAGTCGATTACTCGTCCTCCTCGGGATTGTCTCCCTGGATGTCCCTGCCGCGTTGAGCACGCTTCAAGTTTTCGCCATAGAGTTCCTTGGCGTTTTCGGCACCTGCTTTGACTTGATCGGTATCACCATTGGCGATGAAGGTATCGAGGATCTCAGCGGCCCATGGCTCGGTTTCTTTAACGACTGATTGAATGACCTGTGTCTGCTCGGAAGTGCCAGTGGCGATACTGGCGATATCGATCCAAAATTGGGCGCGATCTTCTTCGGTGATTTCAGGGCCGTCTTTCAGGAAAGTGATGAGAGCTGAGAATCCAGCACGGCGAAGAATGCTGTTCTCTTCCTTACCGGTGAATTCAAGCAGGACCACAAATTGGGATGAGTCCGGCCAGCTCCGCAAGGAGTTAATGCCGGCCACCTTCATTTTATCGTTGTCACCTTTGAGGGCGGCGTCGACGAGGTCGGCGGCCCCATCGCCACCGGCGGAGCCGATGAGTCGGAGCAGGGCGAGCTTGGAATCTTCATCGGTGCTGTTCTTGTAGTTGATGAGAATGGCATTGGCGAACTTGTCCGGGTAAGGAGAGTCCCGGATAACGCTTCCGAGGGTGTCAACGGCAGCGTTCTTAACCGAAGAATCACCGGAGAGGGTGATGATGCTGAGAAGGCTTTCGAAGTTCTCGTTGGTCACCATTTTTCGGGTGGCCTGGAGAGCTCCTTTTCCCGCAGCCGGATCATCGGTCTTGCTCGCATATTCAATCAACTTGTTGAGCGAGGATTCGGCTCCTCGGAATCCGAGAAGTTGGAAGAACTTCAGCCTGAGTCCGGAGTCGATCGAGTCAGCGGTCGCGGTGGCGACGATTTTGGCATCGATGTCTGATCCGTCGGAAGAGATTGCGATATTGAGAGCCTGAAGCAGGGTTTCGCGATCGCCTTCTTTGGTTGCTCCGAGGGTGGTCAATTCTTCGAGGACAAGATCGATCTGGTCACCATCAAGCGGAATTTCCTTGGGAGGATTTGAGGGATCGCTGAAGTAGGCGGTGATCTCGTTGATTCTGGCGTTGCGGGCACTCTCGCTCCCTTTGCCTATGAGGACGACCCCAGCGATAATGATGGCCACGGCCAGGACGGCTGCGATGACTCCTTTTGCGGCGTTGCTCATCCCTTTCTGTTGATTGGGAAAGGCCACTGAGGGAAATCCGGAGTTGCCTTTGGGTGCTGAACCCGGTGTGGGAGCGGGTGGTTTTCCGGGTAATCCCGCAGGTGTTGCTACGGGGATGGCGGGGGTGGCAATGTTGACTCCCGAAGTGCCGGTGACGAGGAGTGGCTTGCCAGCAGCGGGTGCTGCTACTGCAAGTGGCGCAGCGACGGGGGCTAGTGGGGTCCCGGTATCAGGCGTGGCCGGGGCATCCCGTTTCGCCTCTGATCCTGCTTCAGCCGGTTGGGTCGCAGCAGCGGCGGCTCCGCCTACGAGGAGCCTGGGGCCTGCCGGCTTGTCAGGGGCCGGTGTCTGTGAGGCAGGGCCGGTTCCGGGACTGGTGTTGAGAGTGACGGAGCCCGTAGACTTTACGGCCTGGGCGGCGGTGTGAATGGAGGGAGCCTGACCTTCCGGGGGAAGAATGGGCTGGGGCGCGGTTAGGGTGCCAACGGGACCGGTGGGCATTTGAGCCCGTAGGCCCGGGGCTCCGGGGGTGACAATCTGCGGGGCGGTTCCGGTGGCGACTGATGCTTCTGAGGGAGTATGCTCGCTCATGAGGAAGAGCTTCAGGGATTCCCGGGCATCACGTGGGCGGTCTTCCATGTTCCGGGAGAGGTGCCACATGACCCACTTGCAAAGCCATTCCGGAAGGTCGGGGCGAAGTTGCTCAATGGGCGTAACGGTATGCTGAAGGTGGGCATTCATCACGCTCGGCGCAGTTTCGCCATCGAAGGGGTATTGTCCGGCGAGGCAGTAATAGTATACGCATCCCATGGAATACATGTCGGTGCGTTTGTCGAGCGGAGTGCGCTCAAACTGCTCGGGAGCCATGAAGTGGATCGATCCAAAGACGGAGTCTCCGTGGTCGATGGTTTGAAGCGAGGGCTTGGGCGAGAATTTTGCAAGGCCGAAGTCGACGATCTTCACCTGAAAGCGTCCGCTGGGGAGCCAAGTGACCATGACGTTGGTGGGCTTGATATCGCGGTGGACAAGATCGAGATCCTGCGCAGCAATCAAGGCCTCCTGACTCTGAACGGCGACTTCCCGGAAATCCTCAAATGTCAGGGTGCCCCGCTCGATCATCTCGTCGATGGTGCGCCCGGAAAGGAGCTCCATCACGACGTAGGGTCCGTCGTTGTCAACGCCTGCGTCAAAGATGGTTACGATGTTTGGATGTTGCACAGAGCACAAAGACGCTGTTTCATTCAGCATGGCTTTGGTGGCTTCTTCCTGGTTTTCGTATCCGCCCTCGGGGAGGACTCGTTTGATCGCGACTTCGCGGTTCAAATGGCGGTCGAAGGCGCGGTAAACAGCACCGACGCCACCTTGGCCGATCTTGCTACGGATTTCATAGCGGTCATCACTCATAGTAAGTCTGCGCAAGTCTTGCTATTGCGACCTTGGAATCAAGCCCAGTTATTGACAATTATGTCGTCCGGAAAGTCATTTTGTCTATTGTCCGGCGAATGGGATCGTTTTTGGCTCTCTTAATCATCGTTCTGGTCGCTCTCTTGGTGGTGAAACTGGGATCGAGTGCACTGCAACTCACGGGTATGTCAAAGCCCGTGGCTCTCTTTCAGGCGGCCTCGGCTTTCTTTGGCGTGGGATTTACCACGAAGGAGTCTGAGCAGGTGGTCAGTCACCCTGTGAGACGGCGGATCATTCTCCACCTCATTATTGCGGGAAACATTGGGCTGACTTCGGCCCTGGCCACCCTTCTGGTGACTTTTACGCAAGGTGGTGAGCGGGGGATCGGTGGGACCTTTGCCTGGTTGGGCATTACCGCGGTCGTGATTTTGGCGATCGGGTTATTGATGAATCTTCGGTTTATCAGCGTTCCAATTGATCAGTTTTTGAAGGTCACTCTCTTGAAGTCAGGTCTGCGCAAGGTGGTGGATTACGACTACTTACTGAATCTCCAGGATGGATTTTGTGTTTATGATGGCGAGATGGACGACCGCCACCCTTGGATCGGAATGGCCCTCCGGGAAGCCAGGCCCGCTGACCTGGGCGTGATCATACTCGGCATCTACCGGGACGATGGCAAATTTGTGGGTGCGCCCAATAAGGACTCAATCGTCCAAAAGGGTGATGTCCTGATGGTTTACGGTCGTAACGAGGACGTCCGTAAGGCTCTGGAGGTTTAGGCCAGTTCCAGCTCTGTCACGAGTGCGTTGGTGGCGTGGCCGTATTCGACGTAGGAATCGTAGCACTGTCGCCAATCGGGTTCGGCACCATCGACGGCGTGGAAGACGGTGGCAACGTGGGGCTCGATCGCAAGTCCACCGGCGTAGCCGTCGGCTTTGAGCGCGGAGAGAATCTCGCGGACCTTTCCCTGGCCGTCTCCGGGCAGGGTGTATTTTGCGGGCTCGGTTTCACCGGCCGGAGGATTGGTGCAGTCCTTGATGTGGACGTGGACGACGTGCTCTTTGACCTTCTGGTAGAATTCCAAAGGATCCTGCCACGGGAAGGGCTCTGCTTTGGAGCGGTCGAGTTGGAAGACGGGATTGGCGGTGTCGAAGACGAGCTTGAGCCCGGGAACTTCTTCGACGAGGCGAAGGGTGTGCTCCGGGGAGAAGCCACCCCAGTTCATGCAGTTTTCGTGAATGGCCTGAAGTCCGGCATCTGCGAAGCGGGAGTGGATTTCGCGGAGGCGGCGGAATCGCTCGGCTTCGTTTTGATCAGCGCCCCAGGGTTCCTGGGCGTAGGACATGATGCGGATGAGCTTGGTTCCCAGGCGTTGCATGCGGGGGATGGCGCGTTCGACTTCGGCGAGGGTGATGTCGAAATCGGTGGAGATGTTTTTACCCCAGTTTCCGATGAGAGAGCCGAACTCGGGAATGGTGATGCCTTCAGCGTCGAGCTGATCGGCTACAATATCGAATTCAGCCTGGGGAAGTTCGTGGATGTTGGAGCCGTTGACTCCGCGGGCCGAGATGTGAGTCCAGCCAATTTCCTTGGTGGCTTTGATTTGAGTGGAAAGGTCGCGGGCAGCTTCGTCTGCAAATCCAGTAAGATACATGGACGTGAGTTAACCTCGAATTGGGGATTGTGAAACCCTAAAGCGCCCATTTGGAACCCAGTCTGGCTTCCATGTCTTCCAGTCGCACGCCCTTGGTCTCGGGGACCATAAAGTGCACCCACAGAAGTTGCAGGACCATCATGAAGGCGAAGAAGCCAAAGATCTGGGTCGCGGAGAAATTCTCCAAAGCGATTCGGAAGAATTGGGTCAGGAGGGCCGCAAAGATCCAGTGGGTTGCACTTCCGAGAGATTGACCAAAGGCCCGGGCGCGGTTGGGGAAGACTTCAGAAATGAGAACCCAAATGACGGTCCCTTGACCGAGGGCGTGGGCCGCGATGAAACCGAGGATAGAGATGAGGACGACGGTGCTACCTGCTCCGGCCTGTTGAGTGGCGGCCTTGAGGGATTGGCTGGCGAGGTCGAGGTTTTCCTCGGCCGTGAGGCCGGCGGGAACGTCTGCGGCCGTTCCTTGATAGGCGGAAGAGTTGGTCGTTTCTACCAATTCCACCCTTGCTGCTTCGAGATCTTGGATGGCTTTTTCGCGCTTTTGGGGCGTAAGATCAGCTTGCTCGACGAGTTTGGTGGCGCTTTCAAATTTCAAAGAAGCGGCGGCTGCTTGGAAAGGGGCCCCGTATTGGGCGAAGGCCCAGGCGCAGATTCCCAGCGAGATGATGTAGCCCAAGGAGCCGATGTAGAGGAGCGTCTTGCGTCCGATCCGGTCGATGAGCCAAAGCCCACCCATCGTGCAGATGAGGTTGACCAAGGTCGTGAGTGAGGAAGCCCAGAAGGAGGCCGAGGTGTCGATCCCGGTCATGCCGAAGATGCGCGGGGCAAAGCTCAGGATGGCATTGATGCCGGAGAGCTGATTGAAGAAGGCCACGAGGAAGGCCAGCATGATGGGAATGCGGAGCTTGGCGAGATTGAGTCCTACTTTGGGCTCGTCCTTGGCGTTGGCGGATTCGATTTCAGCGACGAGGTTTTCGAGTTCGGTCTCATCAAATTTCGGATTGATTTCACCAAGGATTTTTTTGCCTTCTGCGCGTCGTCCTTTGCCGATTAACCAGCGAGGGCTTTCGGGAAGGGTGAAGCACATGAAGCTATAAATGAGCGCAGGCAGGGCTTCGACCCCCATCATCCAGCGCCAGCTATCGACCTCGACCATTCCGCGAATAATGGAGTTGGAAATGGCGGCGATGAGAAGTCCGAAGACGATGTTAAATTGGAACATCCCGGTGAGTCGGCCGCGTCGAGCGGCCGGGGAAATTTCAGCGATAAAGATGGGCGCGGCCACCGTGGAGACACCCACACCGATTCCGCCAATGATGCGGGAGATCACAAAGAAGGAGAAGTTTGGAGCGAGGGCGGAACCGAGGGCGGAAACGAAGTAGAGGAGGCCGATCGCCATCAAGGTCTTCTTTCGGCCGAAGCGATTCGAGGGATAAGCACCGAGAAGGGAACCGATGACCGTGCCCCAAATTGCCGAACTGATGGCCCAACCTTGCGCGGAAGGGGTGAGATCCCAGAGCTTTTCGATCTGCTGCTCGGCGCCCGAGATCACCATGAGGTCGAATCCAAAGATAAATCCCGCGAGGGAGCAGGTGATGGCCCAGTAGAGAAGTCGGTTCGTCATGATGTGCAGGTGAAGTATCTACCTCTCCAGCAGTGCCTGGTCGATCTTGGAAGTGACTTGTTTTGGGGGAACTCTGGGAGAACTCCGGTTGCTCCTGTTCTGTCAGGTCATCGAGGAAAGAAATCCAAGGAACGAAAGACAGTGATACAATTTGATTTCTAATGATAACGAGTCTTAATAGCGATAGAAAATCAAAGCGAGCTTAGTTCATCGTCAGTCCGGTAGTTTGGACTTCGAAATGTGGCATCTCTGCGACCCCGCTGGAGGGGCGGGAAGCTGGGCTGAGATTGTGAAGGAGTCCTCCCTTCACGTCATTCTTAATGAGAAAGGGGAGGGCTTGGTGTTGGCATCCGGGACGCGCTTGACCTTGCTCCCGAGAACGACGACCTTGTTTGCGACCTTTGACAAAGCGGGGCTGATGTCAGCGACTCGATTTTCCTTCGCGGGAGGGCATGACTTCTTGGTTCTGGTAATCCCCATTGCGTCAGTGGAGAAGATTTTCGGTCCCGTGGGCCCGCTGATGAAAAAGAGTTTGGGGATTCTTAGGCGGTGGTCGGATCGTGAAACTGGAATGAGCACCGATCTAGTTTGTCCTCCAGTGAGTGTTGGTGCGGAGCGAGCGTGATACCTCGCCAAGACGCTCGAGATTCTCTCACTGCATCTATTCCGACAGCCCGATCAGGAGCCCCGTTTCTTCTGCTCCATGGTAAAATCAAACGCGCACCGATATGTCCGGCAAGCACTCACTTTATTGGAGGGACGGTTGGATCAGTCCTTGGATTTGCACCAGTTGGCGAAGGATGTCGGCTATCAGTCATTGTCGCATTTCTCCAAGGCTTTTTCGCAAGAGAAGGGGATGACTCCCTCGCAATTTCTGAGGCGCCGATCCTGATAGAATTGGCAATCCGTCGCTCAAAACCTGCAAGGAAACGCAAGCCCGCTTTCGCCATTTGTCGCATCATTTAACTCCCGAACTCAAAAATTAATGATGAATTCTTCAGACCAATATGCCACGAAAACCCTACCAACTGATTACGAATCACTCATTGCCCGTTTCCCGCCGAGAGTGATTCGAAGTCGCAGTTCCCCTGAAGAGACTCTTCAGGTGGTCAAAGAATTTGTCCATCCTGACAATCTCTCGATTGCGCTTCCAAACCCGGATCTTGAAGCTGAAGATTCCCACTCTTTTGAACTCGGGTTTCGACATGATTCCGGGTCGTGGACGACTACCTCCTCGTGGATCTTACCGGATATTACCGAGTCTCGGATAACGTGGTCTTTCGAGGAGGTGTCAAAAATCTTCTCGACCAGGAATACGTTCTTTGGTCGCGCGCGAATCGCGGAGCCGGCCATGGTGGGGAGTTTCCAACAGCCGTGATACCCAGCCGGGGATCAATGCCTTTGTCTCGCTCGAATTCGAGTTCTAAGGCACGCAAGGTAGCGTTAGAAAACCGCAACCCGACGGCAGCAAATTTCAGATGGAAGTGAAATGCTGCTCTCGATGAAAGCTGCTATCCTCACTCTCTTTTCCGTCGCTCCCGTCACGGCCCAATTTCTTATTCCTAATTGGCCCCAGGAAATATCGCTTTTCTCCGGCGAAGAACAGCCGGGGCCAGGTTGTCACGACCCAGGTTTCCCTGCCTTTCAATTTTAAACTCACCTAGGAAAGGATCTTGTCGATGACGTGACCGTGAACATCAGTGAGGCGGAAGTTTCGGCCCTGATATTTGTAGGTGAGTTTCTTGTGCTCAATGCCGAGGAGGTGGAGGGCGGTGGCATGGAAGTCGTGGACGTGGAAGGGGTCGATGGCAGCGGTGAAGCCGAAGGGATCGGTCTCTCCGTAAGTAATGCCTCCTTGAATGCCGCCGCCGGCGAGGAACATGGACCCGGACTTGGTGTGGTGATCGCGGCCGCTTCCTTGCGACATGGGGGTCCGGCCAAATTCGCCGCCCCAGATGACGAGAGTGTCGTCCAACATTCCGCGTTGTTTGAGGTCCTTGATCAGGGCAGCGGCTCCCTGATCGATGTCTTTGCAACGGGATTTCATTCCTTCGGCCACGTTGCCGTGGTGGTCCCAGCCGGTGTGGTAGAGTTGGATGAAGCGGACGCCCCGCTCGGCCATGCGCCGGGCCATGAGACAGTTGGAGGCAAAGGAGCCATCGGGCTTGGCGGCTAGGCCGTAGAGTTCGCGGGTGGCTTTTGATTCGCCCGAGAAATCAGCGAGATCAGGGACGCTCGCTTGCATTTTGTAGGCGAGTTCATACTGCGCGAGACGGGTCAGGATCTCGGGGTCGGCAACGTGATCGTGATGGATTTGGTTGAGCCTGGCGATGGAGTCCAAGGAGGTTCGTTGCGTGCTTTTGGCAATGCCGGCTGGTGATTCGAGGTAGTTGAGGGGGACACCCGAGGAGTAGAATTCAACTCCGGTATGTTTTCCGGGCAGGAAGCCCGCATTCCAGGCGGTTTGGGGGACGGGTTGACCCTCGGGACCCGAGCGCATCACGACGAAGGAAGGGAGATCATCGGCGACGTGGCCCAGTCCGTAGGTCACCCAGGATCCCATACTGGGTCGACCCACGATGGCGGTCCCGGTATTCATAAAGGCGTGGGCCGGGTCGTGGTTGACCTGGTCGGTTTGCTGGGTGCGCACGATGCAGATGTCATCGGCGATGCTCTGAATATTGGGGAGAAGATCCGAGATTACTTGTCCGGATTTCCCGCATTGTTGGAAGTTCACCGAAGAGCCAAAGCACTTCAATGCGGAGTTTTGGAGGAAGGCGAATTTCACCCCCTTGGTGAGCTCGGGCGGGATGGGCTTGCCATTGTTTTCGCGAAGCTTGGGTTTGTCGTCGAAGGTTTCGAACTGGGACGGTCCCCCCGCCATGTAGAGGTAGATGACCCGTTTTGCTTTTGGGGCGAGGTGCGGAAGAATGGTGCCGAGGCCATCCCGGGTCAAAAGGCTGCTCAAGGCAGTTCCAATCAAGGCGGTGGACGAGCGGGCGAAGAAGTCGCGGCGAGGGAGAGTCATGGCTAGCTACGGGTTAAAAATTCGTGAAGGTTGAGAACGACGCGGGCGGTGGCGGTCCACGCGGCGTGTTGGACGGGGTCCAGGTTTCCAGGTGGGGATTGTCCGATGGCGAGGAGGGCTTTTGCTTCTTCGGGGTGTGCTTGGAAGCGAGTGATCATTTGCAGGTAGAATTTCTGAAGCTCGCTCTTTTCCTCAGGGCTGGGCTCTCTTTGGAGAACCAGTTGGAAGAGGGTTGAAAGAGGATCTTCTTTGAGGGTGATTCGTGCGGCCAATCCACGGGCGGCTTCCACAAATTGCGGATCGTTGAGGAGAGCCAGGGCCTGGGAGGGGGTGTTGGTGATGTTTCGTCGGGTCGTGCATTCCTGTCGGGTGGGGGCATCGAAAGCGAGCATGGAGGGGTGAATATTTTGTCGCTTCCAGAAGGTGTAGAGGGAGCGTTGGTATTGGGCGTCGCCGGGATTGGTTTTCCAGATTTGGTAGCGGGAGCCATACATGACTTTGTTGGATTTCGCCCAATAGCTATCGGGTTGGTAGGGGAAGAATGATTCGGACGGGATGGTGGTGGTGAGCTTGAGGAGACCGGCGGCGAGGAGGGCTGAGTCGCGGATTTCTTCGGCGCTGTGTCGAGGGCGACCTTGGCGGGCGTGGAGTCGGTTCGTGGGGTCGTTTTGTGCGAGTAGTGAACCCGGGATGGACGAGAGTTTGTAGGCTTCGGAGGTGACGGCGAGGCGGATCATTTTACGAATGTCCCAGTCTTCCTGGAATTCGCCGGCCATCCAATCGAGGAGATGGACGTGGGAAGGCCAGTCTCCCTGGTTCCCCGAGTCTTCAAGCGTTTCGCTGATGCCGCGTCCGTAGAATTGATGCCAGAGGCGATTGACGAAGACGCGGGCGGTGAGAGGATTTTTCCGGTCAACGATCCAGTTGGCGAGATCGAGTCGGGTGGGGTTTTGTGATGTCAGCGTGCCAAATTTCCCGGGAATCGCGGGTGTGGCGACAGGACCGGATTCGTCCATGAAATTGCCGCGCTTGAGAACGTGGGTTTTCTTGGGCGCACCGGTTTTACTAACGAGGGTGGGCGTGGCGGATTGTCGATGAAGGTAGGCTACGCGATAGAGTTCGGTGAGCTCCCGGGTGAGCCCAGGGTGCTGGTATTCCCGGAAGGCCCTCTCGATGATGGTTTGATGAATGGGGCGTCGATTTTCAGGTGCGAGCCGGAGTGAAGTCGTAAGGAGCGTGTCTAGGTCCTTGCGGTCGTCGCGATTGAGCGGGAGTTCCCAAAAGTAACGAAGGGCGGATTCGGATTGAGCATTAGCGAAGATCCGGTGGGCCGAGGTGCGGTAGCCGGAGGCCCCCCAAATGACCCTGCCACCGTCTTGAATCCAGGCCATTCCTTGTTGGGTATAGGGAGCGTTGCTGAATTTGGTTTTAGGGATTTCAAGTCGAACAAGCTTGCCGGCCTCAGGAAGCGAACCCAGGTGAACCAGTTTCTGTGGAGAGTGTTTTTTGAGGAGAGGATGATCTTTGGGGCCCCAGTAGTAGGTGACGTAATATTCCGGGTGCCAGCCGACCCTGCGATAAGCGCCGTTGATGATTTGCAGGGCGATGAGAGCGGGTGGATTTTCGGAATCGAGGGTGACGTGTGTGAAGAATCCTTCGTTGCTCCCTTCGGGCTTCGAAACCTGGGTCTCGGCGCAAAGGTGAACCTTGAGTTCGCCGGGCTCTGCAATGACTTCCCGGCCGGTCTCGAGCTGGGTGAATTCACCTTGGGTGATTTGAGCGACGGGGAGTTGTTCAGGGAGCCAATTCCAGTCGAAGGTGCCTTTGACCGCCTTTGCTTTTGCCTCTGCAGCGAGGGTTTCATCCGCCCACCTTTTTAAGGCGTCGGGGTCGATTTTGCTGAAGTAGAGCTTTTCTCGTAATTCATCGATCTTTGCGGCGAGCTGATGTTCGAGCTGTGAATCGGAGGGATCATCGTGAAGGAAATGGAGCGGGACGCGTCGGTCGCCGGGTTCATAGACTCCCGCTTCGATGAGGGGGTCGAAGAAGGTTGCGAGATTGTAGTAATCCTTGGCCTTGATGGGGTCGTATTTGTGATCGTGGCATTCGGCGCATCCGGTGGTGAGGCCCAGCCAGACGGTTCCGAGGGCCCGGACGTGTTCGCCTTTGAGGGCGTAAAGTGCCTCCTTTTCGATGACGCCGGCTTCGCAATTTGTATTGACGAGGCGATTGTAGGCGGACGCGGTGAGGGACCGATCATTACGATCCGGGAGGAGGTCGCCGGCGAGTTGCTCGCGCGTGAATTGATCAAAGGGCATGTTCGCGTGCAAGGCCTCGATGACGTATTTGCGGTAAGGGCCGGTTGCGATGGGTTCGTCGGAAACCATGCCATTGGAATCGGCATGGCGAACGAGGTCCAGCCAGATGAGCCCCTGGTGTTCGGCGTGCTCGAGGGAGGCGAGCCATTGATCGAGAAACTTTTGGTAGTGGCGATCTGAGGGATCGGCAACAAAGGCGGCCACTTCATCGGGTGAGGGGGGCAGTCCGCGCAGGTCGTAGGAGAGACGGCGGAGTAATGTTCGCGGGTCTGCCTTCGCGACAGGAGTGACCTCGTTTTCAGTCCACGTGCGCTGGATGAATGCGTCGATGGGGTTCCTGGCGTCTCCTGGTATTTCCGGGCGGGTCAGTTTTTTGAAAGCCCAGTGTTCTTCGTATTCAGCACCTTCTTTGATCCATTGGGCAAGGATCTTCATTTCGGCTTCGGTGAGACGATAGGCCGAATCGGGTGGGGGCATCTGGTCGTCGCTGTCCTTGGCAAAAATGCGGGCGATCATTTCTGACTTTTCGGGGAATCCCGGGACGATGGCATGGGCTTCCGTGGCACCTTCCCAGGTATCGAGGCGAAGGTCGCCCTCGCGCTTTTCCTTGTCGAAGCCATGGCAGAAAAAGCAGTTGTCCGAGAGGATGGGGCGGACGTCCCGGTTGTAGCTGATCTTTCCGGCACCCATCGCGGGGAGAAAGAGAAGGGAGGTCAGAATGAGAAATCGCATGGGGTCGGGATTGGGAAGGGTAGGGACACTCTTCAGGTTTGTCTTGGATGAAATTCCGGGAGTTTTGTATGATCCGCGCATGGAGGCACTGAAGGTTCAAGCGGATATTACTATAGCCTGGCACGAAGACGACCAGGTCTGGATTGAGTTCCGGGCCGACTGCGAACGCGGAAAAATCCACGGTAAATGCGCTGTCGGAACCAGTGGTGCCAACAGCTGCGGCAACAATGAGTTTTGTTGTTTTCATATTAAGGGGGTGTGAGGGGTGACGTATTCAGAAAAGATTGATGAGCAGAAATTCTCGATTATCGTGGAATCTGATGAATGAGTTAACGGTCCAATGCCCGAGTTGTGGCGAGTGGTTTGAGGTTTCGGCGATTGGGCCGGAGGACTTCGGAAGTGAGATGGATTACGACTGTGAGGTCTGTTGACGGCCCATGACGCTCATGGTCGATGAGCAAGGTGGAGTGCAGGCGATAGGGGGCATGGGATGAAGGGGCTGGTTTCGGTTGTCTTTCCGATTGGACCCGGTGTTCCAGATGCGGAGCAGGCGCTCCATGATCTTCTCGCCCAGACATGGGGCAGTCTTGAAATTATTGCGGTGCTGAATGGGTGTTCTGACGGAGTGCGGGCCCGGTTTTTGGCGTGTCGTGACGGGCGTCTGCGGGTGATCGATCTGGGTGGGAAGCCGGATCTGATCTCGGCGCTTGAAGTTGCAGTGACTGAGAGCCGGGGAGAGTGGCTGGCCAGAATGGATTCGGATGATCGTTGTTCGCCTTGCCGGATTGAGGAACAGGTGAAGCTCTTGAGGGGCGGAAGCTGTCAGGTTGCGAGTTGCGGGATTTCGTTGGTAGGGGCGCTGGGCGACGGGATGCAGCGCTATGTGGATTGGGTCAATGGCTTGGACTGTCCCGAGGTCGTTTCGAGGGAGCGCTTTATCGAAAGCCCGGTGGTGCAGCCCACGGTGATGATGTCGAAAGCCCTGTTTTTAGAGACTGGTGGGTATGTGCGAAATGGCTTCGCGGAGGACTACGACCTCTGGCTGCGCTTGCTGGAACGAGGTGCCCGCTTCGGAAAAGTGCCGGAATTGCTCTACCAGTGGCAGGATCGGGCGGGGCGCTTGACGCGGAGTGATCCCCGTTTTGAGCAGAAGAAGATGCTGGAGTTGAAGGCTGATGCCTTGTCGCGCTTGGATCGTGTCCGCGAGAACGGGGTCGCGATTTCAGGGGCGGGACCGATTGGCAAGGTTCTGGGTCGCGAGCTTTTGAAGCGGGGTGTGAAGGTGCATGGATTCTTCGAGGTGAGTCCCAAGAGGGTGGGGAGCATCTGTCAGGGAGTGCCCATTGCGGGGCTGGAGGAATTTGGAATTCGCTGGCGGGAGGCGGTGCTGCTTTCGGCGGTTGGGGTGGCGGGAGGCCGCGACAAAGTGAGGGCTGTTGCAGAAGCCCAAGGGTATGACCAAGGGGAGGACTTTTGGTGCTGCTGCTAGATTCGAAAAAAACCTCAAATTCCCTGTGATTTCGACTTGCCTTTCTTGGTCGCCTGACACAGGTTCCCGCCCTCACAAGTGACGGGGAGTAGCTCAGCTTGGTAGAGCGCTGCGTTTGGGACGCAGATGTCGCAGGTTCGAATCCTGTCTCCCCGACCACCTAAAAAAAGCCACCTCCGGGTGGTTTTTTTTGTTGGGGGGATTTTGAAGAGCCTCAAAAAATTCGCTTGAAGGGGGCTATCGAGCGCTGGAGATGTCTCTCTATCTCCGATGACACGGAAGGGTTGGACCCGCTGACCTTCAAGCAGATGACGACGCGCTTCATCGAGTGGGACAAGAACGGGAAGCTGAGAGTCGAGAGCAAGGACGCGATGAAAGAGCGCGGGCTGAAGTCACCGGGCAGGGTTGATGCCGTGTTTGGGTGCATCATGTGTGGCTCCCATCTCACCGGAGCCATCACGGGCGACGATGACGAGAGCGGCACCTCAGGCGGTTCAGACTTCGCGGTGGGGTCGGTGACGGGGTTTTAGCAATAGCTATTTCCGAATAAGTGCGTTTGAATCTATCGGAAACGATGGGCCAGACTTCAAATGGGAGAACGATCAATAAAACAGGTGGACGCCTGTTGGCTCTTCTCTTTTTGATGATCCTTTTGCCTTGGGTCGTCGGGATGGCCTTATTCCTGTTCCAGATCTTGTTTGATTAGATTTCGACACCACCTAATGGGGACCACTGAGCTTCCGGCAATGTCACGGTGATGAAGCCAGTAATTGAAGTAAGGCGTTACGGGACAAGGAATTGGGCGGTTTATGATGCGACACGCCGAGCTTAAGAAGATCGCTACCTCCAATCACTTCTCAATACTTCCGGCTTCAGGAAGCGATATTGACCTCTGTTGCGCTCTTCTATATTAGCTGGGCACGACGAGAGAAGTTAGCATCAAACATGATGGCACCTCCCCGGAAATACGCATCATGCTATGTTGGACTGATCCCCCCTATCAGGCCGCGATTCAGGAACCTCTGGATATGGCCCTCTTTGATCCCGATACCACTCACACCCCGAATACCGCCGCCCGGCTCGTCAATGATTTGGACCTACGGGTCATCACCCCGAATCTGGAGGAGCTGGAACCTTGGGCCCCTGATTTTTCGCAACCGCTGGAAGCCACTCCGACGGGCGACAACACCCGGGACAATGTCGAACAGATTGTGATCCAGACTCCCGTTCCGGGAACATACCTCATCCGGGTGACCCACAAGGGAACCTTGAAATCATGGGAAAAGGTTGAAGAGACTCCTGAACCGGCGATTGCCAACTACGAGCTTCTTCCAAACCAACATCAGGCCTTCTCCCTGGCCATGTCGGGCAATCTCGATCCCGAACCCAGCCGACTCACCCTCGATTTAGATTCAGTTGAGTTTCAGGCCGGGGGTGATCTCGTCAACCTTTCCCTGCACTCTTTTGTAGGTCTTCGATGCCAGTTGGAAAGTTCTGATGATCTCAACCAATGGCTCTCCGAGGGGGATCCCTTCCATGTTTCCGTATGCCCCCAGCCACTGACGCGCTTTTACCCCAGCCAACATAAGAGCAAACGCTTCTATCGCGTTCGCGTCATCGCACCTCTCGAAAACTCCAACTGACAGAATCCAATCCCATGAAAACAGTTCTCACTCTCCTGGCATTCACCTTCGCTCATTCCATCTCCTCCCCCGGCGCGGTCATCTATGACGCTCGCGATCGTGTCGTCGGTTCCGTGATCCTCGACCCCTTCGAAATTGTCAACGGGCCGCGCACCCTTGATCTCGAAATTAATGGCGATGGAAGGATTGACCTCACTTTGACGACATTCATAAACGGTTTCGGTGATCAAGTAATTCACGTCCGCGATACTCCAGTCTCTACGCGATTTCTCTATTCCTCTGAAAGCGTAGCCGCTCTAGGCGAAGGACAGGAGATAGGATCACTTTTGGGTGATTCCACCCTCGAGTTTCGGCTGATTTCATCTCTCGGGTCACATAGTCTAAGCAGCAATGTGCAGAACATAGGCTTCGGAGAGTTTTTTGGAGAAACCGCCTATCTAGGATTCGAATTTCAAGCAGATTCCGGGACTCACTACGGCTATGCTCTCCTCAAAGACTACAATGCGAATGGCATGATTGTTGAGGGAGTCGCTTGGGAGACTACGCTCAATAAGGCGATTCTAGCAGGAGCCATTCCCGAGCCGACGACGTCCTTGCTGTTAGGGGTGGTGGTCGTCCTTTCCGTTGGAAGGCGTAAACGGGAAGGTCTGTTTCCAGGTCTAGGGTGTAACGACCCAAATGGCTCAAATAGGATGGGTCAGGAAAATGGCGGCATTTGATCCTATTTCATGGGATTCCCCGAGGGTTCACATTGGCTCAAATAGGGTGTTCTCTAATTGGAACGTTACAGTTTCGGGTCGTGAAAACTCTGCAATCGCCCTCCAATTCCATTGGGGACCGTTTGCAGCTATCGACAGGCCGACGCCCTTGCTGGGTAAAATCTCGCATGAGCAAGAACAGCGTGGGCCAGCCTGATGATTCCCGACCAAAGAGGAAGGGGGGACGGCCGACCCGGTATCGGAAGGAGTTTGCGGAGCAGGCGTTGAAGCTTTGCCGGCTTGGGGCGACCGATGTGGAGCTGGCTGATTTCTTCGGGGTGGCTGATTCCACGTTGTCGAAATGGAAGGTGGATCATCGAGGGTTTTCGGAGTCCCTAAAAGAGGGCAAATCCCAGGCCGACGCCGAGGTCGCCAGCAAGCTCTTCAAGCGGGCGACGGGATACAGCCACACCGATACCAAGTTCGCGACCCATGAAGGGAAGATCACGGATGCCCGGGAATACGTGAAACACTACGCGCCCGACACCATCGCGTGCATTTTTTGGCTGAAGAACCGGAGGCCGGATCTTTGGCGGGATCGGGTGGGGGTGGAGCACACCGGCAAGGACGGTGGCCCGATCAAGCAGGAAGCGGAATTCAAGGTCACGCCCGAGGATGAGGCGGTCATTGCGCGGATTCGGGAGAAGCGGGATTCCATCCAAAAGAACTCCTGATGCCCACGCAGAAGACTATAGCACAACGTCCACCTTGTAAGCGAAACCGAATTGGCGTATCGAATACGTCAATGAAGGCACATGTAATTCTCGCGTCTTTCCTGTGTTGCAACGCCTCACTGCTCGCGCAGGACAGGGAGGCGCAGGCGCAGGCGGAAGCGGACATCGAGAAGCTACTTCCCATACCGAGCACCGAGTTTATCCCGCCGCCACCGCCGAAGGAGGTTCCAGCAATCAAGGTTGAGGCGGCGACGACACGAACGTTGCCCACTCATCACATCACCGTGCTACGCGGAGAGGCTTCAACCTTACCGGACATCCCGCAGCTTCTGGATGGCGATGGCGTTGCCATCGCAGGATCGGAGAACCCGCGCACCGACCCCGGCCAGACGAACGGTATGACCGAAGAGAATCCGGTTGCGAACCGGATCGCTCATCGGGAGATGAAGATGCGCATCGTGGACGGCGAGGTTCTGGAAGGCAAGGAACTCACATGGACGATCGAGCCGCTTTACGTGCATCCCGACGAGGAGGAACCCGCATTTCGAGGCGAGTGGACGCATAGCACGAACCACAACACCTATTTCGAGACATCCGCGCACTACGGCGCGTATGACTTCGCCGCTATCGCGGCGCAGCCTACGTCTGTGAGCGCCACCGACCACGATTGACGAGAGCGCGGAATCCGCCCTTCGTATCAATCTTCCTCCGGTTGGTTTCAACCAAGGCCGCGTGCGGATCGAGGTGGAAGACTTTCAAGGCGATCCTGCGAAGGTGGCGGACATGGAGGTTCCGGCTGTGATCGTAATTGATCCGGGGCATGGTGGCACAGATTCGGGGGCAGTAGGTTCCGACGGAACAACATTCGAAAAGAATTTGACGCTCTCGTATGGCCTAGAGCTGCAAACCGAGCTTAGAGACCAGTTGGATGACCTCGCTCCTTTTCATAGAGTGTTGATCACAAGGAGTGCTGATGTGTTTATTGACCTTGCTCCGCGGCCAGCTATCGCTCGGGATGCTGGAGCCGATGTATTCACCAGTATCCACTTCAATTCCGCAGGTGCCACCGCACGCGGCACGGAAACTTTCGTCGAGCGGTTAGCCTCGGAAGCATCACCGGGTAATCCGGGTGACAACCACAATGTTGACGAAGATGAGGGTCTCGCGACCCCAGTCAACACCGAGACATTTGATGCGGTGGCCGCATCCGATCAAGCCGCAAACAATCGAGGTGTTCAACGAGCTGGGAAGCTCGTGACGCGAGACGCTTTCAACGGAAACGTGGCAACTTACTATCCTCTGCGAACATGCCTGATTGAAGTTGAGTTTATCAGCAACGCAGCCGCATTGGCATCAATTACTGGCACGAACGGCGATTCAATAAGAGAGGCGTTCGCTGAGCGAGTCGCGGGGGAAATAGTAACTGATATTCAAGAACAACCAAACTAAGAATATGAAGAAATTTTACATTATTCTCATTTCATTGGCTCTCTCGGCATGCGATAGCGGAGACGACCCCGCTAGTAATGAATCACAATCTGGAGGATTAGGGCAATATCCATCAGAACAGACAACTGGACGACGTGAAGATTCACATCCAGCGCGGGTTAGTGAAGATCTCAAAGATCCTCGCGGCAACGAGATGAAGGATTTTCTCAACTCCGCCGCACCGCCCTGGCTCACTCTAGGTTCAGCCATACGGCCAGAAGAGAAGGGGCGTTTCGATCTCAACACAAAAAATCTCAGAGAGATCGATTTGCCGGATAAGTTTATAAATCCCAACGACCCTTATCTTGAAGTTTTGAGTAGTGCTAATCGTGAAGTTCATATCCGCACTCTGACGGGAGACCATTGGATCAGATTACCCGAGAATCCCTAGGTGAGGCGATCCGTATGAATTAAAACAAAAGCATAACAATAAAGGTGCATGACAACCCCTGACCCGCTCTGAGTTCCATGATCACTGGCAATGTAACCCTCAACCCGCAGTCGAAAGCGCGCCCCCGGTCAGGGGTGCATGGCCTATGATGTCTCGACAGAAATTGAAGAGCACAAAATCATGTGTAAACTTAGAGCATTTCTCCTTGTCACAATCTGCAGCCTATCGACTGAGATTGTTTTCGCTGCGAACGTCGCTTTATCGCCCCCTACTTTGAATGTTTTGCGGACATTCGCAGGCTGGTCCGGGCAGCGGACTTTTGGATGGCAGTTTAGCTCCTCAAATATAATCGAGATCAGCTCCTTGGGACTGTATGACTACGAAGAAAACGGCTTTCAGCGAGATCATAAGGTTGGACTTTGGGATGTGAGTTCAGGATTACTTCTTGCCAGTGTTTCGTTCGACGAGACTGAGGCAGGGGGCGTTCCGACGGGTTTAGATATATTTCGCTGGATAGCTCTTTAGAATTGGATGCTGGGCGATATCTCATAGGCAGTTTAGGAGGTGGGGATAGTGACGGTTGGCCAGCAGATAGTCGCGAGTCGATTCTCGGGGAGGGGCTTTCTTACGAGGGAACATGGTTGTCGAACAATGATGACGTCTTCGAGAGACCTTTTATCAGAGTGAATGGTAATACAGGACCATTTGACGGATCAAATTTTGAGTACGCGATCATTCCTGAACCGTCAGCTATGACCTTGCTTCTTCTTGCTTCGATACGTATTCTGACTGGGCGAAACAGGAAGGTCACTAAAGAGGTTTGTGGCTAAAGGTTCAGGGATCCATGATGACTATGCGGTATCCTATGAGGTGAATAGTGTGGAGATAGCGGCTTGCTCGAACTTGGGGCGGTCCGTCGCGAAGTGGGGGGCCATCACTCGACTTTGGATAGAGTCGGAGCTTACGATCCTCTTTACTGGGGAGGGCGGATGCACCATCATTCCGACTCAGCAGATACCCCAAGGTGCTTTAGATTTTCTCACTATGCAGGTTGAACGCCGTGGTGTGCC
>CAWUTG010000001.1:0-39920 GCA_963925135.1 uncultured Verrucomicrobiales bacterium | reverse complement strand
AATGCCCCGTCCGCGACATCATGGCGGCCGCCATCGTCGGCCTCGCCGGTGGCACGGCAACCGAGAAAACAAAACTCTCCTTCGCCCTTCACATGATGCGCACCTTCGGCGACGAAGACGGTGTCTTTCTCGATCTGATGGAAAGCTAAACTGCAACCCGCCATGGACTTCGAAAAGACCTTCCCTCTCCGCTACTACATCAACCTCGGACGTCGTGAGGATCGCCGCACCGAATTGGAATTCCACCTCGCTTGGCAATCGGTCGACGAATCAGACCTCACCGGAACCACCTACTCCCTTTACGGAAAAGTCGGCGCGCAGAAAATTCATCCTCACATTCACAAAGATCTCCTCACCGAATGCCTCGCCCCCCAGATCCTCGACCAGCCCCCAAAACTCGGACTCCTTTTCCTCACCCGTGGCGACGTTCACCACCCCGAAATCTGGCAAGAGTGGCTCGATCAATCGCCCGATGACGTTAAAATCTTCACCCATGCCAAGAACCCCGAAGAACTTACCAGCGGCTTTCTTAAAGGCACCCAAATCGCAGACCAACACGAAACCGCCTGGGGCGAGATCTTCCTCGTCCGAGCCTCCCTCGCCCTACTAAAAGCCGCCATAGAGGACGAATCCCTCACCCAGTTCGCCCTCGTTTCCGAATCATGCCTTCCCGTCCAATCCCTCAAACGAATCCCAGATCGATACCAGAGCCACAGAAGAAGCAGAAGCCACGGGTGCTTCGGAGCCCCGGCAGGGGCGCGATTGACGAGCCTCGGGTGCAACCCGAGGTATTTTCGGGTTGCAAAGTCGCTGCGACTGCGGCTGGGGCCGCGATGAAATCGATGTGAGATTTAGTTGAGGGGCTTGGCCTGCCCTTTCTTCTTCTCGCGGGCTTCGCGGAAGAAACTTTTCAGCATGCCCGCGCATTCGTCCTCCATCACGCCCATCGTGATTTCGCAGCGGTGATTGAGGGGCGGGTTGCTTTGGAGGAGGTTGATCCAGCCTCCGGCGGCTCCGCCTTTGGGATCCATCGCTCCGTAAACGACCCGGTCGGGGCGACAATGAACGATGGCGCCGGCACACATGGGACACGGCTCCTTGGTCACGTAAAGAGTACAACCTTCGAGCCGCCAATCACCATACGCGGCCTGGGCCGAGGTCAGGGCCAGCATCTCGGCATGGGCGGTGGCATCCTTGAGAGTTTCCACCTGGTTCCACGCGCGGGCAATGACCTGCCCTTCGCGCACGATGACGGCACCGATGGGCACCTCGCCCACTTCGTAGGCACGACCGGCTTCACGCAGGGCCTGCCCCATGAAGTAGAGGTCACTTTGAAAATCTAGCGAGAGTTCGCTTTCGAAATCAATGTCCATAGGAAGAGGAAAGTTACTGGGCGAGACGGGGAGCGGAGTATCCTTGCTCGCGAATTTTTTTGAGGAGAGCCTGAAGTTCCTTCACTTTCTCGGGGTGCTCGGCGGCAAGATCCTTGCGCTGACCGGGGTCGTTCTTGAAGTTGAAAAGCTTGGCCTCCTTACGCTCTTCCTCGGGGTAGGCGTGCTTCTTTTCCCAGCCCTTGTCGCGTCGTGAAACGTAACCGCTCCTGGCATCGACGAGAATCCAATCGCCATGCCGCATCGCGTAGGAATTTGGATTGGTATTGTGAACGTGGGTCGTGCGCACGGAATCGACCTTTCCTTCCCAGAGCGGAAGGAGGTTGTGGGAGTCCTCGGCCGCATTGGTATCGGGCAATTCAAATTCGGTGATCGCGGCGATCGTGGCCATGAGATCGATCTGCGAAACGAGAGCCTCGCAGGTGCTTCCGGCCTTGGTGACGCCGGGGTATTTCACGATGAAGGGAACGTGATGCCCGCCTTCGTAAAGGTCTCGCTTCAGTCCACGGAAGGGATGGGCTGACCAGTGGCCGAACCTTTCATCACGAGCATAGGCGTAGTGCTCGGGGCCATTGTCAGCGGTGAAAATGACGAGAGTATTGTCGGCCTGGCCGGAATCTTTGAGAGCCTGGAGCAGACGCCCGATGGCGAAGTCGGTCTCGTGCACAAAGTCGCCATAAGGTCCGGCCTGCGACTTCCCGTCGAATTCATCGTTGGGAATGATGGGCGCGTGCGGCGAGGGAAAGGCGAAGTAGAGGAAGAAGGGCTTGTCGGTCTTGGCCTGCGCGGTGATATATTCCACTCCTTTTTGGGTCGTGGTTGGAATGTTCTCGTAGGGATTCCAGCCCGTCACCATGGGTCCCGGACGGCACTCCCAATTCCCTTCCTTGATGGCGGGCCACTTTTCAGGATCCATGAGAGTATCAGGCGCTTTCACGACCTTTTCATCCTCGATCCAGCAATAGGGAGGAAAGTTGATCACGGTGTCGCCGAAGTAGTGATCAAAGCCATGGGCAAGTGGGCCGTCGGGAATGGGCTTGGTCCAATCAAAGGCCTCCGGGCCGAGTTGCTGTTTTTTGCGCTTTCCTTCACCGACGGTGGTCGCCTTCACATCGGGCTTGCGGATCGAATCCCAATCCCAGCCGAGGTGCCACTTCCCGATCGCCGTGGTATGATAACCCTTTTCCTGCAGCATCTCGGGAAGCGTGAGACGTTCCTTTTTGAAAACGGAGCCACCGAAGACATTCACAATGCCATGAAAATCCCGCCAGTGGTGACGCCCGGTCAGGAGCGCATAGCGCGACGGCGTGCAAATCCCGGACGAGGAATGACCGTCGGTGAAACGCATTCCCTCCTTCGCCAGTTGATTCAGGTTGGGCGTCGGGATTTTGGTTTCCGCGTGGTAGCAACCGAGATCTCCGAAACCGAGGTCGTCGGCATAGAGGATGAGAACGTTTGGAGTTTTCCCGACGAGAGGGCTCCCGATTAAGAAGAGGCAAAGTGTGGCAAAAAGGCGGATCATGGTGACGGAAAACGGTTCCAAGCAACTTATACGAAGTGGCTCCAAAAATACATCGTCAAAGTTGCAATTTCACCAGGACGCAAACTGGAGTGACATCGGAGCCTTGACTTGTGAAGCCGATATTTTGTATCGATATCGTCCACACTCAACGATTATGAACACAAACAAATCGCCCCTTCTCCGAAAGAGTCTCATTCCCGGAACTCTCGCACTCCTCAGCCAGATGGCATTCGGTCAGGGCGAATCCCTCAAAACTGACCTCGTTTCTTATTGGCCACTCGATGAGGTCCAAGGAAACAAAACTCCCGACCTCGCGAGCGGTTTCGACTTCACCTTGAAAAACATGGATGCAACCGACCTGATCGCAGGGAAGTTCGGAATGGCGTTCAATTTCAAGAAGGTGAACAAAGCCCACCTCCTCCGCGCTCACGATGCCGGAGATGATCTCCCGGCGATTAAAAACCCCTCGTTCACTCTTGCCTATTGGACCAGAACCACCGGAAACGGGCAAAGCGATCTGCGGCTGTTTTCGGAAGGAAGCGACCTCAATAATGATCCACTTTTCACGATGGGAACACGACCTGCTGCAAACACAGGCCCAGCGCTGGATGTTTTTATCCGGCAGTCCGGAACCACCCTCGTGAACCATGTCGGGACCACTGCCGGGCCTCTCGATGGGTTGGATTGGCACCATGTCGCTTTCGTGCAAACACTCCAACCTGATGGAACTGCGACCCGACAGGTTTATATCGACGGAGTCCTCGATCCGATCAGCCTTGTCAACAAGGAGGCAGGCGTTACCTATAACGCAAACAACACTGCGATCGGTGCTGTGGTGCGAGCCAGCGACGTGGCACACGTCGATGGAGAAGTTGACGAAGTCGCGATTTGGAAGAGGGCTCTCACTCCTGCCGAGATCACGGACTTGATTGCGAACGGCATGCCTGATCTGGCAGATACCCAGCAAGATTTGGTGATTCGTGAATTTATCCCCGAATTCCGGAAGACCACTACAGGCAGTGAGGTCAAACTCTCCTGGGATGCCACCAAGGATGCCACTTTGGAAATCGATCAAGAAGTGGGCGACGTCACCGCAATCGGCACCTTCGGAGTTGGCAGCACGACGGTCACGATCACCGAGCCTACCACCTTCACCCTAACCGCAAGCCGGGATGGGGAACCGTCGGTCACGGAAACGATCTCGGTCAGCCCAATATCCGGAGTTGCTTCCGGCTGGAATTGGATCGAGGACTTCAACGATTTCTCTGCCGGTCCCCTTTTGGCCCAGGGCGGTTGGCTTGCTCCAGCGGGATCATTTGTAGTGCAGACCATTGGTGACACCCAGGCGATCCACCAAACCGATGAAGCTGATCTGACTGGTCGATATTTGGGGACTCACGGAATCACAGAGGGGAGCTCGCGGACCCTCTTTTTCCGCTTCTGTGCCAGCAGCCTGGAGGCCGATCTTCCTATCTCACTTAAAGTGGGATTGACCGAGAAAGGTTTCCGATTTGCCAACGACTGGGAGGAAAACATCGGGACTTACGTCATTTTTTCCCGCGTCGCAGGAGGCCCGCTTCAAATGCAGGCCATTAACGGAATCGACGGAACTCCCGTTGATTCGGGACTGACCTTTGAACCCGATGCCTCCTATGATGTTTGGATCGACGTCACCAACAATACGCTTGACATAACTGACAAATTCACCGCCTACGTCGCACCGTCGGGAGGTAGCCGCTCGGTTGTTTTTGACAACTATAACTCCGACAGAAAGCCGGGCGAAGTCTTCCTTCTTGGATTTCCCCGACCTGACATTGATCACATTTTCGCGGTGGCCAACCTCGAAGCCGGGCAAGCTTCACTGGCAGTAGCGCTTGATGATTTCTACATTTCCCCGGCCGGGAGCTTCCTCTCGACGGCACCGGTCGCCTCAGGGTTCGGCAAAGGAACCATTGGCGCGCCTGAAATCACCTCCTCGGGCTATGATGCGGCCTCCGGAATGATGAGCCTGGAGTGGAACTCGCGCGCAAACATTGACTACTCCGTTTGGGCCTCGCCCGGCCTCACTGCCGATAGCTGGTTCGAGTATCTCGACGGCATCCCGTCTTCGGGAACGCAAACCTCGACCTCCTTTGCCGCCCCGAACGGAGAATCGAGCTATTTCTTCCAGGTCAGGGAGCAATAAGTTCCTCCACCGCAAAGCCCGCCACTCCGGCGGGCTTTTTTGTTTCGCATTCGCGTCAGGTTCGTTAGCCTCACCGCGATGAAGAATTTCCTGCTGTTGCTTTTCGCCCTTGCGATCCTGGTGGTCTTTGGCGGCTCGGCATATTTTCTTTCCGATGTTTCCAAGGGCGCCCGCTTTGAACGACTCGATCAGCCGGTAAACGACAAAGATCTTTCCGACGACTCCCGGGACTAATCCCGCCCCTTCCGGGTCGTAAATTCCTGATTGGATTACGGCGGTAATCAACCTAGACCCTCGGCATGAGCGAGATTCCAAATTGTCCCGAATGCCAATCTGAATTCACCTACGAAAACGGCCCACTCTTCGTATGCCCCGACTGTGGCCACGAATGGTCCGCCGAAGAGACTGCCGAAGCCGAAGAAGCGGCCATCCTGAGAGATGCCCACGGGAACGAATTACAGAACGGCGACACCGTCCAACTCACCAAAGACCTCAAGGTCAAAGGAACGTCCACGACCTTGAAAATCGGCACCAAGGTTAAAAACATCCGCATTAATCCCGGAGCCGATCACGACATCGACTGTAAGGTCGACGGCATCGGCCCGATGAAACTCAAGTCCGGGTTCGTCAAAAAGATCTAGTGCACTGTTTCGAAACCAGCATTGGTG
The DNA here is from genome assembly GCA_963925135.1 of uncultured Verrucomicrobiales bacterium. Lineage (GTDB taxonomy): Bacteria > Verrucomicrobiota > Verrucomicrobiia > Verrucomicrobiales > Akkermansiaceae > SW10. The sequence goes on along the minus strand of CAWUTG010000001.1, from coordinate 34,154 downwards.
CCCACGACTGCCGCGACGACTCCGGGAACGGTGGTCCAACTTCCCTCAGAAAGGTTCGGGGAACTCTCCATGTGATAGGAAAGCCCTGCTGATGATCCGATACGACGGGTGATCCTGAAGGCATTGCCAACCTGATTGCTCAGAACGTTTAAAACGTCCCTTTCGATCGGCGAAGTTCCCATGGCATACTCGACGAGGTTCCGAAGCCCGTGACCATCGGTATCCTGATTGGGATCAGCGATGAGATTATCGCTATCGAGCCAGGTGATGAAGTTCGAGGAAGTATTCACTTCGGTGAGAACCACGTTGTCAAAGTCCAATCGATCACCTTGCTGTTATTTCGAGCGAGCGAGACAAAGCCGACGGGGACCTCCTCATTGGCGACGAGGAGGTCCCCAAGTCTGAAGCAAACAAAGCCCATGACCCCTTCCGCAATCGGAAGCGGATCAGCCGCAAGCACCCCGCTATTGCCATTCACAGAGTTGCGGGCTGAGACCCGGTCACTCACGGGCGTCGCAGCCGGGGTGCCTTGGTTTGCAGAATTTGACTGACCAGCGCAGATGAAAACATCGCCCACACCCACTCGACCAACCGTAACGACGCTGGAAGGATGCCCATCCATCACGGAGCGAACTTCAACGTCATACCAGCCTCCGGCGAGGACATTTGGAAGAACTCCTGAAAACGAACCACCTGAAGGGGCGATCTCAATCGTCTGCCAGGCCGTCGTCGTTCCGTTATTAGCATCACCGCTGCGAACAACTGCCCGCGCTTCCACGTAATCTGGCGAGCGCATGAAACTCCCCGCCACCGGAATAGACGGAACATTCGCCTGGTTCCGCAGAGCCGATGACACTCACCTCCACGGTATAGCTCTGGTTTGCCTGGACCGGTGACTGCGTGGCCCAGCCCATAAATGTCGTGATACTCTTCACCTCATAGCCCTGGGGCGCGATGGAAGTATCCCGATTGTAAACCACGACTGCGGGGAAGTGATCAGGGACATGACCGAGATCAAAAAAAGTATTTTTTCGTCTCCCGCGGCATACTAACCATCGTTCATATAATCCGGAAGGAACGACCTCGTTTTGCCACCTCCTTGAAAGGTCTCGGTCGAGGTCCAATTTAATACCGAAGCACTCCCTTCGTTAATCAGATCGCTACTACTCGCGTCATCGACATACGCCAATCGAATCCCGTTACCCACGATATCGGGACCGGTGACGCTGTCAGTTTGAATGTCAATCGCCCCGAAGCACGAAGCCCCCAGGGATGGATCGCCTCCGCTCAAACCTACCGCCTCATCTTCAATGAAGACGGACTTCACCTCATCCACTTCGGACGCACCATGGGGAGCAAGGTGAAAAGCGGTGACATGATCGCCGATGCACTCGCCAACAAGATCGTCAACCGTATGGAAGCCAAAATGGAGGCGAACCTCTTCGCGACTGAAAAAGAAATCGAAGGAATCCCCTTGACCGCCCTTTTTCGTCGCAAGAAATGCTACCAAATCCCGACTGGTGAAACCGGAGCTGTCACCTGCAAGATCCACCCGAAGCTCCCGCCCAGACTCATGATTCGAGCTACCGGTTTGAAGTTAAAACTTATTGCCCCTCACGACGACGGCCCGGCCGGCCAAAAATTGCGGACGCTTTCGACTAACCCCCACCCGGACTTCATTGCCCGTATCTCACGGAAAAGCCCGGACTTCTTCCTGTCCTTGTCACAATTCAAAAAGGGGGGCAAGTAAATTTTTAGACCCATGTCAAGATAAAACTATAGGATCGTACTTGACACTTTCCCGTTTTCTATTCATGAACGCCGCTCAAACATGCCAAGCATTCTCATTCTCGCGGCCACTATTATTCTTCTCGTAGGTCTGGGATACCTCGAAAGACGTCGCCATGAAGCCAACCTAAAACGCATCCCTAATCGTGTGCATGTGAATGGCACCCGTGGAAAATCCTCTGTCACCCGCCTGATCGCGGCAGGACTCCGCGAAGGCGGCGTCCGCACCTGCGCCAAGACCACTGGCACCCTTCCCCGTATGATTTTGCCCAACGGCCAGGAATACCCCGTCTTCCGTCCCGCCAAAGCAAACGTTATCGAGCAGATCCGCATCGTTGACACCGCCGTCAAATGGAACGCCGAGGTTCTGGTCATCGAATGCATGGCCCTCCAACCCCGCCTTCAATGGCTCTGCGAAAACTCCCTTGTTAAAGGAACCCATGGCGTCATCACCAACGCCCGTGAAGACCACCTCGACGTGATGGGCCCCGGTGAAACCGACGTCGCCAAGGCCCTCGCCGCCATGATTCCTCTCAACGGAAAGTTTTACACCGCCGAGCGCGAGCACCTCGACATCTTCCAATACGCCTGTGATGACCGCGGCTCGGAAGTGATCCCCACCACTCTGGAGGATGTGGAAAAGATCACCGAAGAAGACCTCATCGGCTTTCCCTACATTGAGCACGCCGAAAACGTCGCTCTCGCCCTGCGCATTTGTTCCGATCTCGGAGTCGATAAGGAAACGGCCCTCCGCGGCATGTGGGCCGCAGTCCCCGACCCCGGCGCCATGACCGCCTACGACATGGACTTCTTTGGTCGTAAGCTTCACTTCATCAATGGATTCGCGGCAAACGATCCCGAGTCGACCCTCCGCATCTGGCAAATGGCTCTCGACCGCTACCCCAATGTCGAAAAGAAAATCGCTGTCTTCAACTGTCGTGCCGACCGCCCCGACCGCTCCCGCCAGCTGGGCGAAGTGGTCGGATCCTGGCCCGAGGCTGACCACTACGTTCTCATGGGCACCGGCACCTATATCTTTGCCAAAGCCGCCATTCGCTCAGGCATCGACCCCATGAAAATGGTCTTCGCCGAAGACCGCCGCACCGAAGAAATCTTCGAAGCTTGTGTCCAAATTTCAGGCCAATCCGCTCTCGTGATGGGAATGGCCAACATCGGAGGCCAGGGCCTCGAAATCGTCCGCTACTTTGCCAACCGCAGCACCTTCGTTGCTTTCAAATAAACTTTCTCAACAAAACTACTCTCCTACTAAAATGATTGATCCCGAAATTCTCACCGTTGCCATCGGAGTCGGCCTCGCTGTGAGCCTGTTGTTCTCCGAACTCTTCGGCCTCGCTGCTGGCGGCCTCGTTGTCCCCGGATACGTGGCCCTGTTCATCGACAAGCCCTTCGTCATTGTCACAACGCTGCTGATCGCCGTCTTCACGTGGCTCATCATTAAGCTCCTGGGCTCCATGATGATCCTCTTCGGAAAACGCCGAACGGTGCTCGTCATTCTCGTCGCCTACCTTTTGCGACTCGTCTTCGACTACACCATCGCCGAAACCTTCGCCAACTTCGCCTTTGGCCCGGACGCCGGACTCATCGTTATTGGATACATTATTCCCGGACTCATCGCCCTCTGGTTTGACCGCCAGGGTGTTGTCCAGACCCTGGCCACTCTTACCGCAGCCTCCGTTGCCGTCCGCATGATCCTGATCCTCGTCTTTGGATCTTCCATCGTCTTCTCGTAAACCATTTCCTGAAATGCAAAAACTCTACTGGCGTCCTCAAGCCGTCTCCATCAAAGCCTTGGTCCTGGTCGCGCTCTTCGCTGCCGTCGGCGCGGTCGTTGTCGAAAAGGTCAAGTCGACCAACAAGCAGTCCTTCTATGAAGAGAAGATGAAAGCCTCCCAGCTTGCCATCTCCTCCATGGAAAGTATCCGCGCCGCCCGCGTTCTCGCCGGCTACGAAATCGATCCCTCTGTCGACCCTGCCAAATCCGGCATGATCGGGCTCCCCATGTCCTCAGTCACGAGCGTCTCGGGCGTTCTCGAGGCCAAGCAAACCTCGATTAACCCGAACTTTGCGGCCGTCATTGTCGACTTCTTCAAGCGGGCCAATATCCAGGAAGGTGACACCGTCGCCGTCGGCTGCTCCGGTTCGTTCCCCGCTCTCAACATCTGCGTCTATGCCGCGATGGAAACCCTTAAGCTCAAGCCCATCATCATCAGCAGCTCCTCTGCTTCACAATGGGGTGCGAATATTCCAGACCTCCTCTGGATCGACATGGAGCGCATCCTGAACGAAGAATCCAAGTTCAGCTTCCGTTCCGTCGCGGCCTCCATGGGGGGATTCGAGGACAGCGGAAAAGGCCTCACCGAAACTGGTATCGCGGACATCACCCGTGGCATCGAGCGCAACGGACTCGTCATGCTCGACCCTGATCAGGAATTCACCGACAAAGTGGATGAGCGCTATGAGCTCTTCAAATCCAACGCCAAAGGCGCTCCCATCAAGGCCTACATCAACATCGGCGGGGGAACTATTTCCAACGGACGGAAAGTCGGCAAAAACCTCTTCAATCCCGGCCTCAACAAGCGTGCGCCACTTGGAGTCGCGAAGGTCGATGGCCTGATGTCCCGCTTCATCACCGAAGGAATCCCCATCATTCACCTCGTCGAAGTGAACAAACTCGCCGAGAAATATGAAATCCCTCTGAGCCCCGAGATGACTCCACCCATTGGGCAGTCCAGTGTTTTTGCAAAGACGGGATACAACCGCTGGCTCGCCGGGGGCGTCCTGCTCATTATCCTTCTGGCCCTCTTCGGCTTCATCCGCTCAGACATTGGCTTCCGCCTCTTCCAGTCCGATGGACCCAAGAAAGGCGGCTCCCATCCCGAGCCCATGGTCTAAGTGATCACCCCGGTCTTCCGGCTCACTCTTTAATAAACCAGAAAGCCACCGCGGAGATCCAGTGGTGGCTTTTCTGTGGACCTGTTGAACATACTCCACATTTTCAATTGACTGATCAACATGAAACTAGATAGAAACGATTCTATATTTCTTCCATCCTCCCGCCAATGACAGTAATTCGACGGCAAGCGCCGTAAAGAAAACAATCCCCTAAAAGCCATCAGTCTCGCGAGAGGCTGTTGGCTTTTTTCATGGGCGCTTTACTCGCCCACCAAAACTTTGGGCTCTTCGGCTGGAACCACCGCATGATCCGCAACGATTTCCACGAATGGAATAGGTTCCGTGTAAGTCACACACTTCATCAGCTTGTTGTAGTTGTGAACGATCACTGCGGGAAAAACCACCCGGCCCGCTTCCACCTTGGCCTCTCCAGCCAACTTGGCTGAAAGATCCTTCGCCAATTTGAGACCTGCATTCAACATGATATCCCCGCCCAGGACAGCTGCCGCCTCTTTCCCGGTCGTCAAAACAACGTCACTCTTGATGCTCTTACCCTGCGCATGAATCGAGCTCTCCAAGGCCAAAAGGGTCCCCTTTCCATCCAGAGTCACCTGAAGAAGGGCATGATCATCCGAAGATAAGAAGCCCCTGCGGTTGTCGATACGGATCGAAATGAACCTTCCACCTCGGGGTGTCTCGGTAATCACCGGCTTAAAAGTCCGGTAATCCGCATCTAACATCGAGTAATCTGCGGCCTTCTTGCGTTTGGCATCCCATCCCCCCAGCTCCTTGCCAAATGCCTCCACATCAATCACCAACTGGGCTCCGGCCGTTGCCAGAGAGAAACAGAGAATTAAAAACACCTTCATTGGGTTACATCCTACGCTGGAAAATCAGCACTTTCATTCTAAAAATCGCAGACTCACGATCCGACTCCCCTTCACTCATCTCCCTCCATTTTAGGGAGCGAGTGTCGAATGCGTTCTGATCGTGCCGCCGAGGACGCAAAATTCACTTGGGACGCCGCCGAGAACGCTCCCAAAATGCGGATCAACGTTCCTCTCACCGTGATGGCATCGTCATCGAACGCGCCATGGGAATTCGCGCGCGAGCCTTTCTTTCCCGAGAGACCGTTGGGAGAGAGAACATGGGTTGCCGTCTTGTTTCGAAAGAGCTCTTTGAGATCGGCGTCCGCCTTCACAAATCGCTCCATGCCCAGAATCGGCATTCCTTGCCATCGCCAACTGAGTGGGTGGAACTCTTCCTCCAACGCATTTGCCACCAGGGAGAGAAGCGACTTGTTGTAGATCTTCCCGGTATCGTCATCCTGCTCCGCTTTATCGCTCAGCGTGTAGAGCGCAAATTCACGAATCGAACGACCGGATCCCTTGAGTTGAGGCAAGTAATACTTCTTGAAGAGATCGACCGTGCAGGCGGGTGCCCAAAGCGTACAGGTGCTGATCGTGGTAAACTTCGACAAGGCCTTAACCAGCGGACCCATAAAGATCGACCCGGCACTATGTCCGGCCACATGGATCTCGATATCGGGCTCTTTCTTCAGCAGTTTCTTCAGTTCCTTGACAACCAGGGCCGCTCCTCCCTGTTGATTCTCCGTTGCCGCGAGGGCATTCTCCTTCATTTCATCCCAGGCCGCCTTCCCTCCCAGCCCTCGGGCCACCGGTTCCAACGTTGAATCCAGCCGGTCTAACATAAAGTCCTTCGCTTTCTCAAGAAGCCCCTCGGAGCGGCGACTGCGAATGGCATCAGAGAGAATGTTCTTAATCGTCGACCAAAAGTCGCTATTCCACACAAATGCGATGGGATAAACCTCCGCCCCCATCATTGCCTCCCGATATTCAGCAATTCGCTGAACCGCCGACTTCTGACCGACAAGCCCGCCGTGCGCGTAGAGCAAAATCCGCTTCTTCTTCCAAGTGGACGTGATCCGGGGGAAATCTTTCCGGATGAAATTACGGATTTCATCACTGGTATTGGAAAAATCACCACTGCGCTTCGGCAGCCCGCCATTCCCCAGACTGATCACATGAGGTCGCAGGTCCGAAATTGTGGCGGACTGACTCATTTGGGAATTCGGAAAGGTGCCCGCCGTAAAGGCCGAAGAACTATCGATCGTGATCGGAACCCCCAGGCGACCGACCCAGACATCCGAGCCATTTTCCAACCAATCATAATAGCTCAAATGCGCGAAGCCATCACGCCCCCAGTCATCCCCCCAGGAATTCTGAATCCAAAATCCCTTCTCATCATATCCCACGATCACGAAGGCATGCCCGCCGATCGAATTTTCTGAATACTGAATCACCCCGGCCGGCTTCACATTCTGCCAGCCCTTGTGAACCAGTGAAGTCGCATAAAGCATCCCCGTCTCGGCAATGGCACTATGCATCGCCACCAGATCTTTATGGTTCACCCTGAAATACGCCCCAAGCGGACACCTCCGCGCGTCCTCCAATCGCTCGTGAGTCAAATCACCGCCAGTCTCACCAATCTTATAGGGCCAAATTCTGCGGCGACAGACCCCGTATTTATTCCAACCCTTCATCGCCCCCCGGGCACTGGAACCTGAATAGTCCTCGCCAGGCCACTCGTCATTTCGCCGGGCCATCTCATAAAGCATCCTCTCGCTCAGGGTATCGACGAGTGGACCATTGATCCGCTCTGCCGTGAGAAAATTGGCCATGGCTGCCAGCGCAAATCCCGTGCAAGCGCCCTCCCGGCCTTGGTCGAGAATCGGTAAATTCAAGCTTTGGTAATCCTCCAGAGGCTTCAACGAGGGAACATCGACTAAGGTCGGCACATACATCTTGTCCCTAAAATCGATCAAGTCAGGTCTTGCCGAAAGAACCCGCCCGTTCAACTCCGCGACATCCGGCACCGAAGCCGCAGGTTTCTCACTTACTTTTTTTCGACTACTCATAACAGAAGACGAATAACATATTTACTATCTTATCGGAACAAAAATAGAACCCTACTGATGAGTAGACAGATCTCTGGTGGATCGGTTAGCGGCTATCTTAATTAATCCTAGGAATGGAAATAGATTCCGCTCATTGAACGAGATCAAACGGAGGGAAACACCGTCCCATCAACCGTGACAATTCTGACTCACCGTTCAAAATATGAGATCAATGTCTCAAAATTTTGGGAGATGTCATTTTCGACACCCACCCGAAATACTCACTGGGGATTCAGGACCCGGAAGTCGCCATTGCGAACTGTGATTTGGTCGCGGTCGAGGCGTTCCAAAAGTGGCATGATGACCTTCCTTGAGGTATCCAGATGCTGGCGGAGCTCGGAAGCGGTCGCTTGCCCGTTTACCTCGATATAGGCGCGGACGCGATCGACGGTCGCCTGAAACACTTTTCCGCCCAGGGTCACCTTGGGATCCAGCGGAATGATCTGCCGGGTTCTGGAAAGGAACTTGTAGGCGGCAATATCGTTGGGAGACCCTTGCAACTCCGCAGGCAAAGGGGGATTCAACCCGGCCTCTTCCAGGGTTTTCAGAATCCGGGCAGCCGGCGCCTCCAACTCAGGAGGCAATTCCAGCGAATGCGAGTGGTGAGCGATCAAATTGTCCCCGACTTTGAAGTTCTTCTCTCCGAGCTGAATCAACAAAGTATCCAGTAATCCGGGAATCGCCGTGGCCCCCCCCAGGCTCTTCTTAAGGAGCTCCACCGCCATCCCGACATGATCGGGGTGACTTTTATGATAATCCTGCACGAGCTTTGAAGCCCGCAGCATAAGCTCTTTCCAATATGGGCCATGCGCATAGAATTTGTCGCTCGGAGCAACCGCTTCGCCGGCCTTGAGGAGCTTCTTCAAAGCGGCCTGAACCTCGGCCAGGGTAAACGGCTGCGATTGTGAGAGAGTGGTATGTGGCAAAAAATGATCGCGCTCCAGATGCGTCTGCAGAAGCACCAGCAGATCGTTGGGAGCATCCGCCCGCTTCATGAGAAAATCCTGACGCACTTCCGAGCGGAACTGGCGACGGGTGGGATGGGGGTCGAGAACCGTCGCACCTGCCAGCGTGGCTTCCCCCGAGAGCTCCCGGATCACCAGTCGTTCTCCCACCAAAGTGTGAATGGGATGATCAAAACGAAGCTGGGCAATCGAAGTATCCCCTGGATTGAGAACAATCTCCTCCGGAAAAAGCACCCGGGCCTGGGTCCGACCGGAACCATGGTGAACATACACCCGGTGATTCGACTTCAGCGGACGTTGGGTTCCCTTCTGTCCTGGAATCGGCCGGAGTGCCCGGGTCAATTCCACATCAATCTCCAGGGTCGCCTCACCCGGCGTGCCCCCTACCAGGAGATGCCCCCGGGACACCCCCTTTTTCCCTTTTTGGGACAATGGCAAATCAGGAAGATTAAGAGCTGTCCGCATCCCCGGCACGGCTTCCTCGATGGACGAACTGTGATTTTGAATCGACCGGACGTGGGTTTTCAGCCCCGAAGGATAAGCCGTCAAAGTCGTTCCCACTGCCAGCGTTCCGTTGGTCAGGGTGCCGGTCACGACCGTCCCCACCCCTTTGGGCGAGAAGGCCCGGTCCACCGCGAGACGCGGCTGGCCAAAGTCCCGAGGAGCTGGAGTTTCGGAGAGAACTTTCGCGATCATGGCCTTCAACTCATCCACTCCCAGACCGGTCGGGGCTGAGATCGGAATAATCGGCGCGTCTTCAAGAGGCGTCCCCTGAAGATCATCAGCCAGGATGGCCGTCACAAACTCCAGGTCCTCGACCAGATCTGCTTTCGTCAGCGCCACGATGAAATTCGTAATCCCCAAATACGATAGAATCTGAAGGTGCTCCTCCGACTGAGGCATCCAGGTATCATCTGCTGCCACGATAAAAATCGCGAGATCGATGGATCCCACACCCGCCACCATGTTGTTGACGAAGTCGGCGTGTCCCGGCACGTCTACCACCCCGATTTCAAAGGTGTCGGATGACGTATTTGGGATAGGAAGCGAGAAATGGGCAAACCCCAGCTCGATCGTCACGCCCCGTTCCTTTTCCTCCGGCAAGCGGTCAGGATTCGTCCCGGTCAGAGTTTGCACGAGCGTAGATTTTCCGTGATCGATGTGACCGGCGGTTCCAATGATAAAGTGACGGGTCATAAGAAAAATTTAGACGATTTCAACAATCCGACCTTTTTCGAAGTCGAAAGGGGTCATTTCGAGAGCGACGCGGGCACCGGGGATCACCTCGTCAATCCGGTCCGCCATATCTCTGGCAGGATGGGCGATGATCTCCTTTCCATTCGGGAGACTGACTTTGAAGGCGTTTTCACTGAATTTGTGGAGAACTTCTCCCGTGGTGGTGATCGGATCCGTGGGCACGGACGGGAGAATGGAGAGAGGATACCAATTAGTGAAGGGAAATTCAGATTACTCCGGAGAACTTAAATATCCAAAACCAAGGCTGCAGATCTCTCTAATTTTTCCTCGCCGTGAGCCGTTATCCCCTTCAGAAATCCCCACCATACTTCTCCTAAACATGAGTCTTCACGCAGAAATATCACCCGAAACTCGCGCTCGCCTCGCTGCCCAAAAGCGGACTTCGACGATCACCAGCATCATTGTGGCCATTTTGATGACCGTTCTTGTTGGCGTGATCCTGCTGCTCATCACCATGGCAATGCAGAGCAAGGAGATTCCCCAGTTGGTCTCATACTCGGCAGATTCCAGCAAAGACAAGGAACTCCGCCCCAAGAAAGTCCAAACCCAGGTGGAGAAGAAACCCGCGGCTCCCTCTTCCTCAATGTCACGCGTCATTGCGGCCAACACCACGTCCCCGGTCGCTGTTCCAGTCCCGGAGATTGATATCCCTGACGTCAGCGTGGAATTTGGCGATGGAGAAGGCTTCGGCGGTGGCTGGGGAGACGGCGACGGCTTTGGAAGCGGCGGCGGTGGAAATTTCTTCGGCCAGAAAGTCGCTGCGGAACGCATTGTTTACATCATCGACTACTCCTCCTCCATGAAGAGTAACGGACGGGAGCCGCTCATGCGTGAGGAGATGAAGAATTCCCTCAACAGCCTCGTTCCTGGAACACAATACCAGATCATCTTCTTCTCCGGACCCGCCTGGGTCGCTGGCAACGACGTCAAGCACAGCGGTGACAGAAAGGGTGCGACCATCACTGATGGCGCCAAGAAATACGAATGGACCGGTAAAGGCGCCGGCGGCTGGGAGCCCAAAGGCAGGAGCCAGGTCCCCGAATGGTTGTCCACGACCGACAAACAACTTCAGGAATCGCAGAAAATCGTCAAGGACTCCAAGCTCTCTTTCGGCACCAGCTGGGAAGGCCCTCTCAACATGGCCCTCTCCATGGATCCGCTTCCGCAGGCTATTCTCTTCATGACCGATGGTGTTTCCGGAAATGATTCAGATGACATCGCCAAGAAGATTGCCGCCAAAGCAAAATCGAAAGACATCACTATCAACACCGTTTCGTTGATGGAGCCCAAGGCCCAGGAGGCCATGGCCACAATGGCCAAGCGCACCGGCGGACAGTTCACCATCGTCCACCAAGGCGGCAAGCGTGAACAGGTCAAGCTGAAGTAAATGAGCTCACATCTCTTCTGATAGAACAGGGGTCAGAAGCCGGGTAGTCTGCTGGAAGTTTCCCATGTCTCCATCGGGCATGGAAGACACCACGAGCCTCACTCGATATGTCCTGCCATCGCCACACCATCTGCTCTCTCGTCCTTCAAGTTTCCCTACTCGCCCTCAATCCTCTTTCTGCCGAAACTTTAAAGTTCGCCGGAACACTCGGAAATTCCGGAGGAAGCGGAGAATCCCGGGCCACATTCGTCGGGAAACCAGCACGTGCTCTTGGGCCAGTCATCGACGACGACGGTGCCATCTGGGAACGGGGTGGCTCCGATCGACTCAGCCGATACTCACCCGACGGACGCCTGCTCGCATCATTCGAGATCCCCGAAAGCAACGGCCGTCTCGATCAAATGACGCGAGCCGGACACCTCCTCGTGCTCAATCTGCAAAGCACCCTATACACTCTCCCGCTGGACGCAGCGATCGAATCAAAGCCTCAAAAGCTCGACCTCAATCCCGCCATCAAAGTTCTCTCATCGAGCTCCTTCGAAGGAAGGTTGGTCGTCTATTCTGATCAAACGAAAGACCTCGAGTGGCTCGACCCAGGAAGCGGTGAGCGTTCATTGATCACCAGGATCGACACTCGTATCGACAGCATCCACGTGACTGGTGACGGCACGGTGCACACCTTCGGCGATGGCGAAGTGAGAGCCTGGAAAGACGGCAAAGCCCTCGTAGATTTCCCCAAAGGATTCCGCGGCGAGAGCCCCCAAAAGATCGGGAGCCATTGGTATAGTCATGCAGGACATGGCACCATCAATCGTATTAATGCCAATTTCCAACCCGATCCCGGCGTCGTTTTGGGTGGAGCCTCCGGGAGCTTCATCGGCTTTCTTCCAGAGAGTGCCGACCTCGATAAAGGTTGCGGGATGGCTCAACTGCACAATGGCAGTTTTCTCGTCTCAGGAATGGGTGGCGTGGTGCAGCTCCTCACTTGGAATGGCGATGAACGAAGGATGGAAATCGCCCGGCGTATCGGCGCCTTGAATGCCATCCCGGGAGTAGCCCTTGACGAATCAGGGAACATCTGGACCACACGCGGAAGCTGGCGCTGGGAGGATGGGAGCGAAGCCCCCCTCACCGTCGGAGACAAGGAAGCGGAAATTTCCGCCCAGCCCACTGTTCTCAACGGCAAATCACTCTGCGTCCTTAAGACCCACTATCGCGACACCCGCTTGTGCTCCGGAGTTCTCATTGATGAAAGCGGCTGGTCACACCTCGCCACAAAAACGGTCAATGATTTCAAGCTCTCGGAAACAACAACTGGATCAGCTGCCATCAATCGCGATGGCAAGTGGAGCCTCATCGTCGTCGAGCGCGGTGGCAAGGCCTTCGAGTTTCGGATCTCAGACCAGGGACAAATGATGTCGGACCCGGCTGAAATCACCCTTCCGGGTCTCAAAAATTGCAGCAGTCTGGCGTGGCTCAACGGACAACTCCTTGCCGCCGACGATGGCAAAATCCTCGCCTTTGAGCCTGGCGACGAAAAGAAATGGCAAGCTCTCGGTGAGCGAGCTTCATTCAAGGGTGAGATCCACATCTCAAGCGATGGTTCGCGACTCGTGGTGAGCGAGCGGGAGTCCGGGACTGTTCATTTGCTGGCAGACATCGGATCCGGGTTGGCAAAATACTCCGGTCTCCAATCCCCGACCCACGTCGCAATCTCCGGAGATCGCCTCGTTGTTTTTGAGGAAGATCGGCAACAATTGCTGAAACTCGAACTTCGTGATGACGCGAAGATCGCTTCACCGACCCTCCGGACGCTCCCGAAAAACCCCAAGGCCACTCACAAATTTACCCAGGACGATTTCCACCCCATGAGTCGCCCCGGAGGAATCCCTTTTTCCATCGCGCTCAATCCAGGCAAAGAATCCTGGACTCTCTCGATCAGAACCCCCGGCGAGCCCATGATCGGTATCGCCAACGCCAAGGACGGCTTCATCTTGTCGGCAAAAGACGCCCTCCGCAACGAGGGTCAATTCAACTTCACCCTCCCCGGCGGCGACTGGTCCCATCTGAGAATCGCGGCCTCGGTGAAACGCGGGCTCGAACGGGAGCGTTTTGGTTTCAACGACCACCAGCCCATGCATGCCGCCTTCGCTCAAGACCCGGCAAGCTGGCAGACCTTCGATCTGAGCGCCTACGAGGAAGCCGTCAGCGCCCGCAAAAAAGAAATCCGCCTCACCTTCAATCAAGCTCTCGAGGGCAAGGCGAGTTTGGTGATCGAAGACGCAAAAACGGGAACCCGGATTCGCAACCTCGTCTCAGGCCGCACCTTTGGAGCAGGGCAACACAGTGTCATCTGGAACGGTCTCGATGAACAAGGCCGACTCGTGGCACCTGGCACATACACGTGGCGAGGAATCACCCACCCCGGAATTACTCCCAACTATCGTATGAGCTTCGCCGACGGTGATGAAGAAAGCCCCCTCCGGTGGGGGCCCAACCACAGCACTCTTCAGGATGCCACGACCAACGGCAAACTTGTCTTTTTTGCCGCGCCCGTCACCGAAGGCGGCTGGGCCTTAATGGCGCTGGATGGCGCCGGAAATTTTGTGCAAGGATACGAACACCAACACGGATTCGGCATCCTCCACGACGCCATCGCAGCGGACGACCAATACCTCTATTGCGCTCAAGATGGCTTCACCTGGGGCGACCCGGGCAGCCGAAATCAATCCTCCGACTGGGTCGCCGATTGGAAACTCACCATCGTTCGCTACGAAATTTCTTCCGGGAAGTTGGTCGAGTTCCCCGGCAATCGACGCGCCCTTGAGATCGACCTGATGAAAGTCGGCCCGGGCTCTGACCACAAGAACCTCGATGAATTCAATCTTGCCGGACTCGCCGTCAACGATGGTAAACTCTACATCGGATCACGGAACCACAACGCCGTCCTTGTTTACGATGCCACCACTGGTGAACGAATTCACACCATCCCCGCCAAAGGCGTTCGCCACCTCGCCTCCGGAAGCAAGATCTACGCAGCCACTGACTCGGGCGTGCTCGACCTAAGCAGCCAACAAGAAATCATCGCCTCTCAAGACCTCGATATCCGGGGAATCACCATCGGCCAAAATAACGAAGTTTATCTTAGCGATCACAGTTCCCACCAGGTGCATCGTTTTTCCGAAGATGGCAAGAAGTTGGGTACGATCGGAAACCCCGGCGGTCCTTACGAAGGCTCCTACGATCCCGCGCGCATGGTCAATCCCTCGGGCCTCGCCATGGGACCTGATGGCAAACTCTGGGTCACTGAAGATCGTTGGAATCCAAAGCGCGTTCTGGCATGGGATCTTAAAACGAAGACCGTCGCCTACGAGAAATTCGGCATGCCGCACTACGGCGGCGACGGCTCCGGTTTCGATCCGAAGAACCCGAGACGTTGGATTGGGCTCGGATGCTTTTGGGACGTCGACATCGAGAAGAGCTCCTCACGACCGACTCACATCATGTCCCGTGAAGAAGGACATTTTAAAAACTATCATCCGCAAAGCTACCGCTTCTTCCGCGATTCCGAACGCACCTTCCTTTGTTCACGAGGAAAAATCGCACTCATCTCCGAAGTGCGGGACGACGGAACGATCCGCGACATCGCAGCAGTCTGCGGCACTCACCATTTTGCCTACGGTTGCGACTGGCAGCCACCACAGGCCTACATCGATGCCTTCTACGCGAAGTGGCCGGAGAAGAAATCGCAGGAACAATCCGGGGCCAATGGCGAACGCCAACCCTGGGCACAACGGGGCATGGGGGTGCTGTGGGTAGATCGTAATGGCGACGGTGAGACTCAGCAAAACGAGTTCGATTTCTGTGGCGATCAACTCATGTTCGCAGATGGTGCGTGGGGACATCTCCAGAGTTCACTTACGCTCGAAGTGCCGGTCGTGATTGATGATCAAGTGAAGATCCTCGCCATCGCGCCACGCGGGTTTCTAACAAATGGAGTTCCTAACTACCCCACTCTCGATGAAGCCATCGCAACAGGAACCCCGGTGAGCTTATCTCCGGGCAATAAGCGCAGCGGCGTCGCCACGGTGCGAGATCGTCAGGGACGATTCATTTTTAATTCAGATCCGGAAATGAATGCCTACTCCCCAGAAGGTGAGCATCTCTGGACCTACCCCAACCAATGGAGCGATGTGCACGGCTCTCACGACGCTCCGCTTCCCGAACCCGGCGTCATGCAGGGCACCCTCGCCTTCCTCGGCTGCGCTCCGCTCGATGATCAAAGCGACGTCGTTTTTCTCAATGGAAACCACGGTCGGTGTTTCGTTGTTAGCACCGACGGAATCTACCTTGATGAAGCCTTCGTCGATGTCCGGGTCAGTTACGTGGACAACGAATACCGACTCGGTGGTGAGATCTTCGGAGGCAGCTTCGCGCGCTCCGAAACAGATGGAAACTACTACGTGCAGATTGGCCACGGTCCGTATCGAATTTACCAACTGAAGGGTCTCGATCAAATCAAGCGCATCGCCGGTACGCTCGAGATCACGACCGAACAGATCGAATCGGCCGAGCAGCAAATCAAGCAGCGAGTGGCAAAAAACCAGGCCGCGAAAAGAGCAACCCTTCCCGGAATCATCCAGTGGGACAAAGGAGGACAATTCAAAGCGCAACTCGAACTCTCACATGACGCCACCCACTTGCACCTCCACTACCGTATCGAGGATCGCTCACCGTGGATCAACAACGGTCGCGATTGGACCAAGCTCTTCGCAACCGGCGACAGTGTCGACTTTCAGTTCGCGACTGATCCTGATGCCGAACCCAGCCGCCGCGAGCCCGTACCCGGTGACAAGCGCTTGCTTATCGCCCCCTTCGAAGGGAAGGCGATCGCGGTTCTTTACGAACACCGGCAGCCGAACGAAAAAAACAATCGAGCCATCGAATTCACCTCACCGTGGCGAGCTGAAAAAGTCGATAATGTCCGACGGATCGAAGCGGCCGTTCTTGAAGCGAAAGTCGAAGGTGGGAGCTACTCGATCATCGCGAAAATCCCACTCACAGACCTGGGCCTTTCTCCTCTCTCAAACCGTGGCTACCTCGCCGACTTCGGAGTGACATTCGGAAATGCCGCAGGGACCGACACCAACCTGCGCTCTTATTGGTCGAACCAAAGCACCGGGCTCGTCGACGACATCCCCGGCGAAATCATGCTGAGCCCGAACCTCTGGGGCGGGTTGCAGGTCATTGAAAAATAAAGCTTTTACCCGCTCAACCTTCTGAGACCTTAGTTGCCCAAACAATAGAGGTATCCGTTTTTGGAGCCTGCATAAACCCGGCCATTCCAGACCACGGGTGTGGCGTCGAACATGGGACCGCTGAGGCGATCTAGGCGGACCAGTTTTCCAGCGGGCGTGACTTGATAAAGATCCATGCCGTTGTCGTAACCCACGATGATTCTATTGCCGACAAAGAGCGGCGTGGAAATGGAGCCCTGGGGTAAGGTCACCGTGTCGAGCACGAGGGGGGCCGGGTATTGTTTCTGCTTCCTTGGCCCCCAAACCATCTTTCCAGGCTGGGTCTTTTTGTGGTTCACGAGAGTCAGCTTACCATCGACTCCTACGAAGCAAGCGAGGTCCTTCGAGACATCGGATTGGTAACGATGATTCACGGCTGGAGAACCCACCAAGCCTCCGTTCCAAGTATACCACTTTCGATCAGGCAACGGATGATACCAGGAGACCTGGCCATTGGTTTTGAATTTCATAACTCCGCCTTGTCCCGCGATGAATTGCTTTTCGATGCCAAGGAGGAGTTGCCCGTCGTTGGTCAGGGGCATGGTGCCGTTGAGGTCGCCGCCGCAATCGAGCTTCACTTTGGCCCCACCAAACCAGCCAAGCCCGCAAGCATAAACCCGCCCCACTCCCGCCGCAACGTAGGCAGTGCTTCCAACCATGGTCGGTGACGATTCACAACAGAGTTCACTCCGGTAGAGTTTGTGATCGGCCTCACGATAAAGAAGATACTGCTTGGAGATCTTCGGAGCCGGAAAGCCAGCGACCAAGTGGGTCTTCCGGGCATCTGGAGAGAAGATGGTGAAGTAACCGTTCTCAAGAGGAATGGCCGCCTTGCTCCCGACGACGACCGCAGAGGCATCACAGTCCCGGCTGTTGCACGCAGTGGCCCGTGAGTTGTGGCGCCAGAGGATCTTTCCAGTCGTGTAGGAAATTCCATGGAGGCTATAGGCAGTGCCGTTGCGCCAATGTTGGCCAAAGCCACTCCGGCTGCCCACGATGAGCGTGTAGCGGGTCTCGGCCGGACCACCGACATCGATAAAGGTCGGGGTTCCCTTGATGACGTCACCCACACTGGTGGACCAGATGACCTTGCCATCGCGCGCCCGGATTTTTTTAACGTGGTGACTGAGGGTTCCCTGGATGAGGTAGAGCTCGCCCGCTTCCTCAATCACCAAAGGTTGTCCGGTCCAACCGGCTCCCTTCCAAGTGCGCACATCGCTGGTGCCGAACATCGTCTTGCCACTCCCAAGCGGAGTGCGCCATTTCACGTTCAGTTTTGAGGGCGCGACATTGCCGTAGAAGTTGCGTTGATTGTCACCGAGGTAGGTGCCCACGAGTGGTTTGACTTGCGAGTGGAGAGTCGCAATGGAGAGGAGGAAGAGGAGAAATTTCATCGCGCTGATTTAATGGCCGAAAGAGGCACGGTGTTAGGATAGGCCCGGAAGCGCCGATCGGTGAAGTGCCACCATTCGTTGGGCAGAGGAAAGAAGCCGGCTTTACTCATGGCCTGCTGGAGGATGTGTTTCCGCTTCAGAATCCCAGGGTCGGGATGCTGGTATGCGGCGGCGGCTTGCGGAGTGAAACTATCGAAGCCGGTGGGCATCTCGACAGGCTGACCGGACTTTGTTACAAGAGTGACATCGACGGCCGTGCCGCAGGAATGTTGAGAGGGTTTACTGAAGGGATTGGCGACAAAACGATCGTCGTGTCCCGAGGCTTCCCAGAGGATTAACTGAGCAGCGGGAGGACGGTAGGCATCCCAAACCTGGATGCGATAGCCGAACTGCTTCACGTAGTCGTTCGCCTTGCGAAGACGCACCGCCGTCTCAGGCCGCAGCAGGGCCGGCATGTTGGGCTCATAAAGAGGCCGTCGGGCAATCGCCGAGCCACGGCTGTAGCGAAGATCGATGCTAATCGTGGCGTCAACCTCCTCGATCGCGATTAGGTCCACCTTTGCGAAAGCGGGATTGGACGACTTCGGCAAAGCCGAAACTACCGGATCGCGGCCTTCCCATCGGGAACCGGAACTACAAGCGGCAATGATCGCGCTGCCAATTAAGGCGATAGGTAAGGCCCTTCTCACACGGGGAAGGTAGGGAGTCTATCCCTCTGAAACAAGTTCAAGGTGGGTCCCTTCTTCGCTGGCCTTCACATTGACGCCGAGAAAATAAAGATCACGCATGGTGCTGCCGGACTCTTCACCGAAGCCCCGGAAGACAAATTGTCGGAATGAGGCCATTTCAAGACGGCCCAGAATCAGCGTGTGAGGATTCCTGCCATTCCGATTCTCTTCCCGGATCAGATTCCGGACATTCAGAGCATCAAAGTAGGGATGTGACTCTTCTCTCGTCAGCACTGCGCTGAGTTCGGCCGCAGAGCAGTGAAGGTCGTTGCGAAGCCGATCGACCGTCGACCGATTCCAGTAGTGATCTTCAAAAGGAAGCATTTCGATGGGGTTGTTCATAGTTCGCTTGGTTGCGATACGCGTTCCATACCCCGAAATTACGAAAGCGGCCTCTCAGATGGGTGACGCTTTTGTCACAGTGGCGAATCCTGACATTTTCAGGCAGCTGGACTTTGTCGGTCATCCTTAAATTCCAGGCGATGCAGGGTTGAATCTGAAACCACGGGGACGCCCAAAAAGAGCGGGGTGATATCTTTCCCGGATTTGGTAAATTCGGCAACCAATCCCAGTAAGGCCTTGCGATCCCAAATCTCGGATTCGGGAGCGGACGCCATGAATTTTTCACTCACGATACTTTTTCTTGTCCGCAAATACAGCGAGCAGGAAGAAGACCATCTAATTGGAAAAAGGCTGCACTCGGAACCTCGATCCCGTGAACGGGATTCATGAAAGATTCACCAGCAGCGGACTAGTCCAATGCTGCCCTCACTCTGAGAAATCCGCTCACATCAGAGATCATCAAAGAAGCTGTCGCGATTCCATCGATCACTTCAATGTCGGGCTCGGAAACTGTCGTCCAGTTTTCAGGTTCCAGGTCAGGATTCATCTCGATTCCATAATTCGCGCCTGCTTCCGCAGACCAGGTCAACGTGACTTGATCACCAGTCCGCTCGATCGCGAGATGGCGAACCAGTTCCTCCGCTGTCGCCTGGAATTCCAAGTCGAGATACACCGGGCGGTGATCAGACACTGTCACCAGATTGGCCCCGTCCTCTCCTGACGCAGGCCAAAAGACGGCGCCATTATTGATCACGAATCCACCCTTGGATGGCAAGACGTAGTCGACTCGCAGGCTGAAGGTTGCCGTATCAAAACGCGCCGTCCCCGTAGGAGTTCCGGTTCGCACCGGGATGAATGCGGAATCGACGAGGGGATGATTCAGGAGCTGGTTGATGGCGGTATTTACACTGTCGCCCCGGGTCGGGTCGGCGTTCTGATCGCCCGCGATCACGAAGCGGGAGCCCTCCGCCAATCCACCGCCCAGGTAGTCGCTGGCACCCGGCGTGAGGTAGTCAGCCCAGAGGCGGATTTCATCGTGGTTGCGTCGACCATTACGATCCTCGGCCCCGTCAAAAACCGGAGGCGTTGGATGGCTGACGAGAAAGTGGAAGACCTTGCCATTCACATCGATTGGCACATCCCAATGACTCTTCGATGAGAGACGAAAAATCGTCAACTCATCTTCAGAATAGTATCCCGGCGGAATGAGCGCTCCCGGTTGATCTTTCCACAGGATGGTTTCAAAAGTACGGACGCTGGCAAGATCGATGGGGAATTTCGAAAACACCGCCATGGCATATTTGCCGGGAAACTCGCCGTATCCCAAACAATCACCGCCGTAGATTTCGTTGCCCGGCGTGTCGTTCACTCCCGAGTTGTTGTCCAGATCAAGGCCGGTATGAATTCCCGTGTTGGAAATCGCGACATAGCGATAGGGGTAGTTCTGAGCGATTCGCCCCGCGCCCTGGCTCACATTGAAAAATTTGTCGTTGAGACGGGTCGCCCCGGTTCCGGCAGCATCGTAGTCGAATTCATTGAGCAAGAGAACATCGGGCTGAATGATTTGCACAATCTCTGCAACCCGGCGTGCGTGAAAATTGGTTCCATCGCGCAAGGACGCTGCTAGTTCCCGTTCGGCAGCGAGATCGAACGCGGCATTGTAAGTCACCACCCGGATCTGTTGGGCCGGGAGAATTTGAGTGAGTAGAAGGAGGAAGAGAAACCTCATGGGTGGAAAATAGCCAAACTGACGCAGAGTGACAGTTGAGAATCACCTTCAGTGTGATCATCATGCCTCATGGCTTTGATGACTCCCTCTGAAGCAGACGGGTTCGTCCTCGGTTCTACCGAACAATTGGGGAGCGAATGTGTCTCTCTGGAAGCTGCCCAAACCAGAGATCTCATTCTTGAATCCGGAATCACACTGGGCCCGGGACACCTGGGCATCGCGGCCTCGATTGGCGCAGTCACGCTCACTGTCACCAAATTGCCCCACCTCACGATCCTCACTACCGGCGACGAACTCATCCCCGCTGACCAAACTCCCCTGCCCCACCAACTTCGACAATCCAGCGGAATCACCATCGAGAACACCATCGCACAATGGGACCCCGCACTCATCACCCGGCACCCGGCACCCGGCACCACCTTTACCCGCTACCTCGCACCACTGCTTCAAAAACTCACCGGCGCTCCCCTTCCACGCAGAATTCGCCTTCCGCTGAGTAAGCCAATCGAAAGCCACCCCTTTCTCGCGATGATGCTTCCGGCGCTCCTCAACGAAAACGGCAAGCTCGAGATCCTGTCACCTCAAAACTCCGGCCACTTTCTCACTCCCCTTTCCGGGACCGGATTTGTCGAGATCCCGCCGAATTCAGGAGAAAATAACGATACTGAATACTGGGGGCTTCATTGAAGAATAAGCCGACCCGCGACCACCAGAATCAAAATGCCGGTCACGCGTCGAATGATTCCTTCATGAAAACTTCCCTGAAGGAGTCTTGAACCCAGCAAGCCCCCTGCCGCCACGGCCACAGGCAACCAGAGATGATTTTGAACCCCTGCCATGCCCATCCCGCTGGTAATCACGGTAAACCCGACAAGGGAATTCAAGAGAATGAACCAGGTCGAGACGGCGGCAATTTCCCGAGCCCCGCCCGCCCTCAAAAGGTGCAAGACAGGCGCGAGATAAATCCCACCGCCAATCCCCGTCACCCCGGCAAGCGTGCCCAGACCACTCCCAAGTACGAGAAGTATCGGAGTTGAAGGTTTACGAAATGAATTCGAACGCGGCGCTTTCCAAATCAACAAAAGCCCCCCCACCACCAGGGCGACAGCGAGCACCGTGAAAAATACGTCATCCGAAAGCCGCCAACGGGCTGCATAAAAAACAGCCGGGATCGAGCTCAGTAAAAGCGGAGCCATCAGCGACCAACGGAGCACTTTCCAACTGGCAATTCCACCAATCACGACCACGACCAGGTTACAGAGAAGGGAAACCTGCCGAATGGTATCAGCGCCTTCCCCTTGCCAGACCAGAATCGCGGTATAAGACGAACCACCGCCAAAGCCGACCGACGAATAACACAGGGCTACCGCGAAAAAGAGGGCGGCGATCCAGGCCATGACCTTACCACTTGGAGACGACCGATTGAATCACGTCGAGGGTATCGTCGATGTCCGCCGTGGTGTGCGCCAGAGAAATGAACCCGGTCTCGTAAGGACTCGGAGCGAGATAGACCCCTTCTTCGAGACAGCCCCAAAAGAGCTTCTTGAAAAGAGAGAAGTCCTGCTTAGTCACCGTGTCCACGTTGACGATTTCTTCATCAAGGAAGTAGAGACAGAACATTGACCCCACTTGATTGACGCGGTGAGGCATGCCTTTTTCATTGAAAATACGGCGAAGACCTTCCGCCATTTGCGAACCAACCTCAGCGAGATAATTGTAAGCGCCCCGCTTGTCGAGTTCACGAAGCTGGGTCAGACCAGCCACCATCGCGAGTGGATTTCCGCTGAGTGTTCCCGCCTGATAAACCGGACCATCAGGGGCGAGCATGTCCATGATCTCCGCGCGACCGCCGAAAGCTCCCACAGGAAGACCTCCACCGATGACCTTACCCAGCGCGGTGAGATCGGGGTCAAAATTTTCAATCTCCTGCACTCCGCCGCGGGCCAAACGGAAGCCCGTCATAACTTCGTCGAAGATGACGAGAGCCCCGTGCTTGCGGGTGATCTCGCGGAGCTTGGCAAGGTAGCCAGCCTGCGGAAAAACGAGCCCCGCATTCGCAGGATAGGATTCGACAATCACCGCCGCGATGTGCTCGCCATGATTCGCAAAAGTCTCCTCGAGCCGCTCTAAATTATTATAGGGAAGCGCGATGGTTTCATTCGCAAAGGAACGGGGAACCCCGGCCGAATCCGGCTCGCCGAAGGTCAATGCTCCCGATCCCGCCGCCACGAGAAGCGAATCGGAGTGACCATGGTAACAGCCCTCGAACTTCACGATCTTGTCCCGCCCGGTAAATCCACGAGCCAATCGAATGGCGGACATCGTCGCCTCCGTTCCCGAATTCGTCATGCGCACCTTTTGAATTGAGGGAACCCAATCCGTGATGATCTGGGCCATCTGGACCTCGTAAACATTGGGAATTCCGTAAGAGATCCCGTTTTTTGCGGCCTCGTGAATCGCGCTCGTAATTTCGATGGGGGCATGGCCGAGAATATTCGGTCCCCACGATCCAATATAGTCGATGTAATGCTTCCCATCGACGTCTTCAATGCGGGCTCCCTTTGCGCGTTGCACAAAAAACGGGTCTCCATCGACATTTTTAAACGCCCTCACCGGAGAGTTTACTCCTCCAGGAATCAAGGTTTTGGCCTTCGCAAACAGCTTTTGGGAAATCATTCCAGTCACGGAGGGACGTTGGCTTAGAATCGACAGCGAAAAAAGTCTGAATAAAGCGAGATTCCGCTCCGTCAAACTCTCGTCGACAAATCGGTTCGATCAACTTACATTGTAACCACCATGAAAGCTCTTTTCCTACTCCTCTTTCTGGCTCTTCCTGTTTCAGCCTTTTTGGATGATCCCGAGGAAGGGGTTGTTTACGTCGAAGAATTCGCGCCCAAGGGAATCACCCTGAAGGTCGAGAAGCCCGGCTGGGTTTACTCCACGAACAAAGGAGGGAGAAAGCGCGGGGCCCTCATGACCGGGACTGAGGTGGAACTAGTCTCCTTTACCGAGAAGGCCTACTTCGTCCGCGGAAAACGCGAAAATGGCCTCGGAGTTTCCGGCTGGGTCACACCCGCCGCCTTCAGCTCAAAAGACCCCGAGTTTGTCGCCAAGCTCAAGCAGGTCCACACTCGCCAGATCGCCGTGCGTGAATTGATCGCAAAGAAGGAAATCGCAATGGGGATGACTCCCGAGGAAGCCTCGAAAGTCCTCGGACGGCCCACCAAAACAACCGTTCGTCGAAATGCCACCGGCCAAACCAAGGTCTGGGAATTCGTCGATTACGAGACCGTGAATCACTACCAGAGCGTGCGGGATCCCTACACCGGAGCGATTTTCCGTCAACTCACCCACACCACCAAGGAGATCAAATCTAAAACCGTGGTAGAATTTGAGAACGGCTACATCACCAGCACCGAAGAGACTGAAAACCAAAGAGGAACCGGTCCCAAGATCGTCACTTGCCCGATTATTTTCAGCTGGTAGCTCTCCCTCTTCTTGAGATCCACGGTTCACCGGGAAACAGCAACGTGATGCTCCCGGTAACACTCGTCACTTTCCGATGCACGCCCTCCCTGCTGCCCTTCTGGCAACCTTCGGATGCCCCGTTGGAACGTGCTGGGTGCTGTGGCAAGAGCTCAAAGTCCGCTCAAAAGGAGCTCCCCTCACTCGAGAAATCCAACAGTGGGCGAGGAATGCAGGAGTCAAAAACGTCGAAAAAATTCGCCTGACCTACGCCAAAGTCATCCCCCTTCCCGCTCCGATGTTTGTCCGGAAACATCTCGATCAACGGGGCTTCCCCTCCACCGACATTGCCGGCCTCGCCCTTCGCTACGGCATTTATTTGGAAGAAGGAACTCCCCTCAACGGGTCCGTCATTCGCCACGAACTCATTCACACCCGCCAATACCAGCGAATGGGCTCGGTGATCGGCTTCCTGTGGCTCTACCTCTATCAATGTCTGACGAGAGGATACTACGATTGCGACCTCGAAAAAGAGGCTCGCAAAGATTCCGAGGAACCCTGAATCAAAAAAAGGAACCGGGATGATCTTCCCATTTCTTTTGAAAAATAAGACTTCCTGGATTTCCTAGAAGAACAGGGTGCCACTTAAGATGAAGGTGTCGGTATCGACATCTTCATCGGCAACCCGATCCAAGGCGATCAGAGGAATAAAGCTCCGGTTGTAAACATACTCGGCGCTCACTGCGAAGTTGTCGGTGAGGAAGGTCTCCATCCCAACCGCGAGCTGGTGGAGCGACTCCCACTGCTCTCCCTCGTTGCCCAACTTGCCGCGTCCATAGACGACTGAGAAGCGGGTATCTTTCGAAAGGATTTCGGTGTCGTAAGCAGCTTGGAGAGTGACCCCCTGCACAGGTGCACCACTGGCAGACCAATCACGCTCAGTCTGGGTGAACTCTCCCATCACGGAAAAAGGGCCATTCTTGGCTTCCGCCCACACATTGAACAAACCATTTCGTTCACGGTTGGTTTCCACATTCGAGTGCACCCCGGGGTGGTTCGCATCATCACTATCATAGATGCTGGAGTAGAGGTAACCGCCACCCACAGAGACATCCCAACCAGCGACTTCCATGTCATATTGACCACTGATGGCAAAATTGCTGCCAAAATTGCTGCTACGATTGTCAGCGACGCGAAGCTGGCGACCACCATTCATGGCCGTAAACGCGAAGCGGTAGTTTTCACCAATGTATCCAAGCTCCGTCGCGGCATCGTAGGTATCGACTCGGAAAAAGTGGTTGTTCACCGAGTGGGTCACCGGGTTGTAAGATCCCTGATGTCCAAAGTTTGCGGTCATGCGGCCCACCGAAAGATACCAGGGGCACTCGGCGAGATTTCCAATCGTAATAAAGGCTTCACGAATCTGGGCCTCTTCCTGGCTTGGGAATGAAAGATCGGTGTAGGTCCCGTGAACGTAAGCTGAAATCCACTTGGAAGGCGCGTAGGTCAGCGCAACATCTGCGGTATCAAGAATGTTTTCATCAGCCCGACGCCCTCCGGTGTGCTGGTCCGGAAAACGGCCAAGAATAGGAAACTTCCCCGCAGTGTCGGTTTGTTCGTTGTAGTAGGAATAGATGGCGTGGCCGGAAAGATAAAGCTTCCCCGTGTCCAAAAGTCCATCCCGATAGGCTTCCAGCAAATACGGCACCTTGTTCACGACCGTGCGCTGGGCCGAGAGCATTTCCTTGGAATACTCAACATTGGTGTCGATCATCCAGGATTCTGGAAAAATGGTATCGCTGACTGACTCCGCCATCAGGGAGGTCAGGGAACATGCCGTCGCCAGAGCGACAACCATAGGGCCTATCTTTGTTACCTTCAACACTGGAAATTAACCGCACCTAAAGGCGTTCGGTCAAGGGGCAAAAAGCAAATGTTAGATGGTTTCGCCGCTCTCGCCCCACCTTTAATTGCCGGAGATCGCGAAGAGCGTTCCATCCTCGCTGCCAATCAAGATCATGCCATTGGCAAAAGAAGCATTGGCGATCAGAGACTCGCCAAGGTCGAGCGTCCAGATTTCCTGCCCCTCATCCAAAGTGAGCGCATAGAGACGCCCGTCACTGGATCCTACCAGCAGTCCGTCAGAGAACAGAAGAGGCGAGCTTTCCACCCGGCTTCCAGTCTTGAAGGTCCAAACGCGCTTACCCTTGTCGCGGGAAATCGCGTGGATCTTCTTATCCCTCCCTCCGACGTAGACCCGTTCCAGGTCGATCGCCGGAGCTGACATGAATGGAAAGGCGCGGTCACTGTAGATCCAGCTGGGTTCATCCGCATTGATATCGGCTCCCAGCACTTGATTGGCGTGATTTCCCCACGCGACGAAGGTCCCCTCCGTCCCGACCGTTGAGACAATCGGAGCCTCTCCCTTAATCTGCTTCACTGCTTTTCCGGTCGCCAAATCGAGAGAGTAGAGAAACTCATCACATCCCCCGAAGACGATAAATTTCCCATCGACAATTGCCGGAGTGCCGTTGATCGGGCTGGCCGTTTCGTGAACCCAAACTTCCTCGCCATTCGAGGCCCGCAAGGCCCGGCACACGCCATCGTAACCATTCAGAATCACCCACATCTCCGAACCGTCAGGACTTTTGGTGAGATTCACTGCCGCCGTAATTTTATCGTTCGTCTCGAGCGACCACTTTTCTTCACCAGTCTCCAGCTCGAGCGCATAGAAAAACGTGTCCTCACAACCGATATAGATCGTATCCTCAAAGATTGCCGGTGCCGCTTCGAAGCTCTGCTCAAATTCCTTTTGCCACTTCTTCTCTCCCGTCGCGACATCGACCGCCGTCAAAAATCCCGCAGTATCCCCGAATACCGCCGTCCCCTGACTCACCACTGTTTCCCCCATGATTGAGCCCGTGGTCTTAAAGGTCCATTTTACTTCAGGCTCTACCGGCAAGGGAACTCCCACCTGACCGGAGAGCCCGGCACCCCCACGTGAGAGCGGCCAATCGGTCACAACCGGAACTGCAACTGCATCACCGGTCGCAGTATTCTCTTTCACCTCTTCCACCACGGGATCGGGCCGACACGATCCCAAAAGGAATGCAGCCAGTCCGCACACCAGCAACATGTTCCAGCGAACTCCAACCTTCTTTTGTAAATCCATGCTCTGACTCTGACACAAATATCCCGGGGAACAATGAGATGCTCTCCGAAATGACCGTGACATCTTTCGATCATTCGAATTATCTCCCACCTTCACAAGGAATGACATGGCATCTCCCTTCTCTTTATCGCCATCTTTGTTCTGGGATCGCACCGCGTCGTCAACTCGGGTGATGGTGGCTGGTATTTCCTGGGAAAGGTTGCCAAGAGCGGACTCGCCCGATTTTGGAACACCGCTGTCGTCCTTACCATTGTCATGACCATCGGTCTGGGGGCATGGAAGGGCTACCAAAACTCACCCGAAAAACAGGCCGGTCAAAGCTTGAAAGAAGCTTCCCGGGAAGCAAGCGAAGGGAAGCATATCGCAGCCGCCAAGATCTACCGGGATCACCTGAATTCCGGACTCCCTATAAAGGCGGCTGCCTCCGAAGGATTTTAAACAGCCCTCAATGATGCGGTGAAATCAGGCTCGGTAATCACGATCGTTGACGCCCTGAAAATGATTCGTTTTTCAGAAAGCCCCCGGAGGAGTCTTTTCTCCATCCCGGAGGTCTCAGCCCTCGCACTCTCCCGGGCCAAATCCCTCTCCGAAGCAGATCCTTCCGGTGCCATCCGCATCTTTGAAGTTCTCAAAACCATGCCCGAACCCATGGAAAGCTCCAACTAATCGGTTCAAAACACCTACAACAGTATTCTCAATTTTCTCAATCAAACCTTGGGGCTCAGCTCCTTCTTCGCCGACTACGAGAGATTACGTAACGAGGACGAAAAACCCTCCGGCTTCCTCATGACGACCGCATTGAGGCGCAAATCAACGAGACCATCTCGGCCTAGCATCCATCCACCAACATCACCCTGGCCATCTATCATCTCGCCACTGGTGAAACCCAGACTGCCAACACCTGGCTGGCCCGGGCAAAAGAAGCCGGACTCGTCCGGCCCGACTAAGTAATGGTCAAAGCGTCGCGATAAATGGCTTCAAAGTCTTCGGCGGCAAGTGCGCGTGGATTGAACTGCCCCGTCCATTGACGGGCTGCTTCACTTGCCAGCCATGGAATTTTGTCCGCAGGCACCGAAACCGGATCAAGCCCGGCCAACTCGCGCAAGCTTTCCACCCACTCGGTGAGATCCGCTCTCATTTCCTCATAAATCTCTCCCACAACCAAAGCATTCCATCGCAACACACTGGGCAACATCGTGAGCACGGCACGTCCGTGCACGATCCCGAAAGCGGCCGTCAGCGGATTCGCCGAGGCATGCGCCCCGCCCAACATACTCGCTTCGATCGCCTTTCCAGCCAAGGCCGCTCCGAGCAGCATCTCACCACGCTGGGCCAGCGTCGCCGTCCCCGAAAGCACCGCTTCAATCACCGGCTCAATCGTCCGAAAAGCCTCAATCGAAACTTCCTGGGATTCTGCAGTCCGCTTAATACAAACCGCACTCTCCAAAGCATGCGAAAGCGCATCAAGCGCCGTCAACCGGGCCACCGAGAGGGGCATCGAAGCCGTGAGCTCCGGGTCTAAAATCGCCACCTTTGCCAAGGCCCTGGGGTCGCCGCAGGCCATCTTTTCGTGCGAGCCATCGCGACTCAAGACCGCGTAGCTTTGGCACTCACTGCCCGTCCCGGCCGTCGTCGGAATCGCGATGAACGGGAGCATCTCCCCTTTCGCCTTCCCGTGCCCTTGATAGTCCGACATCCGCCCGCCTCCACTCAGCAAAAAAAGCGCCCCTTTTGCGGTATCCATGGAACTCCCCCCGCCCAGGCCAATGATGACGTCGGGCTTCACCGACCTCGCGAATTCAGCACACTCGGCCACGTTCGATTCCGTCGGATTTTCATGAACGCCATCATAAACCACCACATCCCCTAGCAGAACCACTGCCCGGGCGACATGCCCGGCTGCCACGATTCCGGCGTCGGTCACAATAAGAGCCTTGCCCGACACCACCGATGGAAGTTTTGCAAGAGAGCCAGGGCCATGAATAAGTTGTTGCTGGGTAAAAATCACGATGAGAGCGGTGCAAATGAATACTGGCCGAATCGAATGGCTTTTCAAAGTACCCGCTCATTCCAGGAATTCAACCCGTCATCCCGCGCCTGAATTGTAAAAAAGATTCTATCGTCACAGCGCTGGAAGCTTCCTAACATTCCCCTCTGACTCGATGAAACTGCCAGCCCTCCTCCTCGCCTCCACTCTCTCCCTTTTCGCGGCCCCACCGGAATGGAGCGTCTGGCGTGGTCCGGATGGCAATGGCATCTACGATCACGAAACGACATGGTCCCACGATTGGCCTGAAAGCGGTCCCGGGGTTCTCTGGACCGCCAAGGTCCACCTCGGCTATTCCGGCAGCGCCGTCAGCGAAGGAAAGGCCTACACGCTCGGAAATCTCGAGGGCGACGACCTCGTCCAATGCCTCGATGCCACCACGGGAGAAACGATCTGGAGTAAAAATTACCCTCAGGATCTCATCCCCAAATACAACCCCGGAGGCCCCAACTCCCCGCCCGTCGTTGAGGGAAAGTGGCTCTACACCTTCAGCAAACAAGGCCTCGCCTCCAGCTGGGACAAGGCCACCGGCGAACTTCGCTGGACCACCGACCTCGCCGACCTCGCCAAGGCTCCCATGCCCACTTGGGGATTCTCCTCGGCGCCCGTCATCGTCGGCGACCGTCTCTTTCTCAATGCCAACGAATCCGGCATCGCCCTCGACAAAAACACTGGCAGACTCCTCTGGAACTCCGCCCCGACCTCCTGCGGCTACGCCGCTGCCGTCCCGCTCACCTGTCACGATCAACCCGCCCTCGCCATCTTCGGCAACAAAGCGATGCACGTCGTTTCACAGTCCGATGGCAAGATCCTCCGGAAAATCGATTGGCCCACCCGCTATGGCGAAAACTCAGCCGACCCGCAAATGATTGATGGCAAGCTCTACCTCTCCTCTTGGTGGGGCGAAGGCGCCGCCCTCTTCGACCTCGAAAAAGACTCCACCGAACCCGTTTGGACCAACAAGGAATTCCAAAACCACATCAACCCACCCGTGCTTTTCGAAGGAGCCCTCTACGGCTTCGACGGCCCCGTTCACAAGAAAAAGGAAAAGAGCTTCCTCCGCTGTCTCGACGCCAAAACCGGCAAAACCCTCTGGTCCCACCCTGACCTCCGCGGCTCCCTCATCCTCTCCAACGGCAAGCTCATCATCCTCACCGACGACGGCTCCGTCATCATTGCCAAAGCCACCCGCGAAGGATTCCAACAACTCGCCCGCCACGACGGCTACGGCAAACGCACCTGGGCCCCGCCCGTCCTCCACGATGGCAAACTCCACCTTCGCGACGCCGACGGCACCGCCACCTGCCTGGATTTACGTTGAGAACACTCCCGCCCGCCGGAATCGTCACCGCTTGCGTAATCTTACCATCGCGGGATGGTCTGATTTTCAGTCCCTTGCTCACCCAGGCTGAATGCAAAATCTTGATAGCTCGAAGTCCACGACGGCAACGGAAAACTGACATAGATGGTCTGGGCAATGGGCGTCGGATTGGGATTCTCATAGCTCCCGGAAAAATCCACTCCGTAGGTCCGGTGCCACAACAGGCCTTTCTTCTTGGGCTCGTAATTGAGCGCCACTTTAATGTCAGAGATCGAAGGCTGGATCACCCGACGCCCTTTCTCTCCCATCGGCGAGAGATACCAGATCGTCGGCAATCGCGGAAGTCGCACCTGCGCCATACTCCCCGGTTCCGCATCACTGGTGAGAAGCTGTAAACGGGTCCGCACCCTTAAGACATCAGGCTCACTGGTGACGAGCGATTCAGTGATGGCCTCCCAGTCCGTCGGCTTTGTGCTCACCTTCTCATCTCTCACCACAGCCCGGGAAGCGATCACTTCCCCTCCCGATGACGGTAAATAATACCGCCCGGGATCCTTCGAATCCGCCTGCACTCCACTCAACTTGATCGGTGAATCGGCCTCCCCTAGCACCGTCAAATCCGAGGCCGTCGCCGCTACTGCATTGAAGCGAAAGCCCTCGCCTGCTCGTCCGGGTAACAAAAAATCAATCGTCACGGTCCTCGCCCCCTCGTCCTTCAAGGCCAACGCAAGCCAATCGCCTTTCGGCACCAGGATCGTGGTCGCCGGTTCAACCTTCGCGAATCTCTGAATACGGAAGAGTCACCCGGGCGTTCTCGATCGAAGTCAAATCTTCAGCAGCAACTAACGAAAGACTGGCAATGAGCAGGCAGGCAACTCTCATGCCGCGAACCATCACCCCTCTCAATGAAGGTTTGGTGAAGCGAATGTGAAAATTTCGTCCTTATGCTGAGGCCAACATCAACACCCCGAGATTATAGAGAGCGTGCAGGACAATCCCCGGGATAAGCGAACGGGTCCGCGTGTAGAGGATCGCCGTCGCCAGCCCCAATACGAAAACCGGCGGAAATGAAGTCCCCGGATGAACAATCGCGAAGAGCAAGGCGCTGGCCACAATGGCCTGGGTCCGGGACCAAAAGGCCATCATGGTGCGACAAACAAATCCCCGAAAGAGAGGTTCCTCAATCAAGGGCGCGGCGACCACCGCCAGAAGCCAAAAGACCGGCTGATCAACACTCATCAGTCCTCCCTCAAGCTCCGACGGATCAACAAAATAGCCCATCTTCAAAACCATCATCCACAAGGCCCCCACCGCGAGACAGATCACCGTCGCGATGCCCGTTTCCGAGACAGCCCGGCCTTTCGAAATTCCGCTCTCTGCCTCAGACCAGGGCAAATGCGCGCCCTTGGAACGCTTTCGATTCCACGCGAAAAGCAAAGCCACCAAACCTCCGGCCACAAAAGAAATCAACAAACCACCACCATTCAACTCCCCCCCGATCCCCAGCATCAGCGCCGAAATAATCTGCACCGCAAAGAAGACAAAGACACTCCACAGCCCGTCATCCACCCCCCAGCTGGGAGGCTCCTTCTCAGTCGGCTCCATCAGGTAGCTGAAGCTAATTTCCCGACGCTGCCAGATCGCAATTCCCAGGAACCAGAAAATCACCAACGCACTCACCATCGGCCACACCAATCCATGCCAGAGCAATGCTCCATACATCCCGGCCAAAATCATGGCCCCATACATCCGACCAAAACTCATCTTGGGCCTCTCGCCTGAAGCGACATCGGGCATCTCCGGCTTCCCCATCACGACCCCACTCACCACCCGCCCCATTACCCAAACTCCGGCCAATGCTGCAAAATACCGCCACAGCTCACCGACTTGAAAATCTCCCGAATAGAGAATCATCGCCACTACCACAATTCCCGCCAACCCCGTCGCCACCGACCGCCATACCACTTCACGACGCGAAAAATACGCCGCAATCGGAACCGGTAGATTGTAGATCAACCACACGCCCTTTGCCTCGGACATCAAAAGCTGCGGTGCCGTAATCAAACTCGCGTAGGTCCCGCAGCCATACGCCATCGCACAGATCCCCCCCACCGTGGCCCCCGAGATCATCGTCGGGTTCACCAGCAGCTGATAAATCGCCAAAAGCATCGGCACCATAATCACCTGCGTTGCCAAAGCCCGATCGCGTAAAAGCAACAACCACTCAAAGCGCAAAAGACCACTCTTGCGAAGATCCTGACCGACAATGCCACGCACCTTCGCCTGCTGCACATTGCCCGAAAGCAGGCCGCCGCGGGTCAGCCGGTCCGCGACCATAAATCCACCCAAACCAAAAATCATCGCGACCACGATGACCACTCCCCAAAGAACCACCGCAGGCGAAAGCACAAGTGCGCCCAGAGGTTGACCAAGCGCACCCGGGAATCGGACAGCCAACCAATTGACCCACGCAAACGAAGGTCCGCTCGCGATACAAGCTGCCAGGACGCCATAGAACGAGAGCAGCCCGGTGATCGAAAAAACCATCTGAACATTCTTCACCAATCTCGCCGACCCCCGCGATCTCAGCCAGGTATCGACCAGAATCTCCAGACCCGACAAAGCCACTGACACAAGGAAGGCCACCCCCAGCGCCGTGGCCGCAGAAATGGCAATCCCTCGCCCATCCGCAATGAGAAGATTGGTCAGAATGGGCCAAAGAATCAGGTAAATCAGTGGTCGGATCAAGGTGATGGAAACAAACTTCCCTAACAGAAGCTCCGAACCCTTCAGCGGAAGACTGAACAACCACTCCAGATGATCATTCGTCGCTGCAAGGTCCCGTTCACGCATCGCCAAAGGCATGAACAAAAGCGCGCTGAGTGACGCCAGCAGAACCATCCCCACCAGACGTTCAAATCGTTGACGTCCCCCTTCCTGAAGATGATCAAGTGAAGCGCCACTCTTAGTGAAGCGCTCATAATTCACAAACCCCGCAAGTCCCTCCTCCCAAAACCGGGCAATCACCTCCTCCTCTGTGACGGGTGCAATCCCCCTGCGCTCTCGCTCCATCTTGTCAATCATGAGAGGCCCGCCGACACTCCTTCGAAACTCTTCTAAGTCCGGATCGGGACCAGCGCTCCGCTGAATCACAGAATAAAGATAATCATCGACCAAGATCACCCCCTCGCGTTCTCCCATCGAGCGCTCCGCATAATTGACCACCATCCGGTGACTCATCCAAAACGCCTGCACAAAAAAGAGTCCGCCAAAGAGGATCACCAACCAAACGCCCTTCGCATTTCGCCCCTGCGTAGGAGTCTTCATCCCTGCAAGAACCCTCCCCGGCCAACCCAGGGTGTGACGAAAGCG